>CAWAOF010000028.1:0-79519 GCA_963783525.1 uncultured beta proteobacterium
GTTCGGCGCGCGGGTAGGCAAGCTCGTCGCCGATCTTGTCCGGATCGACCGTCTTGAGATTGAAGCCGTCGACCCCGGATTCGAGGCCGCGCAGCGCCTTCTGCAGCGATTCCTGGAATGTGCGGCCGATCGCCATCACCTCACCGACCGACTTCATCTGCGTGGTGAGCCGGTCGTCGGCCTGCGTGAATTTCTCGAACGCGAAGCGTGGGACCTTCGTGACCACGTAGTCGATCGTCGGCTCGAACGACGCCGGCATGAAGTGCCCGCCGTTGCCCCCGGTGATGTCGTTGGAGAGCTCGTCCAGCGTATAGCCGACCGCGAGCTTGGCAGCGACCTTGGCGATCGGGAAGCCGGTCGCCTTCGACGCGAGCGCCGAGCTGCGCGAGACCCGCGGATTCATCTCGATCACGATCATCCGTCCGTCGTCCGGGCTGATCGCGAACTGCACGTTCGAGCCGCCGGTGTCCACACCGATCTCGCGCAGCACGGCGATCGACGCGTCGCGCATGATCTGGTATTCCTTGTCGGTCAGCGTCTGCGCCGGCGCGACGGTGATCGAATCGCCGGTGTGCACGCCCATCGGGTCGACGTTCTCGATCGAGCAGACGATGATGCAGTTGTCCTTCCGGTCGCGGACGACCTCCATCTCGAACTCTTTCCAGCCGAGCAGCGACTCCTCGATCAGGAGCTCGTGCGTGGGGCTCATCGCGAGCCCGTGCTTGCACATCGCGACGAACTCGTCCTTGTTGTAGGCGATGCCGCCGCCGGTGCCGGCCAGCGTGAACGAGGGCCGGATCACCGCGGGAAAGCCGATGTCCGCCTGGACTTCAAGCGCCTGCGTCGAGGTTGTGGGCGATGCCGGAGCGCGCCGAGCCGAGGCCGATCCGCGTCATCGCCGCCTTGAACTTCTCGCGGTCCTCGGCCTTGTCGATCGCCTTCTTCGACGCGCCGATCAGCTCGACGTCGAACTTCGTGAGCACGCCCTCGCGGGCGAGATCGAGCGCGCAGTTGAGCGCCGTCTGCCCGCCCATCGTCGGCAGCAGCGCATCGGGACGCTCGCGCTCGATGATCTTGGCGATCATCGGCCAGGTGATGGGCTCGATGTACGTGACCGCCGCCATCTCCGGGTCGGTCATGATCGTCGCCGGATTCGAGTTCACCAGAATGATCCGGTAGCCCTCGTCGGAGAGCGCCTTGCATGCCTGCGCGCCCGAATAATCGAACTCGCACGCCTGCCCGATGACGATCGGGCCGGCGCCGATGATCAGAATCGATTCGATGTCGGTACGCTTTGGCATGTTCGTATGGCTGCTGCGGGTCGGCTGCTGCGCTGTGTCCTCGCTCAGCCCTCGCCTTCTTGGTTGGTACTGTCTCGGGCCTCGCTGCGGGCCGCCCTGCATCCGACCCGCTCGCGACGCTATCCGAGGGTCTTTCGCACCATCTTCACTTGCTCTCCATCATCTTCACGAAGCGGTCGAACAGGTACGCGACGTCGTGCGGACCCGGGCTCGCCTCGGGATGGCCCTGGAAGCTGAACGCCGGCCGGTCGCTCCGCGCGATCCCCTGCAGCGTGCCGTCGAACAGCGACACATGCGTGATTCGCGCCGTCGGCGGCAGGGTCGTGGCGTCGACCGCGAAGCCGTGGTTCTGGCTCGTGATCAGTACCTGCCCCGTATCCCGGTCGAGCACCGGATGGTTCGCGCCATGGTGACCGAACTTCATCTTCACGGTCCGCGCGCCGGACGCGAGCGCGAGCAACTGATGGCCGAGGCAGATGCCGAACGTCGGCACGCCGGCGTCGACGATTGCGGCGATCGCCCGTATCGCGTACGTGCAGGGCTCCGGGTCGCCGGGCCCGTTCGACAGGAAGACGCCATCGGGCGCCAGGGCGAGGACCGCCTCTGCGGGCGTCTGCGCCGGCACGACGGTCAGCCGGCACCCGCGTTTGGCGAGCATCCGCAGGATGTTGTGCTTGACGCCATAGTCGTAGGCGACGACATGAAAGCGCGGCGCGCCTCCCGGCCGATACCCGGCCGAGAGT
This sequence comes from uncultured beta proteobacterium, assembly GCA_963783525.1. GTDB lineage: Bacteria > Pseudomonadota > Gammaproteobacteria > Burkholderiales > Casimicrobiaceae > CAIWHR01. Next base: position 2,045 of record CAWAOF010000028.1, read on the forward strand.
TCCCAGGTGCTTTCCGTCCACTCGTACGGCGCCGTGCAGCTCACCACCTTGGCGAGATCCTGTCCGGCCATCGACGGCGCGGCTTTCGCACGCGCGATCGCCTGCGCGATGGACGACTCGCCCATCACCGCACCGGCGTAGAGGCAGCCGTTCTGCGCACCCCGGTCGCGCAGCAGCCGGGTGAGCCGGCGCGTGTCCAGGTCGGCGATGCCGACGATGTTGTTGGCGGCGAGATATGCACCCAGTTCGCCGGTCGAACGGAAATTCGAGACGAGCCGTGGCAGATCGCGAATCACGAGCCCGGCCGCATACGGCCGCCGCGATTCGACGTCCTCCGGGTTCACGCCGACGTTGCCGATATGCGGATACGTGAGCGTGACGATCTGTCCGGCATAACTCGGATCCGTCAGGATTTCCTGATAGCCGGTCATCGCCGTGTTGAAGACCACCTCGCCGACCGACGTGCCCAGTGCGCCGATCGCGCGGCCGTGGAACACCGTGCCGTCGGACAGCGCGAGTACCGCAGGCGTCGTCTGCGGGACGAGCGTCGTGCGGCTGCTGGTGGCGGTCGTATCGGGCATGGCGGAATCGCGATGGGCGCGGCGTCGATCGCCGGGGGGCGCGTCGCCGGGGGCCGGACGTGCGAAGCGGGAACGCCGGCGTCACCCGCGGCCGTCCCCGCTTTCGAGCAGCTGATTATACCGGCGGGGCCGTGCCGGCACAACGGGCGCGCAACGTGGCGGCCGCCGCGCGCGACAGGTCATGCGCGTGCCGAATCGCAGTGACCTCCGGTGTTCAATAAGCCGCCGAAAATCCCCCGTCGACGTACAGCAAGTGGCCGGTCACGTAGTCGGCGGCCGCCGACGCGAGGAACACGGCCGCACCGGCGATCTCGGGCGGCTCGCCCCATCGTCCCGCCGGCGTGCGGCGCGCGACCCACGCCGAGAACTCCGTGTCGGCAACGAGGGCCGCGTTCATTTCCGTCCTGAAGAACCCGGGAGCGATGCCGTTCACCTGTACGTTATGCGGGGCGAGCTCGACGGCGAGCGAGCGCGTCAGCATCCTGAGCGCGCCCTTGCTCGCCGCGTACGGAACGATGTTCGGGCGTCCCAGGTCGGAGGCCAGCGAACAGATGTTGATGATCTTGCCGCGCCGTCGCGCCTTCATCGCCGGCAGCAGCGCGCGTGTCACGAGGAACGGGCCATCGAGGTTCGCCGCCATCAGGGCACGCCACTCGGCGGGCGCAAACTCGTCCAGCGGCTTGCGCTGGTTCATCGCGGCGTTGTTGACCAGAATGTCGATGCCGCCCGGCGCGCGCTCGATGTCGGCGATGCCGGCGGCGACCGCGGCGGCGTCGGTCACGTCGAACGCCGCGATTTGCGCATCGATCCCGTCGCGTGCGAGCGCGGTTGCGGCGGCGGCGAGCTTGTCGCCGTTGCGACCGTTCAGCACGATCGCCGCGCCGGCCCGCCCCAAACCGCGGGCGATCGCGAACCCCAGACCCGAGCCGCCGCCGGTCACAAGCGCCCGCATACCGGAAAGGTCGAACGGATGCGACGCGGTCGCCAAGGCAGATCAGGCCAGGTTGAGGACGTCCCGCATGTCGGCGAGGCCGACCTGTTTCGCCACCCGGCGCGCGGCGACGAAATGTGCGGCGCGCAGCGCGCCCGCAGCGAAGTTCTGGCGCGACGTCGCCTTGTGCGCGAGCTCGACCCGCTCACCCGCGCCGGCGAAGATCACCGTATGCTCGCCGACGACGTCTCCCCCGCGCAGGCTGGCGAAGCCGATCGCGCCCGCTTTGCGCTCGCCGGTGACGCCATGGCGCGCATAGACCGCGCAATCGGCAAGCACACGGCCGCTGCCCTGGGAGGCCGCTTCGCCAAGGCCCAGCGCCGTGCCGGATGGCGAGTCGACCTTGTGCCGGTGGTGCATTTCGACGATCTCGATGTCGTAGCTGGGGCCAAGCCGCTTCGCGGCGGTCTCGACGAGTGCCAGGAGCACGTTGACGCCGACGCTCATGTTCGGTGCGAACACGATCGGAATCTGCCGGGCGAAATCCGTGAGCTCCTGCCTCTGCGCATCCGCGAGACCCGTGGTGCCGACGACGGCACCGGTGCCGTGGCGGGCGCATGCGGCAAGGTGGACGATCGTCCCGTCGGGACGCGTGAAATCGATCAGCACGTCGGCCGCACGCGCCGCGGCATCGACGTCGGTACCGACGATCACGCCGGTCGCGCGGCCGAAGCGTTCGCCCGCATCGTGACCGGCCGCCGCGCTGCCCGGAATGTCGAACGCGGCGGCGAGCGCAAGGCCGGGATCGGCGAGCGTCGCTTCGATCAGCGCCTGCCCCATCCGTCCGCCGGCACCGGCGACCGCGATGCGCACGGCCATCGTCACTTCTTTCCGAAAATATCGAGCAGCTTCTCGAACCACGAGCGCTGGTCCGACCAGGCGGCCTCACCGCCGGTCTGGGCGAGCGCCTCGCGGTTCAATTCGGCCACCGATGCCGGCATCTCGTCGCCTTCCCAGCGTGCGAGCTTCTCGTCGACGAAATACAAGCTCAACGTGCGGTGTTCGACGACCCGCCCCTGCCGGATGAACAGGTAGGCGTAGTCCCAGCGACTCTCGCGGAAGGGGCTCACCAGCAGCGCCGTGCCCAGCACCTGCCGGACCTGCACCTTGGTCTGCCCGACCTTGAGCCGGTCGACCATGTCCTGGGAGAGGAAATTGCCCTGGTTGATATCGAGCTTGTAGACGCCGAACGAGCGCAACGTCGGGAAATGCGTGTCGATCGTCGCGCAGCCCGCAACGAGCAGGCTGGCGAGCACCGCCGCAGCGCCCGCGAGGCGGCGCAGCGCAGAACGCGGCAGCGGGGGAAGTGAGGACACGTGCCTGTGAATTTGCCGGTGGACCGGCTATTATAGCCGCGGCGCCGCACGGCCCCGGACGGAGCGGAACCTGATGCGCGCTCCTATCCTCCCGCGCCGCCACCCGACCCGCCGATCACGAGACCTTTGCCGTGTCCTCGCCCAAAGACCTCAAGAGTGCCGGGCTCAAGGCGACGGCGCCGCGGCTCAAGATCATCAATCTGTTCGAGGCCTCGAAGGTCAGGCACCTGACGGCCGAAGACGTCTACAAGAGACTGCTGGCGGAAGGTCTCGACATCGGCCTCGCGACCGTCTACCGCGTACTGACCCAGTTCGAGCAGGCCGGGTTGCTCGTCCGCCATCATTTCGAATCCGGCAAGGCCGTGTTCGAATTGAACGAAGGCCGGCATCACGACCACATCGTCTGCATGCAGTGCGGGCGCGTCGAGGAGTTCTACGACCCGGGCATCGAGAAGCGCCAGATCGCCGTGGCGCGCGAGCGCGGGTTCGAGATCACCGAACACGCGCTGTATCTGTATGCGGAGTGCGTGAAGCCACGCTGTCCGCACCGCAAGGTCGGCAGCACCTGACGCCCGTGGTCGGCCGCGCCGCGTCGCGGCCGCGTTCGACACCCCTGGGTGGCGTCGACTCGAAGGTGGCGAACTGGCCTTACGGACCGACGTCGGCAACGCCGGTGGCATCCGGCTTCACATCGCGCCGGTCGAAGTCTCGCAGGCGAAAGCCCAGCAGCCACAGCGCGCCGAAGTAGGCGGCCGCGCCTGCGATGCAGACGCCGGCGAGCCGCCCGACCTTGGCCCACAGCGACGCGGCAAGCCAGTACGACGCCGGGCCGCCGAGCCAGAGCAGGACGGCGGCAAGGACGAAGAGCGCGACGACGACCTTCGAGAGGAACATGAGCCAGCCGGGGCTCGGCCGGTAGATCCCGCGCTTCTTCAGGAACCAGAACAGTAGCCCCGCGTTGAGACACGCGCCGATCGACGTCGAAAGCGTCAGGCCCGCGTGGCCCAGCGGGAACATCAGGATCAATGCGAGCGTTTGCGAAACCAGCACGGTCGCGAATGCGATCCTGACCGGCGTGCCCATGATCTGCCGCGCGTAGAATCCCGGCGCGAGGATCTTCACCAGGATCAGGCCGAGCAGACCGGCGCTGTAGCCCAGCAGCGCGGCTCGGGTCTGCACGACGTCGTTCACCGTGAACCGGCCGTACTGGTAAAGCGTCGAGATCATCGGGATCGCGAGCACCCAGAGCGCGAGCGCCGCCGGCAATGCGAGCATGAACGCGAGGCGCAGTCCCCAGTCGAGCAGCGACTGGTATTGCGCCTGGTTTTCATCGGCGTGGGATTTCGCCAGCGACGGCAGGAGCACCGTGCCCAGCGCGACGCCCAGGAGCGCGCTCGGAAACTCCATCAACCGGTCGGCATAGGTGATCCAGGAGATCCGGCCGTCGCCCAGCGCCGCTGCGAGCTGCGTGTTGATGAGCGCCGAGATCTGCGCCGCCGAAACGCCCAGCACCGCCGGCCCCATCATCGCCAGCACACGGCGCACACCCTCGTCGCGCCAATCGAAACGCGGCCGCGACCAGCATTCCGATCTTCGCCAGCGGGCGCAGCTGCAGGGCCAACTGGGCGACCCCGCCGATGAACACACCCCAGGCGAGCGCCTTGATCGGCGGATCGAAATACGGCGCGAGAAACAACGCCGCACCGATGATCGACAGGTTGAGGAGCACCGGCGTGAATGCGGGAATGGCGAATTGCCGATAGACGTTGAGCACGCCTCCCGCGAGCGAGACCAGCGACACGAACAGGAGGTACGGAAAGACGATCCGGATCATCGTTGCCGTGAGCTCGGCTTTGCCCGGAGTCTGCACAAAGGCGCCAGCCAGGACGTAGACGAGCCACGGCGCGGCCAGCACGCCGACGATGGTGAGCGCCAGCAGGACGAGGGCGAGCAGCGTGCCGACCCGCCCCATGAGGGCCCGGGTCTCCTCCAGGCCCCGCTGGCGGCGGTACTCGGCGAAGATCGGAACGAATGCCTGCGAAAACGCGCCTTCGGCAAAGAGCCGGCGGAGGATGTTCGGCAGTCGGAAAGCCGCCTCGAACGCGTCCATCTGCAGCCCGGCGCCGAACGCCGCGGCCTTCAGGCTTTCGCGGGCGAGCCCGGTGATCCGCGACAGCAGCGTCATCCCGCTGACCGTCGACACCGCCCGGAGCAGGTTCACGCGGATTCCCGATCAGCATTGGCCGAAGCGGCGGCCGGAGTCTGCACGTCCGGGCCGGGCATTGCGGAATGAGGGGTGGCGGCGGACATTCGGGGGTGGCAAGGAGGCACGCGCGAACGTGGCGGCGGTGTTGCGCGGTAGCCGGTAAGCTGCTATTATGCTTGGTCTTTTTTCGCTTCTCCAGAACACGAAGGAATTTCGACTCATGGCGAACAGCGCCCAAGCCCGCAAGCGCGCCCGGCAAGCGACGGAAACCAACAAGCACAACGCGAGCCTCCGGTCGACGCTGCGTACCGCGGTCAAGCAGGTCCGGAAGGCCATCGCCGCCGGTGACAAGGCGGCGGCGACGCAGAAGATGCAGGCCTCGCAGGCGGTCATCGACCGCATCGCCGACAAGAAGATCGTCCACAAGAATCTGGCATCGCGGACGAAGTCGCGCCTCGCCCAGGCGATCAAGGCGATGGCGTAAGCCGATCCGCTTCCTGCACCGCCGTCAAGGGCGCCTCCGGGCGCCCTTTTCATCGCCTTACTGTCATCGCACGAATGCCCGGGCGCATTGCCCGCCGCGGGGCCGTCGACGGCCGGACCCGGCGGCAGGCCATCCGCGTCCGGCCACAGGCAAGACCCTCGGCACAGTGATTGCTTTGCTGGAGGCGATGCAGGGCACGCGGCGACATTCGGGGCGCGGGCGTTGCTCGCTGACGTCGATCGACCCTCGCCGCAAGCCACGCTGTCCGGAACAACTTTCGTGTCCAACAAGACCACCGCGCTCGAAGGTGTCGGTGCCCGGCTTCGGTTGTTGCGCACCCGCGCCGCCGATCATGCGTCCGTGTGCCTGGGCGGCTGTCGCCTGAACGGCGCAACGTGGCTCGTCGGACTTCGCGTCGTGATCTGCCGGTTGCCGTCAGTCGCTGCGCTCGCGCTCGCCGCGGCACTTACCACCACGTCCGCCGCGGCGGAAGACGCGATCGCCCGGGTCCACGAGATCGAGACCTACCTCTACGCCTATCCGAAGCGCGCGCTGACCGAGCTCGCCGCGCTCGTGCCGCGCAACGGCGTCGCCGCCACCACGGACCGCCGGTACGTCTACGCCCTCTATGGGCAGGCGATGGCTGCGGCGGGTCGCAACGCGGATGCGCTCGAGCTCGCCGAGCATCTCGAGCGCCAAGGCCGGCGTCGACGCGACACGACGACGCTCGCCACGTCCCGGCTCGTTCGCGCGCGAACGCCGAATCGCTGGCGCGGCGATTCGGTCAAGGCGAACGCGCTCGCCAAGGAGGCGCGCGTCGCTGTTGAAGGACGCGCCCGAACCGTACCTCGCCTACTGGGCCGCGATCACGATCGGCGTGACCGCCCGCGGCCGGGGTCACCTCGAGGAGTCGCTCGCGAGCCTCCAGGATGCGCTGTCGTCCGCGGAGAGCGCCGACAACGCGTACCGCCGGTCCAATGCGCTCTACCAGCTCTCCACGCTGTACCTCGCGCTGAAGCAGGGGCAGAACGCGCTCGACGCGAGCCAGCAGGCGTTCCGGTTCGCCGAGGCGGCGGCCAACGCGCTCGGCATGGCCAAGGCGCGGATGGCGGAGTCCGCGGCGCTGGAGCTGCTGAACGAGCCCGTGCGCGAGCTCGCGGCGATGGAGGACGCGCTGGCCATCGCGCGCAAGGCGCGGTCGGCCAAGGTCGCCGAGAGCCTGGCGCTCATCAATCTCGCCGACATCCGGCTGCGGCGTCGGCAGTACGGCGAGGCGCTCGAGCTCTCGCGCCGGTCGCTCGCGCTGACCCGCGAATTCGGCGACAGCATGAAGACGGCCGCCAGCAAGGCCAACATGGGATTCGCGCTGTTCGGCCTCGGGACGGACCGCCGACGGCAAGCGCCTGGCCGACGAGGCGCTCGCCGACTACGAGCGCACCGGCGCGACCGCCGAAATCGCGTCGCTGCTCGGCGAATACAGCCAGTACCTGGAGAAGTCGGCGACTACAAGGCGGCGCTCGCGCTCTACCACCGCGAGCGCAAGCTCAACGACGACATCGCCGCGGCCGCACATCAGAAGTCGGTGCTCGAGATGCAGGAGAAGTACGAGTCGGAGAAGCGCCGGCGGGAGATCGAGCTGCTCAATCGGCAGAACGCTCTGAGCTCGGCCGAGCTCGAGAACCGCGAACTGCAGCAGCGCGTCTGGTGGCTGCTCGCGGGCGTCTTCGCCGTGTCGTTCCTCGTCGTCGCGACGCTCTACCGCAAGTTGCGCATCACCAACGGGCTCCTCGCATCGACGAACCGGGACTTGAGCGTGCGCAGCAGCCGCGACCCGCTGACCGCGCTCTACAACCGCCGCTATTTCCAGGATTTCATGCGCGACGAGCACAACCGGCCCGAGCGCCGGCGCCGCAGCGACGACGGACAACCCGATCCACGCGCTGCTGCTCATCGACATCGACATGTTCAAGCAGATCAACGACCGGTACGGCCACGCCGCCGGCGACGCGGTCCTGGTCGTCGTGGCCCGCCGCCTGCGCGAGACGCTGCGGGAGACCGACATGATCGTTCGCTGGGGCGGCGAGGAGTTCCTGGTCTTCGTTCCCGCGACGAGCTCCGACAAGCTGGACGAGATCGCGATGCGGATCATGCACGCCGTCGCAAGCGAGCCGATCGTGCACCACGGAAGCGCGATCCGGGTCACCGCGTCGATCGGCTACGCGCCGATGCCGTTGCCACCGGCAAACGCCGCGCTCTCGTGGGAACGCGCGATCGGCCTGATCGACATGGCGCTGTACATGGCCAAGGTTCACGGCCGCAACCGCGCCTACGGCATTCGCGCGGTGCGGCGCGGCGACGACGAGGCGCTCGCAACGATCGAGCGCGATCTGGAGAAGGCGTGGGAAGACGGGATCGTCGAGATGCACGTGCAGCCCGGACCGGCTGCGTACGCAATGGCGGCGGTGGACGCGCCGCGCGCGATCGCGCAGGCTCCCGCCACCTGATCAGGGCCTGTTCACGCTATGTTCGCAAACAGGCCCTAGACCCGGGTGAGCGTCAAAGCGAGGGCCCGGCGGCTGCCCATCGCGGGCGCTACGAAGCCGCCGCGACCGGAGCCGGGCGCACGCCCGTGACCAGATAGGCAATGAGCTCGCGCACCGGCCGGATTTCGCTGCCGAACGGCAGCGCCGACGCGCCACGGAAGAAGAGCCCCTTCGCGACGTCGCCGCGCAAGCGCGGCCGCGAGCTGCATGTCGATGCAGAACTGGCCGATCTTCGCGATGCCGTCGCGCAGCCCGCACTGGATCAGGCAGTCGAACTTGAGCGTGCACCGCGGCTTCTTGTGCGCGACCGCAGCGAGCTTCGGCAGATACTTGAGATAACTCGCGAGCCACGGTGTGCGCACGGCCCGCGCCGGCAGACCCGCGACGCTCGTGAATTCAACGATGTCCTCCGGCCTGGCCCCGGCGAGGACGCGCTTGAACTCGATGTCCGCGTCACCTTCCACGGTCACCGCGAACGCGGTGCCGATCTGCACCGCCGCGGCCCCGCGCGCGATCAGATCGCGAATGCGCTCGTGGGTGTTGATGCCGCCGGCGGGGATCAACGGCACCGTTGCCGGGTCGATGCCTTCGGCGTGGAAGAACGCCAGGACTTCGGGCAGCACGCGCTCGAAATCGAACCGCGGGTCGGTCAGATCCTCGATCTTCGCCGCGCCGAGATGGCCACCGGCGTAGCGCGGATGCTCGATCACGATCGCGTCGGGCAGCCGCCCCTTGCGCATCCACTTCTTGACGACGAGCTGAATGCCGCGCGTGTCGGACAGGATCGGAATCAGCGCGACGTCCGGATAGGCGCGCGGCAAGCTCCGGAAGGTCGAGCGGGAGACCCGCGCCGACGACGATCGCGTCCGCGCCGCTTTCGCACGCCTGCCTTACATAGTGCGGGTAAGCCGAGACGGCGCGCATCACGTTGACGGCGACCATGCCGCGTCCGCCAGCGAGTGACTTCGCCGCGCGGATCTCTCGGTCGAGCGCCGCAAGGTTCGCCGCATCGACGGTCGCCTTGTCCGAATGCGCGCTGGCCCGCATCAGATCCGGATGGTGGCGCCGCAGATCGACGCTCGCGATCGTGCCCATGGCGTCGAGGCTGGCGACCGTCCCCGCGAGCCGGTGCGCCGAGATGCCGACGCCCATGCCGCCCTGGACGATCGGCAGCATCCGGCGGCCGCGCACGACGAGCGGTGGCAGCCCGGAAACCTCCGGTGATGCGGAGTGGGAGTGGGCGATAACGGCCATCGGCTCGGTCGATGTCATGGGCGGCCCCCGCCAAACCAGGCGGAATCCGGCGAGGCTACGCTTCCCCCTTCCTGCCGTCTTTGATGCTGGTTAAGAAGCCCACCGAACGGCGTGGCACCCGCGTGCTAATATATTGATTTGACAGGGATCAGCCGGATTCCGGTGGATCCGGACCGTCATGCCCGCCAAAGCGCCGAAGCACTTCCTCCAGTTCCGCGATTTCTCGCTCGAGGAGCTGGAGCACCTGTTCCGGCGCACCCGCTGGATCAAGGACCGCTTCAAGCGCTACGAGATCTATCAGCCGCTGCGCGATCGCACGCTCGCGATGGTGTTCGAGAAGGCGTCCACGCGCACCCGCGTGTCGTTCGAGGCCGGGATGAACCAGCTGGGCGGCATCGCGATCAATCTCAACCGCGGCGACACGCAGCTCTCCCGCGGCGAGCCGATCGAGGACGTCGCGCGCGTGATCTCGCGGATGGTCGACGTCGTGATGATCCGCACCTTCGAGCAGTCGATCATCGAGCGCTTCGCCGCGCACTCGCGCGTGCCGGTGATCAACGGCCTCACCAACGAGTACCACCCCTGCCAGATACTCGCCGACATCTACACGTACATCGAGCACCGTGGCTCGATCCGGGGCAAGACGGTGGCGTGGATCGGCGACTCGAACAACGTCTGCCACACGTGGCTGCAGGCGGCCGCGATCTTCGATTTCGCGGTGCGCGTGTCGACACCGCCGGGCTACGAGCTGAGCCCGCCCGATTCCGCGGGCGGGAGCCATTGCGAATCGTTCGCCGACCCGATGGACGCTTGCCGCGACGCCGACCTCGTGACGACCGACGTGTGGACGAGCATGGGCTTCGAAGCCGAGAACGACGTGCGCAAGCGCGATTTCGCGCAATGGATGGTCGACGGCCCGATGATGCGGCAGGCGAAGTCCGACGCGCTGTTCATGCATTGCCTGCCGGCGCATCGCGGCGAGGAAGTCGCAGCCGAAGTGATCGACGGACCGCAATCGGTCGTCTGGGACGAAGCCGAGAACCGGCTGCACGCGCAGAAGGCCCTGCTCGAGTTTCTCGTCTGCGGGCGCGTGAACCCCTAGGCAACGCCGGGCCCCGGTTCCGCAGGCGATGCTCCATCGCGCATTGATCCTGTCGCTTGCCGCGGCCTGCGCGCTGTGCGTCGCCCGGCCAGCACAGGCCTGGCCCGACAAGCCGATCCGCTTCGTCGTTGCGGCCGGTCCCGGCAGCTCGCTCGACACCCTCGCCCGCGCGATCGGCGAGCGCCTGAAAGAGCGCGTCGGCCAGCCGGTCATCGTCGAGAACCGACCGGCGGCCGGCGGCGCGGTCGCCACAGCCGAAGTCGCGAAGGCGGCTGCCGACGGATACACGATGCTGCTCGGGTTCAACGGGCCGCTCGCCTTCGGGCCGCTGCTGACGAGAGCCCCGTACGACGTGGCGCGGGACCTGGCGCCGGTCATCATCACATCGAGCCAGCCCAATGTGCTCGCCGTCAACGCGGAGCTCCCGGCGGACAGCGTGCCGGAGCTCGTGGCCTGGGCGAAGGCGAATCCCGGCAAGGCGAGCTACGCGTCGGTCGGCAACGGCAGCTCGTCGCATCTCAACATGGAGCTCCTGAAGTCGGTGGCCGGATTCGATGCGCTGCACGTGCCGTTCAACGGTTCGCCGCCCGCTGTCACCGCGACGATCCAGGGGGAAACGCAGATGCTGTTCGCGGTGATGCAGCCGCTGCAGCCGCAGATACGAGCAGGCAAACTGCGCGCCCTCGCGGTCACCTCCGCCCGGCGCTTTCCCCTGCTCCCCGACCTGCCGACGATCGCCGAGGCCGGTTACCCTGGCTTCGAGGCGCTCGCCTGGAACGGCGTCATGGTCCCCGCCGGGACGCCCGTGCCGATCGTCACGCGCCTCAACACCGAGATCAACGCGATCCTGAAGGAGGCCGAGATCATCGCGAAGATGCACGCGTCCGGCTTCGACCTGATCGGCGGCACGCCGGAGGAATTCGGCACCCTGATCCGGCGCGAAACCGCGACCTGGGCCCCGGTGATCCGCAAGCTCAACCTTCGAGTCGACTGAACGGGCGTGCCGCGCCTTCACCGAAAATGCGGACCGTGACGATCATAGGCCAGACGGGCGGTATCGTACTTGCCGATCGCGCGCTGTCGCGGCTGCTGCACCGGAGCTGGCCGAAGTCGATCGACGAGCTCGATTGCCTGTAGAATCCGCGGCTCTTCCTTCCTCGCCCACGCTCCCCATGCCCTCCTTCGACATCGTCTCCGAAGTAAACCAGGTCGAGGTCCGCAACGCCGTCGACCAGACCAACAAGGAAGTGTCGACACGCTTCGACTTCAAGGGCTCGGATGCCCGCGTCGAGCACGCCGAGAAGACGCTGACGATTCATGCGGACGACGACTTCAAGCTGAAGCAGGTCATCGACATCCTCACCGGCAAGCTGACCAAGCGCGGCGTCGACGTCCGCGCCCTCAAGTACGGGGAGGTCGAGAAGGTCGGCGGCAACAAGGTGAAGCAGCTGGTGACCGTGCGCGTGGGCATCGAGCAGGAGCTCGCCAAGAAGATCGTCAAGCTGGTGAAGGACAGCAAGATGAAGCTGCAGGCATCGATTCAGGGGGACGCGGTGCGCGTCTCCGGCGCCAAGCGCGACGACCTCCAGGGCGCGATCGCGCTCGTGAAGAAGTCGGTCACCGACTTTCCGGTGCAGTTCGGCAACTTCCGCGACTGAGCCGCCGCGGGCGCAATCCTTTCAGTCGAGGTCGGCCGCGAGCGCCGCGCGGATATCCTCCGGAACCGCCGGAACGACCTCGGTGCACTGCGGATGGTCGACGCCGATCGCGAGGCCGGCGCCCCGCTTCAGCGCGGCCACCATCGCCGGCGTGAGCTCGAAGCGCAGGAAGTGCACGGCCGCGGTCTTCGCCTCGTTCTCGCGCGGCAGGTCCTCGTCGGCGATCGCGTAGACCCGCGCTGCGTCCCCGACCTGCACCCAGACGCGGCCCTCGATTCCGATCAGGCCGGCGAGCGCCACCTTGCGCGCCTCGACGTCCTCGTACTCGATCAGCATCGTCACCTTGAAGTTCGTGCCGTCCGGAACCAGCGGGTTGTACGCGTCGAGCTCGTCCTGGATCCCCTCTTCCTCGAACACCTTTTCGATCCGCAGCATCTCCTGGATCTGGTAGCGAACCGTGAGCTCGTCCTCGAACAGGAGCGTCACATGCGGGCCCAGGTGCACGGTGCGCCGCCGCTTGTGCGCCAGAACGCGCTCGCGAAATGCGCCGCGGGCCTTCGCATAGGCCTCCAGCGACATCAGGCTGTCCCGTTTGATGGCAACCATCGGCGGCACCTCAGTGAGCGCGCGGGCTGTTCATCCGTGCTGGCCCGTGATCGGGCCGTCCTTGAACAGCACTTCGCGCAGTTCGCGGTCGAACACCGGATTGCGGCGGCGGATCCATTCGAGCGTCATCGACGCGTGCTCGATCTCCTCGTCGCGATTGTGCGCGAGGATGCTCCGGAGCTCCGGATCGGTGCACGCATCGACGCGCTGGTTGTACCAGTCCACCGCTTCCAGCTCCTCGATCAGCGAAATCACCGCGCGATGGAAATCCATCGTCGTGGCGGACAGTTTGTCGACGGGCTCGTGGTAGCCTTCATGTGCCATGGCGGGTTTCCTGTTTGAGATGAATGGTCAGAGTCCGTAGGCCAGGCGGACCAGCGTCAACGGATGCTCCTTGCGTGCGCGGTGCTCGCTGCCGGACTCGGCGATGCCCTGCATGATGCGGCGTCCGGCAATCGGGCAATCCGACGCGACGTAGTCCGGCGCGGCATCGCCCATCTGGCGGAACACCGGCTTGCCGATCTTCATCGAGTGCGCGAAGAACTCGCTCTTCACGCCGTACGTGCCATCGTGGCCGGCGCAGCGCTCGACCGTGTTGACCGAGGTCTCGGGAATCCACTCGAGCACCTCGCGCGTCTTCTGCCCGACGTTCTGCACGCGCGCGTGGCAGGGAATGTGGTAGCTCACCTTGCCCAGTGGCGTCTTGAAATTCTTCCGCAGCAGCCCGTCCTTGTCGCGCAGCACCAGGTACTCGAACGGGTCGAACATCGCCTCCGCGACGACCTTCACCTCCGGATCGTCGGGGAAGATCAACGGCAGCTCGTGCTTGAACATCAGCGTGCACGACGGAACCGCCGTCAGGATCGCATAGCCGTCCCGCGCCAGCTTCGCCAGGACGGGGATGTTGATGTCCTTGAGCTTCTCGACGGCGTCCAGATCGCCGAGCTCCAGCTTCGGCATCCCGCAGCAGGCCTCCTTCTCGACGATCGTGTACGGCACCTCGTTGTGGGCCAGGATCCGCAGCAGGTCGTGGCCGATCCCGGGCTCGTTGTAGTTGATGTAACACGTTGCGAAGACGGCGACCTTGCCTGGCGTGCGCGCTCCGTCGCGGACCGGCCAGGCGACGGAGGTCGGCGCCGATTCGCGGAAGCGCTCGCTCGCGTAGGGCGGCAGATGCGCGCCGGCCGCCACGCCGAGGACCTTGTCCATTGCCTTCCGTGCGAACGGGGTCGTGTTCGCCTTGTTGACCATCTGCACGACCACGGGAATCGTCGCCAGCCGGCCGACGCGGTCGGTGCTCGTGAGCAGCCGATCGCGGAACCTGGTCTTCCCCTTCCGGAAGTCGACGGCCTTGGCGCGCAGCATCAGATGCGGGAAGTCGAGGTTCCACGGATGCGGCGGCACGTACGGGCACTTCGTCATGTAGCAGATGTCGCAGAGGTAACAATGCTCGACGACCTTCGCGTAATCCGCCTTCGCGACGCCATCGACCTCCATCGTCTTGCTGTTGTCGACGAGGTCGAAGAGCGTCGGAAACGACTGGCACAGGCTGACGCAGCGCCGGCAGCCATGGCAGATGTCGAACACCCGCTCCATTTCCCGCTCGAGCGCCGTCTCGTCGAAAAACTCCGGATTGCGCCAGTCGAGCGGGTGGCGCGTGGGCGCCTGGAGATTTCCTTCGCGGACAGTCATGGTCGACCCAGATTGGTGTTTGGCCGGTCAGTGCGCCGCGCGAGCGCGACCCACTGACCGGATCCGAGCGCCGCCGACAGGACGGCGCACCGGCGCGTGCGGCGACGATCAGTCGGCGAGCGCGTCGAGTGCCTTCTGAAAGCGGTTGGCGTGCGACCGCTCGGCCTTCGCCAGCGTTTCGAACCAGTCGGCGATCTCCTCGAAGCCCTCGCTCCGCGCCGATTTCGCCATCCCGGGGTACATGTCGGTGTACTCATGGGTTTCCCCGGCAATCGCGGCCTTCAGGTTCGAACGGGAGGCGCCGATCGGCAGGTCCGTCGCCGGGTCGCCGACCTGGGCCAGGTAGTCGAGGTGACCGTGCGCGTGGCCCGTCTCGCCTTCGGCCGTCGAGCGGAACACCGCCGCGACGTCGTTCTGGCCCTCGACGTCCGCCTTGTTCGCGAAATAGAGGTAGCGCCGGTTCGCCTGCGATTCGCCGGCGAAGGCGGCCTTCAGGTTGTCGTGCGTCTTGGTGCCCTTGAGACTCTTCATCGTGCATCTCCTTCGGTTGACCGCGCTCTTCATCCGCACCCGATCATCACGGGTGCGGGAAATCGACCGGCAGCGCGCATCGCTGTGCCGACGACAGGATCATTCTGCGCGCCGCGTGCCTCATGCGTCCAATTGATTGTGCGAATCTCTTCGATAGTTTCGACTAATGACCACCCGACCGCCGCCGGTGCAGTTGCTAAGATGGCAGCCCCGCCCGCGACCGGCTGACTTCCCGAGCGAGGGCCCGGGATACACGTGCCGAACAATCCGTCGACAGGACTTGCCATGCCCCTCGCCGCCGAAGCGCTCGACCAGATCTTCCGCACTGCCCGCACGCACCGCGCGTGGACCGGCGAGCCCGTCACGGACGAGTCGCTGCGCTCGCTCTACGAGTTGCTCAAATGGGGCCCGACTTCCGGCAACTGCTGCCCCGCGCGGATCGTGTTCGTGAGAAGCCCCGAGGCCAAGGAGCGGCTGAAGCCCGCGCTCGACGCCGGCAATGTCGCGCAGACGATGGCCGCGCCGGCCACGGCAATCATCGGCTACGACCTCGAGTTCTACGAGCAGCTCCCGAAGCTCGTCCCGCACCGGGACGCGCGAACCCCGTTCCTCGGCAAGCCGGACCTCATCCGGACCACCGCGATGCAGAGCGGGACGCTGCAGGGCGCGTACCTGATCATCGCTGCGAGAGCGCTCGGACTCGATTGCGGTCCGATGGGCGGCTTCGATGCGGCAAGGGTCGACGCGGCGTTCTTCCCGGAGGGCACGGTCCGAACGAACTTCCTCTGCAACCTGGGTCACGGCGACCCCGCAAAGCTCCACCCGCGCGCGCCGCGGCTCACGTTCGACGAGGCATGCCGGATTGGTAGCAGGGAGCTCCTCACCCTGCGGTCGCGTTGCCCCTAGTCGATCCGCTCGTAGGCGGGCAAGGTCAGGAATTCGACGAACGTGTCGTTGTTGACCAGGTCGGCGAAGATGCCAGCCGCGTCGTCGTACTTGCCCATTCCGTAGGCTGCGCCCAGCAGGTCGCGGATCTTCCGGAGCTCCTCGGGGATCATCGCCGCAACCATGTCCTTGGTGATCTTGCGACCGTCATCGAGCTTGCCTTTCGGCGAGCGGATCCACTGCCAGACCTGCGAGCGCGAGATCTCGGCGGTCGCCGCGTCCTCCATCAGGTTGTAGATCGGCACCGCACCCTGGCCGGCGAGCCACGCGCCGATGTACTGGATCGCGACATTGATGTTGAGGCGCAGCCCCTTTTCGGTGATCGGCGCTTCGGGCTCGAACGTGAGGAGGTCGGCTGCGCCGATCCTCACGTCGTCGCGCTTCTTCGACGCGATCTGATTGGGCGTCGGCATCAGCCGATCGAATGCCTCGCGCGCGACCGGCACGAGGCCCGGATGCGCGACCCAGGTCCCGTCGTGGCCCTGTGTCGCCTCGCGCTCCTTGTCCGCCTTGACCTTCGCGAACGCCTCGGCATTCGCCGCTTCGTCGTTCTTCACGGGAATCTGGGCCGCCATCCCGCCCATCGCGTGAATGTTGCGCCGGTGGCACGTCTTGACGAGCAGCAGCGCGTAGCTCTTCATGAAATGCGTCGTCATCGTGACGAGCGCCCGGTCGGCGAGGCAGAAATCGCGGTTGTTCCGCAGCTTCTTGATGCACGAGAAGATGTAGTCCCAGCGACCGCAGTTGAGCCCCGCCGAGTGCGCACGCAGCTCGTAGAGGATCTCGTCCATCTCGAACGCGGCGAGCAGCGTCTCGATCAGCACCGTTGCCCGGATCGATCCGCGCGGCACGCCGAGCACGTCCTGCGCCATCACGAACACGTCGTTCCAGAGACGGGCCTCGAGGTGGCTCTCCAGCTTCGGCAGGTAGAAATACGGACCGGTGCCGCGCGCCGCGAGCTCCGTCGCGTTGTGAAAGAAGTAAAGCGCGAAGTCGAAGATGCCCCCGGAAATCGGCTGCCCGTCGATACGCACGTGCTTCTCCGGCAGGTGCCAGCCGCGCGGGCGCACAAACAGTACCGCGGTCTTCTCGTTCAGCCGGTACGTCTTGCCTTCAGGTGAGGTGTAGTCGATCCGGCGGCGGATGGCGTCACGCAGGTTGATGTGGCCCTGGAGGTTGTTGTCCCACTTCGGCGTGTTGGCGTCCTCGAAGTCGGCCATGAAGACGTTCGCGCCCGAGTTGAGCGCATTGATGACCATCTTGCGGTCCACCGGACCCGTGATCTCGACCCGGCGATCGGCGATGTCGGCGGGAATCGGTGCGCAGGTCCAGTCGCCCTCGCGAATCGCGCGCGTCTCGGCGAGGAAATCCGGCAGCGCGCCGGCGTCGAGCTCAGCCTGGCGCTGCGCCCGGCGCGCGAGCAATTCCGCGCGGCGGTTGCCGAAGGCCCGCTGCAGTCTGGCCGCAAACGCGACGGCTTCGGGTGTCAGGATCTGCGCATACTCCGGGGTGATGCGACCGGTGATCTCGATGCCGGGACCGAAACGGGGCGTGCTCATCGGGGATTCTCGCTGCGGGGACGTGGGAAAACCGGTGGCTCCCAAGGGGGCCGTTTCGCGAATTCGACAGCTGTCTGAAACGATTGATTTTAGCCGATATTGCAGTGCGGTGCGAGACGCGGGAGCGCCGATCGGTATCGACCAGCCCTCGGATGATCATCGTGGCGTCGAGCACTGCCGGCACGAGCAGCGCCGTCACACGGCGCGAAGCGACGCGGGTCCCGGGGCGCCGTGTCCCGGCGATCGACCGCGCCTTAAGCGTGGGCGGCGGTCTTGGCCAGCCGCAGAGTCAGCCAGCCGCGCTGCAACCCGCGATTGACGGCGCCCACGACCGCGCGCAGCGTCGCGGTGACGATGTTGACATCGAAACCGACGCCATACACCGTGCGGTCGCTGCCGATGCGCAACTGAACGTACGCGACTGCCGTCGCGTCCTCGCCGCTGCCGACGCCGTGCTCGTGGTAATTCTGCACATGGATATCGAGCCCCGCGCCCGCCCTCAGCGCATGCACGAACGCGTCGACCGGTCCATTGCCTGTGCCCGTCAATTCCACTTCGGTGCCGTCGAATGCCAGTCGCGCCACCATACGCTCGACGGCGCCCGTCGAGCTGTGCTGCGCACGATGATCGAGGAACGCGATCGGCACCGCGGCGGACGCGTATTCGCGGTCGAACGCGGCCCGGATCTCGGCCGACGACAGCTCCTTGCCGGTCGCGTCGGTGATCTGCTGGATCACCTGGCTGAACTCGATCTGCAGCAGGCGCGGCAGCGACAGCCCGTAGTCCCGCTCGAGGAGGTACGCGATGCCGCCCTTGCCGGACTGGCTGTTCACGCGGATCACGGCGTCGTAGGTCCGGCCGATGTCGGCCGGATCGATCGGCAGATAGGGAACATCCCATTCCTCGTTGCCGCGCTCGAGTTCGCGCGCACGTGCGGCAAGACCCTTCTTGATCGCGTCCTGGTGCGACCCCGAGAACGCCGTGAACACGAGCTCGCCGCCATAGGGATGGCGCGGGTCGACCGGCAGCTGGTTGCAGTACTCGACGGTACGTATCACCTGCTGGATGTCGGAGAAATCGATGCCGGGATCGACGCCCTGCGTGTACAGGTTGAGGCCCAGCGTAATGAGGCAGACGTTGCCGGTACGCTCGCCGTTGCCGAACAGGCATCCTTCGACCCGCTCGGCGCCGGCCATCATCGCCAACTCCGCCGACGCGATCCCGCATCCACGATCGTTGTGCGGATGCACCGACACGATGACGCTGTCGCGGCGCGCCAGCTGACGGCACATCCACTCGACCTGGTCCGCATAGACATTGGGTGTGGCGAGCTCGACGGTCGACGGCAGGTTGAGGATGGTCTTGCGCTCCGGCGTCGGCTGCCAGACGTCGGTGACCGCGTCGCAGATCTCCACGGCAAAGTCCAGTTCCGTGCCCGTGAAGCTCTCGGGCGAGTATTGGAGGATCCACTCGGTTCCGGGCCGCTTCGCCACGCAGTCGCGGATGAGTTTCGCCCCGGACACGGCGATCGCCTTGATGCCTTCCCGATCCAGCCCGAAGACGAGGCGACGCTGCGTCGTCGACGTCGAATTGTAGAGATGCACGATGGCGCGCTTCACGCCCGCGAGCGCTTCGAACGTGCGATGAATCTGCGCGTCGCGCGACTGGGTGAGCACCTGGACGGCAACGTCGTCGGGGATCAGGTCCTCGTCGATCAGCTGGCGGGTGAAGTCGTAATCGGTCTGCGACGCCGCCGGGAAGCCGATTTCGATCTCCTTGTAGCCCATCTGCACCAGCAGCCTGAACATCCGCAGCTTGCGTTCCGCGTCCATCGGCTCGATCAGCGCCTGGTTGCCGTCGCGAAGGTCGACGCTGCACCAGATGGGCGCGCGCGTGATCACTTGCGACGGCCAGCGGCGGTCGGGGAGCGAGATCGGCTGGAAGGAGCGGTACTTGGCGTGCGGGTACGGTTTCATCGCGGGTCCTCGTGCCTTGAGTCTGGGCGAACTGACCGGCCGTCCGGTAGTGGACGACAAGGGCGCTACTCGACAGAAAGGGGAATGATTTATCTGCGCGCGGGGCGCAGCAGAAGCAGCCGCAGGCCGCCCGCAAGGGAGGTCGGCGCGGGGAGCGCCGGGCAGCCGTCGATGTGGATGCTGATCATCACTGATAACTATAACCGCAAGATCCGCGTCGCCGCAAGGGGTTCCGCCGGACGGCCTGCCGCGCTAGCCGGACGGCGGGGCCACCGCGCGCCGGCGTCGGGCCGCGAACCACATCCACGCCGAGCCGACATAGCCCGACACCGCGTAGCCGACGCAGCCCGCGAACAGGACGATCGCGGGCTGATACGAGAGCAGCGCGATGACCAGCACGAACACGAAGATCGCGAGGAACGGCACGCTTCGCTTGAGGTTGATGGTCTTGAAGCTGTAATACTTGATGTTGCTGACCATCGTGAGGCCGGCGAACACGCGTGACCGCCCAGGCCCACCACCGCAGGCCGGCGGGATCGATGCTGTAATCGTCGACGATCCAGACGAGCCCCGCGACCAGCGCGGCGGCGGCGGGACTCGGAATGCCGGTGAACCACCGCTTGTCCGCCACGTCCAGCATCACGTTGAAGCGGGCGAGTCGCAGCGCGGCTCCGGCGACATAGACGAATGCCGCGATCCAGCCCAGCTTGCCCATCCCCTTCAGCGACCATTCGTAGATGATCAGCGCCGGCGCCGCCCCGAAGCTCACCATGTCCGACAGGCTGTCGTATTCGGCACCGAACGCGCTCTGCGTCCGCGTGAGCCGCGCGACGCGCCCGTCGAGGCCGTCCAGCACCATCGCGACGAAGATCGCGACGGCCGCCTGGTCGAAGCGCAGGTTCATCGCCTGCACGATCGCATAGAAGCCGGCGAACAGCGCCGCGGTCGTGAACAGGTTCGGCAGCAGGTAGATGCCACGCCGCCGGATCCGGTTCTTCTGCAGCGCCCGCTGGGTGTCGAAGTCCGCCATGTCGGCTGAAAGGTAGCACAATCCGCCGATTCGACCGACGCGGCGGCGGGCGCCGTGGATGCCACCGCGTCAGGCGGGACGGGAACACCGCCAGGATGGTCTGCGTCGCGTACACGACGTCGCCCACGGCCACTCTGCGGCAGCGGCATCCGGCGCGACGTAGACGTCGACGCGCGAGCCGAAGCGGATGAATCCGTAGCGCTGGCCGCGCGCCAGCATGTCGCCCGGCTTCGCGTAGCAGAGGATCCGCCGGGCGATGAGTCCGGCGACCTGCACGCAGGTGATGTCGCGGCCGTCGGCGGTGCGCAGGTGCAGCGCATTGCGCTCGTTTTCGAGCGATGCCTTGTCCAGCGCCGCGTTCACGAAGCTTGCCGGCGTGATACCACGCGCCCGCCGACCGTTCCGTCCACCGGGCTGCGGTTCGAATGGACATTGAAGACGTTCATGAAGACGCTGATCTTCAGCGCATCGCGCTCGAGGTACGGGTCGCGCGCCGCCCCGACGCTGACGATGCGACCGTCGGCCGGGGAGAGCACGGCGTTCGCCTCGCCGGGGAACGACGCGCGGCGGATCGCGGAAGAACTGCAGGACGAACACCACGGCGGCCCACGCAGGCACCGCGAGCAGCCAGAAGCCGGCGCGCGGAAAGCGCGAGGGCGACCAACAGCGCGGCGCCGAGAACGCGCCAGCCCTCGCGGGCGATGATCGGATGCGGGTAGTCGCTGCTCATCGCGTTGCCGCAGCGGCTTCCTGCAGGTCTCTAGTTCCGCGTCTGGTCGACGAGCTTGTTCTTCCTGATCCACGGCATCATCGAGCGCAGCTTCTCGCCGACCTTCTCGATCGAGTGTTCGGCCGTGAGGCGGCGGCGCGCGAGCAGCATCGGGGCGCCGGCCCGGTTCTCGAGAATGAAGTCCTTCGCATACTCGCCGGTCTGGATGCGCGTCAGCGCCTCGCGCATCGCCCACTTGGTCTCGTCGGTGACGATCTTCGGCCCGGTCACGTACTCGCCGTACTCGGCGTTGTTCGAGATCGAGTAGTTCATGTTCGCGATGCCGCCCTCGTAGATGAGGTCGACGATCAGCTTCACTTCGTGCAGGCACTCGAAGTACGCCATCTCGGGCGCGTAGCCGGCCTCGGTCAGCGTCTCGTAGCCGGCCTTGATCAGCTCGACCAGGCCGCCGCAGAGGACCGCCTGCTCGCCGAAGAGGTCGGTCTCGGTCTCCTCGCGGAAATTGGTCTCGATCACGCCGGCGCGCGCGCCGCCGATCGCCGCCGCGTAGGAGAGCGCGACGTCGCGCGCCTTCTTCGATGCGTCCTGGTGGACGGCGATCAGCATCGGCACGCCGCCACCCTGCGCGTACGTCGAGCGCACCGTGTGCCCCGGCGCCTTGGGCGCGATCATCACGACGTCGAGGTCGGCGCGGGGCACGACCTGCCCGTAGTGGATGTTGAAGCCGTGCGCGAACGCGAGCGTCGCGCCCTTCTTGATGTGCGGCTCGACGCCGCCCTTGTACACGGCGGCGATGTGCTCGTCCGGCATCAGCATCATCACGACGTCGGCGCCCTTCACGGCATCCTCGACCTCGGCGACCTTGAGCCCGGCCTTCTTCGCCTTCGCCCACGACGCGCCGTCCTTGCGCAGGCCGACTGTCACCTTGACGCCCGGAGTCGTGCAGGTTGAGCGCGTGCGCGTGCCCCTGCGATCCGTAGCCGACGATCGTGACCTTCCTGCCCTTGATCAGCGACAGGTCGGCGTCCTTCTCGTAGTAGATCTTCATCGAGCTGCTCCCATTGTCAACGTGACGCCGACTTCAGCCGGCCTGCCGGATCCGGCCGAAGCCGGACCCACGGTCATCCCCGCGATCGATTCGTTCCGGCTCACACCCGCAGAATGCGCTCCCCGCGCCCGATCCCCGACGCGCCGGTGCGCACCGTCTCGAGGATCACGCCGGGTTCGATCGCCGTGCAGAAACGCGTCGAGCTTCGACCCCGTGCCGGTGAGCTCGATCGTGTAGCTCTTGTCGGTGACGTCGAGGATGCGACCGCGGAAGATGTCGGCGAGGCGTTTCATCTCCTCGCGGTCCTTGCCCGCGGCGCGCACCTTGACCAGCATCAGCTCGCGCTCGATGTGGTTGCCTTCCGTCAGGTCGACGACCTTGACGACGTCGACGAGCTTGTTGAGCTGCTTGGTGATCTGCTCGATGACGTCCTCGGAACCGATCGTGACGATCGTCATCCGCGACATCGTCACGTCCTCGGTCGGTGCCACCGTCAGCGACTCGATGTTGTAGCCGCGCGCCGAGAAGAGCCCCGAGATCCGCGACAGCGCGCCGGCCTCGTTCTCGACCAGGATCGACAGGATGTGGCGCATGGTTAGTACCCCCCCGTTGACGCTTCGCGTCTTCCCCCCGGGGGGCAACCGCGTCCTTGGGGCGGCCCGGCGGACGCGGCGACAACCCCACGGCGGCGCTCACAGCTCCTCCGCGAGGATCATCTCGGTGAGGCCCTTCCCGCCGGGCACCATCGGGAACACGTTCTCGGTCTGGTCGGTGATCACGTCGACGAAGACGAGCCGGTCCTTGTGCCTGAATGCCTCCGCCAGCGCGCCGTCGACGTCGCCGGGCTTGTCGACCTTGATGCCGACATGTCCGTAGGCCTCGGCGAGCTTCACGAAGTCGGGCAGCGCGTCCATGTACGATTCGGCGTACCGGTTGCCGTAGAAGAACTCCTGCCACTGGCGGACCATCCCCATGTAGCGGTTGTTGAGGTTCACGATCTTGATCGGCAGGTGATACTGCTTGCAGGTCGACAGCTCCTGGATGCACATCTGGATCGAGGCCTCGCCCGTGACCGTGACGACGGTCGCCCCGGGATTGACGAGCTGGACACCCATCGCGGCCGGCAGGCCGAAGCCCATCGTGCCGAGTCCTCCGGAATTTATCCAGCGGCGCGGCTTGTCGAACTTGTAGTATTGCGCCGCCCACATCTGGTGCTGGCCGACGTCCGAGGTGATGAACGCGTCGCCCTTCGTCAGCTCGTAGAGCTTCTGAATCACGTACTGCGGCTTGATGAGTTCGCTCTTGACGTCGTACCGAAGGCAGTCCTTGCGCTGCCAGTCCTTGATCTCGGCCCACCACGCCTTCAGCGCGGCCGGGTCGGGACGCTGCGCCGACGTCTCGATCAGCTTCAGCATCTCGTCCAGGACGTCGGCGACGTAGCCGACGATCGGCACGTCGACCTTGACCCGCTTCGAGATCGACGAGGGATCGATGTCGATGTGGATGATCTTCCGGTCGCTGCGAAAGAAGTGCTGCGGGTTGCCGATGACGCGGTCGTCGAAACGCGCGCCGATGGCGATCAGCACGTCGCAATGCTGCATCGCCATGTTCGATTCGAAGGTGCCGTGCATGCCGAGCATGCCGGTGAACTGGGGGTCGGTGCCCGGGAAGCCGCCGAGGCCCATCAGCGTGTTGGTGCACGGGAAGCCGAGGAGGCGGACGAGGCGGGTCAACTGCGGCGCGGCGTTGTTGAGCACGACGCCGCCGCCGGCGTAGACCATCGGCTGCTTGGCGTCGAGCAGGAGCTGGACCGCCTTCTTGATCTGGCCGGAGTGTCCCTTGGTCACCGGGTTGTACGAGCGCAGCGAAACCGACTTCGGGTAGTTCCATTCGGCTTTCGCCTGCGTCACGTCCTTCGGGATGTCGACAAGCACGGGACCCGGGCGGCCGGTGGCGGCGAGATAGAACGCCTTCTTGATCGTCGGCGCGACGTCGTTCACGTCCTTGACCAGGAAATTGTGCTTGACGCACGGCCGCGTGATGCCGACGGTGTCGCATTCCTGGAACGCGTCCTGGCCGATCGCGTGCGTCGGCACCTGGCCCGTGAGCACGACCATCGGGATCGAGTCCATGTAGGCAGTCGCGATCCCGGTCGACCGCGTTGGTCACGCCAGGTCCCGAGGTCACGAGGCAGACGCCCACCTTGGTCGACGAGCGGGAATAGCCATCCGCTGCGTGCACCGCGCCCTGTTCGTGCCGGACGAGCACGTGCTTGACCTTTTCCTGCTTGAACAACTCGTCGTAGATGTTGAGTACCGCGCCGCCCGGATAGCCGAAGACGTACTCGACGCCCTCTTCCTGGAGGCAGCGGATGACGATTTCCGCACCCGTGAGCTGCATGGCTGTACCTTGCGCGAATTGGTGGATTCCTCGGGCGCCTCTTGGCGCACGGGGGCCTAGCAACACTGTCCGGCGCGCATTGGGGATGGACGCGCCCACCAAGGCTTTATCGGGTAGAAAGCCGCGATCTGGAAACCACCGTTCGCGCCCCGAGGGGTTCCTCGACGACGCTTGTGACATCGCGAAGGGGGCGGGAACGGCCGTTATTGCACCACAACATCGGCCGCTTCCGGCCGAACGTTAACGTTACCCGTGGCGCCGGCTCCGGTCAACCCCGTTGCACCGCACAACAGCCGAACTCCGATGCAATCCTATAATGCCCCGGACCTCGCTGATGGACCGCTTGTCTGGCCACCTACCAAGAAATTTCGGCATTTCTGGCAGAAGTCGAACGCCGCGCGTTCAAACAGGCGATGTTCGCGGTGCGGGACGAGCATACGGCCCTCGATGTCGTCCAGGACGCAATGCTCAAGCTCGCTGACGGAGAAGTATTCGGGAAAGCCGGCGGCCGAGCTGCCGATGCTGTTCCAGCGCATCCTCCAGAACACGATCCATGACCATTTCCGCCGCCAGAAGGTCCGCTCGACGTGGACGACGCTGCTGTCCGCGCTGGGGAAAGGCGACGAAAAGGACGACGATTTCGATCCCCTCGAAACTTTGCCGGCGAAATCGGACTCGAACGCGAACGCCGATCCCGCCGAGCGGCTCGAGCAAAGTCAGATTATGGCGCTCATTGAGCAGGCGCTCGGCCGGCTGCCCGCGCGTCAACGGGAAGCCTTTCTGTTGCGTTACTGGGAAGAGCTCGATGTCGCCGAGACGGCGACGGCGATGGGCTGCTCCGAGGGGAGTGTCAAAACGCATTGTTCGCGTGCAGTTCATGCGCTGGCCCTGACGCTGAAGGCCAAAGGGGTGACGATATGACGCACCGACGACCGTGAATTTGCAAGGAAAATAGTCACTTACCTGGACAGGGCACAGGCCGAGCTCAAGGCCGGGACCGCCTATCGTCTGCAGCTCGCGCGTCAGGAAGCCCTCGCCCGTCTGGCCGACCCCCAGCGCGTTGCCGACCTCCAGCTGGCGGGGGCGCACGCCGGCGGCGGGACCGGCACGACCGGTGCCGACCGCCGTTTCTGGGCGAGCGGTCGTCTCTGGATCGGGATCGCGTTGATCGTCGCAGTCGGCTTCGGCGTCCAGCAGTGGCAGGCCTACACGCAGATCAAGGAGATCGAGGAAACCGATGCTCGCGATCCTGTCCTCGGATCTGCCGATTGATGCGTATTTGGACCGGGGATTCCAGAATTGGCTGAAGCACGCGGTCGACGAATAGCCTACAAGCTCGTGCTCGCCGTTCGCGCTCGCGGCCGGGGTGGCCGTGAGCGCATTCGCGCAGCCGATCGGTATCCGATCCCCGTCCTGGGCCGAGCTTCCGCGCCGCCGAAAAGCAGGTCCTCGCCCCGCTCGCCCCCGACTGGGACAGGATGGATGCCCAGCGCAAGCAGAAGTGGCGCGGACATCGCGCAGCGCTATCCGAAGATGCGTCCCGACGAGCAGCAGCGCGTGCGGCAGCAGATGGCCACGTGGGCGCAGCTGTCGCCCGAGCAGCGGCAAGCCGCGCGTGAACGGTACAAGACGATGAAGACGCTTCCGCCGGAGAAGAAGCAGGAAGTCCGGCAGAAGTGGGAGCAATACCAGACGCTGCCGCCCGAAACCAAACGCGAGCTCGCCGCGAAGCCGCCCCCGCAGTGGCGGAAGCCAGCCGCCGCGCGTGGAGCCCAGCCGGCGCCGGGCACGGCTCCACCGTCGCGCGACCGCTCCGGCGGGCACGCCGCCGCAGATCGCCCCGGGAGGCCCGCCGCCACCCGTCGCACCGTGCAACGAAGTGAGCCCCGCTTGACGGCAGGTGCGCCGCCGGCGGCGCCGGCCGCGGCGCACGCGCGGCCGCAGATGGCGCCGCTCGTGCGTCGGTACGCCTCGCTCGGCTACGAGGGCCTGCTGCTCGCGGCGATCATCCTCGTCATCGGGTTCATCCTGACGCTCCGTTGGTCTCGCCGGTTGCCGAGCCCGGCTTTCGCGGTGCGCGTTCCCCAGGCTGGCGCGCGCTGCTGTCGGCCTGTGGCGTCTTTGTCGCCGCGGGCGTCTATTTCGTCTGGTCGTGGACCGGGGGAAGGCGAACGCTGCCGATGAAGACGTGGCGGATGTCGCTGGTGCGCCGACGCCCGGCCAGTCGACGCCCGAACCGCGGTCATCCGCTACCTCGCCGCGTGGATTGGTCCCGCGGCCGCGCTCGCCGTATGTCGCGCTGCAGCCCGCCGGCCTTGGCGCCCACGCCGCATGGCTGTGGCCTTCAATTTCCTGTGGGCGTCGTCGACCCCGACCGCCAGTTCCTGCACGACCGGATCGCCGGGACGCGGATCGTCATGGCCCCGCTACGCATCGCGCATCGCGGCCAGTGCGCGCGACGCCCACGCTGATCAGCGCCATGCCCGCGATCGCGAGCGCATCGAGCGTTTCGCCGAACATCAGCCACGCCATCACGGCGGTCACGGCAGGAACCAGAAAGAACAGCCGCGCGACGTTCGCGGCTGCGCCGTGGCGGAGCAGCCAATAGAGCAGGCTGATCGCGCCGACCGACAGCACGACGACCGACCAGCCCAGCGCGAAGACGAATTCGGGTGTCCAGCGCACGGGAGCGTGCTCCAGCGGCGAGCGCGACCGGCAGGTAGGCCACCGCGCACGCCGTGAACTGGATCACGGCACCGGTGCGCAGGTCGACGTGCGAGCAGAATCGCTTCTGGTAGAGCGTCCCGACGCTGATGCCGACGAGCGCGAGCGCGATGGCGGCGAGCCCAGTGAAGCTCGCCGGTCAGCCCGACCTTGTGGCGGACGACGAGCCAGACTCCGCCGAGACCGAGCAGCATCCCCAGCCACTGCCTCGCCGCCACGCGCTCGCCGAGCCAGCCGCGCGCGATCGCGACCGTGACGATCGGCTGCAGCCCGACCAGCATCGACGCGGTGCCGGCGGGCATCCCGGCGGCGAGCGCGACGAACACGCCGCCAAGGTAGACGCCGTGCACGAGCCACGCCGCGACCGCCACGTGCGCCGACCTGCGCCGGCGTGCCGGGCCACGGTGCGCGCGATCGCGATCGCGACCAGCGTCATCAGCGCCGCCACCAGCGCGAAGCGATACAGGAGGAAAGTCAGCGGCGGCGCGTACGGGCAGCCCGTATTTCGCCGCGATGAAGCCGGTGCTCCACAACAGCACGAACAACCACGGGAAAGCCGATTGCCTGCGCGCGTGGGCGGCCTCGCTCATCGGAATCGGGCACCGCGCGGATCCACGGCGCGCTGGCGAATCCGGAATCAGGCCGGATGGACCCGCGACGGGCGGTTCTTCCGCGACATCCGGTGCGGCAAATCGCCGGCGCCACGCCGAAGTCAGAATTTCGGCTTCGGATTCGCCGCCTCGTAGCGCGCGATGCCTTCCAGGATCTCCCGTTTCGCTTCCTCGGCGCCGACCCAGGCGGACACGCGGACCCACTTGCCAGGCTCGAGGTCCTTGTAGTGCTCGAAGAAATGCGCGATCTGTTGCGTCGTCACCTCGGGCAGGTCGCGGGGCGACTGCACGTTGCGATAGACCCCCGTCAGCTGGTCGACCGGCACCGCGAGGATCTTCGAATCGCTTCCCGCCTCGTCCTCCATCTTCAGCATGCCGATCGGCCGGCAGCGGACGACCACGCCCGTGATGAGCGGCATCGGCGAGAGGACCAACACGTCGCACGGATCGCCGTCATGAGACAGCGTGCGCGGAATGTAGCCGTAGTTGCACGGGTAGTGCATGGACGACGACATGAACCGGTCGACGAACACGGCCCCGGTTTCCTTGTCGACCTCGTATTTGATCGGATCGCCCAACATCGGGATCTCGATGATGACGTTGCAGTCGTTCGGTACGTCCTTGCCGGCGGGCACGCGATCGAGATTCATCTGGTGGTTGGGACTCGTGTGGACGATCGTCCGTGATTATACGGATCATCGGTACCGCTCGGCGGTATCATCGGCACCACGATGAAATGTCGCGCCAGCCGCAACGATCGCGGGCACGGAAGCGGCTGGCCTGCACGCCTGCGTCGGGCATTTCCGGCCCTCGCGGCCATCGTCGCAATCGGCGCCGTCGCGGCGGCATCGCCCGCGACGGCGCAACCGAGCCTCGAGGCGGCGCCGCTGCCGGCACCATTTTCTGCCGGCAAGGCAGGCGCCGGATTGCCACCCGGCTGGGAGCCGATCCGGCTCTCCAGCCGGAAGACGCCGACGGCCTACGTACTGGTCGAGGATGAAGGCGTCGTGGTCGCTGCACGCGATGGCCACGGCAGCTGCCAGCGGCCTCGCCCAGTTCACCGTGTTCGACATCCGCAGCGCACCCATCGTCGAATGGCGCTGGAAGGTGAGCGCGCTCATCGAGGGCGCTGACAACCGGATCGCGGCGAAGGAAGACGCGCCTGCCCGGCTCGTGTTCGCGTTCGACGGCGACAAGGCGAGACTGCCGCTCGTCGAGCGGGCGGTCTTCTACGTCACCGAGAAGCTGTCCGGAAGGCAGTTGCCGTACGCGTTGCTGCAGTACGTGTGGGCGAGACGGCTCCCGGTGGGCACGGTGATCGAACACCCGTACACGCGACGCGTGCGGATGATCGTCGTGGCGAGCGGTGCGGCAGGGGTTGGCAGGTGGCAATCGCTTGTCGCGCAATCTCTACGACGATTACCGGCACGCATTCGGCGAGGAGCCGGGCAATCTCACCGGTATCGGCGTGCTGACCGATACCGACAACACCGGCGAATCCGTCGAGGCGTGGTACGGCGACATCCGGCTGCGGTCCGCGAACCGGTAGCGGCAATCAGTCGCTCGAGCGGGAACCGGCACGGTAGTTCGCGCCATAGCGAACGTAGGTCGCGGCCGCCTCGGCGAACAGCGCGCGCTCGCTGGCCTTGACCGCGCGGAAGGCGCGGGCCGGGCGGCCGGCCCAGATCCAGCCTTGGGCGACCACGGTACCGGGTTCGACCCACGCACGTGCACCGATGCAGCCGCCCTCCTCGACGACGACTCGGTCACCCACCTGCGATCCCATGCCGATCAGGGCGTGGTCGCCGATGATCGCCGCGCCCATCCGCACGTTGTGGCCGATTGTCGCGTCGGCCCCGATCGCGAGCGGGCCCCGACCGGCATCGGTCACGAGCAGCGAGTTGTCCTGGATGTTGGTGCGCGGGCCGATCGTGATCCGTCCGCCGCCGGCATCGACGACGCAGCCGAAGTAGATGCTGGCGTCGTCGCCGAGGGCAACCTCACCGGCGAGCGTCGCCGTCGGCGCGACATAGGCGCGACCCACGCGGTCGACGTGCGCGTCGACAACGTGCCTCGCGTGCTCGCGACCGCCGGCCGGCGGCATTCCGCCCGCAGCAAGCGGTGGCAGGTCGCTGGCCGTCACGAGCGTCGATTGGCTTCGCTTGCGGATCGCGTACGCCGCGGCGGCGAGGTCTTCGGTGCCGACCTCGCGGACCGGCGTCGCGGGGTTGCCTTCGTAGACCCAGCCGCCGGCCAGGCGTTTGCGCGGCGGGACAAGGCTTCCTGCGGTGACGATCGAGCCCGCGCCGACGTGCGCGCCATCCATGACGACCGCGGTGTCGCCGACGACGACGCGGTCCTCGACCGTGCATGCGTGCACCAGAGCGAAGCGGCCCACCGTGACATCGTCGCCGATGATGGCGGGCAGCGTGCTGTGGGCAATGTGCACCGTCGCCCGCTCGCCGAAATACGCGTTCGCGCCGATGCGCACCCAGTCGCCGTCGGCGCGCAGCGTCGCGTAATCGCGCAGCACGAGTCCGGGACCCGCCACCGTGCGGCCGATGATCGCCGCGGTCGACGCGCAATCGATCGGCGCGACGACCGCCGGCACGAAATCGAGGTAGCGGATCAGCAGCATCGGACTCGGCTCACCTTTCGCGCAGCCACCGGCGGGGCCGCCCCGTCAGTGCACGGTGACCGCGGTGGCATCCGGGATCGTCTCGGGCTTGAACAGCAGCGGCATGCCCGTTCCGGCGACGCGATCCGCATGCACGCCGGCCAGCACGCGGATGTCGGTCACCCGGCAATCGCGCATCAGATCGACGAGCATCGCCGCGACGTCGCCGACGCGATCGAGCGGATAGAGCGGACAGCGGAAGCCTTCCGCGGCGCGCGGCTCGAACGCCGACGACAGCGAAAGGCGCAGCTCGCCGCCCCCCGCCGTATCCTGAGCCCGGTGTGCGCTGATCACCGCGGCCGGCTCGCCCACGGTGCTGCGGAACCTGCGGATGGCGTTGCTGGCGAAGATCTGCGCCGACACCTCGCGCTGCGCGACTCGCCCCTGGGCTACTGCCGGAAGGGGGCGCTGCGGCGCGCGCGGCAGCGCCAGTACGGAGACCTCGGCGGTGCCTAGCTGACGTGCCAGTTCCCGCGTGAACGGAGCGCCCCAGGTGCCAACCCGCACATCGGCGAGGAGATCGATTCCCGGTTTCGCGATCGCCGTGCCGACGAGGAAGCGCAGGTGCACCGCCTCGCGCGCCGCGTGGAACGCGATCGGCGCCGGGGCGAGGATGCGGTGTGGCAACGTCGATCCCGGGGCAACAGCGTCGGGCAGCCATCCCGACGCGCGGATCTTCGCCAGCTGTGCGATGTCGATCGCATCGGCGGCCACCAGCGCATCCGCGAAGGCCGCCGTCCGGTTGCCGGTGAGTGCCCCGAAATCGGCGAGAATCGCCGCGAGCTTCGCCGGCTGGGCAAGCGTGCCGGGCAGCGCTCCGTCCCCCTGCGTGCGATCGAGACCGGCGACGATCACGAGCGGCATCGCGAACAGCGTGACCGCGAGCCCCGCCCCGGCCGACACCTGCGTTTCGCGCCAGGCGGCATCGAGCGCGCGCCAGAGGTACCGAGCCACGGCGACCGATGGCGCGGCGGCCACGGCGGCGGCGAGTGCGGCGGGATCGGTCGCAAGTTGTGCCGCGAGCAACGCGGATAGCTCGCGCTCGACGGCATCGGCGCGCTGCCCGGTATCCGCGGCGAGGCTCGCCTCGGCCAGGGCGTAGAGGTCGCGGATGGGCGCCGGGGCAGATCGCGCGGACTCAAAGCTCCGGGGATCCTCGATCAGAAATGTGCGGCCGATCATCGAAGTCCTCAGAGGCAGAACGCGCCCTGCGCAAGCGTCCCGGTGGCGAAGAGTGCCCGCCAGAGACCCACGAGGGCGAAGCCCGCGACGAGCGCCGCGGCAGCGTACCGGGTGGCGGGCGCGTCGAGCCATCGGCCGGCCCGCGAGGCGATCCAGCCGGCGGCGAGCAAGTTGGGCAGTGTGCCGAGGCCAAAGGCAAGCATCACCGCACCTCCCTGCAGTGCCCCTCCCGCAAACACGGCTATGGGCAAGACCCCGTAGGTCAGCGCACACGGAATGAGTCCCCAGATCAATCCCAGCGCGTAGCGCGCCGGTGCGGAGTCGGCATGGAGCAATGGGCGAACCGCCGGGAGAGCCCGGCTCAGCAGTGCGTTGCCGACCTGCTGCATCCCGGTGAGCCCGGCGCCCTGCCACGCGATCGCGACGGCCAGAGCCAGGAGAAAGAGGTTGGCGACCACGTAGATGGCGCGTTGAAGCGGCAACCATTCGGCTGCGGACAGCAGCGCGCTGCCGGTGGCACCCCCCAGCACACCGAGCAGCGCATAGGTCGTTATGCGGCCGGCGTTATAGCTTAACTGGCGCCGGGCAAGAACCCGCGCGGGCAGGAGCGGCGCGCCTGCGCCACCATTGACTTTGGCCCCGCCCGACATCGCCGCAACGAACCCCCCGCACATCGCAAGGCAGTGGGCGCCGCCGAGGACGCCGGCAAGCCACGCACCGATCAACGCGGAGAGCGCCATGGTCGATACGCTGCGACAAGGGGTCGCACCAGCGAAGGGCACTGCGCAACAGGCTCGCGCGCAGCGGGGGCAGAACCGGTCGTCAAGGCAATCGATCCTGTTCTTTTGCCTGATTTCCCGTTACAGTAACAAAGGTTGTCGCAGATCAACGACAGTCCTCCAGGACCCCGCCCAGACCATGACGCTGAATGTGAAGCCACTGACCGGGATTCTGGCATCGGCCTCCCCTTCGACGGGACGCGGACCCGGCCAGGCGCCGGCAGCGCCGGTCATTTCGCTGCGCGATCTCAAGACCCATTGCGCGACGTGCAGCATGCGCGAGCTGTGTCTGTCGGGCGGCCTCACGTCCGAAGAGCTGAAGCAGGTCGACGCGCTGGTGGGAAATAGGACAAAGCTCAAGAAGAACGATTCGCTCTACCGTGCCGGCGAGCCATTTCACGCGCTCTACGCGATCCGGCTCGGCTCGCTGAAGACCACCGTGCTGGCCGAGGACGGCCGCGAACAAGTCTCGGGTTATCACATGCTGGGAGACATCATCGGCCTCGACGGTATCGGCACGGACCGCCATGGCTGCCAGGCGGTCGCCCTCGAGGACACCGAAGTGTGCGTGCTTCCCTTCGATCGGATCGAGGAGCTCGCACGCAGCGTTCCGGCGCTGCAGCACAACCTGCACCAGTTCCTGTCGAAGGAAATCTCGCGCGATCACAATATCATGCTCCTCCTCGGCAGCATGCGCGCGGAGGAGCGCCTGGCCGCGTTCCTGCTGAACCTCGCCGAGCGCTACCGCCGCCGCGGCTACTCGTCGACCGAGTACGTGCTGCGGATGACGCGGGAGGAAATCGGCAGCTACCTCGGACTCAAGCTCGAGACCGTGAGTCGCCTTTTCTCGCGTTTCCAGGAAGTCGGGCTGATCCAGGTTCAGGGGCGCGCCGTCAAGCTGCTCGACCCGGGTGCGCTGAAGCAACTCATCGGGCAACGCGGGTAGCGGCGCGAGCCGGGGAGCAGGGCCCCCCGCGAACGAAGCGAGCGGGGATGCGACCGGGGCGAGTCGACGCTTGCGGCCGACACGCCACCGGCTCACCGCGGCTGTGCGGTCTCGCCGGGGGCGCAACAGGCGTCCGGCTCGTCGCGCTTCGGACAGCCTGGTGGCCGCTCGTCGGACTCGACCGGACACCGGTTCACTTCCCATGGCGAGCGTTCGAGGAACACGGTCAGCGCCGACGAGGCGATGCCCAGCCCCCAGAATCCGAAGAAGCCCATCGTGTAGATCACCTGGCGCGACACGTCGAGCGTGGCGCCGAAAAAATGCAGCTCGAACGGATCGAAGACGGTGAAGAAGACCGCTTCCGCAACGGCGGCCACCAGAAACGCGGGCCAGATCACCCACATGAGCCGCCGGGCCAGACTGCCGCTTGCCTCCATCATCGCCTCCCCGTTTCTCGATCCCTGCTCATCTGGCATCGCCCCGTCGCGCACGCCGCAATGATGCGGCGGCGAACCGGCTTCAATCCACGGCGCGCGCAGCGCCGAGACGGACCTCTCCGACCACCCCGCTGACCTCCACCGTCGGCAGGCGCCAGGCGTCGGTCTCGACCGCGACCAGCCACCGCCCCGGCGGCAGCGGTGCCATGCCTCCGCGGTAGACACCGTCCGCGCCGCGCGTGAGCGTCGTGTCCCGGTCCCATCCCGTGCGCGTCGCATGGGTGAGCTTCGCGCGGACTGCGGGAGGTGGCGGCGCATCGGTGGTGCCGGCGAGGCGTAACCGCATCGCACCGTCCGGCGCCACCTCGAGCACTGCGGAAATCCCCAGCGCCACGCCGCGCTTCCCCCGCTCTATCTCCTTGTTGATCACGAGCCCGCGCCGGTAATAGTCGTCGGCGACCACGCCGTCGTCGGTCGACCACGCGAGCCACGCGGTGGCAAACCCGGCAACGACGACGATTGCCGGGCCCGCGATCAGCAGCCACGGCCAGCGATTACGGTACCAGGGCTTCGCGGTGGCCAGGACGGACATGGGTTCGCGGGTCGGGCTGGCGCGGCGCTAGCGCGGGAACAGGAACGTCGATTTCTCGCGGCGCACGAGCTTCGCGTCGCCGACCGCCTCGATCACGAACTCGATGCGGTTCGCGCCGGGCTTGCCACTATCGGCCGGCGCCTGCAGGCGCACCGGAACCAGGAGCGTGGCTGCTCCGCCGACCGCGACCGGCTGCTCGACGCCGACCACCCTGATCCCCGGCAGGCCGTCGACGGCGATTGCAAACCGCTGCGGTGCCTCGCCGGTGTTCATGATCTGCAGGCGGTAGACGTTCTCGACTACACCGGGCGCCGCCTCGCGCGCGAGCGCCGCGCGGTCGCGGATCACGTCGACCTTCAGCACGTCGCGCAGATAGAGCGAGACCCCCACGGCAACGACGAGCGTCGCGAGCAGCCCCGTATACACCAGTGTCCGGGCGCGGAACACGCGACGCCACATCGTCGCCCTGTCATAGCCTCGGACCAGCGCGTTCTCGGTCGTGTAGCGGATCAGGCCCCGGGGATAGCCCATCTTGTCCATCACCTGGTCGCAACCGTCGATGCACGCGGCACAGCCGATGCACTCGTACTGCAGACCCTTGCGGATGTCGATCCCGGTGGGGCAGACCTGCACGCAGATCGAGCAGTCCACGCAGTCGCCGAGCCCCGCCGCCTTGTGGTCGGCCTTGCGGCTGCGCGCGCCGCGCGGCTCGCCGCGCGTCTTGTCGTAGGTGATGACCAGCGTGTCCTTGTCGAACATCACCGACTGAAACCGTGCGTACGGGCACATGTACTTGCACACCTGTTCGCGGAGGTACCCGGCGTTGCCGTACGTCGCGAGGCCGTAGAACAGGATCCAGAACGTCTCCCAGCCGCCGAGGTTGCCGGGTATCGCCGCGAGCAACGGCCGAAACGGCGTGAAATACCCTACAAAGGTGATGCCGGTCCACAGCGCGATGGCGATCCAGATCCCGTGCTTCGCGGCCTTCTTGCTGGCCTTGGCTGCCGACATGGGCTGCCGGTCGAGCAGGATGCGCGCATTGCGGTCGCCCTCGATCCGGCGCTCGACCCACAGGAACATCTGCGTGTAGACGGTCTGCGGACATGCGTAACCGCACCACAGGCGGCCCGCCATCGCCGTGAACAGGAACAGCGAAAGCGCGGCGATGATCAGCAGGAAGGTGAGATAGATGACGTCCTGCGGCCAGAAGACGATCCCGAAGATGTAGAACTTGCGCGCCGCGATGTCGAACAGCACCGCCTGGCGCTCGTTCCAGGTCAGCCACGGCAGGCCGTAGTAGATGATCTGCGTGATGAAGATCATCGCCGTCGACCAGTTCGCGAACCAGCCGCTCACTGCCCGCGGATAGATCTTCTTCCGGATCTCGTAGAGGCTCGTTTCCTCCTCGTTCGCCGTGGCGGCCGGAAGGACGGGAATCGTTTTTGTGGATTCGTTCACTTGCGACGCTCAGCGGACCGGCGATCCCGAAGTGAAAGATGCACCGGGCACGCCGCGGCGCGCCCGCCCGGATTCCGCCGGTCCCGGACGGGCGTCCGCAACCGGCGAGGCGGAGCAGTCTACTGGGACTTGGCCGGCTTGTTCGAAAGGCCCCACACGTAGGCCGCGAGAATCTGCACCTTGCCTGGGCCCAGCGTGTCCTTGTGCGGCGGCATCGGCAGATGCTTGTCGTCCAGATCGAGGTGGCGCCCCTTGTTGATGCCCTCGGCGATCGTCGCCTCCGAGCTGGCGTACAGCCAGATCTGGTCGGTCAGATTCGGCGCACCGACCGCCTGATTGCCCTTCCCGTCGGCGCCATGGCATGCCGCGCAAGTCTGCTCGAACAACGGCTTGCCGAGCTGCGCACGCAGGCCATCGTGCGCGAGACCGGACAGCGAGCGCACGTAGGCAACGACGTTCTTCGTCCCGTCCTCGCCGAGTACCGGACCCAGCGCCGGCATTACTCCCATCCGTCCGTTCATGATCGACTCGCGGATGGTCTCCGGTGCGCCGCCCCAAAGCCAGTCGTTGTCACGCAGGCTGGGGAAGCCGCGGCCGCCGCCGGCGTCCGACCCGTGGCATTGCGCGCAGTTGTTGAGAAAGAGCCGCTCGCCCATCGCGCGCGCCTGCGGATCCGCCGCCACCTGCTGCAGATCCATCGCCAGATACCTGTCGTACAGCGGCTTGACCTTTGCTTCGACGGCAGCGGACTCCTTCGCGTGCGCATCGCTGGACGTCCAGCCGAACATTCCGGGAAACTTGCCCAGCCCCGGATAGACGACCAGATATCCGACCGAATAGGCGATGGTGATCCAGAACAGCCACATCCACCAGCGCGGCAGCGGATTGTTGTACTCCGCCAGGTCACCATCCCAGGTATGGCCGGTCAGCTCCACCGGTTCGCCAGGCGCCGGCGGCGCCTTGCCGGTCTTGACCTTGATGCGGCTCGTGACGAGAAGAAGCCACGCGCAGTAGCCGATCGACGCCACCGTGCCGACGATGACCCACCAGTTCCAGAAGCCCGAAGTGAAATCGCTCATTGATCTGCCCCCACGCTTGCGGCGCTCGCCGCTACGCTGCCCCCCGAGGGGGCGCAATTCGCGCCTCGGGACGGCCCTTCGGCGCTCACTGATCTGCCCCCACGCTTGCGGCGCTCGCCGCTACGCTGCCCCCCGAGGGGGCGCAATTCGCGCCTCGGGACGGCCCTTCGGCGCTCACTGATCTGCCCCCACGCTTGCGGCGCTCGCCGCTACGCTGCCCCGAGGGGGCGCAATTCCGTGCGGCCTCCAGGTGCCGGGGCGCCGTCGCTCGCAGCCCGCTGTCGGCCGCCGTCCAAGCTCGCGGACGCGCTCTTCGAGCCTGGGCTTCGCCCCGCTCGCGTAGACGTCCTCGGGACGGCCCTTCGGCGCTCATGACCGCTGTCCCGCACGCTTGGAGTTCTCGCCGATCTCGTCCGCCTCGTCAGGCAGCGCGAACGGCGCGTTCGCCGCCTCGTCGAACGCCTTCCGCCTGCCACGGCCATAGGCCCAGATGACGATGCCGATGAATGCCACGAACGCGAGCACGGTCGTCGCGGAGCCGAGGATGCTGTAGACGTTCATCGGTCACCTCACGTTCTTCAGCGCGAGCCCGAGGTTCTGCAGGTACGCGATCAGCGCGTCCTCCTCGGTCCGGTCCTTGAGCTCGGCCGCGGCCTTGGCGATCTCGGCATCGGCATAGGGAACGCCGACGCGACGCAGCGCGCGCATCTTCGCTTCGATGTCCGACGCGCTCGCCGGCGTCTTCGCGAGCCATGGATATCCCGGCATGTTCGACTCCGGCACGACATCGCGCGGATTGGCGAGATGGACTCGGTGCCAATCGTCGGAATAGCGGCCGCCGACGCGCGCGAGATCCGGACCGGTACGCTTGCTGCCCCACTGGAACGGATGGTCGTAGACGAATTCGCCCGCGACCGAGTAATGCCCGTACCGCTCCGTCTCCGCGCGGAACGGTCGGATCATCTGCGAGTGGCAGTTGTAGCAGCCCTCGCGCAGATAGACGTCGCGGCCCGTGAGCTGCAGCGGCGTGTAGGGGTTGACGCCGGCGACCGGCTGGGTCGTCGATTTCTGGAAATACAGCGGGACGATCTCGACGAGCCCGCCCACGCTCACGGTCAGGACGATCAAGACGATCATCCAGCCGACGTGCTGTTCGATGAATGCCTGGTCGATCTTCATGGTCCGCCTCTCGAGCTCGCTGTCCGGAGCCGGCGCTTCACGCGTGGGCCGCGGCGCCGGTCGCGGGAATCGGCGCCTCGACGCCCTTGCTGCCGGAGATCGTCATGATCGTGTTGTACGCCATGATCAGCATGCCGCCGAGGAACAGCACACCGCCGGCCAGCCGTATCGCGTAGAACGGATACGTCGACTTCACGCTCTCGACGAACGCGTAGGTCAGCGTGCCGTCGGGATTCACCGCGCGCCACATCAGGCCCTGCATCACGCCGGCGATCCACATCGCGGCGATGTAGAGGACGACGCCGATCGTCGCGATCCAGAAATGCGCGGTGATGAGGCGGACCGACCACATCTCGGTCTTGCCGAACATCCGCGGGATCAGGTAATACATCGCACCGATCGAGATGAACGCGACCCAGCCGAGCGCGCCCGAGTGCACGTGCCCGATCGTCCAGTCCGTGTAGTGCGAAAGCGCATTGACGGTCTTGATCGACATCATCGGCCCCTCGAACGTGCTCATGCCGTAGAACGACAGCGACACGACCAGGAACTTGAGGATGGGATCCTCGCGCAGCTTGTGCCACGCCCCCGACAGCGTCATGATCCCGTTGATCATGCCGCCCCACGACGGCGCGAGCAGGATCAGCGAGAACAGCATGCCGAGCGATTGCGTCCAGTCGGGCAATGCCGTGTAGTGCAGGTGGTGCGGACCCGCCCACATGTAGGTGAAGATCAGCGCCCAGAAGTGCACGACCGACAGCCGGTACGAGTACACGGGTCGGCCGGCCTGCTTGGGCACGAAGTAGTACATCATCCCCAGAAAGCCCGCGGTCAGGAAGAAGCCGACCGCGTTGTGGCCGTACCACCACTGGACCATCGCGTCCTGCACGCCGGCATAGGCCGAGTACGACTTCATCGGAAAGAACGACACCGGCATCTCGGCGCTGTTGACGACGTGCAGCAGCGCGATCGTCAGGATGAACGCGCCGAAGAACCAGTTGGCGACGTAGATGTGCGGGGTCTTGCGCTTCGCGATCGTGCCGAAGAACACGACCGCGTAGGCGACCCAGACCAGCGTGATCAGGATGTCGATCGGCCATTCGAGTTCGGCGTACTCCTTGCCGGAGGTCCAGCCCAGCGGCAGCGTGACCGCCGCAAGCACGATCACCGCCTGCCAGCCCCAGAACGTGAACGCCGCAAGGCCATCGGAGAACAGGCGGACCTGGCAGGTGCGCTGGACGACGTAATACGACGTGGCGAAGAGGGCGCACCCGCCGAACGCGAAGATCACCGCGTTCGTGTGCAACGGCCGGAGCCTGCCGTAGGAAAGCCACGGCACGTCGAAGTTGAGCTCCGGCCAGAGCAACTGGGCGGCGATGATCACGCCGACCAGCATGCCGACGATGCCCCAGATGACCGTCACGACCGTGAACTGGCGCACCACCTTGTAATTGAATGTCGCCGCGCTTGCCGCGTTCATCGTCTGCGTCTCCCCGTCCTCACCGGCATGCTGCCGAACCGGCCACTACCCGATTGCGCCAGGCTGTGTGCGGCTTCCCGGTGCGTCCCCGAAAGGTCAAAGCCCGTGATATTACCGGCGCCCGTCCTGCGCAAAGTTGATCGAAGTCAATGCTGCTGGCGGCTCCGCGCGGGTATCGCATTCGGTCCGCGCGACGCCGATCGCCGCGCTCGTATCGTCGTCGGCGAGGATCCGGTGTGCAGGACCATCGAGGTCGTCGAATTGTCCGCTCCGCACCGACCACCAGAAAAGCGCGCCGATGGCGAGCACCAGCAGCACGGAGAGCGGAATGAGCAGCAGAAGGATTTCCATCGTGGCCGCAACCTGCGCATCAGCCTGATGCGCTCGACCGACCTGTCCGGCCATCGGCATCGCGCATCCGCGCCACGCGCAGCGCATTGCCAACCACCAGCAGCGAGGACATCGACATACCGAGCGCCGCGACGAGCGGTGTCACCTGACCGAATGCCGCCGCCGGGATCGCGATCAGATTATACGCGAACGCCCACGCGAGGTTCTCGCGGACGATCCGATAGGTCCGGCGCGCATGCAGAATCGCCGCCGCGATCCGCGACAAGTCGTCGCAGAGCACGACGACATCCGCAGTCCATTGCGCAAGAGGCGTCGCGCTGCCCAGGCTGAACGAAACCTGCGCCTGCGCAAGCGACGGCGCATCGTTGATGCCATCACCGACCATCGCGACGACGGCGCCGCGCTGCTGCAGCTGCAGGATCGCCTCGCGCTTGTCCTCGGGCTGCAGGTCGCCCCGCGCATCGGCAATACCGAGGGTATGCGCGAGGCTCGCGACGGTCGCCGCGCGATCACCCGAAAGGAGCCCCGGTACGATGCCGGAGCGCTGCAACCGCCGCACGAGGTCGGCGGCGCCGGGCCGCGGCGCGTCGCCCAGCGCAAACAGCGCGAGAAAGTCCGCGGTATCGCCCAACGCGACGCATGTCGCAGCGGCGGGTACGCGCGCCAGATCGGGCGGCAGCGGCCGTCCGGACAGGGCCGCGACGAACTCCGGCCGTCCGAGTCGCAGGCGCCGGCCCCCGATGACGCCCTCGACGCCGCTCCCGGCGACGATGTGGAGCATGTCGGCGCGCGCGATCGCAGAGGAATCCGGTCCGGCTTCGCGAAAGGTCTGTGCCAGCGGATGCTCGGATTGCGCTTCGAGGGCGACAGCGAGTGCGAGCGCCTGCGCGCGCGTGCTGCCAGGTTGCGGCAGTACCTCGATGAGCGCGCTGCGGCCGATCGTCAGCGTACCGGTCTTGTCGAAGACGACATGGGTGACACGCGATAGTGTTTCCAGCGCGTCGGCCCGGGTGACGACGATCTGCCGCCGGGAAAGTGCGCCGGCGGCCGCTGCAAGCGCCGCCGGCGTCGCGAGCGACAGCGCGCACGGGCAGGACACGACGAGCACCGCGAACGTCACCGCCAGCGTGCGTGACGGATCGAGCTGCCACCAGACGACGGCCGTGATCGCAGCGAGCGCGAGGAGCACGGCGACGAACCAAGCCGCGACGCGGTCCGCCATGCGGGCGATGCGCGGACGCTCGCCGGACGCGCGCTCGGCGAGCCGCTCGATGGCAGCGAGGCGGGTCGCCTCGCCGGTGGCAGCGACGCGGACGACGAGCGCTCCGTCGCGCACGACGCTGCCCGCGAGCACCGTGTCGCCGGGCACCCTCGCGCGCGGTCGCGATTCGCCGGTGAGCACCGCTTCCTCGACGCTCGCGCGCCCCTCGACGACCACGCCGTCGGCGGGCGTCGTCGCGCCGGCACGCACGAGCACGAATTCGCCCTCCGCAAGCGCCGCCGCCCCGACGTTCTCGACGTCGTGCCGTTCCGGCCACGCGCGCAGCCGTTCCGCCATCGCCGGCCGCGCCCGCGCCACGAGCTCCACCGCGTCGCCCGCGCGGCGCCGCGCTACGAGTTCGACGTAGCGGGCGCACAGCAGCAGCGCGATGAACATCGTCACCGAATCGTAGTAGACGGCACCCTCGCCGGAGAGCGTCGCCCGGACGCTGCCGCCGAACGCCGCCGCGAGCCCCAGCGCGACGGGCACGTCCATTCCCGGGCGCGCGAGCTTCAGGTCGCGCCAGGCACCCCGGAAGAATGGGGCCGCCGAATAGAGCAGCGCCGGGAGCGTCAGCGTCAGGCTCGCCCACTCGAGCAACTGCCGGTGGTGAGGCTCCACACCGTCGACCGTGATGTACGTCGGCACCGCGAACATCATCACCTGCATCATTGCGAGCAGCGCGACCGCGAGCCGCAGCAGCAGCGCGCGCGACTCGCGCCGGGCGAGCGACTCGCGGCGGGCGGGATCGTACGGGTAGGCGTGATAGCCGATCGCGACGACCGCGCGCAACAGATCGGAAAGTCGCGCCTGCACAGGATCCCAGACGACCCGGGCGCGCCGCGTCGCGAAGTTGACGCCTGCCTGCGCAACCCCGGGCTGGCGCGCGAGCCACGACTCGATGAGCCAGATGCATGCGCCGCAATGAATGCCCTCGAGGAGCAGCGAGACTTCATGCCGGCCGTCGGCCAGCGTGCGCACGAGGCCCGCCTGCGCCGCGGCCTCGTCCCAGTGCGACCACTCGTCTCGCGCGTCGCGCTCGGGCTCGGGCCGATCGGCGACGGCGGTGCGCCGGGCATAGAACGCATCGAGCCCGGCGGCGTGGATCGTGCGGGCTATGCCCAGGCAGCCCGCGCAGCAGAAGCGTTGCGTGGCGCCGTCGATCTCGCATTGCCAGCGCGCAGGTTCGGGATTGGGATTGCCGCAGTGGAAGCAGCGATTCGCGTCCCGCTCCGCCGTCGTCCCCTGCACGACGCCCGCAGGCAAGGACTCGCACGACTCGGAAGTCACCGGAGCATCGGAGGACGACATCGATCGGAATCTACGGCCGGGCTTCTGGCGGGTCAACCCGAACGCGGCCGTCGTTCCGGCGGGGGCGACGGCGTTGACCTCCGTCAACGCGGGTGCGAAGATCCTGACGGACAATGAAATTGTTCCATTCATCCGAGGAGCGGTCATGTACAAGAACCTGCTGATTGCGACTGATGGCTCCAAGCTTTCCGAGAAGGCACTCGCACATGCGATCGGGCTCGCGCAGGCCGTCGGTGCGACGTTGACCGCGTTCTACGCCGCGCCCGATTATCCGATGCCCGCCTACGCCGACGGCGTCGTCTACGAACCCGTATCGCGCAAGGAGTACGCGAAGCTCGCCGCCGAGGATGCGCAGAAGATCCTCGATGCGGCCGCGGCGAAATCCGCCGCCGCGGGGATCGAGTGCAAGACCGCCTATACGATTGCCGCGGCGCCGTGGGAGGCGATCCTCGCCGCGGCGAAGAAGCACAAGTGCGACGCGATCGTCATGGCCTCGCACGGGCGGCGAGGCATTTCCGCGGTGCTGCTGGGCAGCGAGACGCAGAAGGTCCTCACCCACAGCAAGCTGCCGGTGATCGTCGTCCGGTAACGCAGCACCCGAACGCAACGCCAGCTGCCGCGCGCGTGGGACCTCGCACGGCGGGTCGTTTCCCCGGTCCCCGGAAGGCGCCTGTACGGCGCCTTCTTCGTTTCGCGGCCCGTTCGGGTACAATCGCTTTTTGTTCAACAAAAACAGGGTCATGCGCATATCGCATTGCTTTGTCCCGACGCTGAAGGAGGCCCCCGCCGAAGCCGAGCTGGTCAGCCATCGCCTCATGCTGCGCGCCGGCATGATCCGGCGCCTCGCCGCGGGCATCTACACCTGGCTTCCGCTCGGCTTGCGCGTGCTGCGCAAGGTCGAGGCCATCGTGCGCGAGGAGATGAATCGCGCCGGCGCCATCGAGCTCATGATGCCGGTCGTGCAACCGGCCGAGCTGTGGCAGGAGACCGGGCGGTGGGCGAAGTACGGTCCCGAGCTGCTGCGCTTGAAGGACCGGCACGAGCGCGACTACATCGTCCAGCCGACGTCCGAAGAGGTGATCACCGATATCGCCCGCAAGGAGCTCAGGAGCTACAAGCAGCTCCCCCTCAACCTGTACCACATCCAGACCAAGTTCCGCGACGAGGTCCGGCCGCGTTTCGGCGTGATGCGCTCGCGCGAGTTCGTCATGAAGGACGCGTACTCGTTCGACGCCGACAAGGCGGGCATGCTGGAATCGTATCGGGCGATGTACGACGCCTATGCGCGGATCTTCTCGCGGATGGGCCTCGAGTTTCGCGCGGTCGCCGCGGATACCGGTCAGATCGGCGGCAGTGCGTCGCACGAGTTCCAGGTGCTCGCCGAATCGGGCGAGGATGCGATCGCGTGGTGTCGTGCGTCCGAC
The DNA here is from genome assembly GCA_963783525.1 of uncultured beta proteobacterium. Classification (GTDB taxonomy): domain Bacteria; phylum Pseudomonadota; class Gammaproteobacteria; order Burkholderiales; family Casimicrobiaceae; genus CAIWHR01. Next base: position 46,188 of record CAWAOF010000028.1, read on the forward strand.
TATGCGGCGAATGTCGAGCTCGCCGAAGCGGTCGCACTGGCGAGCGCGCGCCCGGCACCAGCCGAAGCGCTGCAGAAAGTGCCGACTCCCGGCAAGGCGACCTGCGAGGAGGTCGCGGCGCTGCTCGGCCTGCCGCTCGCGCGGACGGTGAAGTGCATCATGCTGGCGACGGATACCGAGGGCCAGCCGGCGCGCGTGTGGATGCTGTTGATCCGGGGCGACCACGCATTGAACGAGGTCAAGGTGACGAAGATTGCCGGCCTCGAGCGGTTCCGCTGGGCGACGGAGGCCGAGATCGTCGCGGTGACCGGCTGCAACCCGGGTTACCTCGGACCGGTCGGCATTCCGAAGGAGCTGACGCTGATCGTCGACCGGACGGTCGCGGTGACGGCCGATTTCGTATGCGGTGCCAACGAGCGCGATTTTCACCTGCGCGGCGTCAATCTCGGCCGCGACTGCCGGGAACCGGATATCGTCGCCGACCTGCGCAACGTCATCGCCGGCGACCCGTCGCCGGACGGCAAGGGAACGCTCGAGATCGTGCGCGGCATCGAGGTCGGCCATGTCTTCGCGCTGGGCGACCTCTATTCGAAGGCGATGGGCGCAACCTATCTCGATGCCGGCGGTCAATCGCGGGTGATGGAGATGGGCTGCTACGGCATAGGCATCACGCGCGTCGTCGCCGCCGCGATCGAGCAGAATCACGACAGCAAGGGCATCGTCTGGCCGCTGCCGCTCGCTCCGTATGCGGTGGCGATCGCTCCCGTCGGGTACGATCGCAGCGAGGCCGTGCGCTCGCTCGCCGACTCGCTTCACGGCGAGCTCGAGACCGCGGGGATCGAGGTGCTGCTCGACGATCGGGGCGAGCGCCCTGGCGTGATGTTTGCTGATCTGGAGCTGATCGGCATTCCCCATCGGGTCACGATCGGTGACCGGGGGCTCAAGGAGGGCAACGTGGAGTATCAGGGCAGGCGCGAGGGCACGGCGAAACCCGTCGCCGCCACCGAGATCGCGGCTTTCGTCAAAGCAAGGCTCGGACCGCGATGAGCGCGAAGGGCCGCCCCGAGCGCGAATTGCTCCCTCCCGGAGGGACGGCGCGCAGCGCCAAGGGTGCACACCAAAGCGCTCGCGGCGACCGCACGCGGGTTGCGCTCGCGGCCTTCGCGGCGGCGAGTGTGCTTCTGGCTGCGCCGATGCCGTCGTTCGCGGGCGCGCAGGTCGAGGAGCAGCTCGCGCCGTCGGTGGTTGCCGGGCTGCAGCGCGCGATCGCCGACAACCCGGTGCCCGCCGACTATGTGCGAAAGGCGGGGGTGCACCACTGGATCGACGAGATGTCCCGGCGGCTCGCGCCGAAGCTTGCCGACGCGCAGAGCCGCGACGATTTCGTCGCGACCGTCCACTACGAGGCTACGCGCGCCGGACTCGATCCCCAGCTCGTGCTCGGCGTGATCCAGCACGAAAGCAATTTCCGCAAGTACGCGCTCTCGTCGGCCGATGCGCGCGGCTACATGCAGGTGATGCCGTTCTGGACGCGGCTGATCGGTACCTCCGAGCACAACCTGTTCAACCTGCGCACGAACCTGCGCTACGGCTGCGTGATCCTGCGCCATTACCTCGACATCGAGGGCGGCGATCTCTTCCGCGCGCTCGGTCGCTACAACGGCAGCCTCGGCCGGCCGGAGTATCCCAACGCCGTCATGGCGGCGATGAACCGCAACTGGATGTACACGCCGCCGGCGGCACCGAGACTCGGGGCCATCGCATCGCCCGTCGCGGTGCGGTGAGCCCGGTGCCGGCGTCCCCGCCGTACCGCGGCCGCTACGCCCCTTCCCCCACCGGACCGCTGCACTTCGGCTCGCTCGTTGCCGCGCTCGCGAGCTGTTGCGACGCGCGCGCGGCGGGCGGGCAGTGGCTCCTGCGCATCGAGGATGTCGACCTGCCGCGCTCGCGGCCCGGTGCGGAAGCGACGATCCGCCACGCGCTCGAACGCTACGGCTTCGCGTGGGATGGCGAGATCGCGCGGCAATCCGACCGCGCCGGCCACTACGCGGCCGCGCTCGCCCGGCTGCGTGCCAATGGCCACGTCTACGAATGCGCGTGTTCGCGGCGCGAGCTCGAGCTCGCGCCATTGGGCGCCGCCGGCGAGCGCGTCTATCCGGGCACCTGTCGCGATGCAATCCCCGCCGAGCGCACGGGCCGCGCGCAACGTGCCTGGCGCGTTCGCGTCGGAAACGCGAAGATCGGATTCCGCGATCGCCTCCAGGGGCAGCAGGACTCCGATCTCGCGCGGGACGTCGGCGATTTCGTCGTCCGGCGCGCCGACGGATACTTCGCCTACCAGCTCGCCGTCGTCGTCGACGACGCGCTGCAGGGTGTCACGCACGTGGTTCGCGGTGCCGACCTGCTCACGTCGACGCCGCGCCAGGTCCTGCTGCAGCGCCTGCTGGGGTATCCGCCGGTTTCCTACCTGCACGTGCCGATCGCAATCAACGCCGCCGGCGAAAAACTGTCCAAGCAGACACACGCGGCGCCCCTGCCCGACGATCCTCTGCCGTCACTGCTGGCGGCCTGGCATTTTCTCGGACAGCCGCTGCCGGAAAGCGCCCGCCCGCCAGGATCCGTCGCCGAGTTCTGGTCGTGGGCGATCGCGGCGTGGAATCCGCGTCGGCTGCCGCCGACCGCGATGCTTCCGGCGCCGGCACGGTTTGAGGGTGTCGCACAGGGGCGGGTATAATTATCGGTTTTCCTGCGGCGGAACAAGCAAGACTGCAAGGCCCGTGCAAGGCTGAAAGCCCGCGTGCGCACAGGCCTGCGCCCCGCCCTGCCATCCCGACCGGAAACCCATGACCACTCTCGTTGCCGTTCGCAAGAACGACGAAATCGCCATCGCCGCCGATTCGTTGACGACCTTCGGTGACACGCGCCTTTCCGCGCAATTCGACCGGACCTCTGACAAGATCGTCCGGTACGACGGCAACTACATCGGACTGTGCGGCAGCGCCGCGCATCAGCTCGTCTTCCAGAGTCTGCTCGCGAAGCACGACGCTCTCGATTTCTCCAACAAGGCCGCGATCTTCGAGACCTTCCGCAAGCTGCACCCGATCCTGAAGGAGCAGCACTTCCTCAATCCGAAAGAGGAGGAGGACGACCCCTACGAGTCGACGCAGATCACCGCGCTCGTCGCCAACGAGCACGGGATATTCGGCGTCTATTCGATGCGGGAGGTGTTCGAGTACACGCAGTACTGGGCTGTGGGCTCGGGCCGCGAATTCGCGCTGGGCGCGATGTACGCGCTCTACCCGAAGCTGCGGACCGCTGCGGCGATCGCCAAGGCCGGCATCGAGGCGGGCGCGACGTTCGACCGCAACTCCGGAATGCCGATGACGATGTACACCATTGCGCTGAAGCGCTAGAGCTGGAGCACCAGGTGGCTGCGCCAGCTCCGTTCGCCGACGCGCTGTCACGCTTCCTCTTCGAACGCGCGGCGGTCCATGGCGCGGTGGTGAGCCTCGATTCCACGTGCCGGGAGATCCTCGACCAGCATCCGTACCCGCCGGCGCTGCGGCGCGTGCTCGCCGAGTTGCTCGCGGCATCCGCGCTGCTCGCGTCAACGCTCAAGTTCGAAGGCGCGCTGATCGTCCAGATGCAGGGCTCCGGCCCGGTCCGCCTGCTCGTCGTCGAATGCGACGCTGTCCTCAACGTCCGCGCCACCGCGCAATGGAGTGCCGACACCGACGCGCTTCCCGCCGACACGCCGCTCGCCGTGCTCGCGGGGGATCCCGCGCGCAGCCGGCTCGTCATCACGCTCGACCCCCAGGACGGCGGCCCGCTCTACCAGGGCATCGTCGCGCTCGAGGCCTCGTCGATCGCAACGTTGATCGAGCACTATCTCGGCACGTCGGAGCAGATCGACAGCCGGATAGTGCTGGCCGCCGACGGTGCGCGCGTGCGCGGGATCCTGCTTCAGCGCCTGCCGGGAGGCGGTACCGACGACGAATCCGCGTGGCAGCGCGCGGCGCGACAGGTTGAACGGCTCGACCGGACCGGTCTGCTGGCGGCAGTCGGCGTCGAAGCACTGCTCGCCGGGCGCTTTCCCGACGACGATGTTCGCGTGCTGACGGCACGTGCGGCGCGGTTCCGCTGCGGTTGCTCCGAAGAGCGCGTCGCCAACGCGCTCAGAATGCTCGGTCGCGACGAAGTGGAGAGCATACTTGCCGAACGGGGAGCGGTGGGCGTGACCTGCGAATTCTGCAATCGCAGCTATCGCTTCGCCGCGGACGAGGCGCTCGCGCTGTTCAGCCGGGACGAGCCGCGCATCGCGGTCCCGCCCGATATCGTGCGCCACTGACACGAACGACCGGTTTCGGGAGACCGTGCATGACTCTCTACGTCCCTGCGCATTTCGCCGCGCGCGACCGGACGAGCTTTGCGCGCCTCGCGCACGATCATCCGTTCGCGACGCTGGTCACGCCCGCGACCCCCGAGCCGTTCGTCACGCATCTGCCGCTCATCTACGCTGCCGACCGTGAACCGAGCGGCTCGTTGTTCGGACATTTCGCCCGGGCGAACGCACACGCTCGCGCGGCCGCGGCCACGACCGCAGAATCGATCGCGATCTTCCACGGTCCGCATGCGTACGTGTCGCCGTCCTGGTACGCCGACCCCGCCGGCGCGGTCCCGACCTGGAATTACGCCGTCGCGCACGCGCACGGAGTCATCGAGCTCGCACGCGACGCCGCGGAGACCCGCACGATTCTCGACCTGCTGGTCCAGCGCTTCGAAGGGGGACGGGCAGCGCCCTGGCAGCTGGGGCTCGATCCGGATCGGCTGCGCGCGATGGTCGGCGCGATCATCGGCTTCCGGATCAGGGTGAAGAGGCTGGAGGCGAAGCTCAAGCTGTCGCAGAACCGCAGCGCCGAGGATCGCGACCGGGTGGCGGCCGGCCTCGATGGCGAGGGTTATCCCGACGCTACCGCGACGGCGGCATGGATGCGGGAAATGACCTAGGAGTCTGTCGGACTTGCTTTCGCGTATGCGTTGCACGCCAAGAAGCGTTGGCTGCCAGGCGCGAGGCGCCGCGAATATCGAGAGTATTCGCCAGCCGAGCAACGCCGCAGACGCGCTTTTTGGCAGCAACCCGGAGGGACGGGGCGAGTGGGGCGCATTTCTGCGTTGCTCGCCCTCGACATACTCTCGGTATGGCTTCGGGCTCGTGCCTGGAACTGCGCCCCACTCGCCACCGTCGCATACGTGAAAGCAAGTCCGACAGGCTCCGAGGGAAACGCTGGCCCGAGAACCCGCAACCGCAAGTGCTCGGACAGAGCCTCGTTAGCACAGACGAAGCGCGGAGAGGTCGAGCAGCAGGTCCGGATTCTGGTAGCCCCGCCACACGGCATAGGCGAGCAGCGCGGCGAGCAGCAGGCCGATCGTGTGCCACATCGCGCGCGTGATGTGGCCGCGGGCGGCGTGGGGTCGGGAGGTCGTCGGTTCGGTTGCGGGACCCACGCGCCGAATTTACGCCCGCGCCGGCCTTTCCGGCAACATGCCGACCATCGCGACGGGCGGCTGCAGCGGCTGCAGCGTAGGCAATATCGGCGGCGATTGCGACGTCATCCCGAGTTCGCGCATCAATGCCATGATCAGGCTGAAGTCGGCCGCGGTGCGCACGTCGGTGATCGCCTTCGCGAGCAGGTTGACGGCGCGTCCGCTGACCACCAGCGGAATGCCGGAAGGCAGCTCCGCGCGAAGCGACCGGATTTCCTGGCCGGCGATCTTCCCCGATATCCCGCGATCGAACAGCAGCACGACAAGTCCCGTGTTGTAGGCTGCCGCGGCGCTGGCGATCTCCTGCGCCGGCACGCCGGCGCCCAGCGTCAGGCAGTTGACCCCCTCGGTGAACAGCAGCAGCTCGAGGATCGCGAGCCCCAGCTGGTTCGGATCATTCGGCGGCGTGGCGAGCAGGACTTGCCGCGCGTCGCGCGTCGGACGCACGAGCCGCGTCACGTCGCGCAGCAGCCGCTGCGCGAGATCGGCGAAGCGCAGCTCCTGAAAGTTCTGCATCTCTCCGCGCACGACCCGCTCGTGCACGGCCTCGTTCAGCGGAATCAGCGTCGCCTCGAGAAACTTGCGCAGCCCCTGCCCCACCAGGAGCTTCGACAGGTGGTTCTGCAATTCCCCGATGCGGTGCTGACCCAGCAGCTTGACCGCAGTCTCGATCTCGACAGGAAGCGGCGCCGGATCCTCGACGGTCAGTCCCAGCATCGATTGCAGCACGGACTCCGTCAACGGCACGACGGCACCTGCGCGCCAGCCTTCCGACAGAAGCTGTTTGATCAGTTTGAGACGGGCGACCTGGTCCGGAGGATAGACGCGGTCGCCGAAGCCATCGCGCAGCGGTGCCGGGAATCCGTACCGGCGCTGCCACATGTAGAGCTGTTCGCGGCGCAGGCCCGTGATCCGGACCACCTCGCGGATATGCAGGGCGCCGCGGGGATCGGCCGCAGTCACGGTGACTTCCGCCAGCTCTGCCGGCGGCTCGCGCCGGCGGGCCGGCGCTTTGATCAGGATGCCCATCGTCGTCTTTCCCTAGCGTTCTGCGTCACCACGGTGGCGCAGGCTGTGCTGCACAAGTCGTCGAGAAACCCGGATTGCTTTGTGTTCCGGCTTGTCGCGACGCGCGAGGTCAATTTCAACTCGCCGAACGCAAGCTGTGGAGCACGGCCGGTACCATGCACGATGCGTGCCAGCCAATTCGGCGCGCTATTGCCCGTCCGTTGGGTTTGCGCCATGATCTCGACGGGGCGAAGGTCGGAAAGTGCGCAATCGGCCGCCCCGCAGCCGCATTGACTTGCGTCGCGGCGGGCATTGCGCGGTGGCAATTCGGCGGCCGGCCGTGGAGTGCGCGTGGCGACCGGTCGTGGTCCGCGGTCTGTGCGATTCGATGCAATGGGACCTCGACACCGCCCCGATGATTCATTTCCGCGACAAGAGCAGGGGACCCCTCGGCGACGCCCGATCAGCGCGCCGATGGCTCGGCTCGCTACCCGGAAATGATCCGCTGCTCGCCCTGCGCGAGATCCTCACGGCGCTGGACACGCTCACGGAGCGCATGGCACAGCGCACGCCGGCGAGTCTCCAGGCCGTGTTCGTCGTCGATGCGCACGCCGAGGGGCTCGTCCGCAACCTCACCGCGCAATACGTCGAGCACGCTAATCGATCATCACGAATCGAAGGCCAGCTGTGGCAGGCTATGTTCGATGTCGCACAGGGATTTGAGGCGTGCTACGCCGCCTTCGCGCGCGAGATCAAGGACCCGGAGCGGCACGACAAGTGGCACGCGCTGCTGCCGGAACTGCTCGCACGGCAGATCGGCCACCTCGGGCTCGACGCCAAGATCCGCCTGTTCCGGTATGAACGGTGGCCCCCCGCCAAGTGGGCCGAGCTGAACACGCTGTTCGCGCGGGCGTTCTCGATCCACGTCGAGCGCCAGCCGCTCCTGCTCGGTCCTGCCGGCGGCCCGACGACGATCGAGCACCGGTACCTGCTCGTGCTGATGCTCCAGCTCGCCGATCCGGGCAACCTCACCACGCGGCAGATCGAATGGCTCGCCTCGCAGCTCGACGAATGGTGCCAGCCGTTGCATCTCACCGTGGCGCCGCGGGCGCCCACGACTTTCTTCGTCGACCTCGCAGGCAGCGCGGGGCTGCGCCGGCGCACGCTCGCCCCGCTCGAAGGTCGCGTGCTGTTCGTCGATACGCTGCCGATGCACGCATTGCTGCTGGAAAACCGCGCGACGTTCGAACAGGCCGTCCGCAGCGATCCCCTGTCCCGCCGAACGCCGCAGCAGAGGGAACAACTCGAGCTGTTCGTCAAGCTCGCAAGCCGGATCGACCCCGAATCGCGGCCGATCGCGCGTCGCGGCGAGCGCGTCCCCGCCAGCGGAGCGGTCGATGCGATCATCGGCTTCGACAACATCTCCGGGTTCCTGCGCAACGATGTGCCGCTGCCGTTGTCGGTGACGGACCACGACGGACACCGGACGTATGCCAACACGATGGACCTCGCCGTTTTCGGGCGCTCGCGTGCGGAGCCCGACGCCCGCCTGGGTGCACGTCCCGACACCCGTGCCGACAACATGCGGCGGCGGCTCGCGGTGTTCGGGACGCCCGGCGGTACCTGGGAAATGAAGGACGTCAGCGCTTCGGGATTCCGCCTGCACGCGCCGATGAGCGTGGCGACGGAGATCCGGCTCTCGATGCTGGTCGCGATCGATCGCTGCGGCCAGAATGCGTGGGTGATGGGAATCGTCCGCCGCATCCGGCGGCTCTCCACGACTCAGGCCGAGATCGGGTTGCAGCTGATCGCCAACGCGCTGGCCAGCGCCGACCTGATCGAGCAGCGCAAGCCGCGCGACGCGGACTATACGGTGGATCGCCAGCTGACCACGATCGGGGAGCGCAGGTTTCGAGGCCTCTTCCTGTCGTTCAGCCGGCGCGCAGGCGATCCGGCTGTGCAATCGCTGATCGTTCCGCACGCCGACTATCAGCCTGGAAAGCGATACACGCTGCAAACATCCGATTCGGCCCGCCTGATACGGTTCGGACGCCTGCTCGAGCAGCACACCGACTGGGTCTGGACGGTCATCGAACCGATCGAGCCCTCCGCTGTCGAGGGCAGCGCGTCCTCCGGCACCCTGACATCGTCTGCATGGCACCGGACCGTTACCGTGAGATCTGCGCGGCGTACCGGTGGGACGTGCCGGCGCAGTTCAACATCGCGCAGGCGTGCTGCACGCGCTGGGCAAACGATCGAACGCGGTTTGCGCTCTACTGGGAAGACGAGGCGGGCGCGACGCTCGCCCTCACGTTCTGGGACCTGCAGCAGCACGCGAATCGCCTGTCCAATGCCCTTGCAGCGCTGGGCGTGCGCGCCGGCGACCGGATTGCGCTCGTCCTTCCGCAACGTCCGGAGACGGTCATCGCCCACATTGCCGTCTACCAGATGGGCGCGGTTGCGGTGCCGTTGTCCTTCCTGTTCGGGCCCGACGCGCTCGAGTACCGCCTCGTCGATTCCGCGGCCAAGGTCGCGTTCGTCGATCCACAATCGCTGCCGAACCTCGCGCCAATTCGCGACCGCTGCCCTGGGGTTGCGCACGTCGTCGGCGTTGCCGGGGCGCGCGAGGCGTGGATCACGCCTTACGAGACGCTGCTCGACCGCGCGTCGAGCCGGTTCGCGCCCATCGTGACCCGGCCCGTCGATCCGGCACTGCTGATCTACACGAGCGGCACGACCGGTCCGCCCAAGGCCGCGCTGATGCCGCACCAGTGCCTGCTCGGCAACCTGCCCGGCTTCGTGCATTCGCACGACGGCTACCCGCGCGAAGGTGATCTCTTCTGGTCGCCCGCCGATTGGGCGTGGACGGGCGGTCTCATGGATGCCCTCCTGCCGGCGCTCAATTTCGGCCAGCCAATCGTCGGCTATCGCGGCCGTTTCGACCCCGAACGCGCCTTGGAGCTGATCGCGAAGTACGGGATCCGCAACTCGTTTCTGTTTCCGACCGCGCTCAAGATGATTATGAAGGCGTTTCCGCGGCCGAAGGAGCGCTTCGATCTCGAGCTGCGCAGCATCATGAGCGCGGGCGAAGCGGTGGGAACGACGGTATTCGAATGGGCGCAGGACGCACTCGGCGTCACGATCAACGAGATGTTCGGGCAGACCGAGATGAACTATATCGTCGGCAATTCGCACGAGCTTTGGCCGGCGAAGCCGGGGTCGATGGGACTACCGTACCCCGGACACCGGATTGCGGTGATCGACGATGCGGGCAACGAGGTGCCGGACGACGAGGTCGGCGAAGTCGCGGTCCACCGCATCGCGCCGGACGGGCAACCGGATCCGGTGTTCTTCCTCGGGTACGCGGGAAATCCGGAAGGCACCGCGAGAAAGTACTCGGGCGACTGGTGCCGCACCGGCGATCTCGCCCGGCGCGACGGCGACGGGTATCTCTGGTATCAGGGCCGCGCCGACGACATGTTCAAGGCGGCCGGGTATCGGATCGGACCGTCGGAGATCGAGAACTGCCTCGTCAAGCACCCGGCGATCGCCAACGCGGCGGTCGTGCCGTCGCCCGACGAGACGCGCGGCAACATCGTGAAGGCGTTCATCGTGCTCGCGGCCGGGCACGCGCCCTCACCTGCGCTCGAGGAAGACATCCAGCGGCACGTGCGGCGATTCCTGGCGCCCTATGAATACCCGCGGGAAATCGAGTTCATCGACGCGCTGCCGATGACGACGACGGGCAAGGTGCAGCGCCGCGTGTTGCGCGAACGCGAGCGCGAACGGAAGGCGGCGATGCGCTGAGGCGATCAGCGCTCCCTCAGGCGCTCGAGGAAGGCGCGGTGGGTGAGCACCCAGGCGACCGCGGGCGTCACCGCGGGCAGAATCAGCGATCCGAACTGGTAGGCGAACGCGATCGCTTCGCGCTGCCACGCGCCAAAGCCCGTTTGCGATGCGACCGCCGGGCCCGCCCCGATGGCCACGCTCTTCAGGAAGTCGGCGAGCACGCCCCAGGCGATGACTGGCAGCAGGACCGCGTAGCCGATGATCAGCCGGCGCAGCAGGCCGGGCTCGCGCGCAGCAAGCGTCAGTGCCACATACAGCGGCAGGCCGAACGAATACAGCAGCAGGTCGACGTCGACCGTGATCTGCGGCGACTGCGGATACGCACCGCCGGCCCTGAGCGTCGTCGCGAAGACGAGCGTGGCGCGCACTTGCTCGATCCCCTCCACCAGATCGGCGAGCTGCGTGCGGGCGAAAAGCTCCACGATGGCGGCGGCCGGCCAGAACAGAACGGGCGCAGCGAAGTACCAGACGGCGAACGCCACCGTCAGCCAGCCGATGACCCTGACGATGAACCCGGCGAGCGGGCCGCGCATCGCGCCTTCCGCCACTTTCGCCGCCGGCTACGCCGAAGCCGGCGCAGCGTTGCCGCCGTGCGGCCCGCCCGGCCGCATGCCCGGTTCCGCAACGCGCGGCAGCAGGCGCACCCAGACCAGCCAGACGACGAGCACGTCGAGCATGATCAGCGCCTGCCAGACATACAAGTGCGCCCATTCGAACGCCCGAAGGTCCCATTGCCCCAGATAGAAGAGACTGATCACGCGCACGATGTTGAGCAGCTGCACGGCGACGATTCCAGCGGCGATCCCGAAAAGGCGCCGCGACCAAGACGCCGGAAACGCCAGCATCGCGGCCACCAGCACGATCGTCGCCTCGACGCCGTTGCAGCCGGCCTCGATCGTCACCGCGAAGCCGTTGGCCGTGCTGCGGACGATCTTGCCAGCGGCCGCGACGTCGGGATCGAACATCGTGAGGAGCGAGGCGCTGATCGTGGCAAGCGCGCTCGTCCAGGGTGCGACGAGGTGCTGCTGCGCCCAGGGCGTGAGTTCGAGACCGAACAGCACGATCAGCAACGCGATGAACGCGACGAAAAAGCGAAGCACGCGCGATCCCGGCCGGTGGAATCAGGCCGTGCCCGTCCGGGTTCGCGCGAGGGGAGGGTTGGCCGCGAAATACCGGCGGATACCGTCCCCCATCGACTCCGCGAACCGCGTCTGCTGGCGATCGCTGCGCAGCTTCAGCTCCTCGTCGGGGTTCGAGATGAAGGCCGTCTCGACCAGGACCGAGGGAATGTCGGGCGCCTTGAGGACGGCGAAGCCCGCCTGCTCTACCGCCGCCTTGTGCAGCGCGTTGACCGTGCCGATGCTGTCCAGCATGTGCCGGCCGGCCTTCAGGCTGTCGTTGATCTGCGCGGTCTGCGAGAGGTCGAGCAGCGTCCGCGCGAGCACCGGATCCCTGGTGTCGAGGTTGACGCCGCCGATCAAGTCGGCCGCGTTCTCCTTCTGCGCGAGCCATTTCGCCGCAGTGCTCGTCGCGCCGCTTTCGGACAGCGCGAACACGGACGAGCCGCGGGCGTGCGGCTCCCTGAACGCGTCGGCGTGGATCGAGACGAAGAGATCCGCCTCCACGCGGCGCGCCTTCTGCACGCGTGCGGCGAGCGGCACGTAGTAATCGTCGTCGCGCGTCAGCATCGCGCGCATCCCGGGCTCGGCGTCGATGATGCGCTTGAGCTTCTTGCCGATGGCGAGGGTCACGGTCTTCTCGTATGTGCCGCGGCGGCCGATCGCCCCGGGATCCTCGCCGCCATGGCCGGGATCGAGCGCGACCGTGATCCGGCGTCGGGCCTGCCCTTTCGGCTCCTGCCTCGCCTCCGGTTTCGGCCCGGGTGCGCGCTCCGGCGAGCCGCCGCCCGGCCGCGGATCCGCCGCAGGAGCGTCCCGCTTCTCCTCGAGCAGCGCCATCAGCGGATCGAGTGGCTGCAGCGGGTAGAGGTCCAGCACGACGCGGTGCCCGAACTCGGCGACGGGCTTAAGGGCGAAGAGCTGCACCCGAGTCTGCGCCTTGAGGTCGAAGACGATGCGCAGCGTATCCGGCGCCCGGGTCCCGAAACGGATCGCCGCGATATACGGATCGGAGGCCTGGACGCGTGACGGGAGCTGCGCCAGCTCCGGCGTCAGCGCGACGCCGGCGAGTTCGAGGACGACGCGATCCGGATCTTTCAGTGTCGTGACCTCGTGCGCCACGGGTACGGTTGCCTCGAGCACGACGCGCGTGTACTCCTGGGCGGGCCACATGCGCGCCGACGCGATACGGGCGGCGTTCGCCCATACGGAAGCCGGCGCGAGAAGCTCCGCGACCGGAAGCAGCAGCCAGCGAAATACACGCCGGCGCTCGAGCGAAACCGCGACTAGGCCGTGCGAGCGCCGTCGGATGTCGTAATCGCCTTCAGGCATCGCTCACCATCCTCCGTGTGCGCAACGAGCGCCAGTTCTCTTCCGGTCGCGGCGGGATCCGCCGGGTGCGCGAGGATCAATTCCAGATCCGGCACGGGCAGGAGTCCGGCAACACGCTCGGGCCATTCGACCATGCAAACCGCATCGTCGCGGAAGCATTCGGCAAGTCCGGTTGTCTCCCATTCGCCTGGATCAGCGAACCGATAAAAATCAAAGTGATAGAAGTATAAGCTCGAAAACGCATAATTCTCAACCAGCGTGAAGCTCGGGCTCTTCACCGGCCCTGTCCAACCGAGCGCGCGCAGACATCCCCGCGCGAGCGTCGTCTTGCCCGTCCCGAGATCGCCAGAGAGCGAGATCACCATGCCGGCCGCGAGCGCGCGCGCAAGACGAGCGCCGGCGGCTTCGGTGGCGGCCTCGTCGGCGAGATGGAGGGTCGCTGTCGACATTGGGGCCTGTTCACGCCGATGCGATGCACCCGCGTCCGCAATATTCGTGGTGTACGCTTGAATCCATGTCCGCGACGCCCGTACCGGCGCCCCGCGCGCCGCCCGAATGGTCGGCGCTCGCCGACGACATTCGCCGTTGGGGCAAGACGCTGGGTTTCCAGGAGATCGGCATTGCCGACACCGATCTCGCGGCCGAGGAGCGGCGTCTGCTCGACTGGCTCGCCGCGGGCCGGCACGGGTCCATGGATTATATGGCACGGCATGGGGCACTCCGGGCGCGGCCCGCCGACCTCGTTCCGGGGACGATCCGCGTGATCACCGCCCGCATGAACTACCGGCCACCGGGCGCGCGCGCGAGTGACGAGGTGCTCGCCGATCCCGCGAAAGCGTACATCGCACGGTACGCGCTCGGTCGCGACTACCACAAGGTGCTGCGTGAGCGGCTCGCCGAACTCGCCGCCCGCATACGCGCAGCGGTAGGCGAGTTCCGGTACCGGGTGTTCACCGACAGCGCCCCGGTCCTGGAAGTGGCCCTCGGCGCTCGTTCGGGTCTGGGCTGGCGGGGCAAGCACACGCTGCTCCTGACGCGCGAAGCCGGCTCGTGGTTCTTTCTGGGCGAGATCTATACCGACCTGCCGCTGCCGCCAACGCCGCCGCAGGACGCGCATTGCGGGAGCTGCGTCGCGTGCATCGACAGCTGTCCGACCGGCGCAATCGTCGCGCCGTACGAGCTCGACGCCCGCCGCTGCATTTCCTACCTGACGATCGAATTGCGCGGGAGCATCCCGGAGGACCTGCGCCCGCTGATCGGCAACCGTGTCTACGGCTGCGACGACTGCCAGCTCTGCTGCCCGTGGAACCGGTTCGCGGGGGACGCGGACGAACCCGCGTTCGCGGTGCGCAACGGACTCGACGCCGCGGATCTCGTCGCCTTGTTCGCCTGGACCGAAGCGCAATTCAATGCCCGGCTCTCCGGCACCGCGATCCGGAGAATCGGCTACGAATGCTGGTCACGCAACCTTGCGGTCGGACTCGGCAACGCACCCCGCACCGCGGCCGTCGTCGCCGCGCTCGCGGCGCGCGCCGACGATCGCTCGGCGCTGGTGCGCGAACATGTCGAGTGGGCGCTCGCGCGGCACCGAAACGGGCCGGTCTCCTAGCGCGGCGACCACTCGAGCAGAAACGCGCGGAAGGCGACGGGATCGTACTCCCGGCCCGCTTCCAGTACGCTGGTGTCCTGCGAATGCAGCAACCGGCCATCCGCGTCGAGAACGTACAGGTGCGGATAGCCGGTGATCTTCGGCCACCGGGAGAGCAGCGCCTGATTCGGGTTCTCCTTCGAGAAGTTGAGCTTGAGCCAGATGAAATTCGCATCGCGGACCCGCTTCGCCTCGGCGTTGGCGGCGAAGAAGCGATCCATGATGTGGCACCACGTGCACCATTCGCCGCCGACTTCGACCAGCACGCGGCGGCGGGTGGCGCGCGCCATGCGCAGGGCCGTTTCGAGGTCCGTCTTCGCGTCGCGCTCCGGGTCGAAGCGCGTCGGCAGCGGGCGCGATTCCGCCGCGGCGAGCGATCGCATCGGCACGAGCACCGCGGCCGCGGCCACGACGAAACGGCGACGCGACAATTCACGTCGGCTGGGTGAGTTCATCTTCGGTTCCTTCCGCAATCCGGTGTCGGGTGAGCGTTTTGTCAATGGACATTATCGGCGGATCGGGCCCGTCCGCAATCCGATCAGCGTATGAGCTGGTTCATCGAGACGATCGGCAGCATCACCGCGAGCACCAGCACGAGCACGATCGCCCCCATGGTCACGATCAGCGCCGGCTGCAGGAGCGCCGCGAACCAGCTGATGCGCCGTCCCGCCTCGCGCTCGAGCTCCGCCGCCGCGCGCTCCAGCATCGGCGCGAGCCGTCCGCTCGCCTCGCCGTTCGCAGTGAGGTGGATCAGCACGGGCGGAAAGATCCGCTGCTCCTTCAATGCGCGCGCCAGCGATACGCCCTCGCGCACGAGCGCTGCGGCCGCCCCCGCCGCGGCCCGGATCGGCAGCGCCCAGACAACATCGCGCGCCGCGTCCAGTGAGCGCAACAGCGGTGCGCCGCTGCCGGTGAGAATCGCCAGCGTGCTCGCAAACCGGGCCGTGTCCAGCGCGACGACGAGCCGTCCCGCCACCGGTGTCCGCAGGAGCGCTGCGTGCCATCCGGCCCGAAAGGCCTCGCGTCGGTTGAGGGCCGCGAGCGTCATCGCCAGGACGGCGATGCCCGCGAGCCAGAACCAACCGGTGCCGCGGAAGAACGCACTCGCCGCGATCAGCGCCTGCGTGAGCCACGGCAGCGTCTGCCGGCTCTGCTGGTAGACCGAAACGATCTGCGGGACGACGTACACGAGCAATACGGCGATCACCGCGAAAGCGATGGCGGTGACGAGCGCCGGGTACACGAGCGCCAGCGTGAACTGCTGCCGCTGTGCCTGCCGCGCCTCCAGATAATCGGCGAGCCGCTCGAGCACGTCGGGCAGCTGTCCCGTTTCCGCGGCGACCGCGACGAGCCCCCGGTAGAGGTCGGAGAAAGTTCGCGGCCAGCGTGCGAGCGCGCCCGCGAGCGTCTCGCCGGCGGCGACCTGTGCTCGCGCCGACGCATAGACCTTGGCCGTGCGCGCGTCATCAGCCTGTTCACCGACCGCGCCGAGTGCCTGATCGAGCGGCATCCCCGACCGCACGAGCGTGGCGAGCTGGCGCGTGGTAAGGGCGACCTGCGCCGCGGGCAGCCGAAGACGATCCACCGCGTATCCGGCGCCGGCGCCCGGCGCGCGAATCGGCGGCGTCCGCCGCGTCGATGACGGTCGGGAACAGACCCTGCGCACGCAGCTGATCGCGGACCTGCCGCGAGCTCTCCGCGTCGATCAGTCCGCGCCGCGGTTTGCCTCGGATCGACGGCCTCGTAGCGGAAGGCAGCCACCGCCCCTCGGCGAGTCAGTGCCCGCCCGGCCGTCGAAGGGCACTGTGCCCCCCCCGGGGGCAGCGAACGCAGTGAGCGTGGGGGCCGTTCATCCGCCCGCCCGGCCGTCCGAAGGGCACTGTGCTCCCCCCGGGGCAGCGAACGCAGTGAGCGTGGGGGCCGTTCATCTCAGCCTCGCGCGATACGCGACGAGCTCGGCGAGCGATGTGGCCCCGTTCGCGATCCAGCGCGCACCGTCGCGCCGCAGCGACGTCATGCCCGCTGCCGCCGCCGCCGCGCGCAGCGCATGCTCGGGCGCACGGTCGTGGATCAGCCGGCGCAGCGTGTCGTCGACGACGATGAGCTCGTAGATCCCGCTGCGCCCGCGATAACCCGTCTCGCGGCATTCGGTACAGCCGGCGGGCGAATGCAGCAGCTGATCCCGCGGCAGTCCGAGCTCGGAGAGGAGCGCCGCCTCGCCGGCGGTCGGCGGCGCCGGGACACGGCACGCGGACAGAGCGTGCGCACCAGCCGCTGCGCGAGCACGCCGAGGAGACTCGACGCGAGCAGATAGGGCTCGACGCCCATGTCCGAGAGCCGTGTCATTGCACTGGCCGCGTCGTTCGTGTGCAGCGTCGCGAGCACGAGATGGCCGGTCAGCGAAGCCTGCACGGCGATCTGCGCGGTCTCGAGATCGCGGATTTCACCGATCATGATGATGTCGGGATCCTGCCGCAGGATCGCGCGCAGCGCGCGCGCGAAATCGAGATCGATTTTCGGGTTGACCTGCGTCTGGCCGACGCCGTCGAGCGCATATTCGATCGGATCCTCGACCGTCATCATGTTGAGGACGTCGCGCGGCAACCGCGAGAGCGCTGCGTAGAGCGTGGTCGTCTTGCCGGAGCCGGTCGGACCGGTGACGAGCACGATGCCATGCGGCTCGCGAATCAGCCGATCGATTGCCGCAAGCGTCGCGGCGCTCATGCCCAGCGCGGTCAGGTCGAGCTGCGCCGAATCCTTGTCGAGCAGACGCAGCACGACGCGCTCGCCCGGCCCCGTCGGCAGCGTCGAGACCCGGACGTCGACCTGCTTGTCGCCGAGCTTCAGCGTCAGCCGGCCGTCCTGCGGCAACCGTCTTTCGGCAATGTCGAGGCTCGCCATGATCTTCACCCGCGAGACGAGCGCCGCATGCAGCGCCCGCGGCGGCTCGAGCACGTCGCGCAGCACGCCGTCGATGCGGAAGCGCACGACCGAGCGCGCCTCGTAAGGCTCGAAATGGACGTCCGATGCCCGCTCACGCAGCGCCTGCAGCAGAAGGGCATTGATCATCCGTATGACCGGCGCCTGCGTGCCGGTGTCGAGCAGGTCCTCGGCCGCCGGCAGGTCCTGCATCAAGCGCGCGAGGTCGGTGTCGCGTGCGAGGTCGTCGGAGAGCTGCGCGACTCCCGCCTGCGCGGTGTTGTAGGCGCGGGCGAGCTCGGCGGCGAAGCGCTCCGCGTCGACGGCCCGCATCGCCAGCGGTCGCTGCAGCACGCGCTTCAGCTCGGCGATGCCTTCGACGGTCGCGTCCGGGCGCGTCAACACGACGATCGCGCCGTCGTCCTCGCCCTGCGCCAGAACGCCGTGCGCGCGGGCGAATGCATACGGAATCTGCTGCGCGAAGGCGCCGGCGGCAGCGGACGAGGCGGTTGCCATCGCGGGAAGGCGCTCGTGTCCGCGCTACTTCTGGGGGTCCGGCCAGGGCACCGGCGCTTCGCTCGGTTCCTTCGGGAGCGGAAACTTGTCCCCGAGCAGCGGCGGCGTCGGATCGGCGCGCGGCACACCCGGCAGCACACCCTCGGGCGGCAGCGTGGGCTGCGACGGATCGCTCCAGAAGATCCGCGCCGCCGGCGTCTGGCGCTCCTGCTCGCCGCGCAGGTATTCGTAGCGCTCAGAGGTGATCTCGCGGCCGTCGGAGGTCGTGCGCAGCACGGTCGGCTTGATGAAGATCATCAGGTTGGTCTTCTGGCGACGACGCGCGTCGTAACGGAATAGCGCTCCGGCAATCGGGATGTCGCCGAACAGCGGGACCTTGTCACTGCCGTCGGTGAGCCGGTCCTCGATCAGGCCGCCCAGAACGATGATCTGCGTGTCGTCGACGATGACCGTCGATTCGAGCGCGCGCTTGGACAGGATGACACCCGCCTGGGTCGTGACATCCTCGATCCGCGAGACCTCCTGGTAGAGCACGAGCCGGATCGTGCCGCCTTCGGTGATCTGCGGCTTGACGCGCAGCACGAGGCCGACGTCCCTACGCTCGAACGTCTGGAACGGCGTGACCGTGCTCGTGTTGCCCGTGGTCGCGTAGCTGCCGGTGACCAGGGGAATGTTCTGGCCGACGATGATTCGCGCCTCCTCGTTGTCGAGGGTGAGGAGCGTAGGGGTCGACAGAATGTTGGCGCCGATCTGCGTTTCGAGCGCGCGCGCGAGAAACGCAAGGTTGGTGATCGTCCCGAGGCCGGGAATCGTCACCGTGCCCTTCATCACGCCGAGCGCCAGGCCCTGGCCGACCGTGCCCGGGTTGACGGCGACATCGATGATGTTGTTGCCGCTGCCGCGGGGCGTGAAGTTGGTGCCGCCGATGACGCGGGTCTGCGTCGTGTTGTAGCCGGAGAGCGCCTGCCACTGGATGCCGAACTCGGCCGCCCGGTCCGCCGCCACCTCGACGATCAGCGCCTCGACGAACACCTGCGCGCGGCGGACATCGAGCTTCTCGATGATTGCGCGCAGATTGTTGTACACCGGCTCCGGCGCCATGATGACGAGCGCGTTGCTCGCCGTATCCGCGGTGATCGACGCACCGTTTGCCGAGAATGACACAGCGCCCGCCGACTGCAGAGCCGGACAGTGCGGAGGTCGCCGCGGGCGCCGCGCCTGCCATCGCCCCGGTGCCGGCAAGGGACGGCGGCTGCGCCGACGCCGCCGGACCACCGGCCTGCGGCGCGCCGCCGTCGCTGCCCGTCAGCATCGCCCGCAGCGTCTGCGCCACGCGCGCGGCCTCGGCATTCTTCAGGTAGACGATGAACATGTTGCCGCCGGGCCTGCCCGGCGTGTCGAGATCGTTGATCAACTGCCGGATGCGCGCGAGGCGGCCGGGATTGTCGGCGCGCACGAGGATGCTGTTCGACCGCGGATCGGCGATTATGGTGATCCGCTGTTGCGCATCACCGGTCCCGGGCCCCGCGGCCCCCGGTGTTCCGCCGTCCGCGACCAGTCGGTTCAGCAGCACGACGAGGTCCACTGCCGACGCGTGGCGCACCGGCACCACGATCGGTTCGCCACCCGGCGGCTGGTCCAGCGACGCGATGATCCGGTCGATCCGCTTCAGATTGTCGGCATAGTCGGTGATGACGAGCGCGTTGCTGCCCGCGTAGGCAGCGATCGTGTTGTTCGGCGTGATCAGCGGCCGCAGCACGTTGACGAGCTGCTGGGCCGATTCGTACCGGAGCTGGACGACCTGCGTCACCAGCCGATCGCCGCCGCCGGCGAGCGGCCCCTGGGAGACGGCACCGCCTTGTTGCTTGGCGTCGACTTCCGGGACGATCTTCACGATTCCGTCGCCTTCGACGGCCGTGAACCCCAGCAACCGCAGCGCCGAAAGCAGCGTCGGGTAGACGAGGCTCCTGGCGACGGGCTTGGCCGACACGATGTTGACCGTGCCCTTCACCCGCGGATCGATCACGAAGTTGCGGCCGGTGATCTCGGCGACCGCCCTGACGACGGCTTCGATGTCGGCGTTGACGAAGTTGAGCGTCACCGTCTCCTCGGCCGCATGGGCGAGCGAGGCGAATGCGGAGGACAGCGCCAGCCCGAGCACCCCGAGCGCCCGCGCACCGCGGAGGACAATGCGCGGGAGGGAAGGTAGACGCACCAGGCTTCGCAGGTTCGTGGGCAAGCCGTTGCCGGGAACGACGATTGTGGCCGCGCGCATGCTACCGCGCGGGGAATCGGCACGAATCGGCGCGCGGCGGAGACTTTCGCAGCGACCGTGCGTTTTCAGGAATGATAGCACGCGCCCCCGGGCGTCCCGCACCGTCGAGGCGCGGCGGCCGCAAGCGTCGACTCGCCCCGGTCGCATCCCCACGCACTGCTCGCGCGCGCTACTGCGCCCGGCTCGCGCGCGCTCTCAATCCTTCAGGGTGAAGGTCACCTCGACTTCGCCGATGTATTTCTCGCCCTCGGCTGCGAACTTCCAGCCCTTGAGCGCTTCGATGACGGCCTTGTCGAAGTGTCGCGGTGGTTCGGCCGATACGATGATGACCTCGGTGACGTCGCCCTTTTCGTCGATCATCACGCGCGCGAGGACGCGCCCCTTTTCGATGCGGGCGCGGATGGCGGCGGGCGGGTAGGTCGGGTAGTCCCCCGACAGACGAGCGATGCCCCGCCGTATTGCGGGCTTCGGCGGCGCCGGCGGCGCGGGCGGTGCGACGACCGGCGGCGGCGCGATCACGTGCGGCTCGGCCGGCGGCGTCGGGGTTACCGCGGTGATGACGGGTGCGATGGGCGGGGCGCGCAACGGGGATGTCGGGCGGCGGAACGTAGGTCTCGACCGGCGCCTGCACCTTCGGCATTTCGATGATCTTCTTCGGCGGGGGCGGTGGTGGCGGCGGCGCCCTGATCTCGTCGACGATCGTGGCGGAAAGCGGCTTCTTGATCACTTCCACGACCGCGCGGCCGAGCCCCGCCAACAGCGCGTAGATCAGCAGCAGGTGCATGAGAATGACGAACGTGATCCCGATCAGATGCTTGGTCGGGTCTCTCTGCTGCTGTGCGTAGTCCAACATTGTTGTCGACTCCGATTGCGCGCCGAGGCGGCCGGTCCGCGCCGCGCTACTCGACGAACTGCTCGCTGCCCACGATGCCGATCTTGGTGAGCCCGAGCCGCTGCGACGACGCCATGACGCCGGCGACGATATCGTATTTTGCCGACTTGTCCGGACGCAGATGCAGTTCCGGCTGGACCGCCTGCGCCGCCGCGGCCTTGAGCTTCTCTTCGAGCGCCGGGCGATCGACGGTCTCGCCGTTCCAGTAGATCAGACTGCCGCTGTCGATATCGATCTTCACGACCTCGGGCTTGACCAGAGGCGGCGGCGGGTTGCCCGTCGGCAGATTGAGATTGACCGAATGGAGCTGGATCGGGATCGTGATGATCAGCATGACCAGCAGCACCAGCATCACGTCGATCAGCGGCGTGGTGTTGATGTCCATCATCAGATCCGGATCTCCCGATCCGCCGCCCGAGCCTACGTTCATTGCCATGTTCGGTTCCCGTTTGCGAGTCGCACGAGCCGGCTCAACCACCGCGGACCGGCGGTTCGGTAATGAATCCGACCTTCGCGATTCCCGCGCGCTGGCAGGCGTAGATGATCCGCCCGACCGAGTCGTACTTGGCGCCGCCATCGCCGCGAATCTGCACTTCGGGCTGCGGCACGAGCACGGCGATCTTCTTCAGCCGGTCGATCAGCGCGTTGGTGCTGGAGAGCTTGAGGTCGTTCCAATAGATGGCGCCGCTCACATCGACGGAGATGACGATGTTCTCGGGCTTGGACTCGCGGACCTCGTTCACTTCCTTCGGCAACTGGACCGGAATCGACGTGGTGACGACCGGAATGGTGATCAGGAAGATGATCAGCAGCACGAGCATCACGTCGACCAGGGGCGTCGTGTTGATGCTGGAGACGACCTCGTCCTCGCCGTCGGAGGGGCCGACGTTCATCGCCATGGCTCAGGCCTTCGCCGCGGATTTCGGGGCGCTCAGCAGCACGGCGTGCAAGTCGGCGCCGAAGCTGCGGACGTATTCCATCGCGGTCTTGTTGCGACGGACGAGCCAGTTGTAGCCCAGGACCGCGGGCACGGCGACCGCCAGGCCGAACGCCGTCATGATCAGGGCCTCGCCCACAGGGCCCGCGACCTTGTCGATCGACGCCTGCCCGGCGATGCCGATCGCCGTCAGCGCATGGTAGATGCCCCAGACCGTGCCGAAGAGTCCCACGAACGGCGCGGTGGAGCCCACGGTGGCCAGAAAGGCAAGGCCGTCCTGCGTGCGGCTGTGCACGTTGTCGATCGCGCGCTGGATCGACATGGAGATCCACTCGTTCATGTCGACCTGCTGCAGCAGGCCCGTGTGCTTGTTCGTCGCCTCGATCCCGGTCTCGGCGATGAACCGGAACGGGCTGGTCTTCGCCAGTCCCGCCGTGCCTTCCTGCACGGAGGGCGCCTGCCAGAACGACTCGTCGGCGGCGCGTGCCGCCTTGCCCATCTTGAACTGCTCGTACACCTTGATGAAGATGATGTACCAGCTCCCGGCCGACATGATGGCGAGGATCGCCAGCGTGATCCGGGCGACGGCGTCGCCACCCTTCCACAACGCCTCGAGCCCGTAGGGGTTGTCGACGACTTCGGTCGCACGGCCCGAGGCCGAAGCCTTGGGCGCCGGCGCGGCCGGCGCGGCCGGCGCCGCCGCGGGCTCGGCCGGCGCGGCGGCGGCCGGCCCGGGTGCAGGCTGCGCCTGCCCCACTTGCGGAACGGTCGCGGCGGACAAGGCGACAAGGAGGACCGCGGCCAGTGCGGCCAAACGGGTCATTTTCAGCATGTTGTCTCCAGACAAAGGAATTTTCGGTGAGAAAGCGGCACAGGGTCCGGGAGTCCCGCGCTCCGGCGGCGGGACGCGGTACGGCGCACCGGCAAACTGACAGGCCACCGACCGATGGTCGGGCCTCCCCCGGGAAAGGGCCAGATGCTAATGCGCTCCGCGCGAAAAAGCAAAAAAAACCGGGATTTCCGCCACGCGCACTATTGGACGAGCGGAATGGTCTGCGCGATGTCGTAGGCCTGGACGGCGCGGATCTTCGCTTCGAGCTGCAGGTAGCGCGCCGCCTTCTTCGCCGGCAGCACCTTCATCACGCGGTTGTACAGGACACGTCGCGCCTTGACCTCCATCTCGTCGGCAAGCACCAATTCCTTCGCCAGATTCCTGGCGTAGAGGTTGGAAAGCGGCTTGTCGGCGCCGACCAGGTCCTTGACGACCAGCGCGCGCTCACGATTGGCGACGTCGATATCGCGTTGGTAGGCATCGTAGAGCGGCCAGAACTTCTTCGCCTCCGCGTCGGTCAGCTGGAGCGTCGACGCCACCAGGGCTTTCTTGTCGGCCCGGACCGACGCGCGCAGCGCCTGCATGTCGGTCACGTCGGCGACGCTGCCTTCGGCCCGCGCGAACGGCGCCGCGACCGCGGCCATGACGATGGCGAGCAGGACGGCGGCCACATGATTGTTCATCGGTGCTTCCTTTGCGGCGATTGAGGTCGATTCCGGGGACGATTCTAGCCCCACGTGCGCGCGGCACCAAGCTTCGCAATCATCGCCAGCGACCCGGAAACAGGATCGTGGCGGGGACCCGGAAACGGGATCGCGCCGGCGACCCGCGCCGCGTCGCGCCTACGTCAGCAGCGCGGCAGCGAGCAGCGTGCGCGTGTAGGGCTGCACCGGCGCGGCGAACAGCGCTTCGGCTTCGCCCTGCTCGACGATCTCGCCATCCTTCATGACCAGCACCCGGTGCGCCATCGCCCGCATGACCGCGAGATCGTGGCTGATGAACACATAGCTCATCCCGTACTTGACCTGCAGCGCCGCGAGCAGCCGCAGCACCTGCTGCTGCACCGACACGTCGAGCGCCGATGTCGGCTCGTCCAGCACCAGCACCTCGGGCTGCAGGACGACCGCGCGAGCGATCGCAATCCGCTGCCGCTGCCCGCCGGAAAACTCGTGCGGGTACCGGGTCAGGAGGTCGGAGACCCCGTGTGCCTCGGACAGACCGACCTCGGCCAGCATGGCGACAATCCGCTGGCGGCGCTCCTGCCTCGTCAGTTCGGGCATATGCGTCTCGAGGCCCTCGCCGACGATCCGCTCGATCGTCAGCCGCGGGCTGAGCGAGGCAAACGGATCCTGGAACACGACCTGCATCCGGCGGCGCATCGAGCGCAATACCTGCCGGTCGGCGCCATCGAGGCGCACGCCTTCGAGCGACACGCTGCCGGCCGCGATCGGCTGCAACGCGAGCAGCGCCATGCCAAGCGTGGTCTTGCCGGACCCGGATTCGCCGACGATGCCGAGCGTCTCGCCACGGCGCAGCTCGAGCGTCGCATTGCGCACCGCGCGGAACACGTTCTTGCCGAACCATCCCTCGCGCGTGACGAACTCGACCGTGACGTCCTTGCCGGACGCGAGGATCGGCGCGCTCGCCGGCACCGGATGCACGGTGCGTACCGGGCGGCTGTTGATGAGCCTTACCGTATAGGGATGCTGCGGCCGCGCGAACACCTCCGCCGTCGGCCCCTGCTCCACCAGCCGGCCGCGCTCCATCACTCCGACGCGCTGCGTGAACCGCCGCACGAGGTTGAGGTCATGGGTGATGAACAGGATCGCCATCCCGTATTCGCGCTGCAGGTCGTCCAGCAGCGAGAGAATCTGCGCCTGGATCGTGACGTCGAGGGCGGTCGTCGGCTCGTCCGCGATCAGCAGTTTTGGATTGCAGGAGAGCGCCATTGCGATCATCGCGCGCTGCCGCTGGCCGCCCGACAACTGGTGCGGGTAGGCATCGACGCGGCTTTCCGGATCCGGAATGCCCGTCTTGGCCAGCATCTCGATGGCCTTCGCGCGCGCCGCGGGCGGCCGCAGCCCCTCGTGCAACTCGAGCACTTCCGCGATCTGGTTGCCGACCGTATAGAGCGGGTTGAGCGCGGTCATCGGCTCCTGGAAGATCATCGCGATATCGCGCCCGCGCAGTTCCTGCATCTCGCGGTCGGCCTTCGCGAGCACGTTCTCGCCCAGAAAGCGGATCTCGCCCGCGTAGCTCGCCGCCTCGACCAGGCGCAGGATCGACAGCGCGGTCACCGACTTGCCCGACCCCGATTCGCCGACGAGACCGAACTTCTCGCCGGCGGCCACCGTGAATGAGATGCGATCGACGACGCGGGACGGGCCGAAATCGACGGTGAGGCCGTCGACGGCGAGCAGCGGCGCGGTCGGCGCTCATGACTTCCGCGTATCGAAGGCGTCGCGCAGCGCGTCGCCGATGAACGTGAGCAAGAGCAGCGTCAGCGACAGCACGATGAACGTCGGCACCGCGATCCACCACGCATCGAGGTTCTCCTTCCCCTCGCGCAGCAGGTCGCCAAGCGACGGCAATGCGGGCACGCCCAGCCCGAGGAAGTCGAGCGCCGTGAGGAACAGGATCGCCGCGCTCATCCGGAACGGGAGGAACGTGATGACCGGCGTCATCGAGTTGGGCAGCAGGTGGCGCCACATGATCTGCGCGTTGGACAGGCCCATCGCTCGCGCCGCCTTGATGAACTCGAGATTGCGGTTGCGCAGGAACTCCGCGCGCACATAGTCGGCAAGCGGTATCCACCCGAAGAGCGCGAAGACCCCGATCAGCAGCAGAACCGACGGCGAGAAGATCGACGCGACGATGATCAGCAGATAGAGCTCCGGCACGGCGCTCCAGATCTCGATGACCCGCTGCGCGGTCAGGTCGACATACCCGCCGAAATAGCCCTGCAGCGCACCGATCAGGATTCCGAGCGCGGTGCCGACCAGCGTCAGCGCGAGGCCGAACAGGATGCTGACGCGAAAGCCGTACAGCAGACGCGCGGTAATGTCCCGTCCGGCGGAATCGGTCCCCAGCCAATGTCCCGCCTGCGGTGCCACGGGGTCCGCGGCGCGCGCGTAGTATTCGAGTGTGTTCGCGCCGAACCTGTTGAGCGTGAACAAGGCGAAATTGCCATCCCTGGCGAACTGGTCCTTGATGAACGGATCGTGCCAGTCGGTGGGCGTCGCGAAATCGCCGCCGAACCGTGTTTCCGGCTGGTTCGTGACGAGCGGAAAGAACCACTCGCCCTGGTACCGCGCGACGAGCGGACGCTCGTTCGAGAAAAGCTCCGCCAGCATGCCGACGACCAGCATGCCGGTGAAGACCAGCAGGGAAATGTGCCCGAGACGGTTGCGCTTGAACCGTGCCCATGCGCGTCGCGTGGGAGATAGCGCCGTCGCGCGCACTCCCTCGGGGGCGGCCGGCCCGGCTTCCTCGCGCGGATCGACCGCAAGATCCGTCGCCGGCGCGCTCATTGGCGCGCTCATTTGCCCACTGCCTCGAACTGCACGCGGGGATCCGCCACGACGTACATCAGGTCGCCGATCAGCTTCACGACGAGCCCGATCAGGGTGAAGAAATACAGCGTGCCCAGAACGACCGGATAGTCGCGCCGGACCAGCGACTCGTAGGAGAGGAGGCCGAGGCCGTCGAGCGAGAACATCGTCTCGATCAGCAGCGATTGGGCGAAGAACGCGCCGATGAACGCCGACGGAAAGCCGGTGATGATCGGGATCAGCGCGTTGCGGAAGACGTGCTTGAACAGCACGCGCTTCTCGGCGAGGCCCTTCGCGCGTGCGACCAGCACGTACTGCTTGCGGATCTCCTCGATGAACGTGTTCTTGGTGAGCATCGTCACGATGGCGAAACTGCCGATCGAGTAGCAGATCAGCGGCAGGACCAGGTGCCACAGGTAATCGACGATCCGGTGCGGCCAGCTCATCGCCGACCAGTTGTCGGACACGAGGCCGCGAAGCGGAAACCAGTCCAGAAACGTTCCCCCGCGAACAGCACGATCAGCAGCACGCCGAGCACGAAGCCCGGAATCGCATAGCCCACCAGGACGACGAGGGTGGTCAGCGTGTCGAACCGGTCGCCTTCGCGCACGGCCTTGGCCACGCCCAGGGGCACCGAGATCAGGTAGGAGATCAGGAACGTCCACAGGCCGAGGCTGATCGACACCGGCAGCTTCTCCTTGATCAGCTGCCAGACATCCTTGTTGCGCATGAAACTGCGGCCGAGATCGAACTGCGCGAAGCTCTTCAGCATCGCGACGTAGCGCTCGACGGGCGGCTTGTCGAAGCCGTAGAGCTTCTTCAGTTCCTCGACCTGCTTCTTGTCGAGATCGCGGCGCGCCGAGTAGCCGCCGGTTTCGCCGCCGGTGCCGGCCCGCGCCTCGGCCAGCAGCTGGTCGATGGGACCCCCGGGGACGAGCTGGATGATGACGAACGTCAGCGTCAGCACGCCGAGGAGCGTCGGAATCATGAGCAGGAGCCGCCTGCCGATATATGCGAGCATCGTCGTTCGCTATCGTCGTTCGCTATTTCTTCCGGCGGCCGACTTGTCCCACCACGCGGTGACCGCCCACTGCATCCAGTCGCTGGGGGTCGATATGGTGTAGAACTTGGGAACCGTCTTCGGGATGCCGAACTTGTCCCAGCGCGAAACGCGGTTGGTGCCGGCGTAGAGGTCGGGCACCACATAGTGCTCGTGCATGAAGACGCGGTCGAGCGCGCGCGCAGCGGTGCGGACCTCGTCCATGGTCTGCGCGCGGTCCATCTTCTCGAGCAGGAAGTCGATGGCCCGGCTCTTCACGCCGCCGTAGTTGCTCGATGCCTGCTCATCCGCCGCGGCGCTGCCGAACTGGGCCTTGAGGTCCGCGGCATTGGGCAGCGCCCAGTCCCCGGACTTGATGTTGATCATGTCGAAGTCGAACGTCTCGATCCGCTTGCGGTAGAGCGCGAAGTCCACGAGCCGCAGATTGAGCTTGATCCCGAGCATGGCGAGGTTGCGCTGGAACACGGCCTCGCGCCGGCCGAGCGCATCGCCGGCCTCGAGCCACTCGAATTCGAACGGCTCGCCTTTCGCGTTGCGCAGCATGCCGTCCGGGCCGATCTTCCAGCCGGCCTCCTCCAGCAGCCGCCGCGCCTTCTTGAGATTTTCGCGCAGCGCATTCGGCGCCGTGTCCGTCCGCGGATCCTCCCAGGCCGGGCCGAACGTCGCCGCCGGCAACTCGGCGCGGAACGGCTCGAGCAGCGCCAGCTCGGCCGCCGTGGGCATCCCGACCGCCGCGAATTCGGAGTTCGCGAACACGCTGTTCGTGCGCTTGTACTGCTTGTAGACGTTGATCGCCGCGAAGTCGTAGGCGAGAACGAGCGCCTCGCGCACGCGGCGATCCTGGAACAGGGGCCTGCGCAGATTGAAGATGTACGACTGCAGACCCTGTCCGAAGCCGCTGGGGAACTCCTCCTTGATGATCCGCTTGTCGTCCCACTTGGCCCCCGAATGCAGGCGCGCCCAGCGGCGCGCCGAGTACTCCATCAGGAAGTCGAATTCGCCGGCCTTGAACGCTTCCATCGCAATCGCGTTGTCCTGGTAGTACCGGTAGACGATGCGGTCGAAGTTGTACTGCCCGCGGGAGACGCCGAGGTCGCGCGCCCAGTAGTTGGGATCGCGCTTGAATTCGATGCGCCGCGGCGCATCGGTGGCGGCGATCGTGTACGGGCCGGACGTGATCGGGTACTCGTTGACGATCTCGTCGAATTTCTTCGGCTTGCCGTCCGCACCGAGCGACCATTTCGGCGAGAACACCGGCAAGCCGCCGAGGTTGAAGATCGTGTCGGAAGTGCGATCCTTGAGATCGAAGCGAATCGTCCGCTCATCGAGCACCGTCGCACCCTTCACCCCTTCCAGTTGCGCGCGGGTGGCGGGCGCGGCCGCCTTGCTCGTCACCATCTCGAACGAGTGCTTGACGTCGGCGGCAGTCACCGGATCGCCGTTGGTGAAGCGCGCCTTGGGGTTGATCCGAAACGCGATCCAGGACTTGTCCGCGGCCACCTGCATTTCCTCGGCGATGAGGCCGTACATCGTGCCCGGCTCGTCGCCGGAGCGTACCGCGAGGGATTCGAACATCAGCGTGGTGAGCCCCGCGGGCGACTGCCCCCTGATCGTGAACGGATTGAACTTGTCGAAGCTCGTGCGGCGGTCGGGATTCTGCAGCTGCAGCGTTCCCCCCTTCGGGGCGTCCGGGTTCACGTAATCGAAGTTCCGGAAGCCTTTCGGATACTTGGGCTCGCCGTAGGCGGCATAGGCATGCATCCATTTGCCGCCCTCAACGGCAGCCGCGTCGGCCGCCGCGAGCACGTTGCCCGAGAATGCGCCCGCCAGGATCGCGACGAAGGCAAACGTCCAGCGGCTGATTGGCAGTGCGGAACGAATCTCGAGACTGCGGACATGGCGTTCAGTGGCGTCGGGCGCGGCACGGGTGGGCGCTGGAAGGTGCGCGATGATCCCTGTTCCCGGCCGGGATTGCAACGTGGCCGGCGTCGTAGACAGCGCTCGCGGCAGCGGGTTCCCGTCCTGGACGACCGGAGGTGGCGAGCCGTGCTCGCGACCTCACGATCGGCCGCGTCGCCACGCACCGCATCGCGAGACGCACCGCGCAAAAAAAACCGCCCGGAGGGCTCCGGGCGGTTCGCTGCAGTGCTGCCTGAACGGGCGCGATCAGAAGTTGTACGTGAACGCCTAGCATGAACGACGGTCCGACCGCGCCAGCCCAGTGCAACGACGGGTTGTACGGCGCGCCCGTCTGGTGCTGGTCCGGTGTCGCCCGCGCCAGCATAGGTGCCATGTCGACCGGTGCCTTGGCGTTGAAGAGGTTCGTCACCGACGAACTGGACCATCGTCTGCTTGTTGTACTGCCACTGGAGGTTGCAGGTTCCAGTACCAGAAGCTCTTCGACTGTGCAGAGGTCCGCGGGTATCCGTCCGGGTTTCGGCGAACGCGCTCGACGTTGGGGCGTTTATCGCGTCGGTGCAGGTAAACCGGCCTAGGACGGATCGGTCAGCTAAAGCACCCGATATAATTGCCCATCAGCGTGGCCGTGAACGGGCCCGTTCGCCCATTGCCCGGTCAGCTGGAGGCGGTCCTTCGGGGTTGCCGGTGTTGCCGGAGACGATACGCCGGCCCGTGCGTTCCGGCGAGCTTGTACGTCACGCCTTCGAGCTCAGGTCGTAGTTGAAGATGTGGCTCCACTGGGCGCCGAGCTTGATCCGGTTTGCGTCCTCGAGCTTGAACGTGTAGACGGTCCCGAGATCGAGGCCCGTCGTCTTCGTCGTCTGCGCGTTGACGTAGCGGCACGCTGACGTACATGATGTGGCCCACCGACGAAATGCCCGGTGCGTGCCGTCGCCCATACGTGACGCAGTTGCGGGACCCTGCGGACCGCGCTACGGATACGAGTTGAGAACCTAGCGCCGTCGGAGATGATCTGGTTCTTCAGGCTGATCGAGTAGTAGTCGACGGTCGTCGACCAGTTCTTGATCGGCTTCCACACCAAGCCCGACGGTCCAGTTGTCCGACTTCTCCGGCTGCAGGTCCTATTCGTGCTCTGCAGGAAGGCCACGGAGAAGCTGCAGTAGATCGGCACGTTCTGCGGCGAGTCAGGTTCGGCGTGCCATCGGCCTTGCTGACCGGGCACAGCATCGGATCCCGGATCGAATTCACGCCGAATCGTGTTGGGCGTCACCGTTCTCGGTGATGTACGGTGCCCGGAATCCCTGCCCCCACGTCCCGCGGAGGGCGAGTCCTTTCATGGCGTCCATTTCGCGCCGATCTTCGGCGTCCACTGGCCGCCGTAGGTGTCGTAGTAGTCGTAGCGAATCGCGCCATTGAGCTCCAGCCTCTTCAGGACCGGCGCATTCAATTCCGCGTAGAAGGCCGTAGTTGCTCTGGTTTCCGACTGCGTAGGCGCAGTTGAACCGGCCACGGTCCCCACCTTGCATGGGGCGGCGTTGTCGCGTCGAGCTTGTTGTAGATATAGCTCGCCGCCGACCGCGAACCCGAGTGGCCCGCCCTCAGCTTCATCAGTTCCGTCGACGCGGTGGCCTGG
Organism: uncultured beta proteobacterium; assembly: GCA_963783525.1. Lineage (GTDB taxonomy): Bacteria > Pseudomonadota > Gammaproteobacteria > Burkholderiales > Casimicrobiaceae > CAIWHR01. Next base: position 77,222 of record CAWAOF010000028.1, read on the forward strand.
ACAAAATCCAACTCGTTGGTGCGACGTGGTCTGGACTGACGGCGCGATGAAGTTCCATCATTGCGGCACTGTTGCCGCCCGTCAGCTTGAGAGGATTGACCGGGTCGTTCAATGCGATGATCCAGATTGTTATAGTTGACGTAATCGGTACGCGTGACCGTCTCCCCGCACCTGCGTGTACCCGCCGGCAACATTGATGTCCCAGTCGGCATACCATGCCCGTTCAGCTGGGCCACGAGGCGCGTCGTTCCGGTTTCGAAGTGATTGTTCTGGCTCGTATATCGGGCAGCACCGCCCGGACGAAGGCCGGAACACCAAACGGATTGCCGGGATAGGTCGCGGGGACCCGGAACCCACCGGGGATTGGTGAGGCTAATCGCGTTCAGGATGGTGCTGGCACTCCCGGGCCGAACGCTATGTTTCCTCCGTAGGTGCCTTGCGGCCGCGCGGCCGCCTGGTTCGACGGGTTCTGGCTTCGCTGTAGAAGTAGGAGCCGTCGAGGCGTGCCTGACCAGCCGTCGCCCAGCCTCCGTTGAAGCGGCCGAGACGTTCACGTTCTGCGTTTCGGGCTGGATCACGCGTCCACGTGTTCTCGTACACGCACTGGCTGGCTCGCAGCGCTCGGAAAGTGCAGTTGGCGTTCAGGAAGACGTAATGCCCGCGCGCGGTGTTGCCGCGCTCCGCCGAGGTATGGGCTGCATTCAGCATAGGGGTGGACGTGAGGCCGAAGGGGCGTCTGCGCCGGGCCGGAGGTCATCGCCGCCGAACGGTCTCCAGTTCATGGTCGCCCAGTCCTCGCCCGAACGATCCTCGTAGCTTGATCGCATTCTGATGGCGGAATTCGACCGAAAAGATACCGTTGACCGGACCGCGCATCCCCGAAACCTTGGGCGATCGACACGTGCACGTTGGCGCCGTCGCCCTGGGACGTGATCCCGCGTTCGCCGGTGAGCTGCGTGCCGGTGATAGGTCTTCTTCAGGATGACGTTGACCACGCCGCCGATCGCGTCCGACCCGTAGATCGCGGACGCCCCGTCCAGCAGAATTTCGATCCGTTCGATCGCCGAGAACGGGATGCTGGAGATGTCGACGAAATTGCTCTGGTTGTCGTCCGGAAGCGGATACCCGACCATGCGCCGGCCGTCGACCAGCACCAGCGTCGCGCCGACACCCAGACCGCGCAGCGCCACGCCGCTCGCACCGCCCGCGAACGCGCGGTCGAATGCCCTGGCTCAGCAGGCCCTGGCCGTTGGCGGTGACGTCGCGCAGCACCTCGCTGACCGTCGTGTAGCCGGAGCGGGCCAGGTCCTCCGCCGTCAGCACCTGGACCGGGCTCGGGGTTTCCGTATCGGTGCGGGGAATGTTGGAACCGGTCACCTCGATCCGGATCGGTTGTCCGCTGGCTGCCCGTCGGGGCGGTGACGCCCGCGGACGGAGTCTGCGCGATGGCCGGCGCCATCGCGACGACGGAAATTGCACCGCTGGCGATCAACTGCGCAACCGCAGCGGCAATGCTTTCATTCTTGGCGACATTCAGAGCCCCCCCTGTGTGGATTTCATTGAGTTCGAGTTCCCGTCGGCGAAGGCCTTCCAGAGATTTAGCGCGGCCCGGGGCGTTCGCCTTGTCGGTAGCAGTTGCGACACTACCGCAACGCGATTTGCGACGGCAACGAAAACGCATGATGTCGCGACAGCCGTGTCGAAATTGTTGCAAATTTGTTGTCAGCGACCAGGGCGGCGACGGCGCGGACCCACCGATTTGACCAAAATGCCACAATCGGCGCGGGTTTCACCGTCGCGTCATCGGCTGCTGCGGAGGCCGTTGTGCGGTGCGGCATCATCATGGAGAAGACCCTGCAGGTGCCTTGCAGCATGCGCCAATCCCGGCGTTCGTTGGGCTGGCCAATGACTGGAATTGTGGTCGACAACTCTCGGTCGCCGGGGCCGCCGGGTCGGCTGCTGCCGGCCTGGTCCGTCGCCTGCGCCGGATCCGGCTCGGTCGCCCCGCGGGCGGATGGCTTTCTTGCGTAAGCCCCCTCTGCCGCATGTCGCGCGGGCTTTGGGCATAGAATGAATCCGTGGCCCAGTCGTTGCAGCGGGCTCGATCGGATTGCACCTGCCCGGCAACCGGCCGACGGGAAAACGATGCACGGGATGAGGAATTTGGCGGTATTGCCTTGGTTTCCATAGCGCTCACGGGCTGCACGATCGCCCCGGTCGCGCACGGGCCCGACCATCTTTTCAACGATCACTTGTTCAACGCTGCGTCGGCGCGGATCGATGCCGACGAGGTATTTG
>CAWAOF010000029.1:0-79987 GCA_963783525.1 uncultured beta proteobacterium
GGGGCAATGCCATGAATCTTGAGCCGTCCTTGCGCGTAGTCGAGCAGCCGGAAGACGGTGGCGCAAGGAGTCGAGGTAGGCCTTGACCTCGCGGATGATGTGCCGGGCGACGAATTGCAGCATGTCCTCGAACATGTCGATGATCCGTGCAGCTCGCGCAGATCGTCGGGGATGGCGACGTGCGCGTCTCGCCGTACAGGTAGATCAGGATGTCGGCGTTTCTTCGAAGCGGATGACGATGCTGAAGCTTCCGCAGGTTGAGAACGGCCGGGTCGACCTCCGGTCCGGCGTGAATTCCTCGTCGTCGATCGACAGCACGAACGCGGAGGCCCAGCTTGTGCTCGCGAACTGCGACAGGTCGCCGTAGCTCGTCACGCCAAGCACCTCCATCCCCTCCTTCTGGATCGCAGGACGCCGGCGCGGATACCGTCCGCGAGGCGTTCTCGGAGCGGAAGTCCTCGTCGATGATGACGATCGAAAGCGGATACGGCGCGCGGTGCGCTCGGCCGCCGGGCTCGCTGTCGGCGTCCTGGGCCGGAGCAGCGCCACGCCGGGAGTCCCCGCGCGGCAGGGTTGGAAAGGCGCGCATTATGGGGCGAGTCGCGCGCGGTGGCTACGGAAGATGCGCAGCCGCAGCGCTCGGCGTTGCAGCGCCGCGACAAGCCGGCGCCGACGGCCGGTGGCGGCCCCGGTTCCGCGGCCGGCGCCGAGCGTCGCCTCAGCGGTTCGCCAGCGCGATCGCGGCGGCCCAGCCGAGGAGCGCCAGACCGAGGCGGGGTGCGCAGCCGCCGGCCGACGGGCAGGTTCTTCTCGACTGCCATCAGCGCGGCAAGCGCGAGCATCCGTCCGAGTTGCCGATCCCGACGACGAACGTCGGCGGCGTCAGTGCCCAGCAGCAGCCAACGCAGAAGATGCCGTGGTCGATCCCCATCCGGAATGCCTCGCGCGCCGGGGCCCGGCCATGCCAGCGGGCGGCAACGAAGGCGAACGGCGTCCGGCATTCGTCGAGGCAGCGGTACTTGAGCGCGCTCCACTGGAACAGCCCGGCCGCGGCGAGGACGGCGGCGCCGACGACCCAGCCGTGGACCATGAACCAAGCGCTGCGCGCGGCAGCCCAACGCACCGCGGCGTCGGCGCTGTGCGCGGCCAGACCAAACGCCAGCCAGGCGACGAAGAAGCCCGACACGACGAGCAGGAGGAGCCGGTCCGCGTCGGGCCGCTCGCCGGTGATCCGCCGGAACATCGCGAGCAGCGGAAAAGTCGTCGGCAGCATCATCGCCGCGATCATCAGCACCCAGGCCGCCGCGTGCAGCAACGCGGGGACGACGACATCGCCGTCCGGTACGGCGCGGCAAAGCGCCGCAAGCGCAGCCGCTTCGCCCCACCCACCGTGGTCCAGGTACCCGCGATAGGGACTCGTGCTCCAGAGGGCGAGCGCCGCCCACGCCGCGGCGACGAGGAGCGCCAGCAGCGCGAACAGCGGCAGGCGCTGCCGCGCGGGCCACCCCGCCCGGCCGGACCCCAGGGCGCCTGTACCGTGGCCGGTCGCCGCCATTGATCGTGCGCCGGAGTTGATCGTCGGACATCGCCCGCCCGGCTACTGGACCGGGCGGGACAGCGTGAACGCGATGGCCGCGGCTAGCTCTGGAACACGAACGTGCTCTGCAGCGCGTTGTGCCCCTTGATGTCGAGATCGATGCCGAGCTTCGCGTTCTTCGAACGGTAAGTCGACGCCTTGCCGACGAACACGGGCGCTCCCGGCACCGTCGAAAACACCGTATCCGCCAGCGTCGTCGTGGCACCCGTCGCATTCTTGTACGGCTCGAGCTCGGCGTAGCCCGCGTCGCCGAGCTTGATCGTCCCGTGGCCGCCTTGAACGGTGAAGGTGATCGGCACCTTGTTCACCGACACGACCTCGCCGACGAGTTTCGCGAGGTCGGCGATGGGCCCACCTTTCTTGCCGGTGTACACGGCGAGCAACGCCTCTTCCTGCGCCGGCGAGACCCGCTCGTCGAGGTACACCGCCGCCCGCCAGTTGCCCTTGAGAATGTTGCCCGGCACGTGCGCGATCATCGCGATCGTCCGGCCGGAGACGTCGACGCCATCGATCGTCCCCTTGTCGAAATGCCAGGCGACGATGGTGTCGCAGGTCCCGAAGTCGGGATCCTCGCCGATCCAGCAGGGACAAAGCACGCGGCAGTTGCAGACTTCGAGCAGCCGTCCTTCGAGGTGATAGGCCATGGTTGCCTCCAGGTATGTCGGAAGAAACGACACCGGCTCCTCTTGGATCCGCCGGCGTGTTGGCACCATACTCCGGCGCGCGACGCGACGCCAGACGCGATTCCGGAGCGGCCTAGCGCCGCCCGCCGGCAAGCGCCGTCGAACGCGGATGCGCGCGCAGCCTCGCCATCGCCCAGACGCCGAACGCGGGGCCGATCGCCAGCGGGACGAACGCGTTGCGCCAGCCGAGTGCGCCGACCAGGTACGGCATCAGGTGGATCGTCACCAGCGTGAGCGTGAAGCCCAGCGCCGTCTGCACGGTCAGCATCGTACCCACCCAGGCGCGGTCCGAGAGTTCCGCGACCGATGCCGAAAACTGCGCCGAATCGGCGACGATGCTGACGCCCCACACGACGCACAACGCAACGAGCCACACGGGATCGCCGCCGTACAGCAGCCCTACGGTCGCCGCGCAGCTGCCGCTGACCGCCATTGCCACGATCGTCAGTGTCGTGCGCCCGAGCCGGTCCGCCAGCAGCCCCGCTCCCACCGCGCCGATGGCGCCGGCTGCAATCGTGGCGAACGCGGCGAGCTTGGCCGCCCAGGGCGCAATGCCGGCCGGCAGCGTCAGCGCGAAGCTCGCGTCGAGGAAGACGCCGATCCACGCCCACATCGCGTAGAGCTCCCACATGTGCCCGAGATAGCCGAGGTTCGCGAGGCGCAGCGGAACGTCGCGCCAGGCGGTCGCCACGACGCGCGGATCGAACCGCGGGGTCGGCGCGCGGTTGGGGCCGATGCCGGCGGCACCGATCAGGCCCGCGGCGAGAAGTGCGCCTGCCGACGCGGCCGCCAGCGGGATCCGCCAGTCGACCCCGCCGAGGGCATTGAAGAGGTGCGGTGACGCCGAGCCCAGCGTCAGCGCGCCGACGAGTATGCCCACCATCAGGCCCATGTCGCCCTTGGCCCAGGTCGAGGCCAGCTTCATGCCGACGGGATATACGCCCGCCATGCACGCCCCGGTAACCACCCGCAGGAGCGGCGCTGCCAGCGTCGTGGGGTCGACGACGAGCAGGAGCGCGTTGGCCACGGCGCCGACAAACGCCGAGACGGCGAACAGGCGCCGGGGATCGATCCGGTCGGGGAGGCCCAGCACCGCGCTCGCGAGGCAGCCAACCACGAATCCGGCCTGGACGCCGCTCGTCAGCGCGGCCTGAGCGAATCCGGCGAGGCCGAACTCGGCGGTGAGCGCCGGAATGATCGCCGATGCCGAGAACCACAGCGCCATTGCCGCGACCTGGCAGACCGCGATGATCGCAATCGATGCGGCTTTCGACCCGCCGGTTCCGATCATCGCTGCAGGTCCTCCCGGCGCACAGGCTAAGGGACCCGCGCCGCGCCGGACATCGCGCCTGCCGCAATCTGCTCGGGCCGCATGGCGCGGACGGGCGGCCACCGGCCGGACGGTCAGATCTTCGGCAGCGTGACGCCCTTCTGCCCCTGGTACTTGCCCCCGCGATCCTTGTACGAGGTCTCGCAGATCTCGTCGGACTCGAAGAAGATCACCTGCGCGACGCCCTCGTTCGCGTAGATCTTGGCCGGCAGCGGTGTCGTGTTCGAGAACTCGAGCGTCACGTAGCCCTCCCACTCCGGCTCGAACGGCGTGACGTTGACGATGATGCCGCAGCGCGCGTAGGTCGACTTGCCCAGACAGATCGTGAGCACGTTGCGCGGGATCCGGAAATACTCGACCGTGCGCGCCAGCGCGAACGAATTCGGCGGAATGATGCAGACGTCGCCGGTGAAATCGACGAACGATCCGGCATCGAACGCCTTCGGGTCGACGATCGTCGAGTTGATGTTCGTGAAGATCTTGAACTCGCGCGAACAGCGGATATCGTAACCGTAGCTCGACGTGCCGTACGAGACGATCTTGCGGCCGTCGATCTCGCGCACCTGGCCCGGCTCGAACGGCTCGATCATCTTCGTCGCGACCGCCATCCGGCGGATCCACTTGTCCGACTTGATCAACGCAACTCCCCTCGACAAATCGCGCTCACGTGGACGCGGCGATGGCGACGGCGGTCCGGAAAGCGTCGCGAGGAGGCCGAGATGCGAGGCGTCGCGCAAGTGCGGGACCGGAGCGTACACGGAAGTACATGAGGATCCCGAGCGAGCGCGCAACGAAGCAGATCGGCCCGCAGCAGCTTTGCATCGGTCCGTCAGGTGTTCTGAACCACGATGGAGGGGAACTTCGCCGAGAAGTCCTCGGCCTTCTGCGCGACGAACACGGCCGTCCGGCGGGCGATCTCGCGATAGACCTCCGCGATCTTGCCCTCGGGATCGGCGATGACCGTGGGCCTCCCGGCGTCCGTCTGCTCGCGAATCCGGATGTCGAGTGGCAGCCCGCCGAGAAAGGGCACGTTGTAGTCGGCGCACATCTTCTTCGCGCCGCCCTCGCCGAAGATGGCCTCGGCGTGCCCGCACTTCGAACAGATGTGCGTGCTCATGTTCTCGACGATGCCGACGATCGGCACCCCGACCTTCTCGAACATCTTGAGCCCCTTGCGCGCGTCGATCAGCGCGATGTCCTGCGGCGTCGTGACGATGACGGCGCCGGTGACCGGCACCTTCTGCGCGAGCGTGAGCTGGATGTCGCCGGTGCCGGGCGGCATGTCGACGATCAGGTAGTCGAGCTGGCGCCAGTTGGTGTCCTTGAGGAGCTGCTCGAGGGCCTGCGTCACCATCGGGCCGCGCCATACCATCGGCGTGTCGGCATCGATCAGGAAGCCGATCGACATCGCCTGCAGGCCGTACGCCTCCAGCGGCTCGAGCGTCTTGCCGTCCTTCGATTCGGGCCGGCCGGCGAGCCCCAGCATCATCGGCTGCGACGGGCCGTAGATGTCGGCGTCGAGCACGCCGACGCTGGCGCCTTCCGCCGCAAGCGCCAGCGCCAGGTTGACGGCGGTCGTCGACTTGCCCACGCCGCCCTTGCCGGAAGCAACCGCGATGATGTTCTTGACGCCCGCGATCAGCTTCACGCCGCGCTGGACCGAATGCGATGTGACCTTCTGCGTGATGTTGACGGTGACGCGCGGCGCGCCCGGCAGCGCGGCGATTTCCTGCGCAATTAATTTCTTCAGGATCTCGTGCTGGGATTTGGCGGGATAGCCGAGCTGGACATCGACGACGATGTCTCCGGCCCCGACCTGGATCTTCCTTACCGCCTTGCCGGAGACGAAATCCTTGCCCGTATTCGGGTCGATCAGCGCGTGCAGGCGGGTTTGAACGTCGGCCTCGGTGATGGCCATCGGGTGCTCCGGCGGAGATGTTCGTGGAAATGCGAAAGGGTATCCGATATTAGCGAAAATCGGCCGATTCCGGTAATCGCGGCACGACGACAATTCGCACAGCGCGACCGCCTTTCACGGCCAGGGCGTCGGTGCTTTGCTAGAATCGACGCTTCGCCCTGCCGAGCGCAAGGTTTTCCCTCGATGTCCGCGAACTCCGCCGCACCGTCCGGCCGCCGCCGGCTCTTTGTCACGACGGCGCTGCCGTACACGAACGCGCCGTTCCACATCGGCCACATCATGGAGTACATCCAGGCCGACATCTGGGTGCGCTTCCAGCGGATGCGCGGCCACGAGGTCCATTTCGTGTGCGCCGACGACACGCACGGCGCACCGATCATGCTGAAAGCCGACGCCGAGGGACTGACGCCGCAGGCGCTGGTGGCGAAGATCGCGGCGACGCGCCCGAAGCATCTCGACGGGTTCCACATCAGCTTCGATCACTGGCACTCGACGGACTCGCCCGAGAACGTCGAGCTGTCGCAGGACATCTACCGGCGCCTGCGCGACCGCACACCGTCGCTGATCGCCACCCGTGCGGTCGAGCAGTTCTACGATCCGGTGAAGCAGATGTTCCTGCCGGATCGCTACATCAAGGGCGAGTGCCCGAAGTGCGGTGCGAAGGACCAGTACGGCGACGCCTGCGAAGTCTGCGGCGCCGTGTACGCCCCTACCGAGCTCAGGAACCCGTATTCGACGATCACCGGCGCGGCGCCCGTGCGCAGGTCGTCCGAGCACTACTTCTTCCGGCTGTCGGATCCGGCATGCGTCGAATTCCTGCGTGCCTGGACGCAGCAGCCTGGACGGCTGCAGCCGGAAGTGGCCAACAAGGCGCTCGAATGGCTGGGCGAGGGCGGCGGGGACGGCGACAAGCGGCTGTCCGACTGGGACATCTCGCGCGATGCGCCGTACTTCGGCATCCCGATCCCGGACCTGCCCCCCGGCGCGCCGCGCAAGTATTTCTACGTCTGGCTCGATGCGCCGGTCGGATATCTTGCGAGCCTGAAGGCGCATCTCGCGAATCAGGGCGTCGACTTCGCCCAGTTCCTGCAAAGCGCCGACGTCGACCAGTACCACTTCATCGGCAAGGACATCGTGTACTTCCACACGCTGTTCTGGCCGGCGATGCTCAAGTTTGCCGGCGCGCCCTACAAGGTGCCGGACAACGTGTTCGTCCACGGCTTCCTCACGGCGTCCGGCGAGAAGATGTCGAAGTCGCGCGGCACCGGCATCAGTCCGGACGTCTATCTCGATCTCGGCCTCAATCCCGAATGGCTGCGCTACTACATCGCGGCGAAGCTCAATGCGAGGGTCGAGGACATCGATTTCAACCCCGACGACTTCGTCGCCCGGGTCAACAGCGATCTCATCGGCAAGTACGTCAACATCGCGAGCCGTGCCGCGAACTTCATCACGCGGCAGTTCGGCGGCCGGCTGGCAACGCCGGCGGAGGACGCGACGCAGCGGACGAACCGCCTGGCCGACGCGCAGGCGGCGGCGAACGCAGCGGCCGAAGCCTACGTCGGGCGCGAATACAGCAAGGTGCTGCGCGACGCGATGCGGATCGCCGACCGGATCAACGAGGACTTCGACGCCGCGCAGCCGTGGCTCGCCGCCAGGGACCCGGCGCGCCGCGATGAGCTGCAGACCGTCTGCTCGATTGCGCTGCAGGGCTTCCAGCTGTTGACCGTGATGCTGGCGCCGGTGCTGCCTGCCGTGGCGTCGCGCGTCGCGCGCGAGCTCTTCGGGCGCGACCGGGAATTCACGTGGGACGACGCGTGCGGCGAGCCCGCCACGATCAGGCCGTACGAGCATCTGATGGCACGCATCGATCCGAAGCAGATCGACGCGCTGCTCGAGGGACCGACCGCGCCGGCAGGCGCTCGGACCGCATCCGCGCCGGTGCGCACTGCGACCGGATCCGCACCGGTCGGGGCGCCGACCGAATCCACGCCGGTTGGGGCTCCGACCGAATCCACGCCGGTGGGGGCGCCGACCGGATCCACGCCGGTGGGGGCGCCGACCGGATCCGCGCCGGCGCCAGGCGTGGCCGCGACGATTTCGATCGACGATTTCGCGAGGGTCGACCTGCGGATCGCCAGGATCGTCAACGCGGAACAGGTCGAGGGTGCCGACAAGTTGCTCAAGCTGACACTCGACGTGGGTGATGGCGGTCCGCGCACCGTCTTTGCGGGGATCAAGTCCGCCTACAAACCTGAGGCTCTCATCGGACGCCTGACGCCGATCGTCTTCAATCTGGCGCCGCGCAAGATGAAGTTCGGACTCTCCGAGGGCATGGTGCTCGCCGCGTCGGGCGAGGGTCCCGGAATCTTCCTGCTGTCGCCGGACACGGGGGCGCAGCCCGGAATGCGTGTCAAGTGACGCTGCCACGATGCCGTCCCCGCCGGTCTCCCGCGCATTGAGGCGGACCGTCTGCCGATGAGTCCGACACCGCTGGATCTCGCCGTAACGGCCATCGTCGCGTGGCTGGTGATCGGCGCGCTCGGGCTCGTGCGGCCGCGCAACCTGCGCTTCATCAGCCACGCGCTGTTCCCCGCCGGCGCCGCCGTCGCGCTGGCGCTGGCGGTCGTCGCGGGTTCAGCGCTCGGTTCACTGCCGCATTCGGCGGTGCTTCCGCTCGGACTCCCGGACCTGCCGTTCCACCTGCGTCTCGACCCGCTGTCGGCATTCTTTCTGCTGATCCTCGGCGCAACGACCGTTGCGATCTCGCTGTTCTCCGCAGGCTACTTCCGCTCGAGCGACGGCACCGCCCCCGGCGTCATCTGCTTCCAGTACCACTCCTACCTCGCGGCGATGGCGCTCGTGCTCGTCGCCGACGACGCGTATTCGTTCATGGTCGCCTGGGAGTCGATGGCGCTGACCTCGTTCTTCCTCGTGACGACCGAGCACCGGATCCCCGAGATCCGCCGGGCCGGCTTCCTCTATCTCCTGATCGCGCACGTCGGCGCCATCGCGATCCTGCTGTGCTTCGGCGTGCTGCAGGGCGGCAGCGGCGACTACACGTTCGGTTCGATGCGCTCGATGATCCTGGGCGGAGCCTGGCCGACGGTCGCGTTTCTGCTCGCGCTCGTCGGCTTCGGCGCCAAGGCCGGGCTGCTGCCGCTGCATGTCTGGCTCCCCGAGGCGCATCCCGCGGCACCCTCTCCGGTGTCGGCGATGATGAGCGGCGTGATGCTGAAGACCGCGATCTACGGGATCCTGCGCGTCACGTTCGACCTGCTCAACGGCCAGCTCTGGTGGTGGGGCGTGATCGCCCTCGCGCTCGGGCTCGTCACCGCGCTCTTCGGCGTCATCTTCGCCGCGGTGCAGACCGATATGAAGCGCCTGCTCGCCTATTCGTCGATCGAGAACATCGGGATCATCGTCGCCGGGATCGGTCTCGCCATCCTGTTCAAGGCCTACGGCAAGACGCTGCTCGCCGCAATCACGCTGACCGCGGTGCTCTATCACACGCTCAATCACGCGCTGTACAAGAGCCTGCTGTTCCTCGCAACCGGGTCGGTGCTCCACGCGACGAAGGAGCGTAGCCTGGGCAAGCTCGGTGGGCTCATACACCGGATGCCATGGGTCGCGTGGCTCGCGCTGGTCGGGACGCTGGCGATCGCCGGCATTCCGCCACTCAACGGCTTCGTCTCGGAGTGGCTGCTCCTGCAGGCGTTCCTGTTCACGCCCAGCCTGCCGCAATCGTTCGTGAACATGCTGGTCCCCCTGGCGGCGGCCGCGCTGGTGCTCACCGCCGCACTCACCGCGTACGTCATGGTCAAGTTCTACGGCGTGATCTTCCTCGGCCGGCCGCGGGAGGCGAATCTCGCCTACGCGAAGGATGCCGGCCCCTTCGAGCGCACGGCACTGGCGTACCTCGCCGCGGGCTGCGTGCTGCTCGGCGTGATCCCCGTCAACGTGATCCAGTTCATCGATCCGATCAACCTGATGCTGATCGGCTCGCCGGCCTCGCGGCAGATCGCCGACAACTGGCTGCTGCTCGCTCCGATCAATGCCGACCGCTCGAGCTACAGCCCGCTGATCGTGCTGGTGGTGATCGTCGGCGTCGTGCTGCTCACGATCGAGATCGTGCACCGTTTCTACCACGGCCGCGTCCGGCGGGCACCGCCCTGGGACTGCGGCTTCCCGCTGCAGACGCCACGGATGCAGGACACCGCCGAGGGCTTCGGGCAGCCGATCCGGCAGGTCTTCGAGCCGTTCTTCCGGATGGAACGGGAGCTGCCGTCGCCGTTCGATTCCGCACCGCGGTACTCGGTGAAGATCGACGACCACCTGTGGCATTGGCTCTACACGCCGATCGCGCGAAGCGCGGAGTTCCTGGCCCGGCTCGCGGGGCGGATCCAGCAGGGACGCATCTCCGTCTACCTCACGTACAGCTTCTGCACGCTGCTCGCCTTGCTCTTCTTCGTCCGATGAACGCCGCCGGGCCGACCCAAGGCGTGAATTGCGCCCCCTCGGGGGGCAGCGCCGCGGCCGAATTGGCCAATGAGGCCGCAAGCGTGGGGGTCGTTCAATGAACGCCGCCGGGTTCGCTTCCCAGTTCCTGCAGCTCGCGATCGCGCTCGCGCTGGCGCCGCTGCTGGTGGGCTGGGTCAACCAGTGCCGCGCCTGGCTGCAGAACAAGAGCGCGCCGTCGCTGCTGCTGCCGTACCGGACGATCCGCAAGCTGTTCGCGAAGGACGCGGTGGTCGCCGAGGGCGCGTCGCCGATCTTCCGGATCACGCCCTATATCGTCTTCGGCGCGATGTGCTGCGCGGCGGCGATCGTCCCGTCGCTCGCGACGGACCTGCCGTTCGCGCGCGCCGCCGACACGATCGCGCTGGTCGGGCTGTTCGCGCTCGCGCGCGTCTTCCTCGCGCTCGCTGCGATGGACATCGGCACCGCGTTCGGCTCGCTCGGAGCGCGACGCGAGATGTTCGTCGGCTTTCTCGCCGAGCCGGCGCTGCTGATGGTGCTGTTCACCGCATCGCTGATCTCGGGATCGACGTCGCTGCCGACGATCGTCGACACGCTGGCGCACCGCGAATTCGGCATCTATCCGAGCCTCGCGTTCGCCGGCGTCGCATTCGTCATGGTGTCGCTCGCGGAGAACGCGCGGATCCCCGTCGACAACCCGGCGACGCACCTCGAGCTGACGATGATCCACGAGGCGATGATCCTCGAGTACTCGGCCCGCCATCTGGCGTTGATCGAATGGGCCGCGGCGCTCAAGCTCTTCAACTACTCGTGCATCGGACTCGCGCTGTTCTTCCCGTTCGGCATCGCTGCCGGCGGCGACTGGGCCGCGGTGCTCGGCGCCGCACCGGTGCTGATCGGCAAGCTCGCGATCGGCGGATTCCTGCTGGCCATCATCGAAACGCTGTCGGCGAAGATGCGGATCTTTCGCGCGCCGGAGTTCCTCGGCACCGCCTTCCTGCTCGCCGTGCTGGCGATGCTCGTCAACCAGCTGCTGGGCGGCTAGCGATGGACGGGCATACCGTTCTACGCGCAACTGATCAACCTGCTGGCGGCGATCCTGCTGCTGCTCGCGTTCGCGATGCTGACGCAGCGCCGGGTGCTCTCGCTCGTCAACCTGTTCGCGACGCAGGGGCTCGCGCTCGCGATTTCGACCGGCGTCGTGGCGTTCGGCACGCACCAGACGCACCTCTACTGGTCGGCGGGCCTCACGCTGCTGCTCAAGGTCGCGCTGTTGCCGTGGCTGCTGCACCGGCTGATCCGCGGACTCGACGTCAAGTGGGACGTCGAGGGTCTGATCAACATCCCGACGACGATGCTGATCGGCATCGTGCTGGTTGTGTTCTCGTTCAACCTCGCCTACCCGATCTCGCAGCTCGCGAGCACCGTGACGCGGGCCACGCTCGGCATTGCGATCGCCAGCGTGATGCTCTCGTTTCTGATGATGATCACGCGGCGCAAGGCGATTCCGCAGGTGATCGGCTTCCTTGCGATGGAAAACGGCCTCTTCTTCGCGGCGACCAGCGCCACGTACGGGATGCCGATGGTCGTCGAACTCGGCATCGCGCTCGACGTGCTGGTCGGCATGCTGATCCTCGGCGTGTTCTTCTTCCAGATCCGCGAGCAGTTCGACAGCCTCGACCTCAAGCACATGGAAAAGCTGAGGGAGAACGAGTGATCGAGGTCCTCGCCGTGCTCGGGCTGCCGCTCGTCGGCGCCGCGACGCTCGCGATCGTCGGCGAGCGCGACGAAGCCCCGGTCGTCAACGTCGCCGTCAGCCTGTTCACCTTCCTCGCCGCGGTGGCGCTGACGGCGCGCGTGATCGTCGACGGTCCGCTGCTCGTCCTCGACCGGCAGTTCTTCGTCGATCCGTTCAACGTCTTTCTCGTTGCGCTGACGGCATTCGTCGGCTTCACGACGGCGATCTTCTCGCGCCCCTACATGCGGATCGAGCAGCAGCACGGGCGGCTCACGGTGGGCCGGCTCCGGCTCTACCACAGCATGTACCAGCTCTTCAATTTCACGATGCTGCTGGCGCTGCTCACCAACAACATGGGCATCCTCTGGGTCGCGCTGGAGGCGGCGACGCTGGCGACCGTGCTGCTCGTGTCCCTCTACCGCACGCCGGCGAGCCTCGAGGCCGCGTGGAAGTACTTCATTCTGTGCGGCGTCGGCATCGCGCAGGCGCTCTTCGGCACGATCCTGCTCTATTTCGCGGCCGAGAAGGTTCTCGGCGTCGAAGGCGGCGCGCTGCTGTGGACCCAGCTCAACGGCGTGAAGGGCCAGCTCGAGCCGACGGTGCTGTCGATCGCGTTCGTCTTCCTGCTCGTCGGCTACGGCACGAAGGTCGGCCTGGTGCCACTGCACAACTGGCTGCCCGACGCGCATGCCGAAGGTCCGACGCCGGTGTCGGCCGTTCTGTCCGGCCTGCTGCTCAACGTTGCGCTGTACGCGGTCGTCCGCTGCAAGGTGCTGGTCGAGGGCTCGCTGCATACCACGTTCGCCCGCGAGCTGATGATGGGCTTCGGGCTCCTGTCCGTCGTCGTCGCCGCGCTGCTCCTCTCGCGGCAGAAGGACGTCAAGCGGCTGTTCGCGTACTCGTCGATCGAGCACATGGGGATCATCACGTTCGCCTTCGGCATGGGCGGCCCTGTCGCCAATTTCGCCGGCCTGCTGCACATGACCGTCCATTCGCTGACCAAATCCGCGATCTTCTTCACCGTCGGCCACGCGGCGCAGAAGGCCGGCACGCAGCTGATGGAGGACATCCGCGGACTTATCACCACCAGCCCCGTCCTCGGGTGGGGCCTCGTGCTCGGCACGCTCGCGATTCTCGGCATGCCACCGTTCGGCGTCTTCGCGAGCGAATTCCTGATCCTGATCACGGCGATGGCCGAGCAACCCTGGGCCACTCCGTTCCTGCTCGCCGCGCTGGGTCTCGCTTTCGCGGCGGTCTTCTCCCGGATCCAGCCGATGGTATTCGGGGCAACGCAGGCCAAGCGCCTGCCGGTGCGCCCGGCGATGGTCCCGGTCTTCGTTCACCTGGCGCTCGTGCTGATGCTGGGGCTGTGGATCCCGCCTTTTCTGGCGGACTGGTACCGGCAGGCCGCGCGCCTGATCGGATAGGCCCCCCGCCAGAGCGCCATGGACGTCTCGCGCCTCGGATTCGCTGCCGCTCCGCTGCCGTCGGCGGTGCCGGCGAAGCGCTGTCCCGTCGACGCGATCGGGCTCGTGACCGCGTGCCGCGTGGCCTGGGAGGAAGGCGGGCAGCTGGTCGCACTGTGGGGCAGCGACGAGCGCGACCGCGATCGCGGCTACGCGGTAAACGTCGTGCTGCGTGATCGCGACGGGCTCGTCCTGTTCGAACACACGCTGCCGACCAGCGAGTCGACATACCCGGATCTCGCGGGAATCTTTCCCGCCGCGAACCGGATGCAGCGCGCCACCTTCGACCTGCTCGGCATCGCTTCGGAAGCCGATGATCAGCGGCCGTGGGTCTGGCAGGCGAGCTGGCCGATCGACCGCTATCCACTCCGGCGCGATTTCGAGGCGTCACCAAAGTGGGAACCGGGGCAGGAGGAGTATCCGTTCGTGCGCGTGGAAGGCGACGGCGTGCACGAGATTCCGGTCGGACCCGTCCATGCCGGCATCATCGAGCCCGGCCACTTCCGCTTCCAGATCGTCGGTGAAAAGGTGCTGCGGCTGGAGGAGCGACTCGGCTTCGCCCACAAAGGGATCGAGAAGCGATTCGAGGCGATGACTGCCACCGGTGGTCACCGGTTGGCCGGGCGCGTCTCCGGCGACAGCACTGTCGCGTACGCCTGGGCCTACGTCCAGGCGCTGGAGGCGCTCGCGGGCATCGCGCCGCCGTCGCGCGCGCTCTGGTTGCGCGCGCTGGCGCTCGAGCGCGAACGCATCGCCAATCACCTGGGAGACCTGGGATACCTGGGCAACGACGGCGGTTTCGCGTTCGGCCTCGCGCAATTCTCGCGCCTGAAGGAGCGCGTACTGCGAACGAACGGCGCGGCTTTCGGCCACCGGCTGCTGATGGATTTCGTCGTCCCGGGCGGCGTCGCGCGACGACCTCCCGGCGGGCGCAGGGACCGCGTTCCTCGACGAGTGCGCGGAGCTCGGGCGCGAGATACGGACGCTGCGTGCGATCTACGACGAGCACGACGGGTTGCAGGACCGGTTCCGCAACTGCGGGATCGTGACGCCGGACCTGGCCGCCCGGCTCGGGCTCACCGGATTCGCCGGCCGCGCGAGCGGCATCGATCGCGACATACGCTGCGACTTTCCGTTCGCGCCCTATGACACGCTCGGCGTGAACCGGGCCGGGGCGGCGAGCGGCGATGTCGCGGCCCGCGTTGCGGTGCGCTTCGACGAGCTCCAGGAAT
This sequence comes from uncultured beta proteobacterium, assembly GCA_963783525.1. Taxonomy (GTDB): domain Bacteria; phylum Pseudomonadota; class Gammaproteobacteria; order Burkholderiales; family Casimicrobiaceae; genus CAIWHR01. The sequence goes on from CAWAOF010000029.1 coordinate 14,444, forward strand.
CGCTGCGCCTCGTGCGGCTTATCGTCGAGGCGCTGCCGGACGATGCGCGTCGGCCGATGCGGAACGCTGCGCGCGCCGGTACCGCGAGCCCGCCGTGCACCGGATCGGGCTCGGGCTATGTCGAAGGCTGGCGCGGGCCCGTGCTCGTCGCGCTGGAGTGCGGTCCCGGCGGGACGATCCGCCGCTGCCATCCGCACGACCCGTCGTGGTCGAACTGGCCGGTGCTCGAGCATGCGGTGATCGGGAACATCGTCCCGGATTTCCCGCTGATCAACAAGTCGTTCAACCTCTCCTACAGCGGGCACGACCTGTACAGACCCATGCTCCAGATCCTGCGCCAGATCGTGAAGACGGGAATCAGGACCGAACCGGCGCCCGCTGCCGCCGACGACGCGGCGGGCATCGAGCGGCTGCAGCGGGACGTGCTGCGGATGCTCGGCCGCGCGCTGACGATCCGGCAGGTCGACGCCGGCTCGTGCAACGGCTGCGAGCTCGAGATCCACGCGCTCGGCAACCCCTACTACAACATCGAGGGACTCGGCATCCGCTTCGTCGCGAGCCCGCGCCATGCCGACCTGCTGCTGGTGACCGGGCCGGTGTCGAAGCACATGGCGATCGCGCTGAAGCGCACCTACGACGCGACGCCGGAGCCGAAGCTCGTCGTCGCCGTCGGCGATTGCGGCTGCAGCGGCGGCATCTTCGGCGAGAGCTACGCGAGCCTCGGACGTGTGGCCAACGTGATCCCGGTCGACGTCGAGGTGCCGGGATGCCCGCCGACGCCGACCGCGCTCCTGCAGGGCATACTCGCCGCGGTCAAGCCCCGCGTGCTGCCGCTGCTGACTCCCGTCGCCGCGGCACCGCTGCCGGCGGCGTTGCGCGCGCGAGTCAAACGAACTCGAGGAGATCCGCAACCATGACCGACCCGACGCCCGCGCCGCCAACCGAAGAAGCGAAGAAGCGACTGCGCGAGAAGGTCGACAAGCTGCTCGCGCGCGATCCGTGCAAGAGCGAGGCAGCATCGTGCTGAACGGCCGCACGCTCCAGTACCGTTCCGTCGCCGAATTCGTTCCGGTCGCCGCCGGCGGCGTCGACGACAAGCGCGGCGAGCCCGAGGCGGCCGTGTTCACCACGTCGTACTTCCACGACGACGCCGAGCCCCGCGGCGCGCCCGGTCTGCTTCGTCTTCAACGGCGGTCCGGGCTCCGCGTCGATCTGGCTGCATCTGGGCGCGCTCGGGCCGAAGCGCGTGGTCATCGCGGAGGACGGCACGATGCCGCCGCCGCCGTACCGCGTGACCGACAACCAGGAGTCGTGGTTCGAGCACTTCGACCTCGTGTTCGTCGACCCGCCGCACACCGGTTACTCGATCACCGCGAGCGAGGAGGCGCGCAAGCGAATGCTCTCGGTCGACGGCGACGTCGACGCGCTCGCCGAATGCATCCGCACGTGGCTGGGACGGCACCGCCGCTGGAGCTCGCCGGTCTACGTCGCCGGCGAGAGCTACGGCACGACGCGCGGCGCGGCGCTCGCCGACAAGCTGCAGGACATCGGCGTCGCGCTGTCCGGGCTGGTGCTCGTGTCGTGCGCGATGGACCTGCAGAGCATCGTGTTCGCGCCGCGCAACGACCTGCCGTACGCGCTGTTCCTGCCCGCCTTCGCGTGCGTCGCGCAGTACCACGGCAAGCTCAAGGGACCGCTCGCGGAATCGCCGGACGCGGCACGCACGGCGGCGGAGCGCTTCGTGGTCGACGAGTATCTCGGTGCGCTGCACGCGGGGGCGCGGCTGTCGAAGACGGCGCGGCGCCGCATCGTGAGCCGGGTCGCCCAGCTCACCGGCCTCGCGCCCGGCGCTCGTCGACGAGAAGAATCTTCGCATCAGCGACCACACGTTCTTCGTCGAGCTGCTGCGCGATCGCGGCCTGATCGTCGGCCGCCTCGATGCGCGCGTCACGGGTCCGATGGCCGCGAGCCGCTCGCGGGACTGGGAGTTCGATCCGGGAATCGAGGCGATCGTCGCGCCGTACACGATGGCGGCGCACGCCTACATGAGCGAGACCCTCGGCGTCGACACGCAGGCGCGCTACGAAGTGCTGTCGATGGACGCGCACAAGCACTGGAACTGGAATCGCGGCGAGGACGAGGGCAACAGCTTCGCCTGCACGAGCCCGGATCTGTCGCGCGCGCTGCGGCGCAATCCCCACCTGCGCGTGCTGGTCGCCAGCGGCCGCTACGATCTCGGCACGCCGTACAGCGCGACCGACTGGTCGCTCGCGCAGCTCGACGTTCCGGCGCGATGTCCTGGCGCGCGTCGAGCACCACTACTACGACGCCGGCCACATGATGTACACGCGCGAGGCCGACATGATGAAGCTCAAGCGCGATCTCGCCGGCTGGCTCGCGGCGCCGTAGCGACCGCGCGTCCCGGCTCGCGGCCGCGCCGTCCCGCGTGCGCATCGAGCACCGGCTTGAGGTAGCGGCCGGTGTAACTCGCAGCGGCCTGCGCGATCTCCTCGGGCGGGCCCGCGGCGATGATGCGCCCGCCGCCGGCGCCGCCCTCGGGCCCGAGATCGATGATCCAGTCGGCGGTCTTGATCACGTCGAGGTTGTGCTCGATGACGATCACCGTGTTGCCGTGATCGCGCAGCCGGTGCAGCACGGTGAGCAGCATCTCGATGTCGTGGAAGTGGAGCCCCGTCGTCGGCTCGTCGAGGATGTAGAGCGTGCGGCCGGTGTCGCGCTTCGACAGCTCGAGCGCGAGCTTCACGCGCTGCGCCTCGCCGCCCGACAGCGTGGTCGCCGACTGCCCGAGCGTGATGTAGCCCAGCCCCACGTCGAGCAGCGTCGCAAGCTTGCGCGCGACCGCGGGCACGGGCTCGAAGAACACGTGCGCCTGCTCGACCGTCATCGCGAGCACCTCGTGGATGTTCCGATCCTTGTAGCGGACCTCCAGCGTCTCGCGGTTGTAGCGCTGGCCGTGGCAGACATCGCACGGGACGTACACGTCGGGCAGGAAATGCATCTCGACCTTGATCAGGCCGTCGCCCTGGCAGGCCTCGCAGCGTCCGCCCTTGACGTTGAACGAGAAGCGCCCGGGGCCGTATCCGCGCTCGCGCGCCTCCTTCACCTGCGCGAACAGCTCGCGGATCGGCGTGAAGAGTCCCGTGTAGGTGGCCGGATTCGAGCGCGGCGTGCGGCCGATCGGACTCTGGTCGACGCTGATCACCTTGTCGAAGAACTCGAGACCGTGCATCTCGCGGAATGGCGCAGGCTCGGTCGTGCTGCCGTACAGCTGCCGTGCGACGGCGTGGTAGAGCGTGTCGTTGATGAGCGTCGACTTGCCCGAGCCCGACACGCCGGTCACGCAGACGAACAGTCCGACCGGCAGGTCGAGCGCGACCTCGCGCAGGTTGTTGCCGGTGGCGCCGTCGATGCGCATCATTCGCGCTGGATCGACGCGGTGCCGGCGCGCCGGCATCGGGATCTGGCGATGTCCGGCGAGGTACTGGCCGGTCAGCGAATGCGCGGCCAGCCGGATCTCCTCGGGCGTCCCCTGCGCGACGACCTGCCCGCCGTGCTCGCCGGCACCCGGCCCCATGTCGACGATGTAGTCGGCGGCACAGATCGCGTCGTGGTCGTGCTCGACGACGATCACGCTGTTGCCGAGGTCGCGCAGGTGCTTCAGCGTCGCGAGCAGCCGGTCGTTGTCGCGCTGATGCAGGCCGATCGACGGCTCGTCCAGCACGTACATCACGCCGGTCAGGCCGGAACCGATCTGCGAGGCGAGGCGGATTCGCTGCGCCTCGCCCCCGGAGAGCGTCTCCGCCGAGCGGTCGAGCGACAGGTAGTCGAGCCCGACGTTGTTGAGGAAGGCGACGCGGCTCACGATCTCCTTGATGATCCGGTCGGCGATCGCCTGCTTCTGGCGATCGAGCACGAGCCGCCCGAAATGGTCGGCCGCCTCCTTCAGCGGCAGTCCGGAGACCTCGAAGATCGCGCGCGCGGCCGCGCCCTCGCCGACCTTGACGTACCGCGCCTCGCGCCGCAGCCGTGTGCCGTCGCACTCGGGACAGGGCTTCGAATTGAGGTACTTCGCAAGCTCCTCGCGCACCATCACCGAGTCGGTCTCCCGATAGCGGCGCTCGAGATTCGGGATGATTCCCTCGAACGTGTGCTCGCGCACCATCTGCTTGCCCCGGTCCGACAGGTACGCGAACGGGATTTTCTCGTCGCCGCTGCCGAACAGGATCACCTGCTGCACGCGCTCCGGGAGGCGCCCGAACGGGCGCTCGAGATCGAAGCCCACGTGTTTCGCGAGGCTGCCCAGCATCTGGAAATAGAACTGGTTGCGGCGGTCCCAGCCCTTGATCGCGCCCGAGGCAAGCGAGAGCTGCGGAAACGCGACGACCCGCTTCGGGTCGAAGAAGCTGATGGCGCCCAGTCCGTCACAGCGGGGGCACGCGCCCATCGGATTGTTGAACGAGAACAGCCGCGGCTCGAGCTCGGCGAGCGAGTAATTGCAGACCGGACAGGCGAACTTCGCGGAGAACAGATGCTCGCGGCCCGTGTCCATTTCGACCGCGATCGCCCGGCCGTCGCCGTTGCGCAGCGCCGTCTCGTACGACTCGGCGAGCCGCTGCTTCAGGTCCGCGCGCACGCGGAGCCGGTCGACGACGACTTCGATCGTGTGCTTCGTGTTCTTGGCGAGTCGCGGCACCGCGTCGATCTCGTGCACCGCGCCGTCGACGCGCACGCGGACGAAGCCTTTCGCGCGGAGCTCGACGAACAGATCGAGCTGTTCGCCCTTCCGGTTGACGACGACCGGGGCGAGGATCATGAGCTTCAGATCCTCGTTCGCGTCGGCTGCGAGCGCGAGCGTCGCGTCGACCATCTGCGAGATCGTCATCGCCGCGAGCTTCTGCTCGGGATGGTCGGGGCAGTACGGATCGCCGACACGCGCGTACAGGAGGCGCAGATAGTCGTGGATCTCGGTGACCGTGCCCACGGTCGAGCGGGGGTTGTGCGACGTCGCCTTCTGCTCGATCGAGATCGCCGGCGACAGTCCCTCGATCAGGTCGACGTCGGGCTTCTCCATCAGCTGCAGGAACTGCCGCGCATACGCCGACAGCGACTCGACGTAGCGACGCTGGCCTTCGGCGTAGAGCGTGTCGAAGGCGAGCGAGCTCTTGCCCGAGCCGGACAGGCCGGTGACGACGATCAGCCGGTGGCGTGGCAGATCGAGGCTGACATTCTTGAGGTTGTGCGTGCGCGCACCGCGGATGCGGATGTATTCCATACGTTTGACTTAGATCGTCCGGCGCATGCCGGGTGCCGGGGCAACCTGCTACTATACCGTCATTCCGAACGCATTTCTAAGTCACGTTATCGCGCAATACGTTTGTTTGATTGCGTGTTGATCCCGTGTTGATCGCGCGTGGGCCGCGCGTCGGCGGCGCGTTGGCCGCGAACCGGACGGACGCTTCCCTCCACACGCCATCACCACGCCGCACCGGCAACCCCTCGCCCCTTGTCCTGTCGCGTCACCCTCGTCCCCGCGCCCGGCTTTCAGTGAACCTCCCGCCGCACGACAACGCTCTTCCTCCCGCAACGGGCGCCGCGCGCGCCCGCGCCGCCGCGGATGACTGCCGCCGAGCGCCGCGCCACGGTGGGCCTCGCGGGCATCTTCGGGCTGCGGATGCTCGGCATGTTCATCGTGCTTCCCGTCCTCGCGCTGTACGCCGAGACGCTGCCCGGCGGCCGCGACCACGCGATGGTGGGCCTGGCGCTCGGCGCGTACGGCCTTACCCAGGCAGTGCTGCAGATTCCGTTCGGCTGGGCGTCGGACCGCTGGGGGCGCAAGCCGGTCATTGTCGCGGGACTCGTCATCTTCGCGATCGGCAGCTTCATCGCCGCCTGGGCGCCGACGATCGTCTGGACGATCGTCGGCCGTACCGTGCAAGGCGCCGGCGCGATCTCCGCCGCCGTGATCGCGCTCACCGCGGACCTGACGCGCGATGCGGTGCGCACGAAGGCGATGGCGGCAATCGGCATGACCATCGGCGCGACCTTCGCGCTGTCGCTCGTGCTCGGACCGGCGCTGACCGGGGTGATCGGCGTGCCCGGCATCTTCGTCCTCACTGGCGTGCTGGCGCTCGGCGCGATCGCGGTGCTCGAGCGCGGGGTGCCGGACGCCACGGTCGCGCCGCCCCGGCACGACACGGCAGCGCAATGGCGGCGCGTGCTCGCCGACCGCGAGCTCCTTCGTCTCAACTACGGAATCTTCGCGCTGCACGCGGCGCTGATGGCGCTGTTCGTGCAGGTACCCTTCATGCTGCGCGACAACGGTGTGGCATCGGCGCGGCACTGGCTCGTCTACTTGCCCGTGCTGGCGGCGTCGGTAGCGTTGATGTTCCCCGCGCTCGGGCAGGCCGACCGCCCGGGCCGCGGCAAGCCGGTATTCGTCGGCGCGGTGGCGCTGCTTTTCGTCGGACAGGCGCTGCTTGCGCTCGCCGGCGCGTCGCTGCCGCTGACAATCGCCGCGCTTGTGGTCTTCTTCACGGCATTCAACCTGCTCGAGGCGACGCTTCCCTCGCTCGTGTCCAAGTTCGCGCCCGCCGCCCTCAAGGGCACGGCCGTCGGCGTCTACTCGAGCGTGCAGTTCCTGGGCACGTTCGTGGGCGCCGCTGTCGGCGGATTACTGTCGCAGTGGCATGGTGCCGCCGCGGTCTTCGGCTTCTGCCTGGTCCTCACCGCGTTGTGGCTCGCGATCAGCGCCACGATGGCGGCGCCGCCGGCCTACAACCAACGCAGCCTTTCGATGGGAGAAACATGACATGGCGTCGGTAAACAAGGTGATTCTGATCGGCAATCTCGGCCGTGATCCCGAAACCCGCTATACGACCGGTGGCGATGCGGTGACGAATCTGCGCATCGCGACGACGGAGACATGGAAGGACAAGGCCGGCGAGAAACAGGAGAAGACCGAGTGGCACACCGTCGTGCTGTTCGGACGGCAGGCGGAGATCGCCGGCGAGTACCTGAAGAAGGGCCGCTCCGTGTACATCGAGGGCCGCCTGCAAACGCGCAAGTACACCGACAAGGAGGGCGTCGAGAAATACTCGACGGAAATCGTCGGTGACCGGATGCAGTTGCTGGGCGGCCGCGAAGGCGGTGGTGGTGGCGGCGGCGCTGGCGGGGGCGACGCCGAGTTCGGCGGTGGGGCGTCGCGCTCGGGTAGTGGCGGCGGTGGTGGCGGCAGCGGAGGTGGCGGAGGAAGCGGAGGCGCGAAATCCGGCGGCGGCGCGGCCCGCAAGACTCATCCCGACGACCTCGACGACGACATTCCGTTCTGAGGCATGACCTGCGGGTTCGTACTCCGACGGTGTTGAGGATCCGATCTCCAGCGCCGGTCCTTCGCGCGGTGCACGCAATTGGTTCGAATCATGAAGTCCCGGGACTGCGTTAGCCAGCGTGTGCTGCTTGCGGTACTCGCGCTCGCTGCACTCATCGCCGGTGGTTGCGCAACACAGGCGCCCATTGCCACCAGTCCCACCCCTCTCGCGCTTCCCTCAGCGCAAGGTGCTTCCGGCTCCGTCACCGGCGATCGCGCGCTCGAGGATCGGATACTGGCCCTCGATCCCGAGCGGATCACGGCGGATGACGTCCGCAACACGCTGGCCAGGGCGTCCGCACCACAGATCATGCTGGTGCACGGAGGGATCGTCGGGGTCTATCTCGCCATGGTGTCGACTGGCCGGTTCCTGGTGGCCATGGGGTACCCGGAGAACCGCATCCGGCATCCCGGCGACGGGCGGTGGTCGCACAGCTGCTACGAGAACAGCGCGCAGATCGCCGGACTCCTCGCCTGGTACTACGAGCGCGACGGGATGCGCCCGATGATGATTGGTCACAGCCAGGGTGGAGTGCAGGCGGTCAAGGTGCTCTACGAGCTCGCCGGGCAGCTGGACAATCCGCTCCGGGTGTGGAACCCCTACAAGGATGCAGCCGACGAGCGGACGACGATTCTCGACCCGCTGACCGGCAAGGAACGGTCGGTCATCGGCGTCAGCGCGTCGTACGTCTCCGGGCTGGACTCGGGCGGGATCATGATGTTCCTGCCGAACCAGTGGAAGATGCTCGACAAGCTGCGAACGATTCCGGACATGGCAGACGACTTCACCGGCTACACGATCGGCGTCGATTTCTGGCCCTGGCCGATCCCGGGCTTCGAAGGATCGAAGCCATACCAGTCCGCCGGTACGGCCAAGGTTCGCAACGTCGTTCTGCCCGAGACCTATGACCACGTCGACGCGCCCTACATCGCGGATCTCGCGGACATCCCCGCCGCGCGTCCCTGGCTCGAGGTCTACCATCCGGACAAGGTCATGCCAGCCCCTCCCAAGGAAGCCGAAGGTTTCGCGATCGTCTGGGCGGCCGACATCTGGTACAGCATAAAGAAACACTGGGCTCTGGAAGCGCAGCGCCTGGTACGCGCCAGGCGTGCGAGGCCCGGTCAGCCCGGGTGAACCGGCTAGTTGCGCGCTTCGTCGGGCGTATCGATTGGCGCCCCATGCCACCCGTTCGCGTTTGCGAACAAAGCGTGAACAGGCCCTAGTTACGCTTGGCCCGGGGCCGCCGTGAACGCCGCCGCCTTGGCGATCGTCGCGATCGCCGGGACCGCGCGCGCGGTGGCCTCGATCACGCCGCCGCCAAGACAGAGCTCGCCTTCGTACAACACCAGATACTGGCCCGGTGTCGGCGCCCACTGCGGCGCATCGAAGACGGCATGAGCGCGCACGCCGTCACGGAGCTCGAGCCGGCATGCCGCATCGGGCATCCGGTAACGGGTCTTGGCGCCGAGTTGGCGCAACGCCGACGGCTCCGGTTGCCGGCCGGCAATCCAGTGCATGTCCTGCGCGTCGACGGTTAACCGGTAGAGCAGCGGATGATCGTGCCCCTGCACGACGACGAGCGCGTTGCGCGCCGCGTCCTTCCCCGCGACGAACCAAGGCAGCTCGGATCCGTCCTTCGTGCCGCCGACACCGAGTCCGTGGCGCTGACCGAGCGTGTAGTACGCGAGGCCGTGGTGGCGGCCGACCACCGCGCCGTCCGGAGTCTCGATCGGGCCCGGGGACTTCGGCAGATACTTCGCGAGAAAATCGCGGAACGGCCGCTCGCCGATGAAGCAGATCCCCGTGGAGTCCTTCTTGGCCCATGTCGGAATTCCCTCGCGCTTCGCGATTGCGCGTACCTCGCGCTTGGCGAGCCCGCCGAGCGGAAACAGCACGGGCGCCAGCTGCTCCTGCGTGAGCCGGTGCAGGAAATAGCTCTGGTCCTTCGTCGCGTCGACTGCCTTCGCCAGCTCGATCCGCTCGCCGCGTCGTCGCACGCGCGCGTAGTGCCCTGTGGCAATGTGATCGGCACCGAGTGAGCGTGCGTGATCGAGAAACGCGCGGAACTTGATCTCGCTGTTGCACAGGACATCCGGGTTCGGCGTGCGCCCGGACGCATAGTCGCGCAGGAAATGGGCGAACACACGCTCGCGGTATTCGGCCGCGAAATTGACCGCCTCGAGGTCGATGCCGATGACGTCCGCGACCGCCGCCGCGTCGACCAGGTCCGCGCGCGACGTGCAGTATTCGTCGGTGTCGTCGTCCTCCCAGTTCTTCATGAACAGGCCGACGACCTCGAAGCCCTGCTGTTTCAGCAGCCACGCCGCAACCGACGAATCGACGCCACCGGACATGCCGACGATCACGCGGAGCTGGCGCGCCATCACATTTCGGTGATGTGGTCGAGCGGGCGCCGCGATCCCGCAAGGAAGTCGTCGATGCAGCGAAGCACGAGCGGGCTGCGATGCCGCGACCGTTGCACCAGCAGCTCGTCGTAGGAGAGCCACAGCGCGCGCAGGATGCCGTCATCGAGGCGGCGGCCGGCATCAAAGTCGACGATCTCGCCCGCAAAGGCGAAGCGCAGGAAGGTCGCGCCGGTGTCGGGCGCCTGCCAGCGATAGATGCCGACGAGTGCAGTGGGCGCAATGCGATAGCCGGTCTCCTCGAGGGTTTCTCGCACGGCGGCGCCGACCAGCGTCTCGCCGGATTCGAGGTGACCCGCCGGCTGGTTGAGGCGCACGCCGAGGCTGCGTTTCTTCCTCGACCAGAAGAAACGCGCCGTCACGAACAACGATCGTCGCGACGGTCGCAGCAGGCCGGGAGAGCTGGATTTCACGCATCGGTCAGGGTTCGTCCGGTTGCGCTCATGGTCGCACGCCACGGCCTCGCAGAATGGAAAAAAGGCAGAGGACTTCCGGCCCCTGCCTTCCTGTGCGGCGGTGTTGCGTTACTTCTTCACTTCTTCCTTCTTCATCTCGGACTTCGGCGCCGCGGCAACCTTGTCGGCGGCCTTCTTGTCAGCGGCAGCCTTCTGTTCGGCAGCCTTCTTCTCGTCAGCCATCTTCTTGTCGGCCGCCTTCTTGTCGGCCGCCATCTTCTTGTCGGCGGCCTTCTTGTCGGCCGCCATCTTCTTGTCGGCCGCCTTCTTGTCGGCCGCCATCTTCTTGTCGGCGGCCTTCTTGTCGGCCGCAGCCTTCTGTTCCGCCTTCTTCTTCTCTTCCTCCGCCTTCTTCTTGTCGGCGGCCGACATTTCCTTCGGTGCTTCGGCCTTGGCCGGGGCCGCCATCGCGGGGGCGGCGGCCGGTGCGGTCGCCGGAGCGGGTGCCGCAGCCGGCGCAGCGGCGGGTGCGGCCGCCTTGGGAGCAGGCGTCGCGGGGGCGGGAGTTTGCGCCGCAGCCGTCGCGGCGAACGCGCCGGCAATGAGTGCAACAAGCAGCTTGTTCATTCTGGGATTCCTCGTACGTTGGGGTTGAAACAGCTAGGGTATGGATTTCGTGGATAAAACCGCACAATCATAAGGGTTTTCGCCTCGCCTCGCAACGCGCGTACTCCGCAGTGCGCGGCGAGGAGGAAGGTCGATCAATTGGCGGGTGGGGTGGTGGCCGGCTTCGTTTTCGGCTTCTTCTTGGACTTCTTGCTCGACTTGCTGTCCGTCTTCTTGGTCGTCCCACCCGACTTGGCCGTCGCCGCCGACTTCGAGCCTTCGCCCGCGGTACCTGGCGTGCTCGCCGCGGCCTTGGGGGCGTCGGTTCCGCCGATCGGGGTGGTCGCCCCGGTTCCGGCCTTGGGGGCGGCGGCGGCGCCAGACGCCTTCGTCGGCGCCGGCGTGGTCGCGGCAGGGGTCTGGGCGATGGCCGTCAGCGCAAAGGCGCTCACAACCAGGGCCAGCAGCAGCTTGCTCATGCGTTAGTCCTCGATTTCAACGGGTTGCCAAGGATGGAAAGCGAAGTTTCGGAGCCATTAACGCCCCCCGGCGGTACCCGGTTGACACCCGTTGTTACAGGTCGCGCCGGAGCAAGTCGCGCAACATCGCAACCGTGATCGGCCGTTGGGTCGCGAGCGAATGCCGGTCGAGCACTGCCAGCGCCGCCAGCAGCGCCCCCATGTCCCGCCGTCCGTGGGAGAGCAGATGGGCGATGACATCGCCGGGGAGCCGAAACCCGCGCTGCTTGGCGTAGGCGGCGAGAGCGGCGGGCTTGTCCCCGTCCGACAGCGGAAGGAGTTCGAAGACGAGCCCCGACCCGAGCCGGGTCCTGAGATCGTCGCGCAGGGAAATCGCGGCTAGCGAAAGGCGGCTTGCCACCAGCAGGCACCCGCCACGTTCGCGCAGTCCGTTGAACACGGTGAACAATCGCGCCTGCGCGGCTGCCGAGGCAAATTCTAAGCTATCCACCGCGACGAGCGTCCAGGTCGCGGCCTGTTCCGGATCGACCCCCGAAAGCGCCCCCGGATCTGCCAGATAGACGGCCAAGCCACCGCGTGCCTCGACGGCGCTGACCGCGGAGCGCAACAGATGTGTCTTTCCCGCGCCCGGGGCGCCCCAGATGACGACGCAGGTCTCGGCGAGAGCGCCGGATGCCAACGCCTGCACGGCGGCCAGCGCCTCGGCATTGCGGCCGGGCAGGAAATTGCCGAAAGACGGCGGTTCCGGCGCCGCGAGTTCGAAGACGAGCTGTTCGGTCACATTGGCAAGAGGCGGAGAGGGCCTGCGCGAAGCGGCGCATCGCGGCCGGCACCGTATCGAATCCGGTAAAATCGGCCGAGCGCCGCACTTTACCGCGCCGTCGGCGCTTCTCTCAATCGGGCGCGTCTCCCCGGGGCAGCCGACCCGGGCACGGCGCCTCTGGCCCACTCTGGCATCCAATGACCACCACCGCCGCCACGTCGTCCCCGCTCTCCTATCGCGCTTCGGGGGTCGACATCGACGCCGGCGACGCGCTGGTCGAGCGGATCAAGCCGTTTGCGCGACAGACGATGCGTCCCGAGGTGCTGGCCGGCATCGGCGGCTTTGGCGCGCTCGTCGAACTGCCCGAAGCGCTACCGGGAGCCCGTGCTCGTTGCGGGCACGGACGGGGTCGGCACCAAACTGAAGCTCGCGTTCACGCTGAACCGGCACGACACGATCGGCATCGATCTCGTCGCGATGAGCGTCAACGACATCCTGGTGCAGGGCGCCGAGCCGCTGTTCTTTCTCGACTACTACGTGTGCGAGCGGCTGGACGTCACCGTCGCTGCCGATGTCGTCAAGGGCATCGCGGCGGGATGCGCGCAGGCCGGCTGCGCGCTGATCGGCGGGGAAACTGCCGAGCATCCGAACGCCTTCGTTCCCGGCGAGTATGACCTCGCCGGTTTCGCGGTCGGCGTGGTCGAGAAGGCGAAGGCCATCGACGGCACCCGCATCCGCGCTGGCGACGTGCTGCTGGGCCTCGCGTCGAGCGGTCCGCATTCCAACGGGTTCTCCTTGATCCGCCAGATCCTCGAAGTCGCCGGCGCCGACCTCGCGCAGCCGGTGGCAGGTGCCGGCAGTGGGCGCACCCTCGGCGAAGCGTTGCTCGAGCCGACCCGGATCTACGTCAAACCGGTGCTCGCCGCGCTGCAGCGCATCGATGTCAAAGGCATGGCCCACATCACGGGCGGCGGGTTGGTCGAGAACACGCATCGGATGTTCCCGGATGGGCTTGCTGCGCGCCTCGAACGGTCGCGCTGGCCGCGGCCCGCGATCTTCGACTGGCTGCAACAGGCCGGCAACGTTGCGGACGACGAGATGTATCGTGTATTCAACTGCGGCATCGGAATGATCCTCGTGGTCGACCCCGGAGACGCGGAACGCGCCCAGCAGACACTCGTCGAGTTGGGCGAAGTCGTCCATCGGATCGGCACCGTCGTGCCCCGCGCGGCCGGCGCGCCGGGCACCGTCGTCGTCGATTGACCGGGCAGCAGCGAGCCGCTCGGTCACCGCACGCGCCGGCTCGCCCGCCGGCGACTTCCCTTCTTCCATCCATGGCGACTGACCGCATTACCGTTCTGTGCTCAGGCCGCGGCTCCAATCTCGCCGCGCTCCTTGCGGCCCAGGGCGCCGGCCGACTCGCTGGGACGATCGGCGCGGTCATCAGCAACCGCCCCGGCATTCGGGCGCTCGCCATTGCGGCGGATCACGGTGTGCCGGCGACGGTGGTCGATCACCGCGCATTTGGTGAACGCGACGCGTTCGACGCCGCGCTTGCCACCACCATCGATGCGGGCGCACCGGACCTCGTCGTGCTCGCCGGATTCATGCGCATCCTCGGCCCGGCGCTCGTGGCCCGCTATGAAGGTCGGATGCTGAATATCCATCCGTCACTGCTCCCCGCATACCCGGGCCTGCACACGCATCGCCGCGCGCTGGCCGACGGCGTGCGCATTCACGGCTGCACCGTGCATTTCGTCACGCCAAACCTCGATCACGGCCCGATCGTCGCGCAGGGCGCCGTCCCGGTTCTCGACGACGACGACGAGGTGTCGCTCGCGGCGCGGGTCCTCAACGTCGAGCACCGGCTGTTGCCGGCTGCGGTGCGCGCGTATTGCGAGCGCCGACTGGTCATCGACGGATGCCGGGTGCGCGTTAAGGGAGAGCTGGAACCGGGCGCCGTGCTGGAAGTGCCCTCGCTCCCGGTGAACAGCGCGCGGCTGGTTCGGCCGCAACTCCCATGAACCCGCTTGCCGTACCTACGTCGCTGCCCGGTCCGACGCAGCGCACCGCCGTCGCGAAATTCCTCGCCGGCCCGCCGCGGCGGGGGTTGCTGGTGGCGCTCGCGCTTTCGATCGCGCTGCACCTCGCCGCGTCGCTCTGGCCGGCCGAATTCGCGACCACCGCCCGATTCCGTACCGCTGCAGGCGACGATCACGGAGCTGCCGCCGCCGCCGAAGCCCGCCGCTGTGGCGAGCGGCGAAGCCCCGTCCGAAGCCGCGGCGGCCGACGGCGCCCGCCGCACCCGTCGCCGCTCCCGTGGCAGAGCCGGTCGCGCCCACGCCGCGACGAAACGGCGCCGATCGCGCCGACTCCCGAGGCGATCGCCACGGGTCCCGAGCCACCGGTCGAAGCCGTGGCTACCGAAGCCGCTCCGCCGACACCGGAGCCGCCGCCGAAGACGCTGCCGCGGCGCGTCGATCTCGTCTACAAGGCGTTTCTCGGCACCCACGGGTTCGTGATCGGCGAGGCGACCTACCGCTTCGAGCATGCCGCCAACGAATACCGGATTTCCACCGTGGCCGAGGCGAAGGGACTCGCCGCGCTCTTCCTGCGCGGCCAGGGCAAGCTCGAGAGTCGCGGCCTGATCACGGCATCGGGCCTGCGGCCGCACGAGTTCACCGTCGAGCGTGGCAGCAAAGAGCGGCGCGAGACCGCCGTATTCGACTGGGAGATCGGCGTGGTCACGCTGCACGGCGGGAAGACCGAGGCGCTGGAGCTCGCGACCTTCGATCCGCTCACCCTGATGTGGCAGGCGTACTTCGCTCCGCCCGTCGACGATGTGCAGGATCTCAGCATCGCGACGACGCGCCGCGTCGGCCGCTACACCGTCACCCGCGAGGGCGAGGAGACGTTGCCGTGGCGAGACGGCGAGATCGCCACCGAGCGCTGGCATCGCCGGAGCGACGACGGCAAGAGCGACGCCTACATCTGGCTGGCGCCCTCGTTGCGCTACGTTCCGGTGAAGATGCGTCTGACCGCCACCTACCGCGGCACCTTCGGCGCGACGCTCGAGGCGGCGCTCGATTCGATCCGCGTCGACGACACCGCCGCGGTGCAATGACGCCGCGCGCCAACCAGCTCGCGGGCCTGGCGGCCGCCATCGCCCGGGTGCGGCCGCTCGACCGCCCGGCCGATGCGCTGCTGCACCAGTTCTTCCGGGAACATCCCGCGATGGGACGGCAGGACCGGGCCTTCGTCGCCGACGGCGTCTTCGCGTACCTCCGCCGGCGACGCTCGCTCGAGGAGCTCGCGCAGACGACGCGTCCCGGCGCGCTCGCGCTCGCGGTCGTCGTGCGCGAACTGGGGATCGGCCTGCGCGAGCTTGCGAGCGCGCTCGACGCCGCCGACGCCGCGTGGCTGCGCGCGTTCAAGTCGCGCCTCGCGACACCGCTTGCCGCCGCCGTCGCCGCCGATCTTCCCGACTGGCTCTGGGCACGACTCGGCGACGCGTACGGCGAGGCCGAGCGCGACGCGCTCGCCCGCGCGTGGCTTTCGCCGGCGCCGCTCGACCTGCGCGTCAATCCGCTGAAGACCCAGCGCGACGACGCGCGTCAGGCGCTCGCCGCGTCGGGAATCGCCGCCGAACCGACGCCCTATTCGCCGCTGGGCCTGCGGGTTGCCGGCCGGCCGGCGCTCGCGCGGCATCCGTTGTTCACCGCGGGTGCAATCGAAGTTCAGGACGAGAGCAGCCAGCTCGTCGGCTACCTCGTCGCGCCGAAGCGCTCCGACATGGTCGTGGATTTCTGCGCGGGCGCCGGGGGCAAGACGCTGCTTCTGGGCGCGCTGATGCGCTCGCAGGGTCGCCTCTATGCGTTCGACACCCACGACAAGCGCCTCGCCAACCTGAAGCCGCGGCTCGCACGCTCGGGACTGTCCAACGTGCATCCGCAGCTGATCGCGCACGAACGCGATCCCAGGGTCAAGCGCCTTGCGGGCAAGATCGACCGCGTGCTGGTCGATGCGCCGTGCACGGGCTTCGGTACCCTGCGGCGCAATCCCGACCTCAAGTGGCGTCAGCCGGAATCGGCGGTCGCCGAGCTCGCCACGAAGCAGCGGGCGATCCTCGCGTCCGCGGCAACGCTCGTCAAGCCGGGCGGTCGTCTCGTCTATGCGACGTGCAGCGTGCTCCCGGACGAGAACGAGGCGATCGTCGATGCATTTCGCGGCGAGCATCCGGAATTCGCGCCGCTCGACGCTGCGCGCGGAGCTCTCGCGCGCCGGCATCGCGCTCGACACCGGCCCCACGCTGAAGCTCCTTCCGCATCGGCATGGTTGCGACGGCTTCTTCGCCGCCGCTTTCTCGCGCCGGTCATGAGCGACGCCCCCGCTCGCGCGCACGCGGGGCGACGACTCGCGCGAGCGATCGCGAGCGGTCTCGTCGCATCCCTGGCCGCGACCGCGCCGGCGTTGCCAGCCGCGCGCGCCGCGACCTTCGCGGCAGCGGGAACCGTCGAGCTCGCGTTCACTCCCGGCGACGCCGCCGACACGATGATCGTTCAGGCCATCGCCCGCGCCGAGCACGAGGTGCTCGTGCTCGCCTACACTTTCACCCATCCCGGAATCGCGCGCGCGCTCGCCGCCGCCCATCGCCGCGGCGTCCGTGTCGAAGTTCTCGCCGATCGCGCGCAGACGCTCGAGCTGCCGCAAAGCGCGGTGCCGGCACTTGCCCGGGAGGGCGTCCCGGTCTGGCTCGACGGCAATTTCGGTGCCGCGCACAACAAGGTGCTGATCATCGACGCCGACGGAGCCGCATCCGACCACGATCACCGGGAGCTACAACTTCACGCTCGCCGCGCAGAAGAAGAACGCCGAGAACGTCGCGCTGTTGCGCGACAATCCCGACTGTCGCGCGCGCATTTCGCGACTATTTCCGGCGCCTGCAGACGAAGGCACAACGCTGGTCGGGAGAAGGCGCGCCGACCGCGCCGGCCGCAACGAAGCGGCGCGGCCGCGCGGAGGCACCGACGGCGCCGTAGCCGCGCGCCAGGATCCTGTGGCCACGGCCGCGTCGACGAAGCAAGCACCTTGCGCAGCGCGGCGGACACGAGCCACGGTCGCGCATTGATTTCCGGTAGACTTTGCCGATGCCTCCCATCGTCGATTTCGAGCCGCATCGAAACCGCGCTGGCGTCCGTGGCGGGCTGGGTCGAGCTCGCCATCGTCGCGGCCTGTTTCGGCGTCGGATGGCTCCTCGAGCGCCGCGTGCGCCTCAAGTCGGCGGCGCAGGACGCGGGCTTCGTCCGCGTCGGCCTGGGCGGCGTCAACCGGCTGGTGTTGCCGCTGGTGACGCTCGGAATGCTGCTCGTCGCCGGCGCGGCGTTTCGCGCTGGCAGCCGCCGTTCTTCCTTCCGATCGCCATTCCGCTCACGATCGCGCTGGCGCTGATCCGGCTGCTCGTCTACACGATGCGCGGCGTCTTCGGCAAGCCCCCGTGGCTGCCTGCCTCCGAGCGCGTGATCGCGTTCACGATCTGGCTGATCGTGCTGCTCCATTTCACCGGCGTGCTGCCCGAATTGCGGGCGGAGCTCGACGCGATGACGCTGCCCATCGGCAGCAAGCACGTCTCGGTGCTCGAGCTCTTGAAGGGCGCCGTCGTCGTCGTCGTGACGATCGCCGTGACGCTCTGGCTGTCGGGGCTCATCGAGCAGCGCCTGCAGAGCGCCGGCGAACCTCGACAGCAGCGTGCGCGCCGTGGTGAGCAAGCTCGTCCGCGCGGTGCTGCTCGTCATCGGCGTGCTGATCGCGCTGCAGGCGGTCGGCATTCGACCTCACGCTGCTGACCGTTTTCGGCGGCGCGCTCGGCGTTGGCATCGGGCTCGGTCTGCAGAAGCTCGCCAGCAACTACATCGCCGGGTTCACGATCCTGCTCGATCGTTCGATCCGGCTCGGCGACATGATCACGGTCGACAACCGATTCGGCGTCGTCGCCAAGGTCACGTCGCGCTATGTCGTCCTCCGCGGACTCGACGGCATCGACGCGATCGTCCCGAACGAGACGCTGGTCACGACGACGGTGCTCAATCACTCGTATCTCGAGTCGCGAGATCCGCATCGGCGTTTCCGTGCAGGTGAGCCACGACAGCGACGTCGCATCTGGCGCTGCAGACTGATGGAGGAGGCGGCGTCGCGCGAGCCGCGCGTGCTCGGTGCACCCAACGCGCCGATGGCCTTTCTCGTCCGCTTCGCCGATCGCGGAATCGACCTCGAGCTCGGGGTCTGGATCAGCGACCCGGAGAACGGCCAGCTCAACCTGCGCAGCGCGCTCAACCAGACGATCCTGGACGCGTTTCGCGCCAACGGCATCCGCCTTTCATCCCCGCCGCGCCCGCAGCCCGCCGCGCCATCCGGGGCACGCGCCGGCGGGCCGGCCGAAGCGGCGCCCGCGGTCCCCTACCGGTGACGCCCGGACGCGGGCGTCATCGCCAACCCGTTGATTTGGCAGCTCCGATCAGAATATTTCCGGAGGGACAAGCCAAATTCGCGTACAATCGCCCGGTTCACAACAACCGGCTCGAGGCGTTAAGGTCCTGAGCTCAAACAGGGATTCCCCGAATGCCATTCGATTTTCTCGGCTTCGTCGCGCACGGCCTGATGCCGCTTGCCGTGGTGGGGCTACTTCGTCGTCGCGCTTGCGCTGACGCACGTCACGATCGCGTGCGTCACGATCTTCCTGCATCGGCGCGCAGGCGCACCGCGCGCTCGACCTGCACCCTGCGGTCAGCCACTTCTTCCGCTTCTGGCTCTGGCTCACGACGGGCATGGTCACCAAGGAGTGGGTCGCGATTCACCGCAAGCATCACGCGAAGGTCGAAACGCCCGACGATCCGCACAGCCCGCAGACGCGCGGAATCAAGACCGTCTTCTGGCGTGGCACCGAGCTCTACCGCGCCGAGGCGAAGAACGTGGAGACCCTCGACAAGTACGGCCGCGGGACGCCCGACGACTGGATGGAGCGCAACGTCTACACGCGTTTTTCGTGGGAGGGCGTCGGCCTCATGCTGGTCGTGAATCTGATGCTGTTCGGCGCCGCCGGGCCTGACGATCTGGGCCGTGCAGATGGCGTGGATTCCGGTCACGGCCGCCGGCATCATCAACGGCATCGGCCACTACTGGGGCTATCGCAATTTCGCCTCGGCCGACGCGTCGACCAACATCGTGCCGTGGGGCATCCTGATCGGCGGCGAGGAGCTGCACAACAACCACCACGCCTACGGAACGTCGGCGAAGCTGTCGTCGCGCTGGTACGAATTCGACCTCGGCTGGGCGTACATCCGCATCCTGGAGTTGCTGCGGCCTCGCCACGGTGCGCAAGGTCGCGCCGAAGCTGCGGGTCGCGCGCGCAAGCAAGCCGGCGCCGGATTTCGCGACCCTGCAGGCGGTGATCGCGAACCGCTACGCGGTCGCCACCGCGTACGCGCGCACGCTCAAGGCAGACCTGCGCCGCCGAGCTTGCGCGCTTGCGCGAGCGCGCGGGCCGCGCCGAGTTCGGCGACATCCCCAGCATGCGCCGGCTCAAGCGCTGGCTCTCCGGCGATCCGGTCATCGCGCTGCGCGAGCGCGAGCGCGCGACGCTGGCGAAGGCGATGGAGAAAAGCAAGGCGCTGTCGACGATCTACGCGATGCGCCAGGAGCTCAACGTGCTGTGGGAGCGCTCGACCGAGTCGAGCGAGCAGCTGCTCGCCCGGCTGCAGGACTGGTGCCGGCGCGCCGAGACCTCGGGCATCGCGCCACTCGCGCAGTTTTCGGTGCAGCTCAAGCGCTACGCGTAGCGCACCGCCGCCAGCTCGACGTTGCCTGCCGATGTGCCGCGTCGCGAACGCCCGGTATCGAACGACAAAAAGCCCGCCGATCGGCGGGCTTTTTTCATCGGAACGCTCGGTTTGCCGGACTGTCCGGCGTCGGTTCCCGCGCCGTGCCGCCACGCCGCCGATCGCGGCTGCGGCCGGCGTCGTCACTTGAGCTTCGTTTCCTTGTACATGACGTGCTTGCGGGCGACGGGATCGAACTTCTTGATCTCCATCTTCTCCGGCATCAGCTTCTTGTTCTTCATCGTCGTGTAGAAGTGGCCGGTGCCGGCCGAGGATTCGAGCTTGATCTTTTCGCGCATGGTCGGGCTCCTCCGCTCGTTCAGATGCGTTCGCCGCGCGCGCGCAATTCGGCGAGCACGACGTCGATGCCGTTCTTGTCGATGGTCCGCAGCGCCGCGTTGGTCAGCCGCAGCCTGATCCAGCGGTTCTCGCTCTCGAGCCAGAACTTGCGCCGCTGCAGGTTGGGCAGGAAGCGCCGCTTGGTCTTGTTGTTGGCGTGCGAGACGTTGTTGCCCACCATCGGGGCCTTACCGGTGATCTGACAGACTCGAGCCATGGCTCGCTCCTTCGGGTTCATGGATTGCGCTTGCGCAAAGTCGGTCATTATAGCCGGAATTTCGGTCCCCATTCAAGCGCTTAGGACTGCGACCGGCGCCGGGCGGCAGGTCAGAGCAGGCCGCGCTCGGCGAACGAGACGAGCCGCCCGCCGGCGACGACGAAATGGTCGAGCGTGCGGATGTCGACCAGCGCCAGCGCCTGCTTCAGCGCCTGCGTGAGCAGCTCGTCGGCGCGGCTCGGCTCGGCGACGCCCGACGGGTGGTTGTGCGCGAAGATCATCGCCGCGGCGTTGCGGGCGAGCGCCGCCTTGACGACCTCGCGCGGATAGACGCTGGTCTGCGCCAGCGTGCCGCGAAAGAGCTCGTCGGCGGCGAGCAGGCGGTTCTGGCTGTCGAGGAAGAGCCCGACGAACACCTCGTGCGGGCGCGCGGCGAGCAACAGCCGCAGGTAGTCGCGGACCGCCTGCGGCGAGGCGAGCGCGTCGCGCGCGCGCGCCTCCTCGGCGAGCGACCGCCGGGCAAGCTCGACGACGGCGGCGAGCTCGGCGACTTTCGCCGGCCCGACGCCGCGCACCGCGGCGACTTCCGCGGCCGGCGCCGCCAGCAGGCCGGCAACGCCGCCGAAGCGGACGATGCAGGTCGCGCGCGACGTCGAGCGCGCTGCTGCCGCCGATGCCGGTGCGCAGCAGCAGCGCGACGAGCTCGGCATCGGAAAGCGCCGCCGCGCCGCGCGCGAGCAGCCGCTCGCGCGGGCGCTCGCTGCTTCGAGCGCGCTCGGGATTCGCATGCATCGTCCATTCGACGATGCTTCCGGTCGCGGGCTCGGCTACGCACGCGCAAGCGTGCGACGTCCGGAGCAGTGTAAACTCCGCGCCGTCGCGCCGCATTCGCCATAGGGATGATGGAATCCAAGCCGCTGTCGAGAATCGTGCTCGGCCTGACCGGCGGCATCGCCGCGTACAAGGCCGCCGAGCTGACTCGGCTGTTCGTCAAGGCCGGCATCGCCGTCGACGTCGTGATGACGGCCGCCGCCTGCCGGTTCATCGCGCCGATGACGCTGCAGGCGCTGTCCGGGCGGCCGGTGCCGCACCGACCTGTGGGCGTCCGGCGCCGACAACGGCATGGGCCACATCGATCTCTCGCGCGGCGCCGACGCCATCGTCGTCGCACCGGCGTCGGCCGATTTTCTCGCCAAGGTCGCCAACGGTCACGCCGACGATCTGCTGTCGACGCTGACCCTGGCCCGCGACTGCGCGTTGTTCGTCGCGCCGGCGATGAATCGGCAGATGTGGGCGAACGCCGCGAACCAGCGCAACGTCGCGCGACTCGTCGCCGACGGCGTCGCTCGTGCTCGGCCCCGGCACCGGCGAGCAGGCCTGCGGCGAGACCGGCGAAGGCCGGATGCTGGAGCCCGAGGAGATCTTCGCCGCCGTCGTCGCGTGGGCGCAGCCGAAGGTGCTCGCCGGACGACGCGTGCTGCTCACCGCCGGGCCGACGTTCGAGGCGATCGATCCGGTGCGCGGCATCACCAACACGAGCTCGGGCAAGATGGGCTACGCGCTCGCGCAGGCCGCCGCCGAGGCGGGCGCGGCGGTGACGCTCGTCAGCGGACCGACGTCGCTGCCGACGCCGCCCGGCGTCACGCGCGTCGACGTCACCAGCGCCGCGCGAGATGGCGGCCGCCGTCGATGCGAACCTGCGAGGGCGTCGACGCGTTCGTCGCGGTCGCGGCCGTCGCCGATTACACGCCCGAGGCACCGTCGGACGACGAAGATCAAGAAGAGCGGCGCGCCGCTGACGATCACGCTGAAGCCGACCGTCGACATCCTCGCGACCGTCGCCGCACGGCCGGATGCGCCGTACTGTGTCGGCTTCGCCGCGGAGACCCACGACGTCGAGCGCAATGCCGAGGAGAAGCGCCGTCGCAAGAAGCTGCCGCTGATCGTCGCCAATCGGGCGCAGGACGCGTTCGGCAGCGACGACAACGAGGTGACGCTGTTCGACGACGCCGGCGCGCATCCGCTGCCGCGGATGGACAAGCTCGCGCTCGCACGGCGGCTCGTCGCCGAAATCGCGCGGCGGCTGCCGCGCGACCAAGGACCGCGATGACCGCGCATCAACGCGCGCGGATCGCGCTCAAGGTTCTCGACGAGCGGATCCGCCCGCATCTGCCGGCCTACGCGACGCCGGGCTCCGCCGGCATGGACCTGCGCGCGTGCATCGACGCACCGCTGACGCTCGCCCCGGGGCAGGTCGAGCTCGTCCCGACCGGCATCGCGATCCACGTCGACGATCCGGGACTCGCCGCGGTGATCCTGCCCCGCTCCGGTCTCGGTCACAAGCACGGCATCGTGCTCGGCAATCTCGTCGGCCTCATCGACTCGGACTACCAGGGGCCGCTGATGGTGAGCTGCTGGAACCGCGGCGCGGCGGCGTACACGCTGCAGCCGCTCGAGCGCCTCGCGCAACTCGTCATCGTGCCGGTCGTGCAGGCCGCGTTCGAGTGGTCGACGATTTCGAAGCGAGCGCGCGCGCCGCGGGCGGCTTCGGCAGCACGGGGCGCTGAGACGCCCCGGACACCCTATCGGTTCGCCGCTCAGCGCGGCGCGCCTTCGCTCGACTGCCCGTCGGTGTCGGCGACCGCCATCGTCCTCGGAGCTTCGCCGATGCTTGTGGCGGGCTCGCCTGCGCCGAGCGCATCAGAGTCCAGGTTGATCTTCGAACGAGCGGTCGGGCCGGTTGGCATTGGCCTTCGGCGTGTTGTATTCGAGACGCAGGTTGTTGTCGGTGGAAATCCAGAGCTCGCGGAACGAGTCCCACGCGATCGAGGAACTGGTCGACCTCGGAAGGCGACAGCACCAGGTCGCGCGGCGATGTCGGCGAAGCTGCGGCCGGCCAGGTCACGCACCGCCTGCAGTCGCGGTGCCGCATCGAGCGCAGCCACGACGGCGGGCAGCGGTTCCGCATGCGCGGCGTCGTTGGTGGCAATCAGAATGCCCTGCCCGCCCACCACGTAGAGCGACACGTAGGCGAACTCGGCGCGCAGCGTGCCGATGATCGTCAACAGGTCGGTCGGCGCCATGTGGTGCAGCTGCACCCACTGCTGCAGCACGCCGTCGGGCCGCATCTTGGCGCGCGCCAGCTGGTAGAACTCGCGGTTGTAGAGCGACGCCGCGCCGGCGAACCAGATCGAGCTGATCTCGATGCTGATCACGTCGTACTGCCGCTTGGTCAGCAGCAGCAGGTTGCGCCCGTCGGTGATGTGGGTCTGCACGCCAGGCTGCTGCGACACCTTGCCGTTGATGCTCGCGAAGTGCGCGTCGGCCATCCGCACGACGTCGCGGCTGAGATCGGCGATCTCGAGGTGCGCGAAGCCGGCGTCGTGCAGCACCCGGCTCGAGGCGCCGGTGCCGTAGCCCAGGACGAGGGCGTTCTCGCGCCGACCCTGGTGCAACAACGGCAGCGCCGCGAACCCGATCTGCGCCTGCACCTCGCCGCGTTGCGCATCGTTCCCCTGGAACTTGCCGTTGGTCAGCAGCGTCTTCACCGTGGCATCTTCGAGCGGTCGCGTCGTCACCGTGGTCAGCCCGCCGTCGATGCTTTCGGCGTGGTCGATCACCGTTCCCCACTTCTGGGGCGCGAAGTAGACGTTCGCGCCGCTGCTCAGCATTTCGTAGTCGAGACGCGCGGGGCTCACGAAGACCAGTGCCACGACCGTTGCCAGTGCCGCGGAGAGCCGCCACCGGGCGCGTCTGCGTTGCGACCGACGCCGTGACCGCCGCAGCGATCAGCAAGCGCGCCACGGCGACGATCTTGCCGGTCAGCAGCCCGCCCAGCCAGGGCAGCAACACGAAGCCGAACACGAGG
The DNA here is from genome assembly GCA_963783525.1 of uncultured beta proteobacterium. Taxonomy (GTDB): domain Bacteria; phylum Pseudomonadota; class Gammaproteobacteria; order Burkholderiales; family Casimicrobiaceae; genus CAIWHR01. The sequence continues at coordinate 38,793 of CAWAOF010000029.1, forward strand.
ACGCCGAGGATGTTGCCGGCGGTGTTGAGCGCCGCGCTCATGCCGACCATCGTGATGCCGCGTCGCGCCGTCGCCGTGGTCGCCAGGTCCATCGCGAGCGTGTAGCTGGCGCCGATGCACACGCTCGGCGGAATCATCACCAGCGCGCACACGATGCCGCGCACTGCCTCGCGCGCGCCGAAGGTCGTGACCAGCGGGTAGTCGGCGAAGCTCGCGAAGTAGGCCGGGATCGTGTCCCATCCCCACGCGCCCACCACGACCGCCGCAGCCAGTGCGACCTGTGTCGCCGCGAGCCAGGCGGCACGGTCGATTCCGGGACGCTCGATCAGGCGTCGCCCGAAATCGCCGCCGAGGGCGAGGCCAACGAGGAACGTCGCCAGCATCAAGCCGAATGCGTACACGCTGTTGCCGGCCACGACGGACAACAGGTGCACATAGACCACCTCCAGACCGAGCGACAGCATGCCGCCCAGACCGAGCGCGAGCCACGCGCCCGCGAGCACGCGCCGCCCGCCGACATTCGATCGCACGGTTGCGACCCCGGAGTGCGCGGCACGTGCATCGAGCGGGGAACCGGCGGGCACCGCACCGAGCGCCTTGGCGAGCTCCAATGCGGCCAGCGCAACGAGCAGATTCAACATGGCCGCAATGAGCGTCGTCGCATGGACGCCGAAGAACGGAATCACCGCGTAGCTCGTCAGCAGCGCGCCCAATGCCGCGCCCGCCGTATTGCAGGCATAGAGAAACGCCACCGGAGCGCCCAGGCGATCACCACGCGGGTTGAGCGCCTGCGCGAGCAACGGCAACGTGATGCCCATCAGCACCGTGGGCACGAGCAGGACCCCGGCGCCCAGAGCCACCCGCAACACGAGGAGCGAAGGCGATGATGGCGGCAGATCGGCCGCGAGGAACACGTACGCGCCCTGGATTGCCGAGAACAGCATTGGCGTGGCCACGCAGAAGCCGCCGATCGCCAGCTCGACGTAGGCGTAGGCGATCACCGGCCGCGTGACACGGGCCGCCAGCGCGCCTCCGATCAGCGAGCCGATCGCCATGCCACCGAGAAACGTCGCCAGCACCGTAAAGGCCGCAGTGGCGGTGCTGCCGAACACCAGCGCCAGCTCCTTGGCGAAGAGCACCTGGTAGACGAGCGCCGCCGCGCCCGAGGCGAAGAACATCAGCCCCATCCGGCGCGTCAAACGCGCGCTCTCCGCCGTGGCCGGCGTGCGCTCGGCCACGACGGGCGCCACGACCGATGATGCCGCCACCAGCATCGCGGAAGCGCGACAGCGCGCGCGCCTGGGCGATGACGACCGCCACGGTCGCGGCCGTCAGCAGCCAGCACGCCCACGCCTGTTCGATGAAGAACTCGATCTGCAGGCGCAGCAGCAGCACCCATGCGAGCCAGCAGCCGAAGCCCAGCACCACGGTGCGCCAGCGCTCGGGTGCGCTCCAGGGCACGCTGGACGTGAACAACGCCATTGCGCCGAGCACGAACGGAACCGCGACGATCAGGTCGATCACGTAATGCTCGCCGAGGTACAGCGTCGCCATCGCAACGCACAGCGTCATCAGCGCAAGGACCGCCCGCGACCAGGGTCGCGTATCCATCTGGAACCAGACCACGGTCGCCGCGAGCATCCAGCCGAAATGCATCGACGGCATGCCGTTGCGCGGGAACGGGCGGACCAGGATCAGATCCACAGGAAGCTCGGCGGCATCGCGCAGCGACGCCGCGAAGCGATCGCTGCCGAAGACGTACTTCGGCCCGGTGATCGGAAAGAGGTGGTAGGCAATCAGTGCGCAGCAGGTGAGCCCCACCCACAGCAGCGCGGCATGCGGCAGGTGGGCGGGTCGGCCCCGCAACTGGCGCAGCGCCAGCGCGGCAATTCCCAGCGGCGTCATGCCGTAGGCCATCACCAGCAACTCGCGCAGCCCGGGTACGGCATCGACCACCTGAATCAGCGCGGGGGTCACGCCGAAGCCCGGCCGCGTCATCGAACTTGAGCGCGAAGATGTCGAAGGTTTGAGGATGCAGCGACGCCGTGAAGTTCAGCGCGGCATGCGGCACCAGCATCGCGAGCAGGACGACCAGCAACAACCAGCGGAACTCGGTCTCGACCGCGACATCGGCCTCGCGCGGCGGGCGCAGCGTGCGCCACGACATCGCGACGAGGCAGGGCAGCGCCAGGCCGCTCGCCAGCAGCATCGGGGCGTCGATCACATTGCCACCGAACCAGCCGATGCTCGCGCCATCACGCGCGAGCAGCCACCACAGCAGCGCCGTCGTCGGCAGCCAGGCTGCGAAGACCCAGGCCTGCGCGCGAGGCTGCGGCAGCGAACCCCAGAACACCACCGCGATGATGATCGAGTAGCCGTGCAGCCCGCTGTAGAAATTCCTGAGCGTCGGCTCCTGGCCCGCCAGCAACCGCTCGCCGGGCCAAACGTTGAGCCCCAACGCCGCGCCCGCCGTCAGCAGCAGGAGGCCCACCAGGAACAGGGCCGCCGCGCGGCGCGCACCGTCAGCGTTGCAGGTCTGGATCATACGTCGGGGCGCCTGGCGGTGATTGAAGGGTTGGAGCCTTGCCGGTCGTCAGATGTTCATTCGCTATGGTGCGGTATTCCGGCGAGCTGCCCTGCCACCCACTCGGCTGGGCGGAAAAAAAGCCTTACGTCGGTAAGGCCTTTTTTCCGCCGGCGCGAGCACTGACCCGCGCCGGAGTAGGAACGGTTACTTGCAGCTGGCCGGACGGTACTTCGCGTCGATGGAGCCCGAGCACGTCCAGTTCAGATTGCCGTTGCCGGCGTCGGCCGGGGTCAGCGTGATCGTGGCAGCCGGAAATTGCCGGCTCGGTCGCCGTGCGCCGTCACGGTGATGACACCGCCCGACTGCGCGACGCTGGCGACCCACTGCGTCGCCTGCGAAGTTCAACACCAGTGAACCCGCGGCCGGAAGTGCGCCGTTGACCTGGAAGATACTCGGCGACCTGAACCTTGCCCGCCGAGGCCGCCAGGATCAGTTCGCTGACCTTCGCGCGCACCGTGTAGTCCTTGTACGCCGGCAGCGCGACCGCCGCCAGGATGCCGATGATCGCGACCACGATCATCAGTTCGATCAATGTGAAACCTTGTTGGATACGCTTCATTTCCTGTCTCCTTGGTTGGATGGGAACCCGCTGAACCCCAGCATCCCGCGATGCTATCGACCTTTGAGCAATGGGCGTGCCAATGTCAATGTTCCTCCGATGCAACTTGACCATACCACATTAAATTGCTGTTTTGTATCATCTTAGGCGCTCTCGAACCGCGGAAACCGTGCGGTTGTTGCCGAATTGCCGACATTGTCACTTTGTCGCCAACAATCAAACCGACGCGAGGGGCCCATCATGAGTGACGTTGCGCGGCAGGAGGCGTCCGTCGATGACAATGGAATATGAAGGTACTCCCGCGAATTCACGGGCGCAAGCCGTTCCCGGCACGAATGGCCATATGGCCGACCCACAGGGCCGACCCGCTATCGCACGCCGAACCTATCCGGGCTCAGGCGCCGGGAGCGGCGCGAGGCAGCACTTCGAGGCGGGCACCGGCGACTTCGAGGATATCGCCTGGCGCCAATCGCTGACCCTCGGCGGCGATCGGGGCGCCGTTGACGCTGGGTCGGCTTGCGCCCTCGACCGGAACAATCCGGATTTCGCCACCATCGCGTTTCAGGGCCGCCACCTGGACGCCGGCGCGCCCGACCAGCGTCTCGCGCCGGGTCAGGGCAACAACGCTGCCGGCCCGCGCCCCACTCAGAACCTTGATCGCCGGGTCGAGCCCGGCCCGCGGCATGGCAGCCGCCGCACCCTCGCCTTCGGATTCGCCGGCACCCTCGCCTTCGGGTTCGCCGACGCCCGGCCCTGTCGGGGAGACCACGGCGTCCCCGTCGCTCCCGCCCGGCGCGGCTTCGTGAGCCGCCTCGGCCGCGATCTCCGGCGTTGCCGGCGCATCCGACCGACGCTTTCCGTGCGCGATCGCCTCCGTGGCCGCGGAGGTCCCGCTGTCCGTTTGGACGGACGACTCTTCGCCCTTCGGGGCGGCCGCCTCCGGCGCTCGCTCCGGCATGCGCGGCGGGACTTCGACCGTGGCCGAATCGTCGACGAGATAGACGAGGATCTCGCCGACCGATGTCGATCTCGTCGCCATCACGCAGGAAGCACTTCGTGATCGCCTTGCCGTTGACCAGCGTGCCGTTGGTGCTGCCGAGATCCTCCAGAAACGAATCGGCGAGGATCGTCACGACCGCCGCGTGGGCGCCACTGACGGGCGGCTGCGGCAGGCACAGGTCGTTGTCGGGGCGGCGCCCGATCGTCATCCGCTCGCGGTCGAGCCGGATATCCCGCATCGTGCCGTTGGCGTGGAAATAGACGAGCTTGCCCATGTCGCGCCTGCTACCGCGAGCGCTTCTTGGCCAGCCAGCGCTGCGCCCACGCGGCCGACGGCAGGAACCCCTGCGGAACGCGGACCAGCACCACCGAAATGTTGTCGCGCCCGCCGTTCTGGTTGGCCACCTCGACGAGTTCCTGCGCAGCGGCGCCGAGATCGGTGCGCTGCTTGTCGATGATCGCGTGGATGACGGGGGGCTCGACCATGTCGGTCAGGCCGTCGGAATTGAGCAGGTAGATGTCGTCGGCCTCGACGCGATATTCGACGATGTCGGCCGGAACGATCGCCTCGATGCCGAGCGCGCGGGTGACGAGGTTCTTGTTGAGCGAGTAGCGCGCCTGCTCCGGCGTGAGCTGGCCCCCGTCGATCTGCTCCTGCAGCAGCGAATGGTCGTGCGTCAGCTGCTCGAACTTCTCGCCGCGCAGCCGATAGCAGCGCGAATCACCGATGTGGCCGATGCTGACCCGGTTCCCGCAGAAGACGACACCGACGATCGTCGTTCCCATGCCGGCGCACTCCGGACGCGCCTGCGCCGCCTCGTAGATTCCCTTGTTGGCCGCGGCGATCTTCTGCTGGAGCAGCAGCGCCGCGTGCGTGAGGCCGGTGGCGATGTCGACCTTCGACAGCTCGCGATCCGACTGGAGCTCGGGCAGCATGCCGCTGCTGACGACGTTGACGGCGATTCCGCTCGCGACTTCGCCGGCGCTGTATCCGCCCATGCCGTCCGCGAGCACGGCGATCCCCGCCGCACCGTCGACGAAAACCGAATCCTCGTTGTGCGCGCGGACCATGCCCGGATGGGAGAGCACGGCGCAATCGAGCGGGACGCGTTCGGGCATTGGACGGATTCGCGAAGATGACGGCAGCCACAAGCGCGGCTCAGCCGCGAGTTTAACGGGCCGCCGTCATTGTTGCCATTGCCGCTAGCCGACCACGCGGTCGTAGCGTACATGCGGACCGAAACAGGGGCCGCTTCGCAGGCTGTCCTGTGTCAGTGTGCGGCAGCGCGCCGATTCCGGCGCGTGAGCCAGACGCCCGCGGCGACGACGACGATGACGCCGACCGCCGGCGCGACGTAGTGGAGCACGGGCGCGTTCGCGCTGATCCAGGGCTTGACCGCGGTGTCCTCCGTCGCAATCTCGCCGGCGATGTAGCCGAGCAGGCCGCCGCCGGCGATCACCAGCCACTGGAAGCGCTCGAGCAGCTTCATGATCAGCTGGCTGCCGACAACGACGAGCGGGATGCTGACCACGAGCCCGAAGATCAGCAGCAGCAGACTGCCTTTCGCCGCGCCCGCGACGCCGATCACGTTGTCGAGGCTCATCACGAGGTCGGCAACGATGACGGTCTTGACCGCGGAAAACAGCCGGTCGCTCGCGTGAATTTCGTGGTCGTCGCCGTCGTCCTCCGCGATCAGCTTGATCCCGATCCAGAGAAGCAACGCGCCGCCGATGAGCTGCAGGTACGGCAGCTGCAGCAGCTGGACGGCGAAGAAGGTCAGGATGACGCGCAGGCACGACGGCGCCGATCACGCCCCAGAAGATGCCCATCGTGCGCTGCTTCGGCGGGAGGTTGCGGCAGGCGAGCGCGATCACCACCGCGTTGTCGCCCGACAACAGGATGTTGATGACGATGATCTCGAGGGCCGCAACCCAGAATTGCGGCGAGAAGAGTTCCAAGCGCTCCCTTCCTCGACGTGGACCCGCGCCGGGGCGTCACAGCACCGTTTGCAGCAGTTTCCCCATTTCCGCCGGATTGCGCGTCACCTTGATCCCGCAGGCCTCCATCACCTGCAGCTTTTCCTGCGCGGTGCCCTTGCCGCCGGAGATGATCGCGCCGGCGTGGCCCATCCGCTTGCCGGGCGGCGCGGTGACGCCCGCGATGAAGCCGACGACCGGCTTCTTCATGTTGTCCTTGACCCAGCGCGCGGCGGTCTCCTCGTCGGTGCCGCCGATTTCGCCGATCATGACCACGGCGTCGGTCTCGGGGTCGTCGTTGAAGAGCCTCAGCACGTCGATGTGCTTGAGGCCGTTGACCGGGTCGCCGCCGATCCCGACCGCCGAGGACTGTCCGAGCCCGAGCTCGGTCAGCTGGCCGACCGCCTCGTAGGTGAGCGTGCCCGAGCGCGAGACGACGCCGATGCGCCCCTTCCGGTGAATGTGGCCCGGCATGATGCCGATCTTGATCTCGTCGGGCGTGATCACGCCGGGGCAGTTCGGTCCGAGCAGCAGCGTCTTCTTTCCCTGCATCCGGTAGCGGGTTCGGATCATGTCGCGCACCGGAATGCCCTCGGTGATGCAGACGACGAGATCGAGCCCGGCGTCCACCGCCTCGTCGATCGCCGCTGCGGCAAACGGCGGCGGCACGTAGATCACGCTGACCGTGGCTCCGGTCGCCTCCTTCGCTTCCTTCACCGTCGCGTAGATCGGGATGCCCTCGAAGTCCTCGCCCGCCTTCTTCGGATTGACGCCGGCGACATAGCAGTTCCTGCCATTGGCATAGTCACGGCACATCCGCGTGTGGAACTGGCCGGTCTTGCCGGTGATCCCCTGCGTGATCACCCTTGTGTCCCTGTTGATCAGGATCGACATCGCGTTTCCCCGCTATGGCTGTTTGACCGCGGCCACGATCTTCTGCGCGGCGTCGGCCATGTTGTCGGCGGCAATGATCGGCAGGCCGGATTCGGCGAGGATCTTCCGGCCGATGTCCTCGTTCGTCCCCTTCATCCGCACGACGAGCGGCACGGACAGGTGGGTCTCGCGCGCGGCGGCGACGACGCCGTTCGCGATCGTGTCGCACTGCATGATGCCGCCGAAGATGTTGACGAGGATGCCCTTCACCTTCGGGTTCCGGAGCATGATCTTGAACGCCTCGGTGACCTTCTCGGTCGTCGCGCCACCGCCGACATCGAGGAAGTTCGCCGGCTCCGCGCCGAACAGCTTGATCGTGTCCATCGTCGCCATCGCCAGTCCGGCGCCGTTGACGAGGCAGCCGATGTTGCCGTCGAGCGAAATGTAGGACAGATCGAATTTCGACGCCTCGACCTCGGCCGGGTCCTCCTCGTCCAGGTCGCGCATCTCCACGATGTCGGGATGCCGGTAGAGCGCGTTCGAGTCGAAATTGAGCTTGGCGTCGAGCGCGATCACGCGCCCGTCGCCGGTGACGATCAGCGGATTGATCTCGGCCAGCGAGGCGTCGGTCTCGTCGAAGGCGCGATAGAGGCCCTGCAGCATCGCGCGCCCCTGCGCGAGGCTCCCCTCGGGAATGCCGATCTTCCGCGCGACGTCGTCGGCCTCGGCGTCGGTCAGCCCATGCATCGGATCGATGAACACCTTGTGGATCTTCTCGGGCGTCTTCGCCGCCACCTCCTCGATGTCCATCCCGCCTTCCGAGCTCGCCATCAGGCACACGCGCTGGGTCGACGCGGTCGACGACCATGCCGACGTAGAGCTCCTTCCTGATGTCGGCGCCTTCCTCGATCAGCAGCCGGCGCACCTTCTGTCCCGCGGGGCCGGTCTGGTGCGTGACGAGCTGCATGCCGAGAATCCGGCCGGCGAGTTCGCGCACCTCGTCGATGGAGCGCGCGACCTTGACGCCGCCGCCCTTGCCGCGGCCGCCGGCGTGGATCTGCGCCTTGACGACCCAGACCGCGCCGCCCAGCGACTGCGCGGCCGCGACCGCCTCGTCGACGGTGAACGCCGGCATGCCGCGCGGCGTCGCCATGCCGAATTTCCGGAAGATTTCCTTGCCCTGGTACTCGTGGATCTTCACACTTGCTCCTGCGTCGGATGCGAAGGGGATGGCGGGTCTGGGAGGAGCGTAGCCGCGCGGCAGGCCGCGCCGCCGGCAAAGGCGCCTTGTCGCTACTAGCGTCGCTACAATAGCGCCCGAACGCCGCATTTTACGCTCCGGGACGCGCGCGCGACAACCGGGCGCCAGCGCCCACGCGAAACGCCGACGAGATCTCCGATGTCCTTCGTGCTCGCCCTCGACCAGGGCACGACCAGTTCGCGCGCGCTGGTGTTCGACCGCACGCGGCACGGTTCGCGCCGTCGCGCAGCAGGAGTTCCGGCAGATCTTTCCGCAGCCGGGCTGGGTCGAGCACGACGCCACCGAGATCTGGGCGACGCAGTCCGGCGTGCTGCACGAGGCGCTCGCCAAGGCCGGCATCGGCGCGCGCGACATCGCGGCGATCGGCATCACGAACCAGCGCGAGACGACGGTGCTGTGGGACCGCGCCACGGGCAGGCCGATCGCCAACGCGATCGTCTGGCAGGACCGGCGCACGGCGCCGCTCTGCGACGCGCTGCGCGCCGCCGGGCACGCGGCGATGATCGCGCGCAAGACGGGGCTCGTGCTCGACGCGTACTTCTCCGGCACCAAGCTCAAGTGGCTGCTCGACAACGTCGCCGGCGCGCGGGCAGCGCGCGCGCGCGCGGCGAGCTCGCCTTCGGCACCATCGACACGTGGCTCGTCTGGAACCTGACCCGCGGCGAGGCGCCACGTCACCGATGCCGTCGAACGCCAGCCGCACGCTGCTCTTCGACATCCACGCGCGGCGACTGGGACGACGAGCTGCTCGCGCTCTTCGACGTCCCGCGCGCGGTGCTGCCGCGCGTGCGTTCCGTCGTCGGGCGTCTGCGCGCAGCGCCGCGATCGGCGGCGCCCGCGTGCCGATCGCCGGCATCGCCGGCGACCAGCAGGCGGCGCTCTTCGGGCAGGCGTGCCACGCGCCCGGGCCTCGCGAAGAACACCTACGGCACCGGCTGCTTCCTGCTGATGAACACCGGCGCGCAACGCCGTGGCCTCGCGCCAACAATCTGCTGACGACCGTCGCCTGGCAGCGCGACGGCGACCGCACCGACTACGCGCTCGAAGGCAGCGTGTTCATCGGCGGCGCGGTCGTGCAATGGCTGCGCGACGGACTCAAGATCATCCGCTCGCGCCAGCGAGATCGAGGCGCTCGCCGCCAGCGTCCCCGACAACGGCGGCGTCTACCTCGTTCCGGCGTTCGCCGGCCTCGGCGCGCCGCACTGGGACGCCTACGCGCGCGGCGCGATCTTCGGCCTGACGCGCGGCACGACCGCCGCGCACATCGCGCGCGCCGCGCTCGAGGCGATCGCGTTCCAGAGCGCCGACGTGCTCGCGGCGATGCAGCGCGACGCGGGCATCACGCTGACCGAGCTGCGCGTCGACGGCGGCGCCGCGGCCAACGACCTGCTGATGCAGTTCCAGGCCGATCTCCTCGGCGTTCCGGTCGTGCGGCCGCAGGTGCTGGAGACGACCGCGCTGGGCGCCGGGTATCTCGCCGGACTCGCCGTCGGCTACTGGAGGGACGCCGCCGACGTCGCCGCGAACTGGCAGATCGACCGCGCGTTCGAGCCGGCGATGTCGCGCGACCGTGCCCTCGAACTCGCCGCCGGCTGGAACAAGGCGGTCGCGCGCGCCAAGGCCTGGGCCTGAGGGCGAGGCAGTCGCAACCGCGGTTCAGCGGATCGCCGAGGATTTCGCAATGACACCCACGCACGTCGCGCCGACTGGCGCACCGCCACCGTCGTCCTGATCGCGAGCGGCCTGATCCTGATCGCTGTCGATGGGCATCCGCCACGGCTTCGGCCTCTTCCTGCAGCCGATGAGCGCCGACCTGCACTGGGGGCGCGAGACGTTCGCGCTGGCGATCGCCGTGCAGAACCTGTGTGGGGCGTCACGCACGCCGTTCGCCGGAATGTTCGCCGACCGCTTCGGCACCGCACGGGTCGTCGCTCGCGTGCGCGCTGCTCTACGTCGCGGGGCTCGCGACGATGGCGCACGCGACGTCGCCGCTGATGCTGGTGCTGAGCTGCGGCGTGCTGATCGGCACCGGCCTGTCCGGGCTCACGTTCAGCGTCGTCGCCGGCGTGCTGGGCCGCGCGTATCCGCCGGAGAAGCGCAGCATGGCGCTCGGCATCTCGGCCGCGGCAGGATCCTTCGGCCAGTTCGCGCTGCTGCCGGTGACGCAGTGGCTGCTGTCCGTGCTCGGCTGGTACGGCGCACTGCTCGCGCTCGCCGCCGTCGCGCTGCTGATGGTGCCGCTTCCGCGGCGACTCGTACGAGCGGCACCTGGCGACGGCGCACGCGTTCCAGCAGTCGGCCGGCGAGGCGATGCGCGAGGCGCTCGGCCATCGCGGCTACGTGCTGCTGACGGTCGGCTTCTTCGTCTGCGGCTTCCAGGTCGTGTTCGTCGGCGTGCACCTGCCGGCCTACCTCGCCGACAAGGGTATGCCGGCGCACGTCGCCGTGACCGCGCTGGCGCTGATCGGCCTGTTCAACATCGTCGGCACCTACACGACCGGCTGGCTCGGCGGCCGGATGCCGCGCCGCTACATCCTCTCCGCGATCTATTTCGGCCGCACGCGTCGTCTTCGCGCTGTTCTTCCTGTGGCTGCCGCTGTCGGTGACGTCGGTCTACGCGTTCGCGGTGGCGCTGGGCCTGCTGTGGCTGTCCACGGTGCCGCCGACCAACAGCATCGTCGCGCAGATCTTCGGCGTCCGCTACCTGGCGATGCTGTCGGGATTCACGTTCTTCAGCCACCAGATCGGCAGCTTCCTCGGGCGCGTGGCTCGGCGGCCGGCTCTACGACACGACCGGCAGCTACGACGTCGTCTGGTGGCTGTCGATCGCGCTGGGCGTCGCCGCCGGCCTCATCAATCTGCCGATCGACGAGCGCGCGATCAAGCGTCCGGCCGCGCGCCGCGGCGTGACACTCCGCGCTGTGACGGACGCGACGCGTCTCCGCGCCCGACCGAAACGGACGCTACGGAAGCGGCGGCGGCGGCGGAAGCGAGTCGGCCGGCACGTGGTCGACCGCGTCGGTGATGATGCCGTCGACGCCCCATGCCGGCGAGCTCGGCGATGCGCTCGGGATCGTTCGGCGTGTAGCAGAGCACGCGGATAGCCCGCCGCGCGGACCTGCCTCACGAGGTCGGCGGTCGAGCGCCTCGTGATCGGCGTCGAGCGCGACGCATTCGAGCCGCGCCGAGCCGCTCCTGCCAGTCGGGCGGCAGGCTCGTCGACCAGCAGCGCGCGCGGCAGCGCCGGCACGGCGTCGCGCGCGGCGTCGAGCGCGTCCTCGGAGAACGACGAGAGCAGCGGCGGCACCTCGGCGTCGCGCCACAGCGTCGCCGCGTCGAGCGCGACCGCCGCGCCGGTCTCGCGCTCGCGCCCCGGCGTCGGCTTGATCTCGATGTTGCAGGCGACGCCGTGCGCGCGCGCCCAGCGGGCGATCGACGCCAGCGTCGGCAGCGGCTCGCCGGCGTACTTCGCCGAATGCCAGCCGCCGGCGTCGAGCCGCGACAGCTCGCGCCACGGCAGCGCGTCGGCGCGGCCGCGGCCGCTCGTCGTGCGCTCCAGCGTCGCGTCGTGCAGCAGGAACGACAGGTTGTCGGCGGAGAGCTTCACGTCGAACTCGACCATCCGGTAGCCGTGCGCGTGGCCGACGCGCATCGCCGTCAGCGTGTTCTCGGGCGCGAGCTTGCCGGCGCCCCGGTGGGCGACGAGGCGGGGATAGGGCCAGTCGCGGACGATGTCGCGCGACGCGGTCATGGCGTTCATGATAACGCCGTCCGCGGACCCTCGGCGCGGCGTTTCGGGCTATACTGAAATGCACGCTGTTCCGGCGGCCGTACCCGACCACGGCAGGTCGTTCGCCGCAAAATATCCAGAGGAGGACACCCATGCATTGCAAAGCACTTGCCGCCGCGCTGTTCGTCGCCGCGATCGCCGGCGCCCCCGCCGCGCAGGCGCAGACCGAAATCCAGTGGTGGCATTCGATGGGCGGCGCGCTGGGCGAGGCGCTCAACGGACTGGCGCAACCAAGTTCAACGCGAGCCAGAAGGAATACAAGGTCGTCGCCGGTCTACAAGGGCAGCTACCCGGAGTCGATGACGGCCGCGATCGCTGCGTTCCGTGCCGGCAACGCGCCGCACCTGCTGCAGGTGTTCGAGGTCGGCACGGCCACGATGATGGCGGCCAAGGGCGCCATCGTGCCGGTGGCGAAGGTGATGGCCGACGCCAAGGAGCCGTTCGATCCGAAGGCCTACCTGCCCACGGTCGACCGGCTACTACACCGACCTGCAAGGGCAACATGCTGTCGTTCCCGTTCAACAGCTCGACGGTGATGTTCTACATCAACAAGGACGCCTTCAAGAAGGCCGGGCTCGATCCCGATCAGGCGCCCGAAGACCTGGAAGGAGTTCATGCACGCGGCAGCAGAAGCTGAAGGCGTCCGGGCCAGCAGTGCGTCTACACGACCGAGCTGGCCGTCCTGGATGCACATCGAGAACTTCAGCGCCTGGCACAACGTGCCGATCGGCACCAAGCAGAACGGCATGGGCGGCCTCGACACCGTAGTTCACCATCAATTCGCCGCTGCACGTGCGGCACATCGACGATGCTCGGCGACATGGCGAAGAAGGGCCTGTTCACCTACGCCGGCCGCACCAACCAGGGCGACGCCAAGTTCTCGAGCGGCGAGTGCGCGATGTTCACCGGCAGCGCCGGCGCGCAGGCGAACTTCAAGAAGAGCGGCCAAGTTCGACTGGTCGGTCAACTTCATCCCCTATCACGACGACGTGCGCGGGCGCGCCGCAGAATTCGATCATCGGCGGCGCGTCGGTCTGGGTGATGGGCGGCAAGAAGCCCGACGAGTACAAGGGCGTCGCCAAGTTCTTCGCGTTCCTGTCGAAGCCCGAGATCCAGATGGAATGGCATACCACACGGGCTACGTGCCGATCACGCAGGCGTCCTACGACCTGACGCGCAAGTCGGGCTTCTACGACAAGAATCCCGGCGCCGACATGCCCGTCAAGCAGCTCACCAACAAGCCGCCGACCGCGAACTCCAAGGGCCTGCGCTTCGGCAACTTCGTGCAGGGGCGCGAGGTGATCGAGGAGGAGATGGAAACCGTGTTCGCCGGCAAGAAGGACGCCAAGACCGCGCTCGACGACGCCGTGAAGCGCGGCAACGAGATCCTGCGCAAGTTCGAGGCGGCGAACAAGTAGCGCGTCGGACACGGGAGCGCAGCGGGAGGGCGGCGGCTAGGGTGCGGCATGCGCCCGCGCGAACCCTCCCGCTCTCAGCGGTCAGCTCCCCGCACCGGCGCATGGAAAAGCGCGTCGTCTTCCGCTCGGCGTGGCTGCCGTACGCGCTGGTCGCGCCGCAGATCGCGATCACGATCGTCTTCTTCTTCTGGCCGGCCGCGCAGGCGGTCTGGTACTCGTTCCAGCTGCAGGACGCGTTCGGCCTGAAGACCGAGTTCGTCGGGCTGCAGAACTTCAACGACGCTGTTCAGGGACAGCCACTACCTCGCGTCGTTCAAGGTCACGGCGCTGTTCAGCGTCCTGGTCGCCGGTCTCGGCATCGCGATCTCGCTGCTGCTCGCGACGATGGCGGACCGCGTGGTGCGCGGCGCGCTCGCGCTACAAGACGCTGCTGATCTGGCCCTACGCGGTGGCGCCCGCGGTCGCGGGCGTGCTGTGGGCGTTCCTGTTCGCGCCGTCGATCGGCATCGTGACCTACGTGCTGAAGCGCGTCGGGCATCGACTGGAACTGGATCATCCAGGGCGACCAGGCGATGCTGCTGGTCGTGATCGCGTCGGTGTGGAACCAGATCAGCTACAACTTCCTGTTCTTCCTCGCCGGCCTGCAGTCGATCCCGAAATCGCTGATCGAGGCGGCGGCGATCGACGGCGCCGGGCCGACGCGGCGCTTCTGGACGATCGTCTTCCCGCTGCTCTCGCCGACCACGTTCTTCCTGCTGGTGGTGAACATCGTCTACGCGTTCTTCGGCACGTTCGGCGTCATCGACGCGACCACGCAGGGCGGGCCGGCCGGCGCGACGCAGATCCTCGTCTACAAGGTCTACCACGACGGCGTCAAGGCGGCCGACCTCGGCGGCTCGTCGGCGCAGTCGGTGATCCTGATGTTCATCGTGATCGCGCTGACGGTCGTGCAGTTCCGCTTCGTCGAGAAGAAGGTCCAGTACTGATGGACGTGCCATGGTAGAGAACCGCCCCTGGCTCACGGTCTTCGCCGCACGCGGTGCTGATCCTCGGCGTCGTCGTCGATCGCGTTTCCGGTCTACGTGACCTTCGTCGCCTCCACGCTGACGCTCGACCAGATCCTGTCGGTGCCGATGCCGCTGCTGCCGGGCGACCAGTTGCTGCACGAACTACTCGCAGGTGCTCTCCGCCGGCTCCACGAAGGGCTCGGCAGCCGCCGTGTCGACGATGCTCAAGAACAGCCTGATCATGGCGCTGGTCATCGCGATCGGCAAGATCGCGATCTCGATCATCGCGTCGTTCGCGATCGTCTATTTCCGCTTTCCGCTGCGCAATTTCTTCTTCTGGATGATCTTCGTCACGCTGATGCTGCCGGTCGAGGTGCGCATCATCCCGACCTTCAAGGTGGTCTCCGATCTCGGCATGCTCAATTCCTACGCCGGCCTGACGCTGCCGCTGATCGCCTCGGCCACCGCGACGTTCCTGTTCCGGCAGTTCTTCCTGACGATTCCCGACGAGCTGGCCGAGGCCGCGCGCATCGACGGCGCCGGGCCGATGCGCTTCTTCTGGGACGTGGTGCTGCCGCTGTCCAAGACGAGCATCGCGGCGCTGTTCGTGATCCAGTTCATCTACGGCTGGAACCAGTACCTCTGGCCGCTGCTCATCACGAGCCACGAGTCGATGTACACGACGGTGATCGGCATCAAGCGGATGATCGTCGGCGGCGACGCCGCCAACGAATGGAACCTGATCATGGCGACGGCCATGCTGGCGATGCTGCCGCCGGCGGTCGTGGTGTTGCTGATGCAGAAGTGGTTCGTCAAGGGCCTCGTCGAGACGGAGAAATAGAAGATGGCAGGCGTTTCCTTCCGCGACGTCCGAAAGAGCTACGGCGCGACCGAGGTCATCCACGGCGTGACGACGGACGTCGCCGACGGCGAGTTCGTGGTGATCGTCGGACCGTCGGGCTGCGGCAAGTCGACGCTGCTGCGGATGGTGGCCGGGCTCGAGACCATCACGTCCGGCGAGATCGCCATCGGCGAGCGCGTGGTCAACCAGCTCGAGCCGAAGGACCGCGACATCGCGATGGTGTTCCAGAACTACGCGCTCTATCCGCACATGTCGGTGCGCGAGAACATGGCCTACGGCCTGAAGATCCGCCGGCATGGCGCGCGCCGATATCGACGCCCGCGTGCAGCGCGCGGCCGAGATCCTCGAGCTCGGCCCGTTCCTCGATCGCAAGCCGCGCGCGCTCTCCGGCGGCCAGCGCCAGCGCGTCGCGATGGGCCGCGCGATCGTGCGCGAGCCGGCGGTGTTCCTGTTCGACGAGCCGCTGTCGAACCTCGACGCCAAGCTGCGCGTGCAGATGCGCGTCGAATTGCAGGCGCTCCATCGGCGGCTCGGCACGACGAGCCTGTACGTCACGCACGACCAGGTCGAGGCGATGACGCTCGCGCACCGGATGATCGTGATGAACGCCGGCCGCGCCGAGCAGATCGGCGCGCCGCTCGAGGTCTACGCGAAGCCGGCGACGACGTTCGTCGCCGGCTTCATCGGCTCGCCGCCGATGAACCTGATGCCGTCGAAGCTGAACGGGCGCGACGTGCTGCTGGGCGTGCGGCCCGAGCACCTCGAGCCCTGCGCGGAGTCGGAGGCGAGCTTCATCGCCGAGGTCGATCTGGTCGAGCCGCTGGGCGCCGACACGCTGGCGCACGGCCACGTGAACGGCACGCGCATCATCGCCCGCGTGCACGCGGCGCTGAACACGGTCCCGGGTCGGCTACCGCTGCGCTTCGATCCGGCGAACCGGCATTATTTCGACCAGGAAGCGGCGCGCGGATCGACACCTGGCGTCGTAATCGATGCGCGCCGACGCGTCGCAGCGGCGCGTCAATCGGCGACGCCGGGGTGCGGGCAAGCGTCTTCAGCGGCACTTCGCCGTGCGGGAGCCGGACCCGGTGACCGGCCAGCAGCGTGTAGGCGGTCGGCACGACGAAGAGCGTGAGCAGCGTTCCGAACGCCATGCCGCCGACGATCACCCAGCCGATCTGGATCCGCGATTCGGCGCCGGCGCCATGCGCGAGCGCCAGCGGCAACGCGCCGAGCACCATCGCGCCGGTGGTCATCAGGATCGGTCGCAGCCGCAGCGTCGCGGAGTCGATGACGGCCTGCATCATGTCCTCGCCCTTCGCGCGAAGCTGGTTGGAGAACTCGACGATCAGGATCCCGTGCTTGGTGATGAGGCCCACCAGGGTCACCAGCCCGACCTGGCTGTAGATGTTGAGCGTTCCGCCGGCAAGCCAGAGCACGAAGAGCGCGCCGGTCATCGACAGCGGCACCGACAGCATGATCACGAACGGGTGGACGAAGCTCTCGAATTGCGCGGAGAGCACGAGATAGATGAACAACAGCGCGAGGACGAACGTCAGGTAGATCTCCTTCCCCGAGTTGCGGAACTCGCGCGACTGGTTGTCGAGGTCGGTCAATGCGGTCGGCGGCAGCGCGACCTTTGCGGCGGCATCCATCGCCTTCAGCCCTTCTTCGATCGAATAGCCGGGCGCCAGCGTGCCGGTGACCTTCACCGCCCGCAGCCGATTGAAGTGGTTGAGCGATTGCGGCGCGACACCCTCCCTGACGTTGACCAGGTTGGACAGCTGCACCATGCCGCCATCCCGGGCGCGCACGTAGGCGTCCCGTATGTCGGCCGGCGTCGACCGGTCGACCGGCGTCACCTGGACGATCACGTCGTACTGTTCGCCGTCCTTCTTGAACCGCGTGACCTGCCGGCCGCCGAGCATTGTCTCCAGCGTCCGGCCGACGGTCTCAACCGGAATGCCGATGTCCGAGAGCTTGTCGCGATTGATCGTGACGCGGACTTCCGGCGTGTTCAGCCGCAGGTCGATCTGCAGGTTCTGGATGCCCGGATACTTGCGCACCTCCTCGAGAAAGCGATCGACGATCCGCTGCAGCTCGGGATACGGGACCTGCGACATCACGATATAGTCGATGGGCGTCGAGCGGAAGAACTGCCCGAGCGACGGCGGATTGATCGGGAATGCCTGTGCGCCCGGTATCGCCATGACCTTGGGCCGCACCTCGTCGGTGATCTGCTGCTGCTTCTTGCTCCGTTCCTCCCAGGGTTTCAGCCGCAGGATCGCGTTGCCATCGACGACAGTCGGAAACCCCGAGATCGCAGTGAAGGCGGCGGCTTCCGGGATCTGCGCGTACATCTCCTCGATCGGCCTGATCTGGTCGGCCGTGTACTGTGGTGTCGAGCCCTGCGGCGCGGTGACGAGGGTGAACACGATACCGCGGTCCTCGATCGGAGCGAGCTCGGACTTGAGCAGGCTGAAAAAAACCACGCCGAGGCCCAGCACGACGATCCAGGCGACCACCACATAGCCCCGGTGCCGCAGCACGACCCCAAGCGCGGACCGGTACATGCGGGTAAGCGCGCGGATCCACCCCTCGATCACGTTGTAGACCGCCGAATGCCGCTCCTGGTGGCGCAGCAGCAGCGAGCACATCATCGGCGACAACGTCAGGGCGACGAAGCCGGACACCAGTACCGCGCCGGCCAGCGTCAGCGCAAACTCGATGAAAAGTCGCCCGGTGCGGCCCGTGGCGAAGGCCAGCGGCGCGAAGACCGAGGCGAGCGTCAGGGTCATCGCCACGATCGCGAACCCGATCTCGCGCGCGCCGCGAATCGCCGCTTCGCGCCGCGGCACCCCCGCCTCGATATGCCGGAAGATGTTCTCCAGCATGACGATGGCGTCGTCCACCACGAGCCCGATCGCCAGCACCATCGACAGCAGCGTGAGCGTGTTGATCGTGAAGCCGAGCACGTACATCAGCGCGAACGCGCCGATCAGCGAAACCGGGATCGTCACGATCGGGATCAACGTGGCGCGCAGGCTGCGCAGGAAGAAGTAGATCACCAGGACGACGAGCAGGATCGCCTCGCCGATCGAGCGAAACACGTTGAAGATCGAGCGGTCGATGAACACCGACGTGTCGTACGCAACCACGAGCTTCATGCCGGGCGGCATGGCCTCGTTCATCTTGACGACCTCGGCGCGCACGGCCGTCGAAAGATCGAGCGGGTTCGCCACCGCCTGCTTGATCACGCCGATGTTCAGCGAGGGTTTGCCGTTGAACCGGGAAATGACCCGCTCCTCGACGGGTCCGATCTCGGCGTTGCCGATATCCCGGATGCGCACCGGGTAACCGCCGACGTTGGCGACGATGATGTTGTTGAACTGCTCGGGCGAGCGCACGTCGGTCTCGGCGACGACGGTGAACTCGCGGGTCTGCGATTCGATGCGACCCGCCGGGATCTCGGCGTTCTGTCGACGGATGGCGTCCTCGACATCCTGTACCGTCAGCTTGTAACCGGCGAGCCGCGTGCGGTCGAGATTGATGCGCATCGACACCTGCCGTTCGCCGAAGATCCGGACGTCGGCTGCGCCGGGCAGCACCGACAGCCGCGGCTGCACGTAGCGCTTGATGTAGTCGGACGCCTCGAGCGTGCTCTGCGATCCCGCCTGCACAGCGATGTAGATGACCGGATTGGCGTCGGCTTCGACTTTGGCGATGATCGGCTCGTCGATGGTGTCGGGCAGCTTGCCGCGGGCACGAGCGACCTTGTCGCGGACATCGGCGGCGGCGGAGTCCGGGTCGCGCTTCAGCGTAAAGCGAACGGTGATCCGACTCGTCTCCGAGCGGCTCTGCGAGGTCATCACCTCGACGCCCTCGATGCCGGCGAGCGAGTCCTCGAGCGGCTTCGTTACCTGCGACTCGACGACTTCGGCGGAGGCACCGCGATAGGTGGTCGAAACGCTGACCACGGGGTCGTCGATCCGGGGATACTCGCGCACCGGAAGCCGGGTGTACGAGATCAACCCGATGAGCAGGATGATCAGCGACAGTACCGTCGCGAAGACGGGCCGCTTGATGCATATCTCGGGCAGTTGCATCGCGGACCTCCGGGTCAGGACTTCGGTGCGGGTTTCGGCGCGCCGCTGTCGGCCTTGGCCGGCGCGGTGGAGCCCTCGATGCCCTTTGGCGCAGCGCCAGTCCCTTCGGCCTTTGCACCCGGTACAAGAGTCACGGGCACGCCATCGCGAAGCTTGAGCTGGCCAGCCGTGACGATCGTCTCGCCGGGCGCGACGCCCTTGAGGATCTCGACCCGGCCCTCGCGACGCTGGCCGAGCTCGACCTTCGTGCGCGCCGCCTTGCCGTCGACGACGCGGAACACGTACTGATCGTCGCCCTGCGGCACCAGCACCTGTTCGGGCAGGACCAGCGCGTCGCGCTCGTCCTTTGTGAGGAGCCGCACGCGGGCGAACATGCCCGGCCGCAGCGCGGTGTCGGCGTTCGCGACCTGTGCGCGGATCACGATCGCGCGCCCCGCAGCGTCAACCAGCGGGTTGATCGCGAAGACCTTGCCGTTGTAGACGCGTTCCGGCAGCGCGTCCAGGCTCACCTGCAGCGTCTGCCCGACCTGCACCTGCTTCAGATAGATCTCGGGCAGCCGGAAGTCCACCTTGAGCGGGTCGATCGATTCGAGGTTGACGAGGTCCTGGCCTTCCTTCACGTAGTCACCGATCGACACCGAGCGCAGCCCGATGATCCCCGAGAACGGCGCCCGGATCTCGGTCTTTGCGAGTCGCGCCGCCGTGAGCGCCAGCGCCGCCTCGGCCACCATCAGATTGTTCTCCGCTTCGTCCTTTGCCTGGCCCGAGATGAATCCCTGCTTCTGCAGGTCGATCGCCCGCTCGTACTTCGACTTCGCGAGGGTCAGGTTCGCTTTCGCCTGCTGGACCTCGGCTTCGTTGACCGCCGGGTCCAGCTTGACCAGCGTCGCGCCTTTCGCGACGGGACGGCCTTCCTGGAAACCGATCGCGATGACGCGCCCCGCCACCTCGGGCCGGACCGTCACCGATTCGTCGGAACGCAGGCTGCCGACCGCAGTGATGGTCTGGGGCATCGGTGCGGTCGCGGCGGTGATGGCCTCCACGGTGACGGCCGGCGCGGGGCCGCCCGGGCCCTTGTTCGCGCCCGCCGCCGCCGGCGCACCCCCTTGCGCCATCTTGCCGGCCGAAGCCGACGCGTCGGAGCGCTGCTGCCCCAGCCAATAGCCGCCGCCGGCAGCAACGAGGATGCCGAACACGGCGATTGCTGCGACGACGGATCTGTTCATTGCGGGCCGAAAATGACGAAACGCGCACGAAGCGCGGCAAAGCGGCGATTATGCGCTCGCTGCCGATGAACCGCCAATCGAGCGATCGTCGGCGGCGACGCGCGATGGGTGGCTGCCCCAGAACGATCGGACTGTCCCGAGCTGCTAAAATTCCCTTCGATCCCGATTCTTTCGGCGGCGCCGATGCTGTCGAAACCCCGATAACCTCTGCAGACTGGGTCTTTCTCCGAACGATGAATGCTCGCACCCGATTTCTCATCACGATCGCCAGCATCACCCTGCTGTGCGCCGCCGCCGCATTGCCTGCAAACGCACAGGCGCCGGGCGCCGCGTACCCGACCCGGCCGGTGAAGCTCGTCGTTCCCTTCCCGCCCGGCGGCCCGCTCGACATCGTCGGTCGGGCGACTGGCGCAGAAGCTCACCGACGCCTGGGGCCAGAGCGTTGTCGTCGACAACCGCCCGGGCGCGGGCGGCAACATCGGCGCCGATCTCGTGGCGAAGGCGGCGCCCGACGGCTACACGATCCTGATGGGTGCGCTGTCGACGCATGCGGTCAACCCGAGCCTCTACGCGAAGATGCCGTACGACGCGGTCAAGGACTTCGCGCCGATCACGCTGGTCGCGGTCACGCCCGAACGTGCTGGTCGTCAACGCGTCGCTGCCGGTCAACTCGGCGAAGGAGTTCATCGCCTACGCCAAGGCCAATCCGGGCAAGCTCGCGTTCGGTTCGGGCAGCAACGGCAGCGCCGGGCACCTCGCCGGCGAGCTGTTCAAGGTCGACACCGGCGACCGACATCAGTCCACGTCCCGTACAAGGGCGGCGCGCCGGCGACGCAGGCGCTGCTCGCCGGCGATACGCAGTTCATGTTCGACAATCTCGCCAACGCGATGCCGCAGATCAAGGCGGGCAAGCTGAAGGCGCTCGCGGTCACGACCGCCGAGCGCTCGAAGCTCGCGCCCGAGCTGCCGACGATGGCCGAAGCCGGGCTGGCCGGGCTTCGACATCTCGACCTGGTTCGGCCTGCTCGCGCCGGCCGGCACGCCGAAGGACGTGATCGCCAAGTGGAATGCCGAGGTCACGAAGATCCTGAATTCGCCCGAGATGCGCGAGCGGCTGACCGCAGCAGGGCGCGGAGCCGGCGCCGACGACGCCCGAGCAGTTCGCCGCATTCATTCAGGGCGAGATTCCGAAGTACGCGCGGATCGTCAAGGCGTCCGGCGCGAAGGTCGACTGAACGACCGGCAACGGCGCGCCGAGGCGGCTTCGCCCTCGCGTCGACGCCGGTGTGCGCTGCACCCGCGCACCGGCCATTGCAGCGGCGCGGCTCGGAACGGGCGCCGCTCCGGTCCTGGATCTCACCACCGCCACGCCGCCCAGCCGAGCGCGACCCACGCGGCGAGGAACGCCACGCCGCCGACCGGCGTCACCGCGCCCAGGCCGCGCACGCCGGTGAGCGCGAGCACATAGAGGCTGCCGCAGAAGAGCACGATGCCGGCGACGAGCAGCCATGCCGCGGCGGCCAGCGCGCCGCTGTCGGGCTTCTGCAGCAGCAGGATGCCGACCGCCAGCAGACCGAGCGCGTGCCAGAAGTGGTACTGGACCGCCGTCTGGTAGATCGCCATCGATTCCGGGGCAAGCCGGGCCTTGAGCGCATGCGCACCGAACGCGCCAGACGCGACGGCGGCGAACAGGAAGGCGGCCGCAAGGGCGAGCGCGAGGCGGGCGTTCATCTCGTTTACAATGGACACGATGCGCCCGGAGCGCGGCGCTCCGATCAGGATAGCACCATGACCATCGAACGCCGGCACGTCGGCAAGCGCCTTTCCGCGCTCGTCATCAATCGCGCCTCCGGCACGGCCTACCTCGCGGGACAGGTCGCCGACGATCCGACCGCGGACGTCACCGGCCAGACGCAACAGGTGCTGGCGCAGATCGACGCGCCTGCTGTTCGAGGCCGGCACCGACAAGTCGAAGATCCTGTCGGCGACGATCTATCTCCCCGACATCGCCGACTTCGCAGCGATGAACGCCGTGTGGGAAAAGTGGGTCGTGCCCGGACAGACGCCGGCGCGCGCGACGGTGGAGGCGAAGCTCGCCGCGCCCGAGTACCGCGTCGAGATCCAGGTCGTCGCCGCGACGCCGATCCCGGCCTGAGCACGCGCGATGGCCACGCTCTCCTCCGCCGCCGAAGCGGTCGTCGCCGCGACGTCGCGGCGCGACGTCGCACCCGCGCCCGGCGACACGGCATCGCTGCCGGTGACGCGTGCGATGTTCGACCAGTGGATGGTGCCGTGCTACGCGCCGGCGCCGTTCGTCCCGGTGCGCGGCGAAGGCTCGCGCGTCTGGGACCAGGACGGCCGGATGTACATCGACTTCGCGGGCGGCGTCGCTGTCACCGCGCTCGGCCACTGCCATCCGGCGATGGTCCGGGCGCTGACCGAGCAGGCGGGCAGGCTCTGGCACGTCTCCAACTGGTTCACCAACGAGCCGGCGCTGCGGCTCGCGAAGCGGCTGGTCGACGCGACGTTCGCCGAGCGCGTGTTCTTCTGCAATTCCGGCGCCGAGGCCAACGAGGCGGCGCTGAAGCTCGCGCGCCGCTACGCGCACGATCGCCACGGCGCGCAGAAGATCGCGCGTGATCTCGACGCAAAACGCCTTCCACGGCCGGACGCTGTTCACGGTGACCGCCGGCGGTCAGGCGAAGTATTCGCGCGGCTTCGGTCCGAACCCGGCCGGGCATCACGCACCTGCCGTACAACGACGTCGCGGCGCTCGAGCGCGAGTTCGCCGCGCACGGCGCCGAGATCTGCGCGGTGATCCTCGAGCCGATGCAGGGCGAAGGCGGAATGACGCCCGGGAACGCCCGAGTATCTGCAGGCGGCGCGGCGCCTTTGCACCGCGCACGACGCGCTCCTGATCCTCGACGAGATCCAGAGCGGCATGGGCCGCACCGGCACGCTGTTCTCGTACATGCAGAAAGGCGTCATGCCCGACATCCTGACGAGCGCGAAGGGCCTGGGCGGCGGCTTTCCGATCGGTGCGATGCTGACGACGACGAGGTCGCGAGCGCGTTCTCGGTCGGCGTGCACGGCACCACCTACGGCGGCAACCCGCTCGCGTGCGCCGTCGCCGGCGCGGTGTTCGACGTGATCAACACGACCGAAGTGCTCGACGGCGTGAAGGCGCGGCACGCGCTGTTCATGGAAGGCCTGAAGGCGATCAACGTCCGCCGCCACGTGTTCGCCGACCTGCGCGGCGAAGGCGTGTGGCTCGGCTGCGAGCTCGACGCCCACGTGGAAGGGCAAGGCGATGGACGTCGTCAAGGGCGGCCGGCGAGTCCGGCCTGCTGGTGCTCGTCGCCGGCCCCGACGTCGTGCGCATCGCGCCGTCGCTCGTGATCAGCCTCGACGAGATCCTCGAGGGCCTCGCGCGCCTCGAGACCGCCCTCGGGCGCGCCCTCGGATCGAGGGTCAGTCGCTCGCCGGCATCGGCATCTCGCGATGCCGGCGGACCGGCGACCAGAGGATGGCGCCGCCGACAAGCAGCAACCCGAGCACGCCGATCGTCAACAGTGTCGGGCGCAGGCCGATGGCGGTCGCGAGCGCCGCCGCCCGCGAGCGAGCCCAGGGGCGCGGCAGCAACCGTCAGGAAGCGCATCGTCGCCGTCATCCGCCCGAGCAGCCGGTCGGGCGTGATCGCCTGGCGCAAGCGCCAGGTAGTTGATCCCGTAGAGCACCGCGCCGAAATCGAACACGAGCATCGCGCAGCCGAGCGCCAGCGTCGCGACCCAGACCGGCCCCGAGACCAGTCCGAACGCCTGCCAGCCCAGCGCGGTCAGCGCGAGTGCATGCACGATGACGGGCCCCACGCCTAGGCGTTGGAAAGACGCTGCGCAAATGCCGACGCCAGCACGCATCCGAATCCGCCGAACACGTAGGTGAGACCGATCGCGCCCGCCGACAGTCCGAGCTCGCGGGTCGCGAACAGAATCAGCACCGCCACCTGCATGTGGTGCAGGATCTGCCACAGTCCGGCGAGCAAGGCGAGCGCGGCCAGCGTCCGGTTGTTCCAGACGAGACGGAATCCTTCGTGGATCTCCGATGTCACCGTCGGCCGCGGTCCCGGATCGGGAATGTCGTGCGGCAGGCGAATGCGCCGCAGCATCAGCGCGGACCCGACGAACGTCAGCGAACTCAGCGCAATCGCGAACGGCGCGGTGACGAGCTGGATCAGCCCCCCGGCAAGCCCCGGGCCGACCAGTGCCGCCGATGTCTCGCCCAGCGCGACCTTCGCGTTCGCCTCGACCAGCCGGCGGCGTCCGGCCATCTGCGCGAGCAGCACCTGGTAGGCGGCCCCGCCGACGACGTTCTGCACGCCGCAGAGAAAGCCGACCGCGTAGAGAATCTCGATCGACAGCATGCCCATGTAGGCCGCGACCGGGATCGCGAGCAGCGCCGCTCCGCGACCGAGGTCGGCG
Source organism: uncultured beta proteobacterium (assembly GCA_963783525.1). GTDB lineage: Bacteria > Pseudomonadota > Gammaproteobacteria > Burkholderiales > Casimicrobiaceae > CAIWHR01. The sequence goes on from CAWAOF010000029.1 coordinate 63,936, forward strand.
GCGATCACGATCGGCAGCTTGCGCATGCGGTCGATCAGCACACCGGCGTGAAGGCTCACGAGCGCGAACGGCAGCGTCTCCAGCGCGACGAGCACGCCCATCTGCCACGGCGAGGCGTTCAGCAGCAACGCGGCCGTCAGCGGCAAGCGCGAGGTTCGTGATCTGCGCGCCGTACGACGTGATCGTCAGCGACGCCCAGAGCTTCATGAACTCCGGATTGCGCCAGAGGCCGCTGAACAGCTGTCCGAGTTTGCGTTGCAGTGTCGACATGATGGTGCCTGCCTCGACTCCGGCAATGCCGGAACGCGCCGCAAGGAGCGGCGAAAACGAACCAAGGACAGGCGAGTACTGCGAAGGAACCGGATCCCGCCTGCTGCCTGGCGGGGACTCCGGCCAGGCGATTACCGCTTGACGCCGCGGCGAATCGGAAGCGGTACGGTGCGGTGCGCCATGCAAAGCGGCCAGCCGCCGAGGAGGCTGCCGCCGACGCGCGCCACCGTCCCGTCCGCGAAGGCGGCCGGAAGCGGAGAGTCGTTGTGCGCGTCGAACATGGGTCCCTGCTTCGGATCTGATCGCTATGCGTCCAATGTTACACCGCGGCACGGGACGCGGCAATCGGCCGCAGCGCATTTCCGGCGCACCGAACCGCGCGTCTGTCGCATCGGCGCAACGGCCACGCTCGTTTCGGCGGGCATCGACGTCGCGGTTCGAATGCGAGCCGGAGTCCGGCAGCATCACTTCGCCGCTTCGCGCCGCGCGAGATCGAGGTCGAGGTATTTCCACGCGTGCTCGAGATTGCACGTGCTTCTTGTAGCCCGAGCACCCACGGCCGCACGAGCGTGTTCTCGATGCGATACACGCCGAGGTCCCACGGGTTGTACGCGGCGACGAGCTCCGCCATCTTCCGGTAGAGCGCGATTGCGCTCGGTCCGTCGGGCAAGCCGCTTGCGTCTTCCGGTACAGCTCGTCGTACTCGGGCAGGCGCGAAGCGCGAGTAGTTCGACTGCCCGATGTTCCGGCTGTAGAGGAGCTGCATGAAGCGCGTCGCCCTCGCCGTACGTGTTGATCCAGCCGACCGGCCACATCTGCAGCTGGCCCGGCCCGCCCCATCCGCAGCAGGTCCGGCCACTTCTGCTTGAGGAAATCGATCCGGATGCCGAGCGCCGTCATGTTCTTCTTCCACAGCTCGTCGCGCTCGCGGTCGCGCGCCGACGGCGTCGACGCCATCACGATCGTGAACGGCTTGCCGTCCGGCAGTTCGCGCCAGCCGTCCCTGTCGCGGTCGACGTAGCCGAACTTGTCGAGCAGCGCCTTCGCGGCGGCCGGGTCGTACGGCGCCCGCGCGACGAAGCCCGGGTTGTGACCGCGACGCCCGGCGGGATCGGCTGCGTGGCGACCTGCGCCTGGCCCTGCCACCACGACCTTGATCATCTCCTCGGTGTTGAAGCCCATGATCATCGCGCGCCGCAGCGCGATCTTGTCGGGCGTGTAGCCGCCGACGACCGGGTCCTCCATGTTGAAGTACGTGTAGGAAAGCGCCGGCTGCGTGACCCGGTGCAGCGTCACGCCCTGCGCGGACGTAGCTCGGGCTTGAGCGCGCTGCCCGGCGCCGAGCACGTTGGCGACGAGGTCGGCCGGCACGTTGACGTAGTCGAGCTCGCCGCGTTGAACGCGAGCAGCTGCGGGTTCGATTCCTCGATGATCGAGATGTCGACGCGCCCGACCTGCGGCAGCCGCTTGCCCTTCATCTTCGCGATCAGCTCGCGGTCGCCCGGCTCCCCGCTCTCCGGGAAGTACTCCTCGCGGAAGCTCGGGATTCGCCTCGAGCACGATCTTCTGCCCGCGCCGCCACTCCGCGAGCCGGTACGGGCCCGGTGCCGACCGGATTGGCCATCGCCCAGCCGGACGCGTCGCCGTAGGCCTCGATCACCTCGCGCGCGACCGCCGCCATCGCCGTCTGCGTCAGGAAGCCCTGCAGCACGTAGTCGGGCTCCTTCAGCGTGATCCGCAGCGTGTAGCGGTCGAGCGCCTTGCAGCCCCGCCATCGGCGCGTCGTAGTCGAGCCGCCCGTCCTGCTTCGCCTTCGCCAGCACCTCGTCGGACGCCCACGATCTTGCCGTCGAGGAACCACAGCATCGGCGCGCGCATCCGCGGGTCGAGCAGCCGCTTCAACGAATAGACGTAGTCGTCGGCGGTGAGCTCGCGCTTCTTGCCCTTGAACGCCGGATCGTCGGCGAAGTAGATGCCCTTCTTCAGCCGGATCGTCCACGTGCGGCCGTCCGCCGAGATCTCGGGCATCGCCGCCGCGGTGTTCGGGACGATCCGGTGCGGCCGCGCGAGGTAGTCGAACGTGTACAGCGGATCGAAGATCGCGCGCTCGACGTGGCTCGAGTAGTAGTCGCGACGTCGCCTGCGGGTCGAAGCCCGTCTCGGCGATCGGGAACGTCACCCGCAGCGTCTTCGCGGGATCGGCCCACTTCGCCTGCGCGAGCGCGATCGCAGCGAGCGGCCGCGCACGCGGCCACGCAGTCCGCGCACGCCGCGGCCATGCGCGAATCGCGCGCAATCGCGTCGGGCCGGGCGATCCGCGCGCGCAGCTCATTGGACCGGCGTCCGCTTCACTGCGAGGTCGATGTCGAGGTACTGCCACGGATGCTGATTGAACCCGTTGTACTTGTAGCCGACGACCCACGGATAGACGATGACGTTCTCGTACCGGTACGCGTTGAGCATCCACGGCGAATACGCGGCGACGAGCGCCGACATGTCGCGCTGCAGCTCGCCCTTCTCCGGTCCGTCGGGCAGCCGCAGACCGCGGTCGTAGAGCCGGTCGAACTCGGCGAGCTTGAAGCGCGACAGGTTCGAGAGGCCGGCGTTCGGGCCGTAGAGCAGGCCGAGAAAGCCGTAGCCTTCCGGCGTCAGCGACGTGTTGCCGAGCCCCCACATCTGCAGCTGCCCGGCGCGCGCCATCTTCAGCAGGTCCGGCCATTTCTGCGTGACGAACTCGACCTTGAGGCCGATCGCGGTCAGGCTGCGCTGCCACAGCTCGTTGTACTGCCGCTCGAGCGCCGACGGGCGACGTCCCGATCTTCAGCACCAGCGGCTTGCCGTCGGGCAGGTCGCGCCAGCCGTCCTTGTCGCGGTCGACGTAGCCGAACTTGTCGAGCAGCGCCTTCGCGCCGGCCGGATCGTACTTCGTGTTGCCGGCGAACTTCGGATCGTGGCCGGACACGGTCGGCGGGATCACCTGCGTCGCCGGCACGGCCCTGCCCCTGCCGGACCACGCGCATCTCCTCGTCGACGTTGTACGCCATGCCGATCGCGCGGCGCAGCGCGATCCTTGTCCTTCGTGTAGCCGCCGACGACCGGGTCGTCCATGTTGAAGTACGTGTACGTGATCGCCGGCTGGACGCCGCGCTCGAGCACCACGCCCGCCTTGGCGAAGCGCGGCTTCAGCGTGTTGTCGCGCTCGAGCACGTTCCGCGACGAGATCCGCCGGCACGGCGACGTAGTCGAGGTCGCCCTTCTCGAACGCGAGCAGCCGCGGATTGCTCTCCTCGATGATGCTGATCTCGACGCGGCCGATCAGCGGGATCCTCTTGCCCTTGAGCTTCGCCATGATCGCGCGGTCCGCCGGATCGCTGCTCTCCGGGTAGCGCACCTCGCGGAAGCCGGGGTTCGCCTCCAGCACGATCTTCTGCGCCGCGCCGCCACTCCTTCAGCACGGTACGGACCGTGCCCACCGGGTTCGCCATCGCCCAGCCCGAGGCGTCGCCGTACGCTTCGATCGACTTCGCGCGCGACCGCCGCGACGTCGCCGCCGTCGTCAGGTCGGACAGCAGGTCGTACGACGGGTAGTTGAGCGTCATCCGGATCGTGTACCGGTCGACCGCCTGCAGACCCGGGCAGCGGCGCGTCGTAGTCGAACTTGCCCGTCTCCTTCGCCTTGGCGACGAGCGCCTCGCGCCGACGAACTTGCCGTCGAAGATCGCAGGTTCGGCGAGCGCACCTTCGGATCGAGGATCCGCTTCCACGCGTAGACGTAATCGGCGGCGGTCAGCTCGCGCTTCTCGCCCTTGAACGCCGGATCGTCGGTGAAGTAGATGCCGGGCTTGACCCTGATCGTCCAGACGAGGCCGTCGGCCGAGATCTCCGGCAGCGCCGCCGCGGTGTTCGGGAATGAGCTTCAGCGGCCGCGCGAGATGGTCGTACCGGTACAGCGGCTCGAAGATCGCGCGGTTGACCGCGTTCGAGTAGAGGTCGCGACGACGCCTGCGGATCGAACCCGGTCTCGGCGACCGGGAACGACGACGCGCAGCACCTTGTTCGGATCGGCCTGCGCGAACGCCGATCGCGGCGCAGACCAGCGCAGCCGAGCGCCCGCGACGGACCGCGACGGAGCGCGGTCACGCGCGTCATGGCGCGCTACAGCAGCTTCTCGATGTCGCCGGCGAGGCTCGCCGGCTCGGCGTTCGGCGCGATAGCGCTCGACGACGTTGCCGTCGCGGTCGACCAGGAACTTGGTGAAGTTCCACTTGATCGCCTCGGAGCCCATCAGGCCCGGCTTCGCCTTCTTCAGGAACTTGTAGAGCGGCGCCGCATCGTCGCCGTTGACGTCGACCTTCGCGAACAGCGGAAACGTCACGCCGTAGTTCACCTCGCAGAACGACTCGATCTCCGCCTCGCTGCCCGGCTCCTGCGCGCCGAACTGGTTGCACGGGAAGCCGAGGATCTCGAGGCCCTTGCCGCCGAGCTTCTCGTAGAGCGCCTCGAGGCCCTTGTACTGCGGCGTGAATCCGCACTTGCTCGCGGTGTTGACGATCAGCAGCACCTTGCCCTTGTACTTGTCGAGCTTGACGGTCTTGCCGTGGATGTCCTTGACGCTGAAATCGTAGATGCCGGCCATGGAACGCTCTCCCGGTGACTGGCGGCGATTATGCCCCCGGCGCCCTTTGCGCGCGAGCCGGCGCATGGCCGAGGGTGTCGCCGAAGCCGGACCTACAATCGTTGCGCGCGTGGGGCCGCCTGTCAGGCGGCTTACGCATCGTGCCCGGCTGAAGCCGGACCCACGGCAGCGTCGCTGGCGGCCCGAAACCGCCGCCGCCCGGCGTCTGGATGACGAAGACGTCGCCGGCGTTCATCTGCACGGCGAAGGTCGCGCCGAACTCCTCGCGCGTGCCGTCGGCGCGCTCGACCCAGTTGCGGCCGAGCGCGCCCGGCGCGCCGCCGGCGACGCCGAACGGCGGCACGCGCCGGTGGTTCGCCAGCATCACCGCCGTCATCGGCTCGAGGAAGCGCACGCGCCGCTCGGCGCCGTCGCCGCCGCGGTGCCGGCCGGCGCCGCCGCTGCCGCGCCGGATCGACGTACGACTCGAGCCGGACCGGGAAGCGCCATTCGAGCACTTCCGGATCGGTCAGCCGCGAATTGGTCATGTGCGTCTGCACGACGCTCGCGCCGTCGAAGTCGGGCCCCGCGCCGGAGCCGCCGGAGATCGTCTCGTAGTACTGGTAGGTCGCGTTGCCGAACGTGAAGTTGTTCATCGTCCCCTGCGACGCCGCGAGCACGCCGAGCGCGCCGTACAGCGCGTCGGTGATCGCCTGCGACGTCTCGACGTTGCCGGCGACGACGGCCGCCGGATAGCGCGGCGCGAGCATCGATCCTTCGGGAATGACGATCGGAGCGGCTTCAGGCAGCCGGCGTTCATCGGGATCTCGTCGTCGACCAGCGTGCGGAACACGTAGAGCACGGCCGCCTTGCACACGGCGGACGGCGCGTTGAAGTTGGTCGGCTGCTGCGGGCTCGTGCCGGTGAAGTCGATCGTCGCCTCGCGCTGCGCCTTGTCGATCGCGATCGTCACGACGATCCTCGCGCCGCTGTCCATCTCGTACTCGAAGTGGCCGTCCTTCAGCACGTCGAGCACGCGGCGCACCGCCTCCTCGGCGTTGTCCTGCACGTGCCGCATGTACGCGCGCACGACCGGCAGTCCGAAGTGCGCGACCATCTTCGACGAGCTCGTCGGCGCCCTTCGCGCAGGCGGCGACCTGCGCGCGGAGGTCGGCGAGGTTCTGCTCGACGTTGCGCGACGGGTAGCGCCCCGACGCGAGGAGCGCGCGCATCTCGGCTTCGAGAAAGCGCCCCTCGGCGACCAGCTGCACGTTGTCGAGCAGCACGCCCTCCTCGTCGACGTGCGTCGAATCGGGCGGCATCGACCCCGGCGTGATGCCGCCGATGTCGGCGTGGTGGCCGCGCGACGCGACGTAGAACTCCGGCTCGCGCGAACCCGCGCCGTCGAGAAACACCGGCGCGATCACCGTCACGTCGGGCAGGTGCGTGCCGCCGTTGTACGGGGCGTTCAGCACGAACACGTCGCCCGCGCCGCATCGTGCCGCGCCGCGCGGTCGATGATCGTCTTCACGCTCTCGCCCATCGAGCCGAGATGCACCGGCATGTGCGGCGCGTTGGCGATCAGGTTGCCGTCGGCGTCGAACAGCGCGCACGAGAAGTCGAGCCGCTCCTTGATGTTGACCGAGTACGCGGTGTTGGCGAGCGTCACGCCCATCTGCTCGGCGATCGCCATGAACAGGTTGTTGAAGACCTCGAGCAGCACCGGGTCGGCGTTCGTGCCGATCGCATGCGCGCGCCGCGCGGCCTCGACGCGCTCGAGCACGAGATCGCCGCGCTGCGGTGAAGGTCGCGCGCCAGCCGGGCTCGACGACCGTCGTCGCGTTGTCCTCGCGAATCACCGCCGGGCCCGCGATCGCGTCGCCGGGCCGCAGGTGGTCGCGATCGTAGACGGCGGCGTCGCGGAACGCGCCGTCGGTGTAGATCCGGTTCGTCCGCGATCGGCGCGAGCGCGCGCCGCGCGCGGCGCGAAGGCCGGCACCGCGTCGCCGGCCGCGTGCGTCCGGCCGATCGCCTCGACCGCGACCGCCTCGACGACGAGCGGCTTGCCCGGCATCAGGAAGCCGTACTGCTGGCGATACCTGCGCTCGAATTCGACGACGACGCGCGCCGCCGTGTCGACGCCGATCTCGAGCGTCGTGTCGGTGCCCTCGTACTTGACGTGCAGCGTGCGCCTCGACGCCGACGCTGCCGCCGGGAATGCCCTGCGCCGCGACCTCGGCGCGCGCGGCGGCTTCGAGTCGCCGCGAGCATCGGCGCCGACCTCGGCCAGCGCCGCGTCGGAGAGCCGTGCCTCGACCGCCTGCTGCTTCAGCGCGCGCACGTCGGCGAGCCCCATCCCGTACGCCGACAGCACGCCGGCCAGCGGATGCAGCAGCACGCGCGTCATGCCGAGCGCATCGGCGACGAGGCACGCGTGCTGGCCGCCGGCGCCGCCGAAGCAGCAGAGCGTGTATTCGGTGACGTCGTAGCCGCGCTCGACCGAGATGTGCTTGATCGCGTTCGCCATGTTCGCGACGGCGATCTCGAGGAAGCCGTCGGCGACTTCCTCCGGCGTGCGCGCGTGGCCGGTCTTCGCGGCGACGTCGGCCGCGAGCGCCGCGAACTTCGCGCGCACGACCGCCGCGTCGAGCGGCTCGTCGCCGGCCGGGCCGAACACCCGCGGAAACAGCGCCGGATCGAGCTTGCCGACCATCACGTTGCAGTCGGTGACGGTCAGCGGCCCGCCGCGGCGGTACGAGGCCGGCCCCGGATTCGCGCCCGCCGACTCCGGACCGACGCGAAAGCGCGCGCCGTCGAACGTGCAGATCGAGCCGCCGCCGGCCGCGACCGTGTGGATGCGCATCATCGGCGCCGCGAGCCGCACGCCGGCGACCTCGGTGACGAACGCCCGCTCGTATTCGCCGGCGTAGTGCGTGACGTCGGTCGACGTGCCGCCCATGTCGAAGCCGATGATCCGGTCGAAGCCGGCGAGCCGCGACACCTCGACCGCGCCGACGATGCCGCCCGCCGGACCGGACAGGATCGCGTCCTTGCCCTGGAACCGATGCGCGTCGGTCAGCCCGCCCGACGACTGCATGAACTGGAGCCGCGGACAGATATCGGCGCGTCCGCGCCGCCGGACTGGCCGTCCGACCCCGAAAGCTCGCGCTCGACCTGCCCCACGTAGCGCCGCAGGATCGGCGAGAGGTACGCGTCGACGACCGTCGTGTCGCCGCGCGAGACGAGCTTCATCAGCGGGCAGACCTCGTGCGACGACCGACACCTGCGCGAATCCGAGCTCGCGCGCCAGCGCCGCCAGCGCGAGCTCGTGCCGCGGAAAACGGTAGCCGTGCATCAGCACGATCGCGACGGCCGCGATGCCCGCGTCCCGCGCCGCGGCGAGCTCGCGCCGCGCCGACGCGAGGTCGAGCGCGCGCACGATCTCGCCGCGCGCGCCGATGCGCTCGTCGCCTCGATCGACGCGCTCGTAGAGCAGCGTCGGCAGCTCGATCCGGCGCACGAAGAGCTGCGGACGGTTCTGGTACGCGATGCGCAGCGCGTCGCGCGAATCCCTGCGTGATCGACGAGCGCCGTGCGCTCGCCCTTGCGCTCGAGCAGCGCGTTGGTCGCGACCGTCGTGCCCATCTTCACGGCGTCGATCGACGCCCGCCGGAATCGGCGCGTCCGGGCGCGAGACCGAGCAGCTCGCGGATCCCGTGGACCGCGGCATCCGCGATAGCGCTCGGGATTGTCGGACAGCAGCTTGTGCGTGACGAGCGAGCCGTCCGGCCGCCGCGCGACGATGTCGGTGAACGTGCCGCCGCGGTCGATCCAGAATTCCCAGCCGGCGGGCGCGGCGGACGTGGGCATGGCGGTCATCGGAATCGCTTTGCGGAGCGACGCGGAATGGACAGCCGCGGGCGCGCCGGCGAGGGCGCGTCATTATAGGCCGCGCGCGTCGGTGCGCGCGGCGGCGCACGGGACTCGTGCGCAGGCGGCGTTCGCCCGCGCCGCGTTGCGCCATCGTCCGCGCGATATGCGCTAAAAAGGCCCCGTGGTCGCGATCGGCCAGGAGCGACGCATGAATGCACGTACAGGCCACGCGGCCAAGATGCGGACACCGTTCGCCGTGCTGGGCATTCGCACGGCGGCCGGCGCGATTACCGGCATCGAGTACCTGCCGGAGACGGAAGCGCTGCAGGCGCCCGGCGACGCGCTTGCCGAGCGGCGGTGCGGCAGATCGAGCGTTACCTCGCCGACCCCCATTACCGGTTCACTCTGCCGCTCTCGCCGGCAGGCACGCCGTTCCGTCGCCGCGTATGGGAGGCGCTCTCCCGGATTCCGGTCGGCGAATCGCGCACGTACGGCGAACTCGCGCGGCAGCTGCACACCGCACCGCGCGCGGTCGGCGGCGCGTGCGGCGCGAATGACATCGCGCTCGTCATTCCCTGCCATCGCGTCGTCGGCAGCCACGGCTCGCTGGGCGGATTCATGCACGCCGACGCGGGCGACCCGCTCTCGATCAAGCGATGGCTGCTCGCGCACGAAGGCTACCGCTTCGGCGCGCTGACGGGGCCGTCCGGCAATGACGCCTGCCGATGCCGACTTCCGCCGAGCTGATCGACACGTTCTGCGACCAGGTCTGGCTGCAGGACGGCCTCGCCGCGTCGTCGCTCGCGAGCTACCGCCGCGACCTCACGGCGTGGGCCGCCTGGCTCGACCGCCGCGGTACGCCGCTGCTCTCCGCGCGGCGTGCCGACGTCGAGGCGTTTCTCGCCGAGCAGTTCCGGTCGAAGGCGAAGGCGACGTCGATCGCGCGCCGGCTTTCGTCGCTGCGGCGCTTCTACGCGCTGCAGGTGCACCAGGGCACGCTGTCGCGCCGACCCGACGCTGCGCGTGCGCGCGCCGAAGCTGCCGCGGCGCCTGCCGAAGAACGTCACCGAGGCGCAGGTCGAGGCGCTGCTCGCCGCGCCGGACACCGAGACGACGCTCGGCCTGCGCGACCGCGCGATGCTCGAGACGCTCTACGCGACGCGGCCTGCGCGTGTCCGAGCTCACCGGACTCAAGGTCGCGCAGGTGTCGCTCGACATGGGCGTCGTGCGCGTGCTCGGCAAGGGCAGCAAGGAACGGCTCGTGCCGCTCGGCGAGGAGGCGATCGGCTGGATCAAGCGCTACCTCGCGCGAGGCGCGCCCGGCGCTCGTCGGCGACGGCAAGAGCGACGCGCTCTTCGTCACCGCGCGCCGCGGCCCGCTGACGCGGCAGGCATTCTGGGCGCTCATCAAGCGCTTGCCGCGAAGGCCGGCATCCCCGCGGCGCGCCTCTCGCCGCACGTGCTGCGCCACGCGTTCGCCACGCACCTCGCTGAACCACGGCGCGGACCTGCGCGTCGTGCAGCTCCTGCTCGGGCACGCCGACATCACGACGACGACGATCTACACGCACGTCGCGCGCGAGCGCCTGAAGCGGCTCCACACGCAGCATCACCCGCGCGGCTGACAGTCCGCGGCGCCGACGCGCCATGACGAAGGACAGGCATCCGGTCGACCGCCGCGGTGCGCGTGCTGCGCGAGCACGGGGTCGCGTTCACGCACCACCCGTACGAGTGCGAGGAGCGCGGCGGCACCGAGGTCTCGGCGCGCGAGCTCGGCGTCCCCGAGCACGCGGTGATCAAGACGCTGGTGATGGAGGACGACCACGGGCGTCCGCTCGTCGTGCTGATGCACGGCGACCGCGAGGTGTCGACGAAGAACCTCGCGCGCTTGCTCGGCGTGAAGACGGTCGCGCCCTGCGCGCCAGCGATCGCGGACCGGCACTCGGGGTATCAGGTCGGCGGCACCAGCCCGTTCGGCACGCGGCGCGCGATGCCGGTCTACATGGAGCGCAGCGATCGGCGAGCTGCCGTACCTCTACGTCAACGGCGGCCGCCGCGGCTACCTCGTGGGGATGGCGCCGGCCGACCTGATGCGGGTGCTGAAGCCGATCGTCGTCGAGATCGCGACGGCAAAGGGCGCCTGACCGCGCGGCGAACCCCCTTGCCCACTGCGACGTCTTCGCCTAGCCTGTCGCCGATCGCTGCACCCTCCCGACGTTCGTCGGGGCTGAGGAGAGGCCGATGGATCGAGGCGCCAAACCCCCGAAGGCGAAGGTCGAAGCCGTGCCCCCGGTCGCAAAGAGGTCGCGCAGGGAACAACAGTTCCCGGATCCGCGAACTGGAGCAGCGCCTGGCGGATGCACTGGAACACAAGGCCGCGATGAGCGAAGTGCTGACCACGATCAGCCGTTCGACATTCGACCTGCAGCCGGTGTTCGAAATGATGGTCGAGCGCGCCGTCAGGCTCTGCGCAGCCAAGCGGGCATTCGTCTACCGACTGGACGGTTCTATCCTGCGGATGGCGGCTGCCTATGGAGCATCGCCGGAATTGCGAGAGTTCGCGGAGCGCAATCCGATCTCTCCCGGCCGCCACAGTGGCGTCGCGCGTGCCGCCCTGGAGCGGCGCACCGTGCACATCGCCGACGTTCGGGCCGACCCTGAATATTCGTTCGGCGCGGCACGCGTGGACCCGATCCGGACGGTCCTAGCGGTCCCCGTCCTGACCCCCGTCCAATTGCTGGGCGTCGTCGTGATCTACCGCCTGGACGTCGCAGCGTTCACCGACGCACAAATCGCGCTCATCCAGGCGTTTGCCGACCAGGCGGCAATCGCAATCGAGAACGTCCGGTTGGTCAACGAGCTGGAGGAGCGCAACCGCGACCTCACCGTCGCATTGGACCAGCAGACCGCGACGAGCGAAATTCTTCGCGTGATCAGCAGTTCGCGAACGGACCTACGACCCGTGTTCGACGCGATCGTTCGGAGTGCGGTTCGCCTGTGCGGTGCGGAACACAGCGTAGCCGCCCGATTCGACGGCGAGCTGCTGCACCCGCTCGCCCACCACGGCTTCTCCGCCGAAGCCCTCGAGATCCTCCTGCGCCGATTTCCGATGCGTCCGAGCACGGAAAACATGCTGGAAGGGCTGCGTTGAAGCGGGAGGTCGAAAACTTGCCCGACATGTTGGCCGACCGGACGTATTCACGCGATTTCGCAATTGCGGGAGGGTGGCGAAGCGGGCTTGCAGTGCCGATGCTTCGTGACGGAGAGCTCATCGGTGCGATCGCCGTTTCCCGCACGACGCCCGGCTCCTTTCCCGACCAGCACGTTCAGCTGCTCAGGACCTTCGCCGACCAGGCCGTCATCGCAATCGAGAACGTGCGTCTGTTCACGGAGCTGGAAGCCCGCAATCACGACCTCATCGAATCCTTGGAGCAGCAGGAGGCGACGAGCGAGATCCTGCGCGTGATCGCCAGCTCGCCGACGGACATTCAGCCCGTCCTCGAGACCGTCGTCCGCTCGGCCGCCCGGTTTTGCGGCGCGCCGGATGTCGCCCTGCTCCGCCTCGAAAATGGCGTGCTTCGCGGCGCAGCCGCGGTCGGTGCGTTTTCCGACGCGCTCAAGCTCGGCGTCGGAAGCATCGATGCGCTGAAGATCCCCGCGACGAGGACGTCGGTGAGCGGTCGTGCGGTCGTCGACGGACGCACCATTCATGTCCACGACCTCGCGGCGGAAAGCGACAGCGAATATCCGACGGGGCGGGAGCTCCAGCGCCGATTCGGCCACCACACCATGATCGCCACGCCGCTGTTGCGCGAGGGCATGCCGATCGGGGTCCTCTGCCTGTTCCGGATGGAGGTCAGACCGTTCACGGAAAAGCACGTCGAACTGCTCAGGACCTTCGCGGATCAGGCGGTGATCGCGATCGAGAACGTGCGCCTTTTCACCGAACTGGGCAACCGCAACCGCGACCTGACGGAGGCGCTCGAGCAGCAGACGGCCACCGGCGATGTGCTGAAGGTGATCAGTCGCTCGGCGTTCGACCTGCAGCCGGTGCTCGACACGGTGATCGAAAGCGCCGTGCGGCTTTGCGGCGCGGAGCACGGCCACGTGCACCGGTATGACGGCAAACTGTTGCGACTTGAAGCGGGCCACAGCACGGTGCCGGCGATGCTGGATTATCTTCGCGAGCATCCGGCGCCACTCGGTCCGGGTTCGATTTCGGGAGTCGCGGGGCTGGAACGCCGTCCCGTGCACTGGCATGACGTGCTGGAGCAGTCCGGCTATCAACGCGCAGAGGCGCAGAAGTTGGGCGGTTATCGCACCATGCTCGCCGTCCCGATGATGACGGAGGCGGCGCTGCTGGGCGTCATCGTCCTCTGGAAGACCCGCGTCGAGCCCTTCTCGGAGAAGCAGATCGATCTGGTGACGACCTTCGCCGATCAGGCGGTGATCGCGATCGAGAACGTACGGCTGTTCAAGGAACTGGAGGCACGCAACCGCGACGTCACGGAGGCGCTGGAGCAGCAGACGGCGACCAGTGAAATCCTGCGCGTCATCTCGCGTTCACCCACGGACGTGCAGCCGGTGTTCGACATCATCGCGCAGCGCGCCGGGAAACTCTGCGACGCCGATGTCGCCGTGGTCTCGCGGTTCGACGGCACCGTCATCGAGCTGGCGGCGATTCGAACGGGCTGGTGCCCGATGGCGTGAAGATCGCAAGCACGCTGTTCCCGATGAAGATCGACGCGCATGACCGTCACGGCGCGCGTCATTCGGGGCGCGCACGTCGTGCATATCCCGACGTGATCGCGGAACAGGAGCTACGAGCTCAAGGATTTCGCGCAGGCGGCGCAATATCGCGGCGGTCTCGGGGTGCCCATTGTCCGCAACCGCGAGGTCATCGGGTCGATCTTCGTCGGACGGGCGAAGGCCCGGGCTTGTTCAGCGACGCGCAGGTTGAATTGGTGAAGACGTTTGCCGACCAGGCCGTGATCGCCATTGAGAACGTCCGCCTTTCACGGAACTGGACACGCGCAATAGCGACCTCACCGAGGCGCTGGAGCAGCAGACCGCGACGAGCGAGATCCTGCGCGTCTATCTCGAGCACGCCCACGGATGTCCAGCCGGTCTTCGACATCATCGGCGCGAGTGCGGAGCGACTGTGCGACGCCGAGATCAGCGTGGTCTCGAGGATCGACGGCGAGCTGATCCACCTCGTTGCCGTCCATGGCGCGAGTGCCGAAGGCACCGAGGCGATCCGGCGCCACTTTCCGATGCGACTGGACGAAGAGAAGGTGACGGCGCGCACGATCCGGCGCCGTGCCGTCGTGCATGTCAGCGACGCCCTGGCCGATCCGGACTATGCAGCGAAGGACGCCGCGACGGGCAGCGGCCGACCCGGGATGTCTCTGCGTCCCGATGTTTCGCGGCAGGGAGTGGTGATCGGGGCGATCTTCGTCGGGCGCCGGAACCCGGTCACTTCGCCGACTCGCAGGTCCAGCTGTTGAAGACGTTCGCCGATCAGGCGGTGATCGCGATCGAGAACGTCCGGCTCTTCACGGAGCTCGACGCCCGCAACCACGACCTCACCGTGGCACTCGAGCAGCAAACGGCGACCAGCGAAATCCTGCGCGTGATCAGCCAGTCGCAGAAGGATGTGCAGCCGGTCTTCGACACGATCGCGGCGGGCCGCGCAGAAGCTCTGCGCCGCCAGCGCAGCAAATGTCTTCACGTTCGATGGCACGCTCGTCCATTTGGTGTCCTTCGTGAACGTGAGTCCCGCCTATGTCGACGCGATTCAGCAGTACTATCCGCGACCACCCGGCCGCGAGGGGTGCCGTCCTGCGCGCAGTCCTCACGCGCAGCGTCGTCGCAATTCCCGACGTGCTCGAGGACAACGACTATGCCATTGCGATCGGCGCTCACTCGGTCGCCGGCGGCTTCCGCAGCGTTCTGGCCGTCCCGCTGATGCACGAGGGGAGCGCGATCGGCGGAATCGCCGTCGGCCGGCCTCAACCGGGACCCTTTCCCGACAACCAGGTTGCCCTGCTCCAGACCTTCGCCGATCAGGCGGTCATCGCGATCGAGAACGTCCGCCTGTTCACGGAACTCGAGGCGCGCACGACGCAGCTCACGCGGTCGGTGGAACGAGCTGAGGGCGCTGGGCGAGGTCGCCAGGCGGTCAGTTCGACACTGGATCTCGAGACCGTGCTTCGCCACGATCGTTTCGCGCGCGACCGGGCTTACCGGCATGGATGGCGGCTCCGTCTTCGAGTACGACGAGGCACGCGAGGCATTCCATCTGCACACGAGCGGACCGTCTGCCCGGCGAGCTCGTCGAGGCGCTCGCCGCGTCGCCGATTCCGAAGGGCGAGGGCGCGATGGGCCGTCTGGCGGTGACGGGGAGCCGGTCGAAATCCGCGACATCGGGACGAAGGCAGCTATCAGAGTCGAGTCCGCGAGATCCTCGTCCGGCTGGGCTTTCGGTCGCTGCTGGCGGCGCCGCTTGCGCGAGGACCATCTGCTCGGTGGCCTCGTCGTGAACCGGAAGCACGCCGGCGAGTTCGCCCGCGAGGTGGTCGACCTCCTCAAGACCTTCGCAACGCAGTCGGCGCTCGCCATCCAGAACGCGCGGCTTTTCCGGGAAATCGAGCAAAAGAGCCGCGCAGCTCGAGGTCGCGAGCCGGCACAAGAGCGAGTTCCTCGCCAACATGTCCCACGAGTTGCGCACGCCGCTCAACGCGATCATCGGCTTCTCGGAGGCTCTCCGAGCGAGTTCGGCGAGATCAACGAAGCAGGCGCGAGCACCTGGCCAACATCCTGGAGTCGGGCGGCACCTGCTGGCGCTCATCAACGACATCCTCGACATCTCCAAGATCGAGGCGGGACAGATGGAGCTCGACCTGGCGGACTTCGACCTGCGGGCGCCGTCGAGCACACGGTGACGCTGGTGCGCGAGCGCGCGCAGCGGCGCGGGATCCGCTCGTCACGCGCGATCGACGAGCGCTGGGGGTGATCCTCGCCGACGAGCGGAAGGTGAAGCAGGTGCTGTTCAACCTCCTCTCCAACGCGCTGAAGTTCACCCCGGAGGGCGGCCGGATTGACGTGCGTACTGTCGCGCACGACGGGCAGATCGCGATCGCGGTGACGGATACGGGAGTCGGCATTGCGCCGGAAGATCAGGCCATGGTGTTCGAGGAGTTCCGGCAGGTCGGCGCGACGGCGAAGCAGGTCGAGGGCACGGGCACGGGCTCGCGATCTCGCGCAAGTTCGTCGAGCTCCACGGCGGACGAAT
>CAWAOF010000030.1:0-112093 GCA_963783525.1 uncultured beta proteobacterium
CTCCGGCGATCGCCCAGCCGTTCTGCAGTCCCGACACGCCGCCGCCGGCGGCGTAGAAATCGGCGACGTTCTTGACGCGCTTGGCGGCGACGTACGTGACGTACATCGTGATCGCGATGATCACGCCGAAGACCGCGAAGGTCAGCCAGCGGAACTGCGCGGCGACGGCGCCCTGCGCCAGCACCGGGGTGGCGATCGCCGCGAGCGCGACGGCGCCGGCGGCCAGTGCGAAGCGACGCGAGCTCATTTGCGGCCTCCATCTGCTTCTCGGCGTCGCGGACGATTGCCGCCGCCATCGGGTCGAACACGCTGTTCGCACGCCGCGCATACATGAAGGCCAGCGCCCAGGCGACGACGAACTCGGAGAGCGCGAAGAGGATGCCGACGTTGACCGGCCCCCAGACCTTGATCTTGTAGAGATCCTGAAAGTACGCCGCGCCGATCGGCAGCAGGAAGTAATAGACCAGCGAGAAGATCATGAGGCCCCAGAGGAACCCCATCTTCTTCCGGTGCAGCTCCTGAAACTCGGGTCGGCTGTCGATCGCCTTCCAGTCCACCTGTGATGTATCGACCATGTTCCCCTCCTCGTGTGGCGACAATATCGGGCTCGCCGGAAACCCACGGGTCTGCTCCCCCTGCGGCGACAAGGTTGCATTGCCGCACGTCACCTTGGCGGGCGTCTTGACGCAGGTCAAGGCCGGATCATCGCCGCGACGCGCGAACCGAAGCCTAGTCCTATAAAAGACATAAGACTGTCGCCGGGCCGACATTCCTGTTCGCGCCCTCGGGTCCGTCTCCTTCGCGCCCTTCAGCTCAGGCGGGCTTCTTGCGGCTCACGCACGAGACGTACAGCTCGTTGGTCGCCAGGTCCTGCATCGGATAGTGCTCTATTTCGGGCGTGTATTCGATGACCCCCTCGGTTCTCAAGGCCACCCGCCACGGCTGGAAATCGAGCGCGCGCAGCTCCTGCTCGAAGCCCGGCGACGGTGATCGGATTGAGCTCCCGGAACCACTGCCAGTACTGCTCGGGCGGGCGAACTCCCCCGCGCGATCCAGGTAGTTCGGCGGCGTCTCGAAGACGATCCGCCGGATCTCGTCCGGCGACTTCTTGAGATGGAAATGCGGCTCGCTCGAGAATTCGCCGAGATGGTGGCCGAAGTTCGAGTAGTACAGCCCCGGATGCACGAACAGCAGCCCCTGCGGCCGCAGCACGCGCCGGATCTCGCGCAATGCCTTGGCGTAGCCACCTGCGATGTGCTCGAGCGAGCCCCACGAGATGACGACGTCGAAGCTGTCGTCGGCGAACGGCAACCGGTTGGCGTCCTCGGGCAGGAACCGCAGGTTCGGCGGAATCACGTCCGCCGGAAGGCCGTTGTCCGCGAGAATCTGCGGCAGCCGCTCGTAGCCGCGAAAGGGATCGATCCCGACGAGCTCGCGGCAGCGCGTGCGCAACGCCACGCTGAGGTCGGTGATGCCGTCGCCGCAGCCGACGTCGAGAATGCGCCCGCGCAGGAGCGGCGAGTCGCCCAGCATGTAGCTGATGACGGTCGGTCCGGCATGGTCGAAATGGCGGAAGAACCAGTCCGCATGCCCTTTGCGCCAGCTCAAGGCCGCGAGCGGAGGCGTCGGGGCAATGCCTTCGATCGACCACGCCAGGGACAGGGCACGCCGCCGGCCGCCACCGGCTCGCGAATTGGCCCTCGTGCCGATCGGCGAGCACGTCGTCGTTCATCGCCTCGCGGTGACCGGATTCGATCAGGAAGTGCGCCCCGCCGGCCGGAAGCGGCTGCGGAAGCACGATGTCGAACCGATAGGCGCCTCGTGGAAGCCACCCGACATGAAGCGCTGCGCGCGAGTTGCTTTCGATCGCCGTTCCGCCCGCAACTTCGATGCGCGTGCGCAGAAACGGCAGGATCACGATCGCCGCGGTAACCTGCAGCGTTCCCCGCAGCACCGGCCGGCCGTCCTGCATGCGTACGACCGGCGGTTCCGCAAGCTGCATGCTTCCGCCGGGGGGAGCGTCGCGATTCACCGGGCCGGATCCTCTGGCAAAAATGGGGGGCCTATGTTACTCCAGCGCCACCGGTGCGGGCCGCGCTGGTGACAGCGGCGCGAAGGCGCTCGACCGGTTGACCCGGGAGAGCGTACGCCCAATACTCGGCGTCGCGTGATCGAAACACCCCTCCGTCGGATTGGCACGGCGCGGATATTGCCCGTTGCAGCGGTCGTTCCCGTCGTGCTCGCCGCGGCGATGTACGCGCGGTTCTTCGGCGGCTTCTGGCTCGGCGACGACTTCCCCAATCTGCATCGTGCGTGGATCGCCGCGCAGCGCGGAGAACTGCTCGCGCAGGCGTGGGCGCAGCTCGCGAGCGCGGTCCCGTCGCAAGGCGCGTTCTACCGCCCGCTGATGATGTGCGAGCCTGTCGCTCAACCAGTGGCTCGCCGGCGACCGATTCGCGGGATGGTTTGCGTTGAACTACGCCGTGCATCTCGCGAATGTCGTGCTGGTCATGGCGCTGGTGGCAAGCTCGCCGCCGCCTGCGGGCGCGACGGTCGTACCGCCGGCGCATTGCCGCGCGCCTTCCTTGCCGCTCTGTCCGCTGCTCGCGGAAGGCGTCTTCTGGATTTCCGCGCGTGCCGACGCCTGCGTGACGCTGTTCACGCTGGCCGGGCTCTGCTGTGGGCCGTCCCCTTCGACCGGGACCCGGGCATGGTTGGGCCTGCCGCTGCTGCTGCTGCCGGCCTTCGGCTTCAAGGAATCGGCCGCGGTGCTGCCGCTGCAGATGCTGGTCATCGCGCTCGCCTGGCCCCGCCGTCCTACCCGCGGGCAGATCGTCGCGATCGTCGCCGCGTTCGTGGCGGTCGCAGCATTCCTCGGATTCCGGACGCACCTGTTCGGCAGCGCGTGGCATGTGTACCCGGCCGGCGATGCGCCCGCGCCGGCCGGCGGCTCTGGCAGGGCATCCGGTCGCTCGATCCTTGGTGGGACGGGACTCGCGCGCGCGACCCCGGCGATGGCAATCGCGTATCCGCTCGCGTGCGTCGCCACCCTGGCCACAGCCGCCGCGACGCGCGACGGGCGCCGCGCGCAAGCTGGCCGCGGCGCTGATGATCGCGTCCGGCGCGCTCGCCGCCGCGACGCTCGCCAATCTCGGCGGCCTCGACCCGTCCGGCGAAGGCGGGAGGCTTGCGTATGGTCCCGTCGCATGGCTCGCGCTTGCGCTGGGCGTCGCCCTGTCGCGATCAGCGCCGGCCGCGATGGCCGGTGCCGAGGTTCCACGCCGTCGGCGCACCGCGGTGCTGTCTGCTGGCAACGACGGTGACGAGCGGGGCATGGGTGCTCGGAGGGCGTGCTGCGCGCCGCGCACTCGACGCAACGCGAGGTGCGCGAGCTCGCCTTCGCCGTGCAGCCGTGGGCCGACACCCATCCCGGGCTCACGCTGCTCGTCGTCCCAGAGCGGCGTGGGCCGGTGGTCGCAATGCGCAACGGGCAAGGCGGAGCTCGTCCTGCCGCCGGTGCAGCGGCAGCCGCTGCTGCACCGCGTCCTCCCGACACTGCCCGCCGATCTCGAATTACGCCATGCGCAACTCGCGGCCGGGCTTGCGACGCGCCTCGCCAAGATTCGTCCGGCGAGCGCCGACGCCGACGAGGCGCGCCGCATTCTCGAACCCGATGCGCCGCGCTGGCCGGAGCACTACGCCTGCTGGGACGGGACGGCCGCGCGGATCGTCACGCTGTCCGCGCCCGAACCCGGAGACGTCGAAGCCTGGGGTTCGGCGCTGCGGGAAGGTATTGCCCGCTGCCGGTTCTGATCGCGAGGCCGGTCAGACGTCCCAGAGCGGCTTGCGCTTCTCGATGAACGCGCTCACACCCTCTGCCGCGTCCGCGCCCAGCATGTTGCGCGTGATCGCGCGGCTCGCGGCCGCATAGGCTTGCGGCAGCCGCGCCTCGAGCTGCTCGTAGAACAACGCCTTGCCCGCCGCGCACACGGCGCGCGGTTTCTCGACGATCAGACCGACGAGCCGCGCGAGCTCGGCGTCGAGCTCGGACGGCGGGACGACGCTGTTGACGAGCCCCCAGTCGAGAGCCGTCGCCGCGTCGATGAACTCTCCGGTGAACAGCATCTCGAATGCGCGCTTGCGCGAGATGTTGCGCGACACGGGGACGCCCGGCGTCGCGCAGAAGAGGCCGAAATTGATGCCCGACGTCGCGAAGCGCGCCTCGGTCGACGCGACCGCGAGGTCGCAGGCGGCGACGACCTGGCAGCCGGCGGCGGTGGCGATCCCGTGCACGCGCGCGATCACCGGTTGCGGCAGCGCCTGCATCTTCAGCATGACGTTGCTGCAGCGCTCGAACAGCCCGCCGACGAAGGCCTCCGTCCGGTTGGCCATCATTTCCTTGAGGTCATGCCCTCCGGAAAACGCGCTGCCGGCGCCGGCGAGGACGACGACGCGCAGCGAGCGGATCGGCGGCGATCGCGTCGAGCTCCGCCGCGAGCGCATCGAGCATCTGCATCGAGATCGCATTGAACTGGCGCGGCCGGTTCAGCGTGAGCCGGACGACGCCGTGGTCGACGGTTCGCAGCACGACGGGCTCGGACGGCCGGTGATGTCGCGGGGTGGGCGGTGGACGTGGTCATGGAGATCTCCCGTTACTCGATCGCGCTGGCGGAATTCGCCCGCGTACGCAGCACGAACTTCTGGATCTTGCCCGTCGAAGTCTTCGGCAGTTCACCGAAGATCACGCGCTTGGGCACCTTGAATCGGGCCAGGTGCGACCGGCAGTGCGCGATGATCTCGTCGTCGGTGGCAACGGCGTCCGGCTTGAGCTCGACGAACGCGCAGGGCGTCTCCCCCCATTTCGGATCCGGCTGGGCGACGACCGCCGCGGCGAGCACGGCCGGGTGGCGGTAGAGCGCGTCCTCGACCTCCAGCGAGCTGATGTTCTCGCCGCCCGAGATGATGATGTCCTTCGAGCGATCCTTGATCTTCACGTAGCCGTCCGGCTGCATCACGGCGAGATCGCCGGAATGGAACCAGCCGCCGCGGAACGCCTCGGCCGTCGCCTTCGCATTCTTGAGGTAGCCCTTCATCGTGATGTTGCCGCGGAACATGATCTCCCCCATCGTCTCGCCGTCCCACGCGACCTCGCTCATCGTCTCCGGATCCATCACGGTCATGCCTTCCTCGACCGTGTAGCGCACCCCCTGCCGGCCATTGCGCTCGGTGCGCGCGCCGATGTCGAGCGCGCCCCAGGCGTCGTGCTTGGCGCAGACGGCGGCCGGTCCGTACGTCTCGGTCAGCCCGTAGACGTGCGTGATGTCGAAGCCCATCCGCTCCATGCCTTCGATCACGGCCGCCGGCGGCGCGGCGCCGGCGACGAGGCAATGCACTTTCTGGTCGATCCCGGCCCTCATTTCCGCCGGCGCGTTGATGAGCGTCAGGTGGACGATCGGCGCGCCGCAGTAGTGCGTGACCCGGTGGGCGCGCATCGCGTCGAAAATCGCCTTTGCCTCGACCTTGCGCAGGCAGACGTTGACGCCGGCATTGGCGGCCATCGTCCACGGAAAGCACCAGCCGTTGCAGTGGAACATCGGCAGCGTCCACAGATACACGGCGTGCCGCGGCATGCCCCAGTCGATGATGTTCGACAGTGCGTTCAGGTAGGCGCCACGGTGGTGATAGACGACACCCTTCGGGTTGCCGGTGGTGCCCGACGTGTAGTTGAGCGAGATCGCGTTCCACTCGTCGGCCGGAGGCTGCCAGACGAATTCGGGATCCCCCTCGGCGATGAAGGTCTCGTAGTCGGCCGCGCCAAGGCGCCGTCCGCCCGGACCGAGGGCGTCGACGATGTCGACGACGATCGGCTTCGACGGGAGCTGCGCCAGTGCTTTCTCGACCGCGGGCGAGAATTCGGTGTCCGTCACCAGCACCTTGGCCCCGCCGTGCTCCAGCATGAACGCGAGCGCGTCCGCGTCGAGTCGCGTATTGAGCGTGTTGAGCACACCCCCCGTCATCGGGACGCCGAAGTGCGCCTCGTACATTTCCGGCGTGTTGGCGGCCATCAGGGCCACGGTGTCGCCAACGCCGACCCCTGCATACGTAAGGGCCGCGGCGAGGCGTCGGCTCCGGGCATAGGTTTCCGCCCACGTATATCGGCGCTCCCCGTGGACGACGGCGAGGTGCCGCGGGTAAGTGTAGGCGGTGCGCGCGATCAGCGAGAGGGGCGTTAACGGCGTGTAGTTGGCCGGGTTTCGATCGAGGTCATGCTCGAAAGGATTCGTGCGGGTCATGGCGGATCCGGGCAAGCGGTGCGGTCGGGCCGTCTCGTAGTCGGGGACGGAGACAATGATACTGCGATCCTAGTTCGTCCCGGCGCACGGAGGCCTGGAACCTCCGCCCCGCTCCCTTGCCCCGCGTCGCCGCTTCTCGTATGCTGCGGCGCGACCTTCTGCGATGAATCATGGGCCATCGGCTTTCGAAAATCGTCACCCGCACCGGCGATGCCGGCACGACCGGCCTTGGCGATGGCTCGCGGGTGGCGAAGGACTCGGTGCGCATCGCGGCGATCGGCGAAGTCGACGAGCTCAATTCGACGCTCGGGCTCCTGCTGTGCGAGCCACTGCCGGAGGCCGTCGCCGCGTGCCTGACGAGCATCCAGCACGACCTTTTCGACCTGGGCGGCGAACTGTCGGTGCCGGGGCACGCGGCCGTGACCGAAGCCCATGTCGCCCGCCTCGAGGAAGACGTCGAGCGATTCAATGCGGAACTCGGTCCGCTCAAGGAATTCGTCCTGCCCGGCGGCACCCGCGCGGCGGCGACCGCGCACGTTGCGCGCACCGTTTGCCGCCGCGCCGAGCGTGCGCTGGTCCGCATGGCCGCGAGCGAGCCGGTCAGCGATCACCTGCGCCGCTACCTGAACCGGCTGTCCGATCTCCTGTTCGTGCTCGCGCGCGCCCTCAATCGGGCCGCGGGCAGGCCCGACGTCCTGTGGCAGAAGGACCGGGCCACGAAAGCGCGCAGGCCTTGAGGTCCGACGGACCGTCGCTCGTGATCAGCGCGGAACACGCGGGCGGTTCGCCGAAGGGCGTCCCGCCCCGTCCGACGCTCTACAGAGGTCGGGGCGAGCGGCTCTGCTGACCGACGCGGAGCGGGTCACGTGCGCTGCTCTCGCAGGCGTTCCACGTCGCGCACCTGACGCAGCGCGGTGTTCCGCTCGCATTCGCCGACGACGTCGATGCGCAACCGATCGCGGTCGGTCACGACCGGCGCGCCGACCGCAAGCAGTCCGGGAGCCTCGCGGACACCGGCGTCGAGCATCGCCGGCAGGACGACCGCCGAGGCGACCGTGAGGGCCGTCATCGCGACTGCGGCGGCGCCGAAGAGGGCGCGGGGGATCGGCATGTCGTAGCGGTTCATCGTCTGTCTCCTGGGTCGTTGACGTGGTGACTACGGGAGGCTGGATGCGGCACGCCGGGGATCCGGATTCGGATGGGTTTCGGTGCTTCCCCGGTCGGGCCGCCGCCGTCACGATGCATGGTAGGCAGGCGCAATGACCTGTTCCAGACGCAAGCGACAGGATGCTGGAATTGCGCACCGAATGGGCCGGGCGCGCGACGAAGCGCTGCAGGTCGTGGCTGCGTCCGCGCTCACAATGACCGCTCATCGCCGGTCGGCGCCGGCCGAGCGTCAGCCCGGGGAGCGAACCGTCTGCTCGATCGCGCCGAACACGGAGCAACCGGCCGCGTCGTGCATCTCGATCCGGACCCGGTCGCCGAAGCGCAGGAAAGGCGTCGATGGCCGTCCGGAGCCGATGGTCTCGACACAGCGCTGCTCGGCAATGCACGAATAGCCGATTCCGCCCGCGGCCGCGGGGCGGCCCGGGCCGCCGTTCTCCTTGTTCGACACGGTTCCCGAGCCCACGATGCTGCCGGCGGCGAGCGCCCGCGTCCTCGCGGCATGCGCGATCAGCGTCGGGAAATCGAACGTCATGTCGACCCCCGCGTCCGGGCGCCCGAACAGCCGGCCATTGAGATGCGAGACGAGCGGCAGGTGCACCTTGCCGTCGCGCCAGGCGGCGCCCAGCTCGTCCGGTGTAACGGCGACCGGCGAGCAACCGCTTGCCGGCTTCGACTGGAAGAACCCGAAACCCTTCGCGAGCTCGGCCGGAATCAGATTGCGCAGGCTGACATCGTTGACCAGCATCAGCAGGCGGATGTAGCGGCCTGCGTCCGCCGCCTGGGTACCCATCGGCACGTCGCCGGTGACCACAGCCACCTCGGCCTCGAAATCGATTCCCCATTCTTCGTCGGCGAGCGCGATGTCATCGCATGCGCCTTGCATGTGGTCGGACGCGCCCTGGTACATCAGCGGGTCGGTCCAGAACTCCGGCGGCATCGCCGCGCCGCGGGCACGACGCACGAGCTCCACGTGATTGACGTACGCAGAGCCGTCCGCCCATTGATAGGCGCGCGGCAACGGCGCCATCGCGGCCGCCGGGTCGAACGGCTCGGCATCCGGCATCCGGCCGGCGTCCAGCTCGACCGCGATCGTCCGGAGCGACGGCGCCGCGAGGTCCCAGTCATCGAGCGCGCCCTGCAGCGTGCGCGCGATCTCGGGCACCGCGACGCAGCGTGCAAGGTCGCGGGACACCACGACCAGCTCGCCGTCGCGCGATCCGGTTCGCCTCGTCGCGAGCTTCATGGGGATTCAGCCAGCAGGCGGTCGTGTCCGCGCTTCCTCAGCACATAGCCTTCCGCGCGGTCCTCGATCTCCCAGCCCGCCGCGTGCAATTCCGCGCGCAGCCGGTCCGCCTCGGCCCAGTTCTTCGCCCGCCGCGCCGCCTGGCGCGCCTCGGCCAGCGCCGCAACGGCTCCCGGCGCGCTCTCCTCGTGGGGAACCCAGGCGGCGAGTCCCAGGCCGAAGATGCGGTCGAACTCCAGCAGCGTCGCGCGCCTGGCCGCAGGCGGGAGATCGCCGCGCAACACCTCCCAGGCGACGGCCAGGGCACGCGGAACGTTCAGGTCGTCGTTGATCTCGGCGGCGAACCGCGGGACGAACTCGGGATCGGCCGCGGCCGCGCCGGCATCGCGCAGCGCGTACAGGCCGTTGCGCATCCGGTCGAGCGCAATCGCCGCGGAATCCAGAGCGTCCCATGTGAAATTGAGCTGTCCCCGGTAGTGGGCGGTCAGGCACAGATAGCGAAAGGCGAGCGGATCGTAACCGCGGTCGACGAGTAGCTGGACGCGCAGGAACTTCCCGGCCGATTTCGCCATCTTCGCGTCATCCGACAGCATGAAGTAGCCGTGCATCCAGAAATTCGCGAGGCGCGTGCCGACGCGAGCCTCCGTCTGCGCGATCTCGTTCGTGTGATGGATGGGGATGTGGTCCTCGCCGCCGCAATGGATGTCGAAGTAGTCGCCCAGATACTTCTGCGCCATCGCCGAGCACTCGATGTGCCAGCCGGGGAAGCCTCTGCCCCACGGGCTGTCCCACTCCATCTGGCGCTTCTGCCCCGGCGCCGAGAATTTCCACAGCGCGAAGTCGGTCGGATTCCTCTTCTCGCCGATGTCCACGCGCCTGCCCGCGTCCTGGCCCCTGATGTCGAGCCGCGCCAGGTGGCCGTAGCCGGGCTGCTTCGCGGTGTCGAAGTAGATCCCGTCGGAGGTCCGGTACGTGAAGCCCTTGCGCTCGATGTCGG
Organism: uncultured beta proteobacterium; assembly: GCA_963783525.1. Lineage (GTDB taxonomy): Bacteria > Pseudomonadota > Gammaproteobacteria > Burkholderiales > Casimicrobiaceae > CAIWHR01. The sequence goes on from CAWAOF010000030.1 coordinate 9,701, forward strand.
CGATGAAGTCGACCTGCTCCCGAATGTGATCGGTCGCCCGGCACAGCACGGTCGGCTCCACGATGTCGAGGCGCCTCATGTCGGCGAGGAAATCCTCGGTGTAGAGTTGCGCGATTTCCCAGGCGGACTTGCCGGTGCGCCGCGCGCCCTTCTCCATCTTGTCCTCGCCGGTGTCGGCGTCCGACGTGAGGTGGCCGACATCGGTGATGTTCATCACGTGCCGGACGCGGTAGCCATTCCACTCGAGCACGCGCTTCAGCAGATCCTCGAACAGGAACGTACGGAAGTTGCCGATGTGCTGGTAGTCATAGACGGTCGGTCCGCACGTATACAGGCCGACCTCGCCGTCCGGGCGCAACGGGGCGAACGGACGCAGCGAGCGCGTGTAATTGTCGTAGAGACGGAGTGCGTCGGGCATGCGCTGTCAGGAGAAGGATCGGGCAAGCGTCAGGTTAAGCGTCCGGGCGCAGCGCCGGCAAGTCGAGCGAGGGTCACAGCCGCATCGCCATCACGTAATCGTCCATCACGAAGCCATGGCCGATGTCGTTGACGATCGCCTCGCGGATCGTGAAGCCATACCGGTCGTAGGCACGGATCGCCTGCGCGTTGCCCTTGTTGACGTTGAGGACCAGCGTCGACGCGCCCGCGGCGCGCACCAGGTCCGCGACGCGCCGGATGAGCTTGCCGCCGAGGCCCAATCGCTGCCGCGACGGGAGCACGTAGAGCTTGTCGAGCTTGGCCTCGCCGGCGTCCGCAGTGACGTACCATGCGGCAAATCCACCCGGCTCGCCGTCGACCACCGCGAGCTCGAGTCCGCCGTCGGGCCGCCGCACAAACGCGTCGAGCGCGGCGAGCGAGTAGCCGCGCGCGAGCATGTAGTCGATCTGTTCTGCGCTGATGATCCCCGGATAGTGCGCGTGCCAGATGAGGTGAGCCAGGTTCTGGACGAGTGCAATCTCGTCGCGCCGAGCGCGTCGGGTTTCGATGATAGGCTCGGGCATGCGTACGGACTGCGGTGCGGCGGCAGGCGCAATGGCAGCAAGAGATTAGCACGCGGCGCACGGTAGAATCGCGCTTTCGGGGACGTGCGTCGACGCGCCCCTGCTGCCCCGACCGACTGCGTAACGACCCCCCGCAGATCCGCACCCCGATGTCGACCGCCCCCGCCCTGCCGTCGGCCAGCGCGCTGTGGGTGCTGTTCGCCGCGTTCGCGCTGCTCTGGTTCGGCAACCTCGACACGCGCCGGCTTGTGCACCCCGACGAAGGCCGGTACGCCGAGATCGCCCGCGAGATGGCGGCGAGCGGCGACTGGGTAACGCCGCGGTTGAACGATCTCAAGTATTTCGAGAAGCCGCCGCTCCAGTACTGGGCGACGGCCGCCGCGTATCGCGCGCTCGGTGTGCACGAGTGGACCGCGCGCCTGTGGCCGGCCATTGCCGGATTCGCGTCGGTACTCGCGATCGGCTATGCCGGGTGCGCGGTCGGCGGGCGTGCGCTCGGCGCTTTCGCCGCAGTGACGCTGGCGGGCACGCTGTGGCACGCGGGCCTCGCGCAGGTCCTGTCGCTCGATGCGGGGCTCTCGTTCTTCCTGGCGCTCGGGTTCGTGGCGCTCGTAGTCGCGCAGCGGGACGAGGCGAGCGCCGCCGAACGCCGGGGATGGATGTGGGTCGCCTGGGCGGCGCTCTCCGGCGCAACGCTGTCCAAGGGCCTGATCGGCATCGTGCTTCCGGGCGGCGCGCTCGTTGCCTATTCCGCTCTTACCCGCGATCTCGCGCTGTGGCGCCGAATGCACCTGGCATCGGGCCTCGTACTCTATCTCGGGCTGACGGTGCCCTGGTTCGTCGCGATCGCGCGCGTCAACGACGAGTTTCTCCAGTTCTTCTTCGTGCACGAGCACTTCCAGCGATTTCTGACCACCGAGCATCGGCGCGTCGGCGCGTGGTACTACTTCATTCCCTACGCGCTGGTCGGAATCCTGCCCTGGCTCACCGTACTCGCGTTCGGCGCGCGGCGGGCCTGGCGGGAGGGCACCGCCAACGCGCTCGGCTTTTCGTGGCAGCGCTTCGCCCTGGTCTGGTCCGCCGTCGTCTTCGTCTTTTTCAGCGCGTCGGGCTCCAAGCTCCCTTCGTACATCCTGCCGATGTTCCCGCCGCTGGCGCTCCTCGCCGCCTGGTTGCTGATCCGGCTCGACACGCAAACGATCTTCCGGCTCGTGCTGCCGCTGGTCATCGCGGGCGCCCTGGTGCTCGCTGCCTTGCTCGCCGCATACGATAGTTATGCGCCGCGCTTCGCCTCGGCAGTGCTGCCGGTCGACGTGCTGCAGACCTTCGGCGTCTGGGTCAAGGCGGCGATGGCGGTCGCCGTGGCGGGCGGGATTGCCGCGTTGGCTGCGTTCCGGCTCGCACCCCGCGTCGCGACGGCCCGCTTCTGGGGCGTCGTTGCGCTATCCATCAGCGCGCTCGGTGGGCTGCAGCTGGCCATTGCCGGATTCGACGCATTCAGCACAATGCGCTCGACCTCGGCTATCCTGCGTACGGCGCAGGCGGCAGCGCCATTCTCTGCCGACGCGCCCGTCTACCAGATCGAAATGTACGACCAGACGATCCCGTTCTACCTCGGCCGCACGACGCGGCTCGTCGCCTTCCGCGACGAGCTCGCGCTCGGGATCGATGCCGAGCCGGCGAAGCAGATTCCGACGACGGCGGCCTGGATCTCCGAGTGGCGCGGGCTCGAGCGTGGCTATGCGGTGATGTCCCCGGACGCGCACGCGCGGCTGACGGCGCAGGGCGTACCGATGCGCGAGCTCGCACGCGACGCGCGGCGTATCGTGGTGGGCCGGCGGTGACCCTCGCCGCGCTGGCGATGCTGATGGCGGGCGTGCTGCTCAACGCCGGCGCCCAGCTCCTGCTCAAGGCAGGCACCAATGTCCTCGGCGTGCTGACCCTCACGCGCGACAACTGGGCCGACACGGTGCTGAGGATGGCGACGCAGGGTTATTTCGTGCTGGGGATCGGCTGCTACGCGTTGTCGGTCTTTGTTTGGATTTTCGGCCTGTCGCGCGTACCGGTCTCGGTTGCCTATCCGCTGCTGTCGGTCGGGTACGTGGTCAACGCGATCGCCGCCTACTTCCTGTTCGGGGAGGCCGTGACGCCGACCCGCTGGCTCGGCATCGGCTTCATCGTGGTCGGTGTATGGCTGGTCGCAAGAAGCTGATGGACGAGACCGCCCTCCCCTATCTCAAGTTCGCCGGTCCCGTGCTCGACGAGGCGACGATTGCCGGCGTCGGCGACGTGCTGCGCTCGGGCTGGATCACGAGTGGCCCGTGGGTGCGCGAATTCGAGGAGGCCCTCTCCCGCTTCTGCGACGGCCGGCCGGTGAAGGCTGTAACGTCGGCGACGGCCGCCATCGAAATCGCGCTGCAACTTGCCGGCGTCGGCGCGGGCGACGAGGTGATCACGTCGGCGCAGAGTTTCTTCACGGTGCTCAACATGATCGTCAAGGTCGGCGCGACGCCCGTCTTCGTCGACTGCGATCTGGTCACGCGCAACATCGACCTGGCGCAGGTGGAGGCGGCGATCACGCCGCGCACGCGGGCGATCGTGCCGACGCACTGGCCTGGCTCGCTCGTCGACCTGGATGCCCTCTACGACCTCGCGCGGAGGCGAGGGCTGCGCGTCATCGAGGATGCAGCGCTGGTGATGGGTTCGCAGTGGAAGGGACGCAACATCGGCGCGGTCGGCGACATCGTGACATTCAGTTTTCATCCGAACAAGAACATGACGTCGATCGAAGGCGGCGCGCTCGTCGTCAGCGACGCCGCGGAGGCGGATCGCATCGACGCGCTGCGCTTCCACGGCATCACCTACCTGCCCGACCGCACGCGCGACGTCGCGTTCCCCGGCGGCAAGTTCAACCTGCCCGACGTCAACGCGCGGATCGGCGTCGCCCAGCTCGTCCGCCTGCCCGAGTTCCTGGCCACGCGCCGGGATCTCGCCCTGCGCTACTTCGAGCGCTTTGCTGCCGACCCGCCCTGCGTGCTGCCGCCGCGGCCGCGCGCCGGCGACGGGCAGTCGTGGAACATGTTTTCGGTATTGTTGCCGCTCGATCGGCTGCGGCTCACGCGCAGGGAGTTCCGCGAAGCGCTGGACTCCGCAGGCATCGGCACCGGAGTATCGTACGAGGCGCTCCACCTGTGCACGCTGGGCCGGCGCTACGGCTACGCGGACGGCGCCTTTCCGGTGACCGAACGCATTGCGCGCGAGACCGTCACGCTCCCCCTTCACGCGCGGCTGACGGTGGCGGATGTGGACCGTGTCTGCGCCGCCGTCGCCAAGGTCATGGCCGCGGCACGAACCTGATGTGGCCACCGTGCCGCCGAAAATGGAACGCATCGTGGAATCACCCAAGCTCTCGGTCGTCATTCCGGTCTTCAACGAGGAAGCGGGCCTGCCCGCACTGTTCGAACGTCTCTATCCGGCGCTCGACGCGCTCGGCATGACTTACGAGGTCATCTTCGTCAACGACGGCAGCCGCGACCGTTCGGCGGCGCTCCTGCGCGAGCAATGGGAGCAGCGACCCGCCACGACGCGCGTCGTGCTGTTCAACGCGAACTACGGGCAGCATCTGGCGATCATCGGTGGCTTCGAGAGGACCCGTGGCGAGCGGATCGTCACGCTGGACGCCGACCTGCAGAATCCGCCCGAGGAGATCGGCAAGCTGCTCGCCGCGATGGACGTCGGCCACGACTACGTGGGGGGCGTGCGCCGCAAACGCGAGGACTCCTGGTGGCGCCGCCTCGCGTCGCGGGCGATGAACCATCTGCGCGAGCGAATCACCCGCATCCACATGACCGATCAGGGCTGCATGCTGCGTGCCTACAGCCGCGAGATCGCCGCCGCCGTGGCACAGAGCCGCGAGGTCAGCACGTTCATCCCGGCACTCGCTTACACGTTCGCGCGCAGTCCCGCTGAGGTCGAGGTCGAGCATGCGGAGCGAGCGGCCGGGAGGTCGCACTACCCGCTGTACAAGCTGATCCGCCTGAATTTCGACCTGATCACCGGCTTTTCGCTGGTGCCCCTGCAACTGTTCTCGATGTTCGGCATGCTGGTCTCGGCATTGGCGCTCGTCACCTATGTCGGCGTGATCGCCTACCGCCTGTTCGCCTTCGACTGGCATGGCGCGAACTGGCAGGAAGCCACCGCCGTGTTCTGGGACCGCGACATCCTCGCTTTCTTCCTCATCGGCATGCTGCTCTTCGGACTAGGCCTGGTCGGCGAGTATGTCGGTCGTATCTACCAGCAGGTTCGGGCGCGGCCGCGCTACATGGTCAGCGCCGTGCTCGAGCGCGAGGCCGGTGAGACCACCGGACGTTGATCCGCCGCACGAGCCCGATCCGAATGAGCCGCGCCGTCGTCTTCGCCTACCACAATGTGGGGGTCCGCTGCCTCAAGGTGCTGCTTGCACACGGCGTCGAGATTCCGCTCGTCGTGACGCATCGCGACAGCGGCGATGAAACGGTCTGGTTCGACTCGGTGGCGGCAACGGCCACCGAGTACGGAATCGACGTGGTGACGCCCGATGATCCGAATCTGCCCGAACTGGTCGGCAAACTCGGCGCGCTCGCGCCTGATTTCCTGTTCTCGTTCTACTACCGGAGGATGCTGAAGGCGCCACTGCTCGCGGTGGCCGCGCGTGGAGCCCTCAACATGCACGGGTCGCTGTTGCCCAGGTATCGCGGGCGCGCGCCGGTCAACTGGGCAGTGCTCCACGGCGAGCGGGAAACCGGCGCCACGCTGCACTACATGACGACGAAACCCGACGCCGGCGACATCGTCGCGCAGACCGAGGTGCCGATCCTGCCGGACGATACGGCGCGCGAAGTGTTCGACAAGGTCACCGTCGCCGCCGAAATCACGCTCGACCGCGTGCTCTGTGCCCTCGTCGCTGGCACAGCACCCCGCCTGCGCCAGGATCTCGCGGCGGGAAGCTACTTCGGCGGTCGCAAGCCCGACGACGGAACGATCGACTGGAGCCGCGACGCCGCGACCATCCACAATCTGGTCCGTGCGGTCGCCCCGCCGTACCCGGGCGCCTTCACCGTGGTCGGCGGCGTCGCCGCGCGCGTGCTGAAGACGCGCATCGTCGAACCGGCAACGCCGGGCACGCTGACGCCCACGCTCGAGGCGCGAGACGCTCGCCTCGTCGCGCATTGCGGCGGCGGCGGATCGTTGCAGGTGCTTTCGCTCGAGGTCGATGGCGCCGCGACGTCGGCCGCCGCGCTGACGGCGCGCTTCGGCAAGGCGCCGGCCGTGCTCGGCGGTACCCGCCGATGAATGCCGAAGGCGCGCCCGGGCCCGCATCGGGCGGATTCGGGACCAACCGGATCGAGGCGCTGGCCGACGGCATCTTCGCCGTCGCGATGACGCTGCTCGTCCTCGATGTGAAGCTGCCGAACGGCGAGCTCTTCGCCAGCGACCAGGCACTGCTCGCCCGGCTGCTGACGCTCGAACACACTTTTGTGATCTACCTGATCAGCTTCATCGTCCTCGGCATGTTCTGGGTGGGCCACCATGCGCATTTCCACTTCATACGGTACGTCGACCACACGCTGCTGTGGATCAATCTCATGTTCCTGTTCGTCATCACGTCGATCCCGTTCGCCACCGACCTGCTCGGCGATCACTACCATTTGCATGCGCCGTTCATGCTCTATGGCGTCCAGCTGCTCCTCCTGACGGGACTGCTCATCGGTCAGATTGCCTACCTGCGCCGCCACGCCGAGCTCGCGGATTCATCACTGACGGGTGAGGTGGCGCGCAGCATCGTGCGGCGCACGGCACTCTTCGCGGTCATCCCGGTGCTGTCGATGGCGGCCGTGTTCTACAATACGCGCCTCGCCCTGTACCTCTACTTCCTCCTGCTGGTCGTGCATTTCCTTCCGGGCCGCGTCGACAAGCAAGCACCACGGAGCCGGCACAGCGGCCGCTGACAGCCACCCGTCCCGATACGACGACCCACCCATGAAAAGAGTACTGATCCTCGGCGTCAACGGCTTCATCGGCCATCATCTGTCCCAGAGGATCATCGCCGACACCGATTGGGAGATCTACGGGATGGACATGCAGTCGGAACGCGTTGCCGACCTCCTTCCCGAAAAGCGCTTCCACTTCTTCGAGGGCGACATCACGATCAACAAGGAGTGGATCGAGTACCACATCAAGAAGTGCGACACCGTGCTGCCGCTGGTCGCCATCGCCACGCCCGCCACGTACGTCAAGGAGCCGTTGCGTGTGTTCGAGCTCGATTTCGAGGCCAACCTGCCGATCGTGCGCGCCTGCGTCCGGCACCGGAAGCGGCTGATCTTTCCGTCGACCTCCGAAGTCTACGGCATGTGCCGCGATGCGGAATTCGATCCGCAGAGCTCGGAGCTCGTGCTGGGCCCCATCGCCAAGTCGCGGTGGATCTATTCGTGCGCGAAGCAGCTGATGGACCGCGTGATCCACGCCTACGGCACGCAGGAAGGGCTCGATTACACGCTGTTCCGCCCGTTCAACTGGATCGGCGCGGGGCTCGACTCGATCAACACCGCCAAGGAAGGGAGCTCGCGCGTCATCACCCAGTTTCTCGGCCACATCGTCCGTGGCGAGACGATCAAGCTCGTCGACGGGGGAACGCAGAAGCGCGCGTTCACCTACATCGACGACGGCATTGCCGCGCTGATGAAGATCATCGTCAACAAGGGCGCGATCGCGACCGGGAAGATCTACAACATCGGCAATCCGGCCAACAATTTCTCGGTCCGCGAGCTCGCGACGATGATGCTCGACCTCGCGCTCACCTACCCCGAATACCGCGACTCCGCGCTGCGCGTGAAGATCGCCGAGACCACGTCGGGCGAGTATTACGGCAGTGGCTACCAGGACGTCCAGAACCGGGTTCCGAAGATCGTCAACACCTGCACCGAGCTGGACTGGCAGCCGCGAGTCGCGATGGACGACGCGCTTACCCGCATCTTCGATGCCTACAGCGGCCAGGTCGCGGAGGCACGGCGGCTCGTCGAGTGATGGCGATCGTGACGAGGCACGACCCGCGGTGCGGGTCGCGTGGAGCACCTGTGCGGAAATACCTGGGTTCCCGATGCTCCTGGCACTGAAGATCGACGTCGACACGCTGCGCGGCACGCGCGAGGGCGTGCCCAATCTCGTCGTCCTCCTGAAGAAGCACGGTGCCGACGCGACGTTCCTGTTCTCGCTCGGTCCCGACCACACGGGGCGCGCGATACGGCGTGTCTTCCGCCCCGGCTTCTTCGGCAAGGTGCGACGCACCTCGGTGGTCAGGCATTACGGCATCCGGACACTGCTCTATGGCACGATGCTGCCGGGCCCCGACATCGGCCGGCGGGCGGCCGACGTCATGCGGGCGACGCGCGATGCCGGGTTCGAGACAGGCATCCACGCCTGGGACCACGTGCGCTGGCAGGACGGCGTCGGACGCGCCGACGCCGCGTGGACGCGCGCCGAGATGCAGCGCGCCTGCGACCGCTATGCCGACATCTTCGGGACGCCGCCGCTCACGCACGGCGCCGCGGGCTGGCAGATGAACGTCCACGCGCTGCGGCTGACGCAGCGACTGGGATTCGAATACTGTTCGGACGGGCGCGGAACGCACCCGCATCTGCCCGTGTGGAACGCCGAGCTCATCCGCTGCCCGCAGCTCCCCACGACACTGCCCACGCTCGACGAGCTGATCGGCCGCGACGGCATCAGCGAGGCCAACGTTGCCGCGCATCTGCTCGAGCTGACGAGCCGGCCGGCCGCCTCCGGCTCACGTCTTCACGCTGCACGCGGAGCTCGAAGGCATGCTCCTCGCGCCGGTGTTCGAACAGCTGCTCGCGGGCTGGAAGGCGCAAGGCTGGCAGCTGGTGTCGACGCGCACCTTGTTCGAGACGCTGGAGCCGTTCGCGCTTCCCCGGTGCGAGGTCGGCATCGGCAATGTCGAAGGACGGGCCGGGACGCTCCTCGTGCAGCGCGAGGAATTCCTCGCCGACGTCGACCTCGCACTCGCCGCGTGATGTCGAGATGACAAGCGCGTCCGGTCGATCACAACTTCACAACCGCGTCCCAGCCACCCGCGCGCTAACGCGGGCTGATTTCACTAGAGAGGAGGCTCCCCATGCTCGGCAAGAAAGTCCAGGATTTCTCGGCGCCCGCGACGGACGACACGATGTTCCGGCTGTCCGACCACAAGGGGCATCCTGTCGTCCTCTATTTCTATCCGAAGGACAACACGCCGGGTTGCACGACCGAGGGCGCCGATTTCCGCGACCTGCACAAGAAGTTCGTGAAGCTGGGCGCGGTCGTGGCCGGCATCTCGCGCGATTCGCTGAAGTCGCACGCCGGCTTCAGGTCGAAGATGGCGTTTCCGTTCCCGCTAATCTCCGATCCCGACGAAAAGCTGTGCGCCCAGTTCGACGTGATCAAGATGAAGAACATGTACGGCAAGCAGGTGCGCGGCATCGAGCGCTCGACGTTTCTGATCGGGCCGGATGGCAAGCTCGTCCGCGAGTGGCGCAAGGTCAAGGTCGCGGGCCACGCGGCGGAAGTGCTGGACGCCGTGACCGCGTTGGCCCAGTGATCGGCACGCAAAGGCTCCGCAAGAACCTTTTTAACCACAATGGCTGCCACCGGCCGACCATTGGCACCACCATTGCTTGTGTTCGGCGGAAAGCGAGGCTACGATGATCCAGGCGCGCTTCGGCGCACCGTCATCGCAACCGAAGCCGCCCAGGAGACCCATGGTCGAGCGCAAGATCCGTCCCGCGCCCTTAACCCTCGTAGCCCGCAAGCCCGCCCGATTCGCCGGCAAGTCCGGCCCGTCCGTCCGCCCCACCCCCGTCAGCAAGCTGTTCGTGCTCGACACGAACGTGCTTATGCACGACCCCACGAGTCTGTTCCGGTTCGAAGAGCACGACATCTACCTGCCGATCCTCACGCTCGAGGAGCTCGACGCCAACAAGAAGGGCATCACCGAGGTGGCGCGCAACGCGCGTCAGGCTTCCCGCTTCCTCGATGAGCTGGTGACGGCGATGCCCGACGGCATCGCCGACGGCATCCCGCTCGCCGCCAAGTCCGGCGGCGCCGCGACGGGCAAGCTGTACCTGCAGACCGAGGTGATCACGACGGTGCTTCCGGCCTCGCTCGCCAACGGCAAGGCGGACAACCAGATCCTCGCGGTCGTGATGCACCTGCAGCAGATGCACCTGAAGCGCCACGTGATCCTGGTGTCCAAGGACATCAACATGCGGATCAAGGCGCGTGCGCTCTCGATCGCCGCCGAGGACTACTACAACGACAAGGTGCTGGAGGACACCGACCTCCTGTACAGCGGGATGCGCGAACTGCCCGCAGATTTCTGGGACCGCCACGGCAAGGGAATGGAGTCGTGGCAACAGGGCGGGCACACGTACTACCGGATCACCGGCCCGCTCGTGCCCTCGCTGCTCGTGCACGAGTTCGTCTACCTCGAGAAGCCCGGCGAGGCGCCTCTCTACGCGCTGGTCAAGGAGATCACCGGGCGTACCGCCGTCCTGCAGACACTCAAGGACTACACGCACCAGAAGAACAACGTCTGGGGAATCACCGCCAGGAATCGCGAGCAGAACTTCGCGCTCAACCTGCTGATGAATCCCGACGTCGACTTCGTGTCGCTGTTGGGTCAGGCGGGCACCGGCAAGACGCTGCTGACGCTCGCGGCCGGGCTCATGCTGACGCTCGAGTTCAAGGTCTACTCGGAGATCATCATGACGCGGGTCACGGTGCCGGTGGGCGAGGACATCGGCTTCCTGCCCGGCACCGAGGAGGAGAAGATGAACCCGTGGATGGGCGCGCTGGAGGACAATCTCGACGTGCTCAACAAGACCGACGACGAGGCCGGCGAATGGGGCCGCGCGGCGACGCGCGACCTGATCCGGTCGCGGATCAAGGTCAAGAGCCTCAATTTCATGCGCGGCCGGACGTTCATCAACAAGTTCCTCATCATCGACGAGGCACAGAACCTGACGCCGAAGCAGATGAAGACGTTGGTCACGCGTGCCGGACCGGGCACCAAGGTCGTGTGCCTCGGCAACATCGCGCAGATCGACACGCCGTACCTGACCGAGGGGAGCTCCGGAATCACCTACGTGGTCGACCGGTTCAAGGGCTGGGCCCATTCCGGCCACGTGACGCTGCAGCGTGGCGAGCGATCGCGGCTCGCCGATCACGCCGCGGAAATCCTCTAGCTACGTCGATTGCGCCGGAACGCGGCGCGCAAGCTCCTCCGTGATGGCCTGCAGTCGCGGCAGGTCGTACGCCGCGCACGCGTCCTCGCGCGTGCGCACACGGCGATGCGCGTTGACCCATGGGCCCTCGCCCGCCGGGAGTCGCGATCCGTGCTTGGCGCGGAAGCGCCGATCGTACTCGAGCCACGCGGCATCGACATTCGCATCGGAATGGTGGACGAGCGGCAGGTCGAGCGCGACGGCAAGCCGCAGGCCCGCGAGATGGCATCGAAAGGAAAAGTCGGTGTCGTAGCCGTGCCAGCCGTCGAAGGTGTCGGCGTCGAATCCGATGGATCGCGCGACCTCGCGCCGCGTGGCGAAGAACACGCCGTCGAGCCCCTCGATACGCTCGCCCGGAGCCGGCACGCCGAACAGGCGGACGTCCAGGTCGTCGCCGATCACGTGCGTGACGATTCCACGCGCGTAGCGGATGCCGGAGCTCGCCCAGCCCATTCCGACGAGCCGCGTGGTCCCGGCAATGCCTACGACGTCATGATCGGCGAGGTGGCGCTGCAGTGTACCCGCCAGATCGGGGGTCAGGATCTCGATGTCGTCGTGCGCGAAGACGCAGATTTCGCCGCACGCCCGCGCGATGCCGCGGTTGTAGCCTTCGCACAACGACCGGGCGTCATGGATTCCGACCACTTCGTGCTTCGCGGCCGGCAGCGCCGCCGCGAAGCTCGCCGTCACGGCAGCGAACTTCACCCGGTCAATGCTGCAGACGATGATCGAGATCACGCGGCGCGTGGCGTCGTCGCGCCCTCCAGACGCCCGGTGAAGCGCGCGAACGCCGCGCCCCCGACGGGTTCGCCGGCCAGCGCCCGCCGAGTCGCCTCGAGAAACTGGCGACCGTACCGCCGATCGGGCTCGAGGTGGGCAGCCTCCGCCCATTCGTTCCATGCGTTGATGAAGACCAATCCCCCGTCGACTTGCTGCTGATCCCTTGCGCGGGCGATCAGCTCGCGCAGCCATACCTCGTAGATCTCCGGCGTCGCGTTGACGAACGTGAGCGGGTGGTTCGGGCGCCGCGCCGTGTTGTCCCAGCCGGGCATCACCGTGCGGTGCACACGATAGGGGAGCTCGGGGCGAGCGAGCGAGTCGAGCACGAACTGGCGATAATCGACGATCTGTCCCTCGAAGTCCGGGTTGACGAGGTCGACCTGCGGATTGATCGTCGGCGTGCGCACGCCATGCGGCGGAAATTCGACGACGGCATCGAACCCGTATTGCGCCGGGTCGCCGGTATCGTAGGTCTTTGCGGCGCAGAGATAGAGCTCGCCGATGCCTTCGCGGATGCAGATGTCGCGCCAGATCCTGGCGCTGGCGCGCACGTCTGGCAACGCGCCGACGCGATAGACCATGAACATCGGGCGGCCGTCGACCCTGATGTACCGCGGATCGCGGAAGTGGAGCAGCAGGTCGCGGATCAGGCGCTCGTCGTCGGCAGGCGACGGGTCTTGCGCGATCAGCACTTCGCGATCGGCGCCGTCCCAGCGCCGCGTCCAGTTCTCGTTCGCCCAGCAGAAGCAGTAGGGGAAATCGGGGCGCCCGGACGCGCGCATCTCTTCGACCGGACGCTCGAGCAGACGCTTGCCGGCGAACCAGTAGTAGTAATGGCAGAACCCGTGGATGCCGTGCGCACGCGCGAGCGCGGCCTGCTGCTCGCGCGTCTCGGGGACCCGCAGGTCGTAGAACCCCGAGTCGAGCGGGAGGTGTGGCTGATAGTGCCCGTCGAAATTCGGTCGCGCCCGCGTCACGTTGGTCCACTCGGTGAAGCCGGGCCCCCACCACCGATCGTTCTCCGGAATCGGGTGGAACTGTGAAAGGTGGAAAGCGATGGCGCGCACTTCCGCGCCGGGGCGTTCGCCTGACGCTCCGGTCACGCGAGGTTCGTCGCCCATTCCGCGGCCCGCGCCGGGATCGTACCGATGATGAGCTCACGATAGCGCCGCGCCTGCGCGTCGCGATTCAGCAGCGTCCGCGCTTTCGTGCGGGCGGCGCGACCGATGGCGGCCGCCAGCGCCGGCGCGCGCCGCAGATCGGAGAGGTACCGCTCAGCTTCGTCTTCCGACTGGTAGAGGAACCCGTCGACGCCGTGCTCGATGCGCTCGGCATGGACGGAATCCCGCGGGCACAGGACGGGCAGGCCGACAGCCATTGCGCCATAGAGCTCGCGCCCCGCCGTTTCCTGCCACCACGGCACAGTGCGGTGCACGTAACAGCGAATCTGCGCGAGGAAGGATTCGAGCCCGGCAGGCCGGCGCTCGAAGAACCGCGTCGTGGCGCTTCCCCCCAGCAGGTAGCGGAAACGGCCTGGGTCATAGATATGCAGCTGGCCGGCGATCCCGCGAAGCGTCGTGACGAAGTCCCCATCCGTCGGCTCGCACGGGAGCGGCTGATTCTGACCAACGATTCCGATCGGCCACGCGCCGGGTGCCTCGATCAGCCACTCGTCGTACACGACCGCTTCCGGCGCGGAAGCCGGTTCGAATGCCGTGACGTCGAGCAACGGCGGCAGGACCCTGTGGCCACTGCCAAATCGTTTCGCCATCGACTGCGACACGAACACCAGCTCGAGCGCACGCGCCCCGTCACGGGCCAGCGCCCGCAACTGGTCGAGATAGCGCGTCGGCGCCGCGGACTGGCAAAAGACGATCACCCGATCGGCGTCCGCGCGGTCGATCCATCCGGCGCAATCGAAATCGATGCCCGCGAACACATGAATGCCGCCGCGTGGCACCGCGCCCGTTCCGCCATCGACACGCCGGGTCCGATGCGTGCCGACCCTGTCACTTCCGTCACCGTCGACCGCCCAGAGCACCGTGGTGTCCGAATCGAGGACCTCGGCCAGCCGGCGCAGAAGCCAGCCGTCGTCGTGATCCCCGGCGTGGACACGTCCGATCAGGTGCACGACGGTCGAACTGGATGCCGCGGCTCGCGTTGCGCTCGCGCGCCGCTGCCGCCCCGCTGCACCGGGCGCGAGCGCAAGATCGACCAGAATGGGCAGCGCCCGCTCCGCAAGCTGCTCCGGCTGAGCGCGCGAGCGAGCGAGCAGCGCATCCTGGACAAGCTGCCAGTTGTGTTCGATAGCCGCGTAAGCCGGTCGCAATGGCTTCGCCGCCGCGACCAGGCGTTCGGCCTCGTCGACGTTGCCGAAACCCAATTCGATGACGCCCAGCATATGCAGGGCATCGTGCGTATCGGGAGCCGCTTCGATGACCTCGGCGTACGCCCGCGCCGCGTCGCTGAGCGCCCCCGCAGTCTGCCACGCGAGCGCCTGCTCCATCCGCGCACCGAACTGGTCCTGCGTTGCCTCGTCCAGATGCGCCCATTCGTGCCCCGGCGCGCGATAGGTCGACCGCGGCACTATCCGCTCGTCCGGCACCCCCAGCGCACCGTGACAGTCCTTGAAGCGGCGCCCGCTGCCGCACGGACAGGGGCTGTTGCGCGAGGCAGGCGCAACGACTGCATCGCTCATAGGATCGGGCCCACGTCGGACACGGGTGGGAGCGCCGGTTCGTCGCCCTCGCGCACAGCCGTCGCCGCGCGGGCATCGACCACGTACTGGAACGCATAGAGATCGTCGAGATCGTCCTGATCGCGAAACCCGATCGACAGGTTCTGCGTGACAAGGCGCCCGGGACGTCGCGCGATCACGTGCCGGTCGATCCAGACCGGTTGCGTCAGCGGCTCCATGTGCGTCACGTCGTAACCCGTTTCCTCGAACATCCGGCGCAGCGTGGCGCGCGTGAAGAATCGTAGGTGCGTGATGTCGAGCACGCCAAAGGGACCGTATTCCCATCGGCCCGCCGCAAGCTCGTCCAGGGTCACCAGGTTGCGGATATTGGGAACGCTGGCCAGCACGCGGGTGCCGGGTGCGAGCCAGCCGTGGATCCTCGTGAGCGCGCGCCAGGGATCGTACAGGTGCTCGAGCACATCGAGCAGAAGCACCGTACCGATCGTCGCGTCACCGATGTGCTCGGCAAGCTGGACTTCGTCGATGCTCGCGCAAACGACAACATCGAGGAACTGTCGTGCATAGGCGGCAGCGTGCTGATTGAGCTCGATACCGATGACGCGCGTGCCTGGAAACTTGTCCTTGATCAGCCGGCCGGTCGCGCCACCGCCGCAGCCGACGTCCAGCACGATGCCGGGTGCGTCGTTGATGAAGCTCGCGATTTCGACGCGAGGATTCTGGTGGTACTGCGGATCGAAGGGCGTGTCGGCGGCGAGGTGCGTCCGCCAGACGGGTTCGGTAGCCATGCGCGGAAATGACAGGAGGGAGAGGTGCCCGCTAATACGAGCCCGCGGCGGCGAAATTCTCGAAGCGCGTGTACTCGCCGAGGAAGGTGAGGCGCACGGTGCCGATCGGTCCGTTGCGCTGCTTGCCGACGATGATCTCGGCCACGCCCTTGTCCTGCGTGTCCGGGTTGTACACTTCGTCGCGATAGATGAACAGGATCACGTCCGCGTCCTGCTCGATGGCTCCGGACTCGCGCAGGTCCGACATCACGGGGCGCTTGTTCGGACGCTGTTCGAGCGAGCGGTTGAGCTGTGACAGCGCAACCACCGGCACCTTGAGTTCCTTCGCGAGCGACTTCATCGCAGCGCGAGATCTCCGAGATCTCGGTCGCGCGATTCTCCCCCTGCGACGACGCCTGCATCAGCTGCAGGTAGTCGACGATGACGAGCCCGAGCTTGCCGTAGGTCTTGGTGAGCCGGCGCGCCCGCGAGCGCACCTCGATCGCGTTGAGCGCCGGCGTCTCGTCGATCAGGATCGGCGCCTCGGACAGCCGGCCGAGCGCCGAGGACAGCTTCTCCCAGTCCTCGGCCGCGAGCCGGCCGGTGCGCAGCTTGTGCTGGTCGAGCCGTCCGACCGAGCCGATCATCCGCAGCGCGAGCTGCGAGGCGCCCATCTCCATCGAGAAGACGGCGACGGGCAGCTTCGCGTCCGAGCGCCACGTGCTCGCCGATGTTGAGCGCGAGGCTCGTCTTGCCCATCGACGGCCGGCCGGCGATGATCACGAGGTCGCCGGGCTGGAAGCCGGACGTCATCCGGTCGAGGTCCGAGAAGCCGGTCGGCACGCCCGTGACGTCCGACGGGTCGTCGCGGTTGTAAGAGGGTCTCGATGCGCTCGACGACGCCGGCGAGCAGCTTGCCGATCTCGGCGAACTGCTGCGCGCCGCGCTCGCCCTGCTCGGCGATGTGCAGCACCTTCGCCTCGGCCTGGTCGAGTATCTCCTTGGCGCTCCGGCCGAGCGGGTTGTACGCCGAATCCGCGATGTCGCCGGCGGTCCCGGCGAGCTGGCGGAGAATCGAGCGGTCGCGCACGATCTGCGCGTAGTGGCGGATGTTCGCCGCGGTCGGCACGTTCTGCACCAGCGCGCCGAGGTACGCGAGGCCGCCGATGTAGTCGAGCTTCTGGACGGAGGCGAGCGACTCCGAAGACGGTCACCACGTCGGCCGGCTTGCCGTCGGCGACGAGCTTGACGATGTGCGCGTAGATGAGCCGGTGCGCGTCGCTGTAGAAGTCGGCGTCGGCGAGCACGTCGCCGACCTTGTCGACGGCATCGTTGTCGAGCAGGAGGCCGCCCAGCACCGACTGCTCCGCCTCCAGCGAGTGGGGCGGAAGCTTGAGGTTGTCGAGTTGCGGATCGTCGGGCATCGAATGGGGTCGGCCCCGGATTTCAAGCTGTTGATTCTAACAGGCCGCGGCGGGTCGTCCGGTCGGCCGAATGGGGCGAGAGGCGCGATGCCGTGGTCGAGGCCGGGGCGCGCCTCGAGCGGCGCTCGCCGTCACGGGCGGTGCGGCAACGGAGGCGCGGGTTGCCGAGCGAAGCCGCACCGGGCGAACCTGGCAGCGGCCGCGTCCGAAGCCCGGCATTCGGACCGCGACACCACGCCGCGTGGCGGCGTCGAAGCCCGGCAACCGCGCCGCGGCACCGACGCTGGCCGCCGCGACGGACGCCGGCAACGGCGGTTCGGTCAGCCAGCGACCGCTGTTTCGCCGATCACGGTGACGGTGATGTTCGCCGTCACGTCGAGGTAGAGCGCGATGACGAGCGGAAAATCGCCGACGCGCTTCAGCGGCCCCTCCGGCATCCGGACCGCGGCCTTCTCGACGCTGAAGCCCTGCGCATTCAGCGCCTCGACGATGTCGACGTTGGTGACCGAGCCGAACAGCCGCCCGTCGACGCCGGCCTTTTGCGTGATCTTGACCGCCATGCCCTCGAGCTTCGCCGCCTGTTCCTGCGCGGCGGCGAGCTTCTGCTCGGCGACGCGCTCGAGCTCGGCGCGCTTTTCCTCGAGCAGCTTGATGTTCTCCGGCGTGGCGCGCTTCGCCTTCCCCTGCGGGATCAGGTAATTGCGCGCATAGCCTTGCTTGACCTTGACGACGTCGCCGAGGTCGCCGACGTTGACCACTTTTTCGAGCAGGATGATTTGCATCGCGGTCTCCGCGTCAGTGCAGGTCGGTGTACGGCAGCAGCGCGAGGAAGCGCGCGCGCTTGATCGCGACCGAGAGCTGGCGCTGGTAGCGCGCCTTGGTGCCGGTGATCCGCGCCGGCATGATCTTGCCGTTTTCCTGGATGAAGTCCTTGAGGACCTCGACGTCCTTGTAGTCGATCGTCTTCACGCCTTCGGCGGTGAAGCGGCAGAACTTCTTGCGCTTGAACAGGTTGTTCCCGCGCTCGCGCTTCTTGCCATCCTTCTTCTTGCCAAACCTGCTGGTCGGACGGGGCATGTCAGTTTCCTTCCAATGCGTTGTCTAGCGTTTCGAATTCGTCGACGTGGAGCGCGACGGTGATTCCGGTGCGGTAGCGGCGGGCGAGGAATCCCGTGCAGCGCAGCGGGGTCCCGTTCGGCACGCGGGCCAGCGCGATCGCCGGTTCACCGAACGCCACCGCCGCGAGCTCGCAATCGACTTTCCGCTCTCCGCCGGCTTCGGGCTGGACCGACGCGTGCTTCAGCACGCATTCCAGCGCCGGAATTCCGGCCGGGGTGTAGCGAAGGTCGCCGCGTTCGGCGAGCGTGGCGTCGAGCGTCAGCCGGTTCGCGCCGGGCACGTGGCCCTCGCGCGTCGCGCGTCGGGTCTCCGGCTACGCGGTCGGCGCCGGGTGCCGCCGGCGTGGCGTCCGCCGGCGCTCGGCCGTCGGCCGCGGGCCGCGGCCCGGTCGCCGCGGTCACCGCGATCGCCACGGTCACCGCGATCGCCGCGATCGCCGCGATCGCCTCGATCCCCGTCGCGTCGCGCGTCTTCGGCTTCTCTTCGCGCATCATCGGCGACGGCGCGACGACCGCTTCGTCCATCGCGACGATCAGGTGCCGCAGCACCGCGTCGTTGAACTTGAACGCGTGCTGCGAGCTCGTCCAGCGTCTCCTGGTCGACCTCGATGTTCATCAGCACGTAATGCGCCTTGTGGACCTTGGCGATCGGGTAGGCGAGCTGGCGCCGGCCCCAGTCCTCGAGGCGATGGATCCGGCCGTTCTTGCCGGCGATGGTCGTGCGATAGCGCTCGATCATCGCGGGCACCTGCTCGCTCTGATCGGGATGCACGATGAAAACCACTTCGTAGTGACGCATGCAGAGCACTCCTTCTGGTCATGATGGGGGCGAACGTCGACGAACGGCGTCGCCCGGGCGGCCTCCCCCCGTCTGCAGGGGGTGAGGCAAGGGAACCGTGGATTCTAATTGAATTTTCTCTCCAAAACAAGCGGATAGATAGCTCAGCTACCGACGCTCGCACCGTGCGGGCGATCGCCTTCGGCGGGCCGATGGGTCGGTGCGCCGCGCTTGTCACCGATCAACGCCGGACGGCGCGTGCGAGCGCCGAGCTCGCGTTCGTCCTTCGGCAGGGCCGCCAGCGCCTTCACCCGATCGTAGAAGCGCGGCAGGTCGCCGTCTTCCGCGGCCAGCAGCGCCCTGAACTGCGGGACCCGATCGGCATAGAGCCCGGCGGCGGCGATGCCGGCATTGTTGGCGCCGCCCGCGAACCAGCGATCGAATGCCGGGACACCGTCGGCTGCGGCCTTCTGCCGGTCGTATTCCGCGCGCATCGCGGCGAACACGGCCGCCTTGCCGGCGCGCTTTTCCTCGTCGGATCGCGTTGCTTGCGTACAGCGCGGTGAGCCGCTCGCGCGTCGCGGCGATCAACGCCCGGAAGTCGGCGCGAAGGCGTTGCCCGCGCGCGGCGTCGCCCGCGAGTTCCGCGGCCGCCGCCGGCTCGCGCTTGTCGCGCTCCGCGGCAAGCCAGCGGACGACGCCCTCCTCCTCGACCGTCGCCGCGAACGACTCGTTGAACGCCGTGTCGTCCTTCACGTAGACGACCTGATGCGCGAGCTCGTGAAAGATGAGCCGCGCGAGCTCGACCTCGCGGTAGCGGACGAACGTGGACAGCACCGGGTCGTCGAAGTAGCCGAGCGTCGAGTAGGCGGGCACGCCGCTCACGTGCACGTCGTCGCCCGCGGCGACGAGCCGCGCGGCCTCGGCGCGCGCGTCGCTTTCCGCGAAGTAGCCGCGGTAGGCGACGCACCCGGCGACCGGAAAGCACCACTGCCGCGGCGAGAGCGAGAGCTCGGGCGCGGCGAAGACGTTCCACACGACGAACGGCCGGCCGAGGTCGGCGTAGGTCGTGTAGCTGCGGTTGTCGGGCAGCCCGAGCTCGCGCGAGGCGAACGCGCGGATCGACTGCACGCGCTCGAGCCGCGCCTTGAGCGCGGCATCGGGCGTCGTCTCGATGACTTCGGCGATCGGCTTCGCGCGGGCGAGGAGGTCGGCCTGCCCGACGACGCCCTGCCAGTAGAACTCGACGGTCGAGCAGCCCGCGAGCGCCGCACGCGGCCGCCGCGGCGACGGCGACGAGCGCACGGCGTCGGCCGCGCGCGACGTCATCGATCGCGCAGGAAGCGTCGCAGTCGCTCGACGCCGTCCTCGAGCTTCGCCATCTCGATCGTGTACGCGAAGCGCACGTGCGCCGCGGCGCGATGGCGGCCGAAGTCGACCCCCGGCGTGATCGCCACGCCGGCGGCTTCGAGCACCTCGCGGCAGAACGCCTGGCTGTCGGCGGCGAAGCGCGAGCTGTCCGCGTAGACGAAGAAGCCGCCGGTCGGCATCACCGGAATGCCGAAGCCCAGCTCGCGCAGCGCCGGCACCAGGAAGTCGCGGCGGTCGCGGAAGGCGCGCCGGCGCTCCTCGAGCAGCGCCAGCGTCTCCGGCCGGAAGCAGGCGAGCGCCGCGCGCTGCGAGACGGTCGGCGGCGAGATGTAGAGATTCTGCGCGAGCTTTTCGAGATCGCGGACGTGCCGCTCGGGCGCGATGATCCAGCCCAGCCGCCACCCGGTCATGTTGAAGTACTTCGAGAAGCTCGAGACCACGAACAGGTCGTCGGCGTGCTCGCCGACGATCGACAGCGCCGATTGCGGCTCGCCGCCGTAGGTGAGGCCGAGGTAGATCTCGTCGACGATGAGCCGCCCGCCGAGCCGCGCGACCGTCGCCGCGATGTTGCCGCATCTCGGCGGGCGCGACCTGCGTGCCGGTCGGGATTCGACGGCGAGGCGATCAGCACGCCGCGCGTCCGCGGCGACCAGGCGCGCTCGATCAGATCCGGCGGAGAGCTGATAATTCGTTTCGGGCCCGACCGGAATGCCGACCGGCTCGCCCTCGAGCACGCGGACGAAATGCCGGTTGCACGGATAGCCCGGGTCGGACAGCAGGATCTGTTCGTCGCGATCGACGAGGAGCGCCATCACGAGCAGCAGCGCGGCCGAGGAGCCGGCGGTGACGATCACGCGCTCGGGCGCGATCGCGACGCCGAAGCGCTCCGCGTAGTGCCGCGCGATCGCCTGCCGCAGTTCGGGAATGCCGAGCGCCGACGTGTAGTAGATGCCTCCGCCGGCGATCGCGCGCTGCGCGGCGGCGAGGACCGGCGCCGGCGTCGGAAAGTCCGGCTCGCCGATCTCCATGTGGACGACCGTGCGGCCGGCAGCCTCGAGCGCGCGCGCGGCGGTCTGCACTTCCATCACGTGGAACGGCTCGATCCCGGCGACGCGGGCGGCGGTGGCGATGCGCGGATCCATCGAAGGGACTAGTCCCGGCGGCGCGAAAAGCGGTATGGTAATGCCTTCCCGTCGGCGCAAGCCTCGAACTCATCGAATCGATCATGTCCGCTGCGCCGACCCGCTTCGCGCGCACGGTCGCGTTGACCGTGCTCGCACTCGTACTCGATCTCCTCGCGCCATCGCCGACGTCTACAAGTGCGCCGGCGAGGGCCGCGCCCCGGTCTACCAGGAGATGCCCTGCGCCCCGGGCAAGGAGCTGCGCAACTTCCAGACCGACCCTCCGCCGATCACGGTGCTGCCGGCGCAAGGCCGCGCGACGCCGCGCCCGCCGCGCGCCGAAGAGCGCGCCGGCCGCCGACGCCAAGGCCGGCAACGACGCGAAGCCGGGCAAGTCGGCGCTCGCGGCGGCGATGCCTCCGAGCGCAAGCACGTGCGCCTCGGGATGACCGAGGCCGAGGTGCTGGCGAAGCTCGGCCAGCCCGACATGACCACCGGCAGCAAGAACGGCGGCGCCGTGCGCTGGACCTACATGCCCGCGCCGGGCGATCCGGAGACGATCACGGCGCTGACGCTGACCAAGGGCGCCGTCACCGACATCGAGCGCAAGGTCGTCAAGAAGTGACGCGTCGCCGCGCCGGCACCGACGGACTCGCCGTGCGCGCGCTGATCCAGCGCGTGCGCGAGGCCTCCGTCACGCGTCGACGGCCGCATCGTCGGCGCGATCGGCCCGGGCCTCGTCGTGCTGGCGGCGATGGCCGCGGACGACACCGACGCCGATCGCGACTGGCTCGCGCGCAAGATCGTCGCGCTGCGCATCTTCGACGACGGCGACGGCGTGATGAACCGCTCGGTCGCCGAGGTCGGCGGCGCGATCCTCGCGGTCAGCCAGTTCACGCTCTTCGCGTCGACGCAGGAAGGGCAACCGCCCGTCGTGGTCGGGCGCGGCGCCGCCCGGAGATCGCGCAGCCGAAGTTCGATGCGTTCGTCGCGGCGCTCGGCGCGAGGCGCTGGGCAAGCCGGTGGCCACCGGCGTCGTTCGGCGCAGCGATGCAGGTCGCGCTCGTCAACGACGGGCCGGTGACGATCTGGCTCGATTCGCGGCAGCGGGAGTAGGATCCGCCGTCCCGCGCTCGCGCCCCATCGCGATCGCCGGATCGGCCGCCGGCAGGCCGCGAGGATCGACCTTGTTCCGGATCAAGGGGCTTCCGCGCGGCAGCCGCGATAATGGCTCGCGTTCGCGCCGCGATCGCGGCCCGACCGTCGCTGTCCTGATCACCGCCCATGCGCTGGCGTCCGGAATCCTCGCGACTGGCCCGAGCCGCTGCGCGGCCCGTGGCTGAAGCGCGCACTGCTCGCTGCTCGCAGCGCTCGCCGTCGTCGCCTACCTCTTCCGCGACGCGCTCCTCGGAACGCCGGTCGAGATCGTCGAGGCGACCCGCGGCGACATCGTGCAGACGGTCGTGGCGAGCGGCCGCATCGCGACGCCGCAGCGCATGTCCGTCGGCGCCGTGATCACCGGCCGGGTCACGCGCATTCCCGTCGACCGAGGGCCAGACCGTGCAGCGCGGCGACGTCCTGATCGTGCTGGACGACCGCGACCTGCGCGCGGCGCGGAGCGCAGGCCGAGGCCGCGGTGGCGCAGGCCGAGGCGCGGATCCGGCAGCTGCGCGAAGTCGCGCTCCCCGCCGCCGAGCAGGGTCTCGTCCAGGCGCAGGCGAATCTCGTCCTGGCGCGCCAGCAATACGAGCGGAATCTCGACCTCAAGGCCAAGGGCTTCCTCAGCCAGTCCGCACTGGACGATGCAAAGCGCAACCTGGACGTCGCCGAAAGCCAGCTCCGCGCCGCGCGGCTGCAGGTCCAGACCAACGGGCCCGCCGGCAGCGACTTCGTGCTCGCGGAAAGCGCGCTGCAGCAGGCGCGCGCCAGTCTGGCCGATGACCCGGGCGCGTCTCGACCAGACCGTCATCCGTGCGCCCGTCGACGGCACGCTGATCGGCCGGAACGTCGAGCCCGGGCGACGTCGGTCCAGCCGGGCAAGGAGCTGATGGTCCTGGCGCCGGCCGGCGAGACGCAGATCATCGTGCAGATCGACGAGAAGAACCTGTCGCAGCTGAAGGTCGGCCAGAAGGCGATCGGCTCGGCCGACGCCTATCCGCGGGAGCGCTTCGCCGCCGTGCTCTTCTACATCAATCCCGGCATCGACGCGCTGCGCGGCTCCGTCGAGGTCAAGCTGCGCGTCCCGAGCCGCCGGCCTATCTGCGGCAGGACATGACGGTCTCGGTCGACATCGAGGTCGCGCGGCGCGCCGGCGTGCGTGGTGATTCCCTCGAGGCGCTGTTCGACGCCGCCGGCGCGCAGCCGTGGGTGCTGGCGGTCGACGGACATCGCGCGGTGCGCAGGCCGGTGACGCTGGGACTGCGCGGCGAAGGCCGCGTCGAGGTCGTGCGAAGGCGTGACGCCCGGCGACCGCCTGGTCGCCAGCCGCCGGAGCCGGCATCGTGCCCGGCCAGCGTCTGCGCGCCGAGCGCGCCACGCTCGCGGCGTGCCGCGATGAATCCGCTCGCGCTTCGTTCGAATCGATCGTCGCGTTCCGCTTCATGCGCGAAGGCCTGACGCAGACGCTGCTCATCATCTTCGGCGTCGCGCTGGGCTGCGGCGTGATCATCTTCATGTCGGCGCTGCTCGCCGGCCTGCAGGCGAACATCGTGCGCCGCACGCTCAACTTCCAGGCGCCGATCCAGATCCTCGCGCCGGATCAGGTCGCGCGCCCGTTGCGCGAGGCCGGGACGGAGCAGCGTCGCGGCGCAGATCCAGCCGCGCTCGCAGCAGCTCCGCTCGATCGATCAGTGGCAGAAGGTGCGCGCCGACATCGCGCGGATCCCCGACGTCATCGGCGTGACGCCGGTCGTCTCCGGGCCCGGCTTCGCGCGGCGCGGCGAAGCGACCAAGTCGGTGACGATCACCGGGATCGAGACCGAAACCTACTTCGACGTGATCGCGCTCCCCGAGAAGATCATCGCCGGCCGCCACGACGTGGGGCCGCTCGACATCATCATCGGCATCGAGCTCGCGAAGGATCTCGGCGCGGCCGTCGGCGACAAGCTGAGCCTCGACGACCGCGTCCGGCGTCGGCGTCGACGCTCACCGTCATCGGCATCTTCGACTTCGGCAACAAGGGCGTGAACGAGCGCAACGTCTACGTCGCGCTGCGCACCGCGCAGAACCTGCTGGACCTGGTCGGCGGCGCGTCGAGCATCGAGGTCAAGGTCCGCGATCCGTTCGCCGCGGAGACGGTCGCGCAGGACATCCGCGCCGGCGCACGATCTCCAGGTCGACAGCTGGATCAGGACCAACGCGCAGTTCTTCTCGGCGATGGCGGCGCAGATCCTCGCCAACACGCTGATCCGGATCTTCGTCGGGCTCACCGTCGCGCTCGGGATCGCGAGCGTGCTGGTCGTGTCGGTCGTCCAGAAATCGAAGGAGATCGGCATCCTGCGCGCGATGGGCACGGCACGCGCGCAGGTGCTGCGCGTGTTCCTGATCCAGGGCGGGTTCATGGGGCTCACCGGGTCGCTGTTCGGGTCGCTGCTCGCGTGGGGCTTCCTGCTGCTCTGGCGCGGCGTCGCGCGCAACCCGGACGGCACGCCGCTGTTCGTCGTCGTCATCGAGCCGTCGCTGTTCGCGATCGCCTGCGCCGGCGCGACGCTCGTCGGCATTCTCGCCGCGGTGGTCCCGGCCCGGCGCGCGGCGCGCGCTCGATCCGGCGGTGGCGATCCGTGGCTGACGCCGCCGCGCGACGAGACGCTGCGCCTCGTCGGGCGTGCGCAAGTCCTACGGCGTCGGGACGCCGGTCGAGGTCGAGGTCCTGCACGGCATCGACCTCACGCTGCAGCAGGGGCGAATTCGCCGCGCTGATCGGCCCGTCGGGGTCGGGCAAGACCACGCTGCTCAATCTGATCGGCCTCCTCGACACGCCGACGGCCGGACAGCTGTTCATCGCCGGCCAGGAGGCGAGCGCGCTCGGCGAGACGGAGGCGACGCGGCTGCGCGGGCGCGCGATCGGCTTCATCTTCCAGTATCACTATCTGCTGCCGGCGTTCACGGCGCTGGAGAACGTGATGATGCCGATGCTGGCCGCGCGGGGACGCGCCGATGGCGAGATGCGGGAGACGGCCGCGAACCTGCTGGCGCGAGTGGGCCTGACGCCATGGCGCGACCACAAGGCGTCCGACATCTCCGGCGGACAGCAGCAGCGCGTCGCGATCGCCCGCGCGCTGGCGATGACCCCGCTGCTGGTGCTCGCGGACGAGCCGAGCGGCAATCTCGACACCGAGAACGCGGACGCGGTCTTCGACCTGATGCGCGACGTCAACGAGACGAGCGGCACCACGTTCCTCATCGTCACCCACGATCCGCGGCTCGCGCGCCGCTGCGACCGCATCGTCGAGCTCGTCGACGGGCGGATCGTGTCGGACGCGCCGAACTCGACGTCGTGCGGCGCGGCGAGTCCGCGCGACGTCGCGCCGAGCTCGCCGCGTCCGGAGACTCAGAGCCGGTACGCGCGCTTCGCCAGCCCGTACGCGAGCTCCGGCGCGAGCTCGAACGCCTCGTCCTCGGCGATCTTGTGCTCGACGACCAGCGTCGCCAGGAAGCGGCAGTCCATCCGCCGCGCGACGTCGTGCCGCGCCGGAATCGACAGGAACGCGCGGGTGTCGTCGTTGAAGCCGACCGTGTTGTAGAAGCCCGCCGTCTCGGTGACCTGCTCGCGGAAGCGCTGCATCCCCTCGGGACTGTCGTAGAACCACCACGGCGGTCCGAGCTTCAGGATCGGGATAGTGGCCGGCCAGCGGCGCGAGCTCGCGCGCGTACGTCGTCTCGTCGAGGGTGAACAGGATGACTGCTGAGACCGCGCTCGTTGCCGATAGCGGTCGAGCAGCGGCTTCAGCGCGCGGACGTAGTCGGTCGGCGGTCGGAATGTCGGCGCCCTTGTCGCGGCCGAAATCGCGGAAGATGCGCGGGTTGTGGCTGCGGAACGAGCCCGGGTGAATCTGCATCACCAGCCCGTCGTCGAGGCTCATCCGCGCCATCTCGGTCAGCACCTGGCCGCGGAACTGCTCCGCGTCGTCGGCCGACGCGGTGCCGGCGAGCGCGCGGTCGAGCAGCCGCTGGCACGCGGCCTCCGCGAGGTCGCAGGTGCGCGCCGTCGGATGGCCGTGGTCGGTCGACGTCGCGCCCATCGTCTTGAAGAAGGCGCGGCGGCTGCGGTGCGCCGCGAGATAGCCGTGCCACGTCGCGGTGTTCTCGCCGGTCAGCGCGCCCAGCTGCAGCACGTTGTCGCGGAAGCCCTCGAACTCCGGATCGACGACCGGATCGGGCCGGTACGCGGTGATGACGCGGCCCTTCCAGCCCGACGTCGCGGATCCTGCGGTGATGGTCGAGCGGGTCGAGCGGCGATTCGGTCGTCGCGATCACCTCGATGTTGAAGCGCTCGAACAGCGCGCGCGGACGGAACTCCGGCCGCGCCAGGCAGGCGTTGATGTGGTCGAAGATGCGGTCGGCGGATTCGGCGGTCAGCCGCTCGGTGCAGCCGAAGACGGTGGCGAACGCGTGGTCGAGCCAGATCCGCGTCGGCGTGCCGCGAAACAGGTGGTAGTGCGCGGCGAACGTCCGCCAGATCTTGCGCGCGTCCTGCTCCACCGCGCGCGCCGTCGCGGCGCGGAATGCCGAGGTCCTCGAGACGGATGCCCTGGCTGTAGAGCATGCGGAACACGTAGTGGTCCGGCGTGATGAACAGCGCCGATGCGCCGGCGAACG
The DNA here is from genome assembly GCA_963783525.1 of uncultured beta proteobacterium. Lineage (GTDB taxonomy): Bacteria > Pseudomonadota > Gammaproteobacteria > Burkholderiales > Casimicrobiaceae > CAIWHR01. The sequence goes on from CAWAOF010000030.1 coordinate 36,889, forward strand.
GCGCGTCGTCGGCGTACCACTGCGGATCGGTGTGACCGTGCGGGCTCAGGATCGGCAGGCTCTGCCACCGTCGCGTAGAGCGCACGCGCGAGGCTCGCGCGTCGCCGGATCGGGCGGGAACAGCCGGTCGGGGTGCAGCTCGAGCGGCAGATCGGGACATCGTCACCTCTCTGGCGGGACGCTGTGCGGAGGTGGACGTCGAGCGTCCGGCGGACGCCGTCGCGAAACAGTGCGCCGACGTCGCGGCCACCGCCCGCGCGGAACACGCGCATTGCCCGACAGGTCGGCGCCGAACACGGCGCGAGATCGAGGAAGCCGTCGGCGACAGCGCACGCGTTGCCGCGCCGCAGCCGAAGCGATCGCCGCGAATTTCGCGGCCAGCGGATCGGCGACGGCGATCGGCTTCCCCGTGCTCGTCCGTGCCGCTCGCGTAGCGGATCCATCCGGCGACCGCGAGCGCGAGATGGGCGATCGACCCGCCGCCGCGCGAGCCGGTCGCGCACGGTGCCGAGCAGCCGCTGCGGGAGCTTCTGCGAGCCGTCCATCGCGATCTGCTGCGTCCGGTGCGGCAGCGCGGGATTGCGGAAGCGCGCGACGAGCTCGGCGCAGTACGCGCCGAGGTCGACGCCCGGCGGGGCCTTGAGCGTCGGCAGGATCTCTTCCGTCATCAGCCGCTCGATCAGCGCCGCGAGCAGCGGGTCGGCCGACGCCTGCCAGATGAACTCGTGCCCGGCGAGGAAGCCGAGGTAGGCGAGCGTCGAGTGGCTGCCGTTCAGACAGGCGCAGCTTCATCGTCTCGAACGGCGCGACGTCGGCGACGATCTGTGCGCCGGCGTCCTCCCACGCGGGACGCGCGGCGGCGAAGCGGTTCTCGATCACCCAGCTCGTAGTACGGCTCGCGCGACCACCGGCGCGGCGTCGGCGACGCCGAGCAGCTGCGCCGGCCTCCGCGATGTCGGCGTCGGTCGTCGCCGGAACGATGCGGTCGACCATCGTGCAGGGAAAGGCGACGTGCGCGCCGATCCAGCGGCGAGCGCCGGGTCGCGCGCCTGCGCGAACGCGGTCGACGATGCCCTCGACGGTGCGTCCGTTGTGCGGAAGGTTGTCGCAGCAGATCACGTTGAGCGGAGCCGCCCGCCGCCGCGCGCCGCGCGGCGAGCCCGGCCACCAGCACGCCGACGGCGCTGTCGGGCGCTCTCGGGATGCGCGAGATCGTGCACGATGTCGGGATGCGCGAGATCGAGGCGTCCCGTCGCCGGATCGTGGCAGTAGCCCTTTTCGGTGACCGTCAGCGTCACCACGCGGACGGCGGGATCGGCGATGCGCGCGATCACGCGCTCGCGTCCTGTGCCGACGAAGATCGCTTCGCGCACCGCGCCGATCACGCGCGCCTTGGTCGCCGCCGGCGCCCTTCTCGAGCACCGTATAGAGCCCGTCCTGCGCGGTCAAGCGCGGTGACGACCCGCGGCGTCTTCAGGCTCACGCCGCAGATTCCCCAGCGCGGATCGCCGGCGCAGGAGCGCGTCGGTGTAGACCGCCTGATGCGCACGGTGGAAGGCGCCGAGGCCGAGGTGGACGATGCCGGTGTCGACGCCGGCGATGTCGTAATCGGGGCGCGCAATCGGTGCCGGCAGACCGGAAAGGGTCGCGAGCGACAACCGCGGCGCGCTCACGCGGCCCCTCTTCGAGTCTGGCGGTGGTGTGGCGGCGCCGCATCGGCCAACGCCATCGCGCGGCGACGCGACGTTCCGTCCTTGGCTTCGCCCGCCGCGTTCATGCGGCCGCCTGCGGATGTTCCTTGACGCGGGAAACGAGCTGCGTCGGATTGACGAAGCGCAGCGCGATCAGCAGCCAGATCAGCGTGACCACCATGTAGATCATCGCCATCGCGTCGACCGACTGCGGCGCGCGCACGCCGGCGGCGAACACCGCATAGTAGAGCGCGACGACGAGCGTCTGCGAATCGGAGCCGGCAGTCAGGAACGTGAGCTCGAACATCGCGATCGTGCGCACGAGCACGAGGAGCGATGCCGCGAGGATGCCCGGCCCCAGCAGCGGCACCAGCACGTGCCAGAACACGCGCCCGGTGCCCGCGCCGAACACGCGCGCCGCCGATTCCAGGTTGGGGTCAATCTGCTCGATGAACGGCGTCATGACCAGGATCACGAACGGTGCCGCCGGAATCAGATTGGCGAGGATGACGCCGTAGATCGTTCCTGCGAGGTGGACCTTGTAGAGCACCGTCGCCATCGGAATGCCGTACGTGATCGGCGGCACCATCAACGGCAGCAGGAACAGCAGCATCAACGCGCGCTTGCCGGGGAACTCCCGGCGCGCCAGCGTGTACGCGGCCGGGACGCCGATCAGAAGCGACAGCAGCACGACCGCGAGCACCACCTGCACGGTGACCCACAATACCGAATCGAGCTGGAACTCCTTCCACGCGGCGGTGTACCAAGTCGTGGTCCAGCCGTCGGGCAGCCAGGTGCCGAGCCAGCGCCTGGCGAACGAGCTCGTCGCCACCGCGGCGATCATCAGCGCGATGTTGACGACGAACAGCGTCATCAGTCCCAGCAGCAGACCGCGCCACGCGCGATCGAAGGCGTGCTTCGTCGTGTGTGTGCTCGCAGCCTCGTTGTAGTTTCGTGACTCATGTCACCCTGTATGTCGGCCGCGCGCAATCGCGCGGCGACGCGCCCTTGGGCTGGCTTCCCCGCCGCACTCATGCGCTACCCCTTGCCCCCGATCATCGGACCGCGATAGAACAGGTTCCGCAGCCCGAGCACCGCCACGACGATCACGAACTGGACGAACCCCATGATCATCGCGATCGCCGAGGCGAGCGAATAGTCGTACACCTCGAATGCCGCCTCGTACGCTGCGATCGAGATCACGCGCGTCGGTCCGGCCGGCGAACCGAGCAGGACCGCGGATGGGAAGACGGAGAAGGCCTGCACGAACGCAAGGCAGAAGCACATCGCAAGCCCGGGCGCCAGCAGCGGCAGATAGATGTGGCGGAACTGCGCCTTCGGATCGGCGCCGAGCGTCGCCGCGGCTCGCGCGAGCCCTGGATCGATGCCGGTGATGTACGACAGGATCAGCAGGAAGGCGAACGGAAACCCGGAGATCACGAGCGAGATCAGCACACCCGTGTAGTTGTGCGTAAGCCTGATCGGACCGTCGTACAGATGGAAGAACTGCAGGAACTGGGCAAGCCATCCCTTGGGGCCGAAGTACGTCAGCATTCCTTCGGCGATGAGGACGGTGCCGAGCGTGATCGGCACGACCAGGATCGTCGTCACCCAGCGCTGATACGGCGTCTTGATCCGCATCTTGAACGCGATCGGCAGCGCCAACCCGACGTTGATCAACGTCGCCGGAAGCGCGAGCCGCAGCGTGGTCCAGATCGTCGGCCAGAGATTGTCGGTGGTGAAGAAGTGAGTGTAATTGGCGAGCGCCCCGCCCTGCTTGGGCGTGAACGACAGCCACAGTCCATAGAAGAACGGGTAGACGAACAGCAGCAGCATGAACAGCGCGGCCGGCGACACCAGCAGCAGCGTGCGGTCGAAGGGCTCACGTGCGAGCGGCGCCGCAGTGCTCGCCATGACTAGATCACCGGGTAGACGAGCGCGCGCTCGACCGGCACATGCACGTACGCGGAGTCGCCGACCCGCGGCGGGCGCACCGACCGGACGTGCAACAGCGTTCCCTCCGACGACAGGACATCGACGAGCGAATCGCGGCCGCAGTACTCGACGTTCGCGACGCGTCCGGCGATCGTGTTGCCGGCATCGGCGTCGGAGAGCACGGCCTCCTCCGGACGTATCGCGACGCAGGCGCGTCGGCCGGACAACGGCAGCTTGCGGGTCCCGGTCACGCGGATTCCGGGACCGACAAGAGTGACCTGTCCGCCCTCTTCGCTCTCGACGTCGAGTTCGAGCACGTTGCGGTATCCCATGAAGCGCGCGACGTGCAGGTTCGCGGGCTGCGCGTAGATCTCCTGCGGAGCGGCGATCTGCTGCGCCGCGCCGTCCTTCATCACGACGATCCGGTCGGCGAGCGACAGTGCTTCGTCCTGGTCGTGCGTGACGTAGATGGTCGCCCTACCGAGCTCGGTGTGGATCCGCCGAATCTCGGCGCGGGTTTCGATCCGCAGCTTCGCATCCAGGTTGGACAACGGTTCGTCCATCAGGATGAGCGGCGGCTCGATCACGATCGCGCGTGCGATGGCGACGCGCTGCTGCTGGCCGCCGGAGAGTTGCCCCGGCAGCTTCTGTTCCTGGCCGGTCAGCTGCACCATCTTCAACGCCTTTGCGACGCGCGTCGCTGTTTCGTCCGCAGCGACACCGCGCATGCGCAAGCCGAAGCCGACATTTCGCTCGACTGACATATGCGGAAACAGCGCGTAGTTCTGGAACACCATCCCGAAACCACGTTGCTCGGGCGGCAGCGTGTCGATACGGGTTTCGTCCAGCATGATGGTTCCGTCGGAGAGCTGCAAGAGGCCGGCAATGCAGTTGAGCGCGGTCGACTTGCCGCAACCGGACGGACCGAGCAGCGCGATGAACTCGCCGCGCCTGATCGTCATTGTCAGATCGGACAGCGCATTGAACGCGGTACCCCCGGCGCCGGCGAAGCGACGGGTGACGGCGTCGAGCTTAAGTACCTCGAAGCTGGATTTCATCGAATGCGCGCTCTCGCGTCCGGACTTGCCGGATGGCGCTCGCCCGCGCGCCGCCCGCCCGAAGGCAGGCGGCGAAGGGAACAGAGCGAGCGGACCCGCAGATCCGTCCGTGGCGTGCCTGGCCGACCACGGACGGCGCACACCGAGGTGCCCAACGCTATTTCGTCTTCTGCGCGCCGACCTGCTGGTCCCAGATCCGGAATGCTTCCACCTGCGCCTGCGGCGGCAGCGACTGCGTGTGCGGGAACTGCGTCAGCCAGCCCTCGTACTCGGGCCGGCCGAACTCCTTGATCGCATCCTGGCTTTCCTTCGGCGCCATCGCCAGCGTCACGCCCTTGACCGCCGGGCCCGGATAGAAGTACCCCTTGTCGTACGTGTAGGCCTGCGCTTCCGGTGTCAGCAGGAATGCCATCAGGTCGAGAATGACAGCGACCTTCTCCGGCGGAACCCCCTTCGGGATCACCATGTAGTGGGCGTCGTTGACCCAGGTCATTCCCTTGAAGGGCGTCACCTTATAGTTCTTCGGAACGATGCCGAGAACGCGCGGATTGATGTCCCAGCCGGTCATCGTCACCGTGATGTCGCGCGAGCCTTCGCCGATTTCCTTCATTACCGCCGTGGTGCCGGTCGGATAGTACTCGATGCAGGAATTGAGGTCCTTCAGATACGCCCACGTCTTCTCCCATCCGTTGACCGGGTCCTTGGGATTCTTGTCGCCGAGGATAAAGGGCAAGCCCATGATGAATGTGCGCCCGGGGCCGGAATTGGCGGGGCGCGCGTAGATGAGCCGGTTCGGGTTCGCCTTGCACCAGGCGAGCAACTCCTGCGGCGTGGTCGGCACCTGCTTGACCTTGTCCGGGTTGTACTCGAGCAGCGGGCCGGCGGGCATGAAGACGACGGCGATACCTTGATCGGAGGCAAGCTCCTGCATCTTCGCCGCCGCGGGCTGGTAGTTGGCCATCAGATTCGGGAATTTCGCCGCATAGTCCGGCAAGAGCTTCATCAGCACGCCTTGCTCGATCCCCGCCGCGAGAAAGTCGGTGCCGGTCAGCACCATGTCGATGTCGCTGCGTCCCGCGCCCTGCATCGCCTTAAGCTTGCCGGGAAGCTCGGGCGCCGGCGCCTGGGTAAAGTTGAACTTGGCGACGAGATTCGGATTCTTCTTGGCGTACAGCTCGATCGCATCCCGTGTCAGCTGCAGGTCGCCGGCAACGTCGACGATATTGAGCGTCACCGGGCTCTTGGGCATCGCGGGCCCTTGCGCCAAAGCGCCGGGAACACCGATGCCGCTCAGCGCGACCGCTGCGACTCCGGCAACGCCGGCCTTCAGCGCGGCACGCCGCGTTCCGCTCATCCACTTTTCTGTCAAGTTCATGTACATCCTCCAGTTTGTCTCGATCAATGTCCGCCACACCGCATGGCGCCCCACCTTGCACCGATCCGCCTGCCGCTGCGAACCGTACGTGATCGCCTTCACGCCGCCTTTTCCCTTCGCGCCGCCGCCGGCGCGCCGCGACCCGCCGCGCCCTCGTCGCGCTGGAATTCCCGCTCGACCCGCGCGAGGTGCCGATGCATTGCATCGCGCGCGCCTTCGGCGTCGCCGCCCGCGACGGCGCTCAAGATCGTCGCGTGGTCGCGAACGGTTCTCTCGGCAAGCTTACGCGTATGGAAGTGCATCTGTGTGCGTCGCCACAGCTCGGCGCGCTGATTCCAGAGTCCTTCGACGACCTGTTCGAGCGATCCGTTGCCGGTGGCCCGCGCGAGCCCGATATGGAAGTCGCGATCGGTCGCCTCGCGGGTCGCGAAATCGTCGACGGCGGCCTCCATCCGGGCGACGCATTCGCGGAGCGCAGTCAGATCTGCCAGAGTCGCCTTCCTCGCCGCCAGCGCCGCGATTTCGCCCTCGATCAGCTTGCGCGCCGCGAGCAGTTCGAACGGGCCTGGCCCGGCGTCGTCGCCAACCTCCGTGCCACCGCGGCGGCCGCGTGCCGTTCGATCCGTCACGAAGATGCCGCTGCCGACACGGACGTCGACCAGCCCCGCAATCTCGAGAGAGATGATCGCCTCGCGCACCGACGTGCGCGACACCCCGAGCAGCGTGGCAAGCTCGCGCTCGGCCGGCAGCCGCGCGCCCACCGCGAACTCGCCGTTCTCGATGAGTGCGGCAATCTGCCCGGCGATCTGCCGGTACAGCCGAAGCGGCTCGACCGTTTGCAACGGCACGCAATCTCCCTCCCCTATTGGCCCCGCGGTGCGGCGCCCGGCGGGATCGCGCATCCCGCGGACCGGCTGCGGCGACTGTAACGCCGGCATCGGCGGCGGTCAACCGGTCCAACCACCGGACCACTACTTTGAAGCGCCGGTCGTGGCTCGCAGGACGTCGCCATCGACCTGGGTCCCTGATGGCGCTGTTGCACGCACTGGCACCGTCCGGTAATGGTCAGCGCGCGTGGAAATTTCCCGACTTGCCGCCCGATTTCTCGAGCAGGCGGACATCCTCGATTCGCATCCCGCGGTCGACAGCCTTGCACATGTCGTAGATCGTGAGCAAGCCCGACGGTGGCGGCGGTCAACGCCTCCATCTCGACTCCGGTCCGGCCGAGCGTCTCGGCGGTGCACCTCGATCGCCATCGCGCTTCCCCGCTGCGTCGGGCAGCGAAGTCGACGGCCACGCGCGTCAGCGGCAGCGGATGGCACAGCGGAATCAGTTCCGACGTGCGCTTCGCCGCCTGGATGGCGGCGATCCGCGCGACGCCCAGAACATCGCCCTTGCGGGCGGATCCCGCCCGGATCAGTGCGAACGTCGCCGGTTGCATGACGATCCGCCCGCCGGCCCGCGCGACACGTCTTGTTACATCTTTGCCGGCGACGTCGACCATGTGCGCCTGACCGGCCGCGTCAAAGTGGGTAAAATGGTCACTTTTCCGAGCTTGCGCTGCGGTTGCGCGGTTCGACGCTCTTGCGCAGATCCGTTCGAGGATCCTGTCGCCTTGCCTCGCCGCGCGTGCCACGGCGGTCTCCTGCGCTTGAACTTCGGCTAGCGCGACGCATCTTAGCATTGCCATCCGCGCGCTTCCGGCTTCGCTCGATGCCCACGTCTAACGCCACTGCCCGCCTGCCGGCCGACCGGAACACCGCGCGCGATCCGCCGCCGCGTCGTCGCGGCGCTCACGGCGGGGCTGCTCGTCTTGCAGCCTCTCGGGCCGGCGTCCCTCTCCGCGGGAATTGCGCACGCGCAGACATTGCCGGACCTCGGCGACGAATCGCAGTCGATGCTCGCGCCCGGGCAGGAACGCCGACTCGGCGAGACGGTCGTCCGGCAGATCCGCGGTGCGGGCGGCTATCTCGACGACCCGGAGGTCAACGACTACCTGAACGAGCTCGGCCATCGGCTCGTGGCCGCCGTGCCCGAGGGTCGTCAGGACTTCGAGTTCTTCGCGATCGGCGATTCCTCGATCAACGCCTTCGCGCTGCCGGGCGGCTACGTCGGCGTCAACACCGGGTCTCATCCTGCTGACCCAGAGCGAGTCCGAGCTCGCGGCGGTGCTGGCGCACGAAATCACGCACGTGACGCAGCACCACATGACGCGCTCGCTCGCCGGCCAGCAGCGCTCGCTGCTCTACTCGCTGGGCGCGATCGCGCTGGCCATCGCCGCCTCGCGCGCCGGCGGCGCGTCCGGGCCAGGCTGTCGGCGGGCATCGCGTCGGCCCAGGCACTCGCGATGCAGTCGCAGATCAATTTCACCCGCGAGAACGAATACGAGGCCGATCGCATCGGCTTCCAGCGGCTCGATGCCGCCGGATTCGACACGGCGGCGATGGCGATCGTTCATGGACCCGCATGCAGAAATCGGGCCAGTTCTCGGACGGCAGCGGCACCGTCGTATCTGCGCACGCACCCGATGACCTACGAGCGAATCGCCGAGGCGCAGGCCCGCGCGCTTCGGCAAGCCCTATCGCCAGGTGCCGGACTCGCTCGATTTCCAGCTCGTGCGCGCGCTGCTGCGCAGCTACAACGGCACGCCGAAGGATGCAGTCGCGTTTCTTCAACGCGGCGCTCGCCGATCACAAGTTCAACAGCGAGATCGCCGCGCGGTACGGTCTCGTCGCTTCGCTGCTGCGCGCCGAGGAACTACAAGCAGGCCAAGGCGGAGCTCGCGCGCTCGAGAAGACCGCACCGCCGCACCCGATGATCGAGGTGATGGCCGGCCACGTGCTGATGGAGGCCGGCGACCTCGACCTCGCGATCGCGCGATTCGAGGCGGCGCTCTGCCCGCTACCCGAACAAGATGCAGCTCGTCTACGACTATCCGGAGGCGCTGCTCAAGGCTGGCCGCGCGCGCGACGCCGCCGCGTTTCTCGAGCGCGAGCTCGACCGCTTTCCCGGCAACGGACCGCTGCACCGGCTTGCGGCGCGCACTTACGCGACGCTCGGCAAGAAGCTGCAGCAGTACCGGCACCAGGGCGAGTTCTACGCGTGGCAGGGCGATCTCAAGGGCGCGGTGGTCCAGCTCGAGCTCGCGGCGCAAGGCCGGTGACGGCGACTTCTATCAGTCGTCGGTCGTCGAGACCCGCCTGCGCGCGCTGCGTCGCGAGCTCGACCGAGCAGCAGGCACTGGCGAAGAACGGCTGAGCGGTCTGTTGACGCGTGACGGCGTCGCGCCTTCGAGCCACGACGACCGACACCGCGCCCCGATGGACGATACTGCCACTGCCACGTCGCGGCACACGCGCGTCGCGTTACGCCCGCGACGCGCGCTCCCGATCGCGCTCGCCGCGCTGGTTGCGGTCAGCCTAGGATTCGTCGGGTGGTGGCTGTTCCTGCGCAGCGAAAGCGCGCCGGCATTCCGGTTGGCCAAGGTCGAGCGCGGCGCCCTCACCTCGGTCGTCTCGGCCTCGGGCACGCTGTCGGCCGTGACCACGGTCGCCGTCGGATCCCAGATCTCCGGTCAGATCAAGGAGCTCTTCGTCGACTTCAACAGCACGGTGAAGCAGGGTCAGCTGCTCGCGCGGATCGACCCCGAGACCTTCGAGCTCAAGGTCAAGCAGGCGCAGGCCGATCTCGACGCGGCGGCAAGCGCGCTCGCCAACCAGAAAGGCAACGTCCTGGTGCTGATGTCGCAGGCGCTGCGCGCCCGCATCCAGGCCAACGACGCGAAGTCCGATCTCGAGCGCAAGAAATCGCTGTTCGCGAAGGGCTTCATCTCGGACGCGGAGCGCGACAAGGCGCAATTCAACTACGACGCGCTGGCCGAGGCGGTGAAGACCGCCGAGGCCCAGGTCGTGGTGGGCGAGTCCCAGGTCGCCAACGCGCTGGCGGTCATCAAGCAGCGCGAGGCGGCGCTCGCGTCGGCGCGGGTCGACCTCGCGCGCACGTCGATCATCGCGCCCGTCGATGGCGTCGTGATTTCGCGGCAAGTCGACGCCGGGCAAACCGTCGCGGCCAGCCTCAACACGCCGACGCTGTTCACGATCGCGCGCGACCTGCGCGAGATGCAGGTCGAAGTGGCGATCGACGAATCGGACATCAGCAAGATCAAGCCGGCCCAGCGCGTCACGTTCACCGTCGACGCGTTTCCCGGTCGCACGTTCGAGGGCAAGGTCGCGCAGATCCGCAAGGCCGCGCAGACCGTGCAGAACGTCGTAACCTACACCGTCGTCGTCGCGACCGACAACCCGAACCTGCAGCTGGTGCCCGGCATGACCGCCAACGTGCGCATCGTGTCCGATGCCCGCGAGAACGCGCTGAAGGTGCCGAACGCCGCGCTCCGCTATCGGCCGCCGGGCATCGCCACGGCCAAGGATGCCGATGCCGCTCCGGCGGGCGCGGGTGCCGGCGGCGGTGGCGGCAGCGGCGATGCGCAGGCGCGTCGAGCGCGACTCGTCGAGGAGCTCAAGCTCGACGCTGCGCAGCAGGCGCGTCTCGACGAGATCTTCGCCGAGCTTCGCGGCCGGATGGCGGAGCTGCGCGACCTCCCCGAGGCGGATCGGCGCACGCGCAGCGAGCGGCTGCGCGGCGATGTGCGGCAGAAGATCGGCGCGATGCTCAACCCCGACCAGAAGAGCCGCTACGCCGAGATCGTGGCCGCGGAAACCGGACGCGGCAACACGACGAGCGGCCGCGTCTATCTCGTGGGCAGCGGCGACAAACCGGTGGAAGTGCCGCTGCGCCTGGGACTGTCCGACGGCAACGCGACCGAGGTCGTCGGCGGGGACCTGAAGGAAGGCGCGGAAGTGATCGTCGGCAACGTGGACCGCAACGCGCCGGCGCCGCGTCCCGCCGGTGGCGCACCGCGCCTGCCGTTCTGAAGTCCGGTGCCGCATGGGAGCGTCAACCACCCTGCAACCCGCGGGTCAGTCAACGCCGCTGATCTCGGTCCGCGATCTCGTCAAGATCTACATGCTCGGCGAAACCGAGGTGCGCGCGCTCGCAGGCGTTTCGGTCGACATCGCGGAAGGCGAGTTCGTCGCGGTGATGGGACCGTCGGGTTCGGGCAAGTCGACGTTCATGAACCTCATCGGTTGCCTCGATACCCCGACATCGGGCAGCTACCGGCTCGCCGGCGAGGACGTCGCGAACCTGCCGGCCGATGCGCTCGCCGGAATCCGCAATCGACGCATCGGCTTCGTGTTCCAGCAGTTCAACCTGCTGCCCCGGACATCGGCGCTGGAGAACGTCGAGCTGCCGCTGCTCTATGCGGGAGTTGCCGCGGCCGAACGCCACGCGGCGGCCAGGGCGAAGCTCGCGCAGGTCGGGCTCGCGACACGCGAGCACCACAATCCCGCGCAGCTCTCCGGCGGGCAGCAGCAGCGGGTGGCGATCGCCCGCGCGCTGGCCAACGACCCCAAGCTGATCCTCGCCGACGAGCCGACCGGCGCGCTCGACTCGGCGACGAGCCTCGAGGTCATGGCGCTGCTGCAGACCCTGAACCGCGGCGGGATCACCGTGATCGTCGTCACCCATGAGCACGATATCGCGGCGTTCGCGTCGCGCCTGCTGACCTTCCGCGATGGACGGCTGATCGGCGACTCGCCGAACGCGCCGCGCGATGCTGCCGCGCTCCTCGCCGTGCAGCACGGTCGACCCGAGCCGGTCGTCGCATGAATTTCCTTGCCACGCTGAAGGTCGCGCTGGCCGCGCTTCGCGTCAACAAGCTGCGTTCGACGCTGACGATGCTGGGCATCATCATCGGCGTCGCAGCCGTCATCACCATGGTCGCGGTGGGCGCCGGTGCGCAGGCGCGGGTCGAGGATCAGATCCGGAGCCTCGGCTCGAATCTGATCATCATTCTCTCCGGCAATTTCACGTCGTCGGGGGTGCGGCTGGGTTCGGGCTCGCAGTTGACGATCAGCGAAGACGACGCCTACGCCCTCGCGCGCGAGATCGCGTCGATCCAGGTCGCCGCACCGGCTCTGCGCGGCAACGGGCAGGTCGTGTTCGGCAACACGAACTGGGCAACCCAGATCTTCGGGAATCACTCCGGACTATCTGGAGGCGCGCCAATGGGAGGTCGTTGCCGGCCAGCCGCTCGACATGACGCACGTCGACAGCGCAGCCAAAGTGGTGCTGCTTGGTCAGACGGTCGCGCGCTCGCTCTTCGGCGATGCCGATCCGGTCGGCGAAACCGTCCGCATCCGCCGCGTTCCGCACGCAGTGATCGGCGTGCTCGATCGGAAGGGCCAGAGCATGATCGGTCAGGATCAGGACGATGTCGTTCTCATCCCCATCACGACGGCACGCAAGCGCGTGCTCGGCGGAACCAACGTGAAGACCCGCAATGTGCAGAACATCACCGTGCGCGTGCGCGACGGCGCCGACATCGCGACGACCGAACAGGAAATGCGCGACCTCCTGCGCCAGCGCCACAAGCTGCAGTCGAGCCAGGAAGACGACTTCTTCGTCCGCAACCTGTCGGAAGTGCTGGCGGCACAGGAAGCGTCGTCGAAGATCCTCGCGCTCCTCCTCGCCGCGATCGCCTCGGTCTCGCTCGTCGTCGGCGGCATCGGGATCATGAACATCATGCTGGTATCCGTTACCGAGCGCACGCGTGAGATCGGACTCCGGATGGCCGTAGGCGCACGCGGGCGCGACATCCTCACCCAGTTCCTCGTCGAGGCCGTGACGCTCGCGCTGATCGGCGGGCTCGTCGGCATCGCGCTGGGCGCGATCGCGTCGTTCGCCGTGGGACACTTCGCCGGATGGCGCACCGAGATGAGCGTGGCCGCCGTGATTCTCGCGGTCGGGTTCTCCGGTGCGATCGGCGTGTTTTTCGGGTTCTACCCGGCGCGCACCGCGTCGCGGCTGGTCCCGATCGACGCGCTGCGCCACGAGTAATCGTACGCCCCGCCATCGGCGCCGGGTCCGGCCGCGGCGGCCGCGGGCGCACCGGTGCGCCGGATCCCGCCAGCCACCCACCCTGTAGTTTCCTACAGGTGCCAGCGCCATCGCGATCGGATTAGTGTTGCGTCACGGTCGCCATCGCGTAGGGGCGCGATGCACGCGAGACCGCCACAGGGGGAGAAATTCATGAAGATACTCATCGTCGACGATCACCCGTTGGTCGTCGCAGCGCTCGGGCAGCTGCTCCCGCAACTGGACCCCGCGATCGAGGTATGCGGTGCCATCGATCCCGCCGAGGCGGTCGCCGTGCTCGACAACGAGCTCGATGTGGCGCTGGTCCTCCTCGACCTCGCTCTTCCGGGAACACGCGGACTCGACTTTCTCTGCGACCTCAAGCTCGACTACCCGGGCGTGCCGATCGTCGTGCTGTCGGCCACCCACGATCAGGCGACCGTGATGGCGGCACTCGGCGCCGGCGCGCACGGCTTCATTCCGAAGACCGCGGACCCCGCGCTGCTCCAGGATGCGATCCGCCACGTCCTAGCCGGCGGTGTCTACCTCGCGCCGGACACGACGCCGATGCCCGACGGCGACGGCGCGCACATCGAGCCCGATGCTCTGGGTCTCACCGCAAGGCAGACCGATGTGCTGAAGCTGCTGGTGCAGGGGAAGCCGAACAAGCTGATCTGCCGCGACCTCAGGCTCTCCGAGGGAACCGTCAAGGTCCACGTCAGCGCGATCCTCAAGGCGTTGCGGGTCCATACGCGCACCGAGGCCATCGCCACGCTCGCGCGGCGTGGCATCAGCGTCGAGACCCTGGCCGCGCGGAAAGCGCAACCTGATTCGGCGCTACGCTGACGCGGACGCCTGGCTTCGAGCGCGTCCGGCGCGACGTCCAGTCCGCCACCATGTCCGATACCGCAATTGCGCCGGCGCTGCTCGTCCACGCCCGCGCGCACCAGATCGCGACGCTCTACGGCTCGTGGCACCGCACCACCGCATCGATGGTGCTGGGCGCGCTCATCCTCTGTGGCGTCCTGTGGGAACAGGAGGCGGCCGCGGTGATGGCGGCCTGGCTCGCCGCGATCCTCGCAAACCAGTCGTGGCGCGGCGTGCTCGCACGTGCCTACCGGCGCGCGCGGCCCGTCCCGGCGGATGCGGCGCGCTGGGGTCGCTACTGGGCGGTAGGCTCGACACTGGCCGGCGCGCTGTGGGGCACGGCCGCCGTCTGGATGTTTCCGTCATCGCCGTCCTACCAGGCCCTCTTCATCGTCTGCCAGTTCAGCGTGATTCTCGGTGGGCTCAATCTGACCGCGGTCTACAAGCCGTCGTTCTATGGCTTCGTGCTGGCCGCGCTGGTGCCACTGATCGTGCGGGTCGCCGCCGAGGGCGACCAGGCGCACCTGTTCACGGCGCTCGTCCTGGGTGTCGTGCTCGGGTTCGTGCTGGCGTTCGGCCGCCAGGTGAACGACGTGCTCACGCAGTCGCTCGCGATGCGCTACGAAAATGTCGACCTCATCGCCGAGCTCAAGGCGCAGACCGAAGCGGCGCTCGCCGCGCGAGCCGCCGCGGAGACGGCAAGCCGCGCCAAGAGCCAGTTTCTCGCCGCGGCGAGTCACGACCTGCGCCAGCCGCTGCACGCGGTCGGATTGTTCGCGGCGGCGCTCGCCGCCAAGGCGCGTGATCCGGACGTGAAGCCGCTGGTCGCAAGCATCCATGCGTCGCTGGAGGCGCTCGAGGGACTGTTCGCGCAGTTGCTCGACCTGTCGCGGCTGGAAGCGGGCGCGCTGCACCCTGCGCCGACCAGCGTCGCACTCGACCCGCTGTTCGCCCGCCTCGCCACCGATTTCGCGCCACAGGCGAGCGCGAGCGGACTCGCGCTCTCGATCGTGCCCACGCGAATCGTCGTCGAGACGGACCCCGTGCTGCTGGAACGAATCCTGCGCAACCTCGTCGCCAATGCGGTCCGCTACACGCGGGCTGGCGGCATCGTGCTCGGCGTCCGTCGACGCGCGAACGCCGTGCGCATCGATGTCATCGACTCGGGTGTCGGTATCGGCGACGACGACCGCGCGCGCGTATTCGACGAGTTCGTGCAACTGGCCGCGGCGGCACGCCATCACGCCGGTGGGCGCGGGATGGGACTTGGACTCGCGATCGTGCGCCGGCTCGCTGCTCTGCTCGGGCATCCGGTCGAATTGGCGTCGATTCCGGGCCGCGGTTCGCGTTTCTCGCTGACCGTCCCGCGAGCGATCCGCGCCCGCGCGTGCCGTGCGCCACGGCGGTGCATCGAAGCACCGCCGGCAACCACCTCGCCGGCGCTCGCCGGGAGCTGCGTGGTCGTGGTCGACGACGATCCGGCCGTCGTCGGCGCAATGCGCGCGCTGTTCGCTTCGTGGGAGGCGACCGCCACCGGCGGCTCCGACGCGCACGCTGCGCTCGCTGCCCTCGCCTCGCTGGGACGCAACCGACGCGACGCCGTCGACCTCATCGTCGCGGACCTCCGGCTGGCCGACGGGCGCTCCGGCATCGACGCGATAGGAGAGCTGCGTGCCGCATTGGGACCGGGGACGCCCGCGTTGATCGTCTCCGGTGACACGAGCGGAGCGGCACAGGCCGAGGCCCGGGCCGCCGGCATCCACCTGCTGCTGAAGCCGGTCGTCGCCGCCGCACTCAAGGACGCCGCCGAAGCCGCGCTACGGCAGCGCACCCACGCATGGACCGCCATGACCAGCCGGTGCATGAAGCTCGCGCACCTGTCATAGCTGTCAATGACGTGCGGCTCGATGCGGCACTTGCATTTCCGTCGCTCGGGCTATCGGTCGGCGGGTCCGGCGGGACGGGCGCGTAGGCGGGTAGGCGGCGGGCGCCTGTGCCGCAGTTCGCCGTCGCGGGTGACGCGGCAAGGGAGTCTTGTGCTGACGACCGCAGCCGCGTCGGGCACCCGCAGGCGGACGGCCTTGCGGCACCGAAGCCCGCCGCCTACCCGCCTGTCCCGCCTACGCGCCCGTCCCGCCTAGTCCGCTCCGCCTCGACGCGACCTGACGATCACCAATGCCGAAGCCCGGCGCGGGGCCGGGCCTCGTGGCATTGGCGAACTTTCGGGGGGCGTCAGCCGTTCGCTCCGCTCGAGCGCTGCTGCATCCGTTCGCGCATGTGCTGGCGGAACGCGTCGGCGCGTGCCATCCGCTTCTGCAGCAAGTCGCGGACGACCGCCTTCTGCTCCAATGTGAACGTGTTGTAGAGGGCCAGCCATTGATTGCGGACCTTGATGCGCGCATCGCGATTCTGCTGCTCGGCATTGTCGGCGAGCTGCGCGACCGTTGCGAGATCCGGCTCGGTCTTCGCGAGCTGGGCCTGCAGCGCGTCCCTGACCTGTTGATGGCGCGTACGGGCTGCGTCGCGGAGTGTCCTGGTGTCCGCGACCGCGGTACTGAGCATCTGTTGCTGCAACGTGGTCAGATTGAGCTGTGCCTGTGCCCGTTCGATCAGCTGTCCGATCATCTGCTCGCCCGCGCCCTGGCCGTGCGGTCCACCCGGCGGATGCGCGGACACCTCGACGGCGCCCGACGCCAGCGCCAGGGCGGCTGCGGTTACCAAGGTGAACCGGCGAAAATTGCTCTGCATCTTCATCTCGTATCCTTTCGTTGAACGCGGCGCCGCAGCGATCGTGCGGCTCCTGACGCTTGGACCCGATTGTCCGTCAATGTTGCATACGCGGGATCCGCGATTGCAACCGGACGTTGCGGGAGGGCCCCGACGTTACAATTCGTTACACATTCCCGCCGTCGCTGTTCCGATCACCCCGTTAACCTGCATCATGGCCACCAAGAGCACGCTTCACCGGATCCTCGTCGTCGATGACGACGTGCGCCTGCGCGATCTGTTGTCGCGCTACCTGACCGAGCAGGGATTCCAGGTCGCGACGCTTCCCGACGCCCGCGATCTCGACCGGAAACTGCAGCGCGATCCCCCGCACCTCATCGTGCTCGACCTCATGCTTCCGGGCGAGGATGGCCTGTCGGTCTGCCGCCGGATCCGCGGGGCAGGCGAGAACGTCCCGATCATCATGCTGACTGCGAAGGGCGAGGATGTCGACCGGATCGTCGGCCTCGAGATGGGCGCCGATGACTACCTGCCGAAGCCCTTCAACCCGCGCGAGCTCGTTGCGCGGATCCACGCCGTCCTCCGCCGGCAGACGGATCGACTTGCGCCGGGGGCGCCGGCCGCGACGGGCACGATCGCCTTCGGTCGCTTCGCTCTCGATCCCGCCGCGCGCACGCTGGTCGACGGCGATACGACCATCCACCTGACAACCGGCGAATTCGCGCTGGTGAAGGTGTTCGCCCAGCATCCGCACCAGCCGCTGGCCCGTGAAAAGCTGACGTTGCTCGCGCGCGGGCGCGACCACGACGTGTTCGATCGCGCGATCGATGTCCAGGTGTCGCGCCTGCGCAAGCTGATCGAGCCGGATCCCGCCAACCCCCGTTATATCCAGACCGTGTGGGGCTTCGGCTACGTCTTCGTTCCTGACGCCACCACGGCGGAAACGCAGCCCGGAGGCGACGCGCAGTGACCCTGCTCCCGCGTTCGCTGTTCGGACGCCTTGCCCTGTTGTTGCTGGTCGTCGTCGCCATCGCGTCGGTCGCGACGATCCTGCTGTTTCGGCAGGATCGCGCCGCGCTGCTTGCGCGGCAGTTCGGCGATACCAAGATCGTCCAGCTCCAGGCGGTGCGTGCGGCGCTCGAAGCACCGGATGTCCACGAGCGACGCGAATCGATCTCCCGGATCGGCCGCGAGTACGGCGTGCGCATCGTGCCCGAGAGCGAGCGGCCATTCATGGGCGGGGCGCCGGCCGGACCCGTGTTGCAGCCGCTCGAGGCACGTCTGCGCGAAGCGCTGGGCCCTGGAACCGAGCTGCGGGTTGCCGCCGGGCGCGGTCTGCTCCTCGTCCGCGTGGAAGCGGCGGGCAGCGGCTACTGGGTCGGCTTTCCGCTGCCGCCAAGGCCGCAGGCCGAGGACCTCCCGTCACGGGCAGCGCTGTGGAGCCTGGTGCTCGCCGCGGTCCTGGTCGCCGCCGCTTTCGCGTTCGCCCGCTACCTCGCCCGCCCATTGCGCGAATTGAGCGTGACAGTCGAGCGGGTCGGTCGCGGGGAGACGCCGGCGCCGCTGCCCGAGAGCGGGCCGTCGGAGATCGCGAGCCTGAATCGCGGAGTCAACCGGATGACCGCCGAATCTGCGCCAGCTCGAGCGCGATCGCGCGGTACTGCTCGCCGGGGTCTCCCACGATCTGCGCACGCCGCTCGCGCGACTGCGTCTCGGGATCGAGATGGAAGCGCGCGACGAAGCGACGCGCGCCGGCATGATCGACGACATCGAGGAAATGGACCGGATCATCGGCCAGTTCCTCGAGTTTGCACGCACCAGCGAGGACGCGGCACAGGAGCCGAGCGACGTGAACGAGATCGTCCGCAACTGCGTGGACCGGTACGCGCGCGCCGCCAAGGACGTCCGCTTCGACGGCGGCGCGCTGCCTAGGGTGCCGCTGCGGCCGACGGCGTTCTCGCGTCTGGTCACGAATCTGATCGACAACGCGATCGCGTACGGCGCTCCTCCGGTCGAAGTGTCAACGGACATCAATGAGGGACGCGTCGTGCTCGATGTCGCCGACCGCGGACCGGGAATTGCGCCGGAGCAGGTGGAACGGCTGAAGCAGCCGTTCACGCGCGCCTCCGCAGCGCGGGCCGATGCTTCCGGCGTCGCAGGGGCGGGACTGGGCCTCGCGATCGTGGATCGGATCGCTCGGTTACACGGCGGGACCTTCGATCTCTTGGCCCGCGATGGTGGCGGGACCGTCGCCCGCGTGGCGATCCCCCTGTCGCGCTGAACGATACACGCGCGGGCAATCAGCCGCGCGCGAGCAGCACGGTCGCGAGCGCCGCGATGCCCTCACCGCGGCCCGCGAATCCCAGACGCTCGGTCGTCGTCGCCTTCACGCTGATCTCGCCGATTCCGCAGGCGAGGTCGGCCGCAAGGTTGGCGCGCATCGCCGGCACGTGGGGCGCCAGTTTCGGCGCCTGCGCGATCAGCGTCGCATCGAGGTTGCCGACATGCCATCCGCGCTCCTCTGCGAGCGACGCGACATGCCGCAGCAGCACGCGGCTGTCGGCATCCTTCCAGCGCGGATCGCTGTCGGGAAAGTGAACCCCGAGATCGCCCAGCGCCAGCGCACCGAGAACCGCGTCGCACACCGCGTGCACCAGCACGTCGGCGTCGGAGTGCCCCTCGAGGCCGCGCTCGTAGGGAACCGTCACCCCGCCGAGCACGAGCCGGCGCCCGACGACGAGCGCGTGCACGTCGACGCCGGTACCTATGCGGATGTCCATCGGCTTTGCTCCTGTGCGGCGAGAATGGCGGCCGCGAGCGCGAGGTCGGCCGGAAAGGTGATCTTGATGTTGAGCGCGCTCCCGGCGATCAGGCGCGGCGGCGCGCACGCGCCCGTTGCCGCGAGCATTTCGACGGCAGCCCCCTCGTCCGTGGCCGCAATCGCCCCCGGTTGCGCAAGCGCGTCACGCAGGATCCCATAACGGAACATCTGCGGCGTTTGCGCCTGCCACAGCCCGGCACGGTCCTCGGTCCGCAGTATCCGCCCCGGTGTTGCCGGGTCCTCGCGCTTCAGCGTATCCGCAACCGGAATGGCGAGCAGGCCGCCCACGGCATCGTCGGCGAGCTCGTCGACGAGACGGCGCAACGCGTCGAACGGCACGCATGGGCGTGCGGCATCGTGCACGATGATCCAGTCGTCGGCCGTACAGCGACGATGAAGTGCCGCGAGCGCGTTGGCTACCGTCTCTGCCCGCGTCGTGCCCCCGCACCGCAACCCCTCGACACCGTTGCGGGTCGCGGCGATGACATCGAACTGCGCATCGTCCGGCGCCAGCGCAACGGCGATTGCATCGAGGTCGAGCGCGTCGCGAAGCCGGTCGATCGTCCGTGCGACGAGGGGTTGCCCGCCAAGGTCCGCATACTGCTTCGGCGTCTCTCCGCCAAAACGGCGACCACCCCCCGCCGCCGGAATCAACGCGATGCGCGCCATTGCCAGACGGCTACCGATTCGGCTCTCGGGGGGATCATGCGCCCGCTTCGACGGCCAGGGCCCCGAGCGCCGCCCGAATCCGCGGCGGAATCGGCGCCGGGCGCTGCGACCTGCGGTCGACCCAGACATGGACGAAGTGCCCCGTCGCCGCGGGCTCGTCGTCACCCTGACGGAAGATCCCCACCTCGTAGGATACCGACGACGTTCCGAGCCTGACGATGCGCAGACCCACGTCGACCGATTCTGGAAACGTCAGCGGCTTGCGAAAATGGCAGCCGGTCTCGACCACGTAACCGACGACGGGGTCATTGGCGATGTCGAGCCCGCCGGCGCGGATCAGATGTTCGTTGACGGCCGTGTCGAAATACGAATAGTAGGTGACGTTGTTGACGTGACCGTAGCAGTCGTTGTCCATCCAGCGGGTCGGGATCGCGACAAAGTACCGGTAACCGGCGCGCGCTCCGGATCGCTGGTGGTTCAGCCTCGACGACATGACGTTGGTCCCGTGGGGTCGGCGTGCACCGTCACGTCGGAGCGCGCTCGCCACCTAGCATCCGCGCGTCGAGCAGCTCGATCCAGTGGCGCACGGGCCGCTCACTGCCATCGGCCAGATGCGTAAGGCAGCCGATGTTGGCGGTCGCGATGACGTCGGGCCGGCCGGCCGCCAGGGCCGCCAGCTTGTTGGCCTTGAGCTCGCGCGAGAGCGCGGGCTGAAGCAGCGAATACGTTCCGGCCGAACCGCAGCACAGGTGTGCGTCGGCGACCGGCGTGAGCTCCAGACCCAGCGCCTGCAGAATCTCCTCGACCCGACCATTGAGCTTCATCCCGTGCTGCAGCGAGCACGGTGAATGGAAGGCGACCTTCTGCGGACCCACGTCCATCGCGATCTTCGGCGCGATGCGCTGCCATTCCGTCCCGACCACTTCGACCGGATCGCAGGCGAGCTCTGCGATCCGCTTCGCCTTGCCGGCATATTCGAGATCGGACTGCAACAGATGTCCGTAGTCCTTGACCATCACGCCGCAGCCGCTGGCGGTGACGACGATCGCCGCCGCGTCGCGCTCGACGTGCGGCCACCAGGCATCGATGTTGCGCTTCACGATCGCCATGGCCCGCGCCTCGCCGCTCAGGTGATACGGAAGCGCGCCACAGCAGCCGCCGGCCGCGACCCGCACCAGCGAGATCCCGATGCGATCGAGCACGCGCGCGAGCGCCGCGTCGATGCCGGGCGCCAGCGCGCCCTGCACGCAGCTGTCGAGCGCGAGCATCTTGCGCGCATGCCGCGGGGGCGGCCAGGTGCCGGGACGCCGGAGCTCCGGAATCCTGTTGCGGAGGCTCGCGGGGAGCAGCGGCCGCGCCGTGCGACCGAGCGCGAGTGCAGCGCCGAACAGCGGCCGCGCCAGCAGGCCCTCGCGGATCAGCCAGCGCTGCGCGCGCGTGGCGAGCGGGCGCGAGCGCGACGGTCGACCACCTGCCGCCCGATGTCGAGCAGCCGCCCGTACTGCACGCCGGAAGGACAGGTCGTCTCGCAGCTGCGGCAGGTGAGGCACCGGTCGAGGTGCAGGCGCGTGCGCTCGGTGACCTCCGCTCCCTCGAGCGCCTCCTTGATCAGGTAGATGCGCCCGCGCGGGCCGTCCAGCTCGTCGCCCAGCAGCTGATAGGTCGGGCAGGTTGCCGTGCAGAATCCGCAGTGGACGCACGAACGCAGGATCCCGTCGGCCTCGCGGCCTTCGGGCGTGTGCGCGAATGAAATCGGCGAGCGCGGTCTGCACGCGTCAGTGCCCGTGGGGGCTGTTCATCAGAGATCGGGGTAAAGGCGGCCGCGATTCAGGATCGCGGCAGCATCGAACGTCGCCTTCAACCGGCGATGCAGCGCATGCACTGGCTCCGGCAGCGGATGGAATGCACCTGGGGACTTGTCGCGGGCGCGAAAGAGCGTTGCGTGGCCGCCGTTGTCGCGCGCCCAGGCACGGATCCGCCGGATCGGCGCGCTCGCCGCCGGCGAGCCAGCGCAGCGCCCCGCCCCATTCGATCAATCGCTCGCCGCCGAGGTCCGCATCCTCGGCGGTCGCGTCGACCGACAGGCGCCACAGCGCAGGGTCCGCTTCCTTCGCTGCGGCGAAGTACGGATGCGTCTGCTCGCGGATGCCCTGCCAGAAAGCGTCGCCGTCCGCCATCGGGCTTCCCCCAATTCTTTTCGCGGCGGCGTCGACGGCGCTCGCCGCTCCGGACAGCCGCACGGCGAGCAGGCCCGCGTGGTGGCAGGTCGCCGACACGGGAAGCGGCTTGCCGCCCCACTCGTTCGTCAGCCGGATCGCATCGTCTGCCGAGCACTCGAGTACCCGCGTCGCCTCGGCCTTGGGCAGCGGCACGCACTTGAGCGAGACCTCGGTCAGCACGCCCAGCGTGCCGAGCGCCCCCACCATGACACGCGGCAGGTCGAAGCCGGCAACGTTTTTCATCACGCGGCCGCCGAACGCGAGGTCGGCGCCGCTGCCGTCGAACATGCGCACGCCGAGCACGATGTCGCGCACGGCACCGCCATAGGGGCGTCGCGGGCCCGACAATCCCGCGGCGACCATGCCGCCAAGCGTCGCGGCAGCGCCGAAATGCGGCGCCTCGCAGCCCAACATCTGGCCGGAAGCGCGTGCGGCACTCTCGACGTCGGCGAGCCGCGTCCCCGCCCGCGCGGTCAGCACGAGCTCCGTCGCGTCGTAGTCGATGATGCCTGCGTAACGTGTCGTGTCGAGCACCTCGCCGGCGATCGCCTGTCCATAGAAGTCCTTGGTTCCACCGCCGCGGACGACCAAGGGCAACTTCGCGGCGGCTGCCTCGCGTATCCGGGCCTCGAGATCGGCGAGGATCGCGTCACCCATGTCGCGGTGGAGCGATCTTGTCGCGATAGATGATCCGTGGCTCGTCGGCCTCGATGATTGCGGTCTCGGCGAGTGCGGCGCCTTCCCACTCGCGGAGGAACGGGTGCGCGAGCAGCGCCTGCAGATACCCGCCGGCCGCGCCCTCCGGCTCGACCGCATAGGTGCGGAAGCGGAACGCGACCGGTGCGTAGAACGCATCGGCAATCGAGAACCGGCCGCAGACGTAAGGCCCGGCGGCGCGAACCGGCGGCGGCCTTCGTTCCAGATCTCGATCACGCGCGCGATGTCCTGCGCGAGCGCGGGAGACCATGGCCGCACGTCGACGCGCTCGCGTATGCACATCGCCATCTCGTTGCGCAGCGATCCGAATCCCGAGTGCATCTCGGCGCACACGCAGCGCGCCCAGGCCCGCGTCGGGAATCGTCCGGCCACATTCCCGGGTGCCGCTCGGCGAGGTATTCGGCGATGGCGAGCGAGTCCCAGACGACGGTCGCGCCGTCGTGCAGGCATGGCACGCGGCCGCTAGGCGAAAAGGCGCGATTGCCGGGGTTCGGCTGCGACTCGCCGGACAACGCAATCATGTTCACCGTGAACGGCGCACCCGCGACCTTCATTGCGAGCCAGCCACGCAGCGACCACGACGAGTAGTTCCTGTTGCCGAGGTAGAGGACGTACATTGGGTTCCCGGGAGCGCGCGTTTCTACGTTTTTGAAGGTTTGTCGACAGGTCCTAGACCGGAACCGTCTTGCCCGGATTCATGATGTCGTGCGGATCGAGGGCCCGCTTGATCAGCCGCATCAGGTCGACCGCCTCCCCATGCTCGGCGACGAGCGCCTCGAGCTTGTGCACGCCGACGCCATGCTCGCCGGTGCAGGTGCCGCCCATCGCGATCGCCCGAAGGCTGATCCGTTTCGCCAGGCCTTCGGCCTTCGCGCGCTCGCGCGGATCGGCGGGATCGAACACCACGCACAGATGGAAATTGCCGTCGCCGACGTGGCCGACGATCGGCGCGACAAGACCGGTCGCGTCGGCGTCGGCTCGCGTCTGCAGTACGCAATCGGCGAGACGCGAGATCGGCACGCAGGCGTCGGTGGCGAAGACCTCGCTGCCCGGGTACATCGCCTTCACCGCGTAATACGCGGCGTGCCGCGCCTTCCACAGACGGGTCCGGTCCTCGGGTTTGGTCGCCCACTCGAAAGCACTGCCGCCGAATTCCCCGGTGATCGTCTGCATCTGCGCGGCCTGCTCGGCGACCCCGGCATCGCTGCCGTGGAACTCGAAGAACAGCGTCGGCTTCGCAACCAGGCCCTCGAGCTTCGAATAGCGGATGCAGGCATCCATCTGCACGTCGTCCAAGAGTTCGATCCGGGCAACGGGGATTCCGTGCTGCATAGCGAGGATGACGGTATGCACGGCGGCGTCGAGCGTCTCGAACTGGCAGAGCGCCGCGGAGATCGCCTCGGGGACGCCATACAGGCGCAGCTGGATCTCGGTGATGATCCCGAGCGTGCCCTCGGCACCGACGAACAGCCGCGTCAGGTCGTAGCCCGCGCTCGACTTCCGCGCGCGGCCGCCGGTGCGGATGATCCGGCCGTCCGCCGTGACGACCGTCAGCCCCAGCACGTTCTCGCGCATCGTGCCGTAGCGGACCGCGTTGGTCCCCGATGCGCGCGTCGCGGCCATCCCGCCGATCGTCGCGTTGGCGCCCGGGTCGATCGGGAAGAACAGTCCCGTCCCTTTCAGTTCCACGTTGAGCTGCTCGCGCAGCACCCCCGCCTGCACCCGGCAGTCGAGATCGTCGGCGTTGACCTCGAGCACGCGGTTCATCTGCGACAGGTCCACACAGACGCCGCCGTAGAGCGCCGCGACGTGACCCTCGAGCGAGGTGCCGACGCCGAACGCGATCACCGGAACCCGCGCCGCATGGCACAGGCGGACGATCGCAGCGACCTCCTCGTTCGTGTGCGGAAACACGACGACATCGGGCAGCCCCGCGTCGGCCATCCCTTCGCCGTGGCTGTGCTGGTCCCGGATCGCGCGCGACGTGAGCGCGCGTTCGCCGTAGTCGGCGGTGAGCTGCGTCACCAGATCGGCGACATCGCGCGCGTCCGGCCGCGGGCGCAGTGCAGCGTGATCGTTCATCGTGGGCCTCGCCTTCGGGATCTAGAAGCGCGGCAGGTCGGGATGCGCGAGCCTGCCGTGGTGCACGTGCATCTTGCCGAATTCCGCGCAGCGGGCGAGCGTCGGGACGCCCTTGCCCGGGTTGAGCAGCGCATGCGCGTCGAACGCCGCCTTGACCCCGAGGAAGCGCTCGAGTTCGGCCGGCCTGAACTGCACGCACATCTGCGGCAGCTTCTCGGCGCCCACACCGTGCTCGCCGGTGATCGTGCCGCCGACTTCGATGCACAGCTCGAGGATGCGCGGCGCCGAAGGCCTCGGCACGAACGATCTCGTCCGCGACGTTGGCGTCGTACATGATCAGCGGGTGCAGGTTGCCGTCGCCTGCGTGGAACACGTTCGCGCAGCGCAGTCGGTACTGTTTCGGACAGCGCCTCGATCCGCAGCAGCACGGGGGCGAGCGCCCTGCGCGGAATCGTCCCGTCCATGCAGTAGTAATCGGGGGTGATCCGGCCGATCGCGGGGAACGCCGCCTTGCGCCCCGACCACAGCAGCAGGCGCTCGCGCTCGTCCTTCGAGACGCGAATCCCCGTCGCGCCGGACTCGGAGAGCACCCGCGTGATCTCGGCCATGTCCGCGGCGACTTCCTCGGCGGTGCCGTCGGTCTCGACCAGCAGCACCGCGGCGGCGTCGAGGGGGTAGCTCGCGTGGACGAACTCCTCGACGGCGCGGGTCGCCTGGCGGTCCATCATCTCCAGCCCCGCCGGCACGATGCCGGCCGCGATCACCGCGGCCACCGCTGCGCCGGCCGCCCCCACGTCGTCGAACGCCGCGAGCGCCACCTGCGCCGTCTGCGGCTTCGGCGTGAGCTTCACGGTGATCTCGGTGATGACGGCGAGCAGACCCTCGGAACCGGTCACCAGCGCCAGCAGGTCGTAGCCGGGGCTGTCCAGCGCGTCGCCGCCGAATTCGACGATCTCGCCGGTGATGAGCACGGCGCGCACGCGCCGGACGTTGTGGACGGTGAGGCCGTACTTGAGGCAGTGCACGCCGCCGGCGTTCTCGCCGACGTTGCCGCCGATCGTGCAGGCGATCTGCGAGGAGGGGTCCGGCGCGTAGTAGAGGCCGAACGGGGCCGCCGCCTCGGAGATCGCCGAGATTGCGCACGCCGGGCTGGACGACGGCCGTGCGCGCGAGCGGATCGATGGAGAGGATCTTCCGGAATTTCGCCATCGACAGCAGGATCCCGCGCTTGTCGGGCAGCGCACCGCCGGAGAGGCTGGTTCCGGCGCCGCGGGCGACGACCGGCACGCGCGCCGCGTGGCAGCGGCGCAGGATCTCGACCACCTGCGCCTCGTTCTCGGGTATCGCGACCGCGCGCCGGGCAGCTCGCGATACATCGTGAGGCCATCGCACTCGTAGGGTCGCGTCTCCTCGCTCGTCGTGAGCAGGGCCGACGGCGGCAGGATGGCCGCGAGCTGGGCGTGGACGGCGGGATCGAGCATCGGGGTCGGCATTGCGCGGCCGGAAGCGCGCAGGATCGCCGCAGGCGGCTCCCGGCGCCGTCGATTATTCCACATCGCCGCCGGCAGGGCACGATCGGCGCGGACGGGCCCGCTATACATGCCCCGCCTGTTCCTAGAATCCGCCGCTCCCGGCGCCACTCGCCGTGGCATCATCGCACTCCCACCGGAACAGGAGAACACCATGCGGACCCATCGCCTGCTTTCTGTGCTCGCCGCGCTGGCCGGCGCCGTGCTGGCCTTCCCGCCGCGCCCGCCCTCGCGCAGACCACGCTGAAGATGAACATCTCGGTCAGCCAGAACTCCCACTACGGCGTCGCCGTCGACACGTTTGCGCGCGAGGTGGAGAAGCGCACCAATGGTCGCTACAAGGTCCAGAACTTTTATTCGGGCGCGCTCGGTGCCGAGCGCGAATCGATCGAGGCGCTGCAGCTCGGCACGCTCGACCTGACGATGTCGTCGACGGGACCGGTGCCGAACTTCGTTCCCGAGGTCGCGATTCTCGACATTCCTTTCCTGTTCCGGGACTACGGCCACGCCCGCGCCACGCTCGACGGCCCGATCGGCCAGGAGATGCTGCAGAAGTTTCCGGCGAAGGGCATCGTGGCGCTCGCCTGGGGCGAGAACGGCTTCCGCCACATGACCAACAACAAGCGCCAGGTCGTGCTGCCGGACGACCTCAAGGGGCTCAAGATGCGCACGATGGAGAATCCGGTCCACATCCAGGCGTACAAGGCGTTCGGCATCATCCCCACGCCGATGGCCTTCACCGAGGTGTTCACCGCGCTGCAGCAGGGCACCGTCGATGGCCAGGAGAATCCGCTGTCGGTGATCTCGGCGGCCAAGTTCGAGCAGGTCCAGAAATACATGACCCTCACCGGCCACGTCTACTCGCCGGCGCTCATCATGATGAGCAAGGCGCAGTGGGACAAGCTCTCCGCCGAGGACAGGCAGGCATTCCTGGATGCAGCGAAGGAGGCGGTGAAGGCGAACCGCGCGCGGATCGACGACGACGAGCGCAAGGCGGTGGCCGACCTGCGCTCGAAGGGCATGGTCATCGTCGAAAACGTCGACAAGGCGAAATTCCAGGCGACGCTCGGCCCGACGTTCCAGGATTTCGGCAAGAAGTTCGGGCAGGAGAACATCGACCGGATCCGCAACTACAAGTGATCCGGGCCCGGAGGCGAACCGGCAGACCCGTCGATCGGTGGACCCGGCGAGGGATGCAAGCCACGGCGCGCGATCGGTCAGGATAGCCATGCGCCGCGCGTTCCTCGCGTTCGAGCGCCGGGCCACCGCGTTCGCGCTCGCGGTAGCCTGCGCGATGCTCGTGACCGCGGCGGTGCTCGGGCTCTACCAGATCTTCGCCCGGTTCGTCTTCCACGAGCCGGCCGAGTGGTCGGAGGTGCTGATCCGCTTCACGCTGATCTGGATGGTGTTCATGGGCGTGCCCGCGGCCTTTCGGCAGGGGGCGATGGTCTGCGTCGACCTCGTGTACCGCAAGGGCGGACCGCGGACGAAGCGCGTCCTCGACTGGGTGGTCGCGATCACCGCGCTGATCCTGGTCGCCGTCATCATTCGCTACGGCTTCGACTACGCGTACCGGGCACGCTTCCAGACGATCAGCGGCCTCGAATCGTTCTCGATGACCTGGGCCTACCTCGCGCTGCCGATCGGCGGCCTCTTCTGCGTTCTCGGGATCGTCGGCTGCCTGCTCGACCCGCGCCGGCACGAGCTCGAAACCGCGCAGTAGCACCGCGTCCGCCCGACGCTGCGCAACACCGAATCCGGATCCTCGATGCCGTCGACGATGTTCCTGACGATGGTGCTGTGCTTTGCGCTCAGCATCTCGGTCGCGGTGTCGATCGGACTCGCGAGCCTGGTCGGCGCGTGGCAGGCGAACCTCAACCTGCTTGCGATCGTCAAGGAGATGTTCGGCGCGATCAACAAGTTTCCGCTGGCCGCGATCCCGTTCTTCATTCTCGCCGGCAACCTGATGGAGTCCGGCGGCATCTCGGTCCGCCTCGTCGACTTCGCGAAATCGGTCGTCGGCGGCGTCCAGGGCGGGCTCGCCGCGACCTGCGTGCTCACCTGCATGATCTTCGCCGCCGTGTCGGGCTCGAGCGTGGCCACGACCTTCGCCATCGGCGCGATCCTGATCCCGGCGCTGATCAAGCACGGCTATCCAACGAACTTCGCCGCCGCGCTGCAGGCGACCTCCGCCGAGCTCGGCGTCATCATCCCGCCGTCGATCCCGATGATCCTCTACGGCGTCTCGGCCGAGGTCTCGATCGGCGAGCTCTTCATCTCGGGCTTCGGCCCCGGCCTGCTGATCGGCGTGCGCGCTGATGGTCTTCGTCGTCATCTACGCGCGGATCAAGGGCTACGGCAAGGGCGACCGCGAGGGCAAGCTGCCGGTCCTGGTCGCGACGCGGCGCGCGGCGCTGGCGCTGCTGATGCCGGTGATCATCCTCGGCGGCATCTACGGCGGCGTGTTCACGCCGACCGAGGCGTCGGTCGTCGCGGTGTTCTACGCGCTGATCGTCGGCGTCGGCATCTACCGCGAGACGAAGGTCGACCGACCTGCCGCGCGTGCTGCGCAAGAGCGTCGTCTCGTCGGCGGTCATCATGTTCATCATCGCCAACGCCGGGCTGTTCAGCTACCTGATCACCCGCGCCGGCGTGCCGGAGAGGATCGGCGCGTTCCTGGTGGAGTGGCTGCAGACGCCGGCGCTGTTCCTGCTCGGCGTCAACGCGGCGCTGTTCGTCATCGGCATGTTCATCGAGACGTCGGCGTCGATCATCGTGCTGGCGCCGATCCTCGCGCCGGTGGCGCAGCACTTCGGCATCGACCCCGTGCACTTCGGCATCGTCATGGTGGTGAACCTGGCGCTGGGGATGATCACGCCGCCGTTCGGCGTCAACCTCTTCGCCGCGTGCACGGTCGCGCGGATCTCGCTCGACCAGATCGTCACGCGGCTGCTGCCGTTCGTGCTGGTCGTGCTCGGCTGCCTGCTGGTGATCACCTACGTGCCGGCGATCTCGATCGGCCTGCGCGATCTCGTCTATGCCCGATGAGTGGCCGGCCGGCAGATTCCGGTCGGCGCTTTCTCGATCGCGAACGAGGAACCGACGATCGTCTAGACGCAGCGCCCGCCGTCGACTTCCAGGCAGGCGCCGGTGATGAATGCTGCCTCGTCGGAGGCGAGGAACACCGCGGCCGTCGCGATGTCGGACGGTTGCGACAGGCGGCCCAGCGGAATCGTCGCGACGAACTTCGCGCGCATTTCCGGGGTGTCGCGACCCATGAAATCGGCGAGCATGCCGGTCTCGCCAGCGACCGGGTTGATGACGTTGACGCGGATGCCGTCGGGCGCGAGCTCGGCCGCCATCGAGCGCGAGGTGACGATCGCCGCACCCTTGCTGCCGTTGTACCAGGTGAGCCCGGGGCGCGGCCGCACGCCTGCGGTCGAGGCGATGGTGATGAACACGCCGCTCCCCTTCTTCGCGGAAATGCGGCACCGCGTGGCGCGCGGTGAGGAAGAGGCTCTTGACGTTGACGCGGTAGATCCGGTCGAACTCGTCCTCGCTGACGTCGAGCATCGGCTGGTTCTTGTGGGTCGTGCCCGCGTTGTTGACGACGATGTCGAGATCGCCGTAGGCGTCCAGCGCAAAGCGGACGAGAGCGGCAACGTCGGCGTCGTTCGACACATCGCCCGCGCAGAACCGGGCCTCGCCCGCAGCTGCCGCGATCGCGCTCGCGACACGCTCACCGCCGGCAATGTCGATGTCGTTGACGACGACCTTCGCGCCCTCCTGCGCGAAGCGTCGGGCGATGCCTTCGCCAAACCCGGAACCGGCACCGGTGACAATGGCAACCTTGTCGCGCAGTCGCATCGAGAATCCTCCGTGGCGCCCGGATCGCCGTCTCAACCGTGCTGCACGACGACGGTCTTGACGACCGTGAAACCGTACAGAGCCTCGAAACCCTTTTCGCGGCCGTAGCCCGAGTGCTTGACGCCGCCGAACGGCAGCTCGACGCCCCCGCCGGCCCCGTAGTTGTTGACGAATACCTGTCCGCTGCGGATCGCCCGCGCCATCCGCAGCTGGCGACCGCCGTCGCGGGTCCACACGCCGGTGACGAGGCCGAATTCGGTCGCGTTCGCGATGCGCGCCGCGTCGGCCTCGTCGTCGAACGGCATCGCGGCCAGCACGGGGCCGAACACCTCCTCGCAGCCGAGACGGCACGTGGGCGGGACGTCGCGCAGGAGCCACGGCTCGACGTAGTAACCCTCCGCCGGAGCGCTGTCGACGAGAACGCCCTTCGCGACGGTCGCGTGGCCGTCGCGCTCGGCCTCGGACAGGAAGCCACGCACCCGTTCCAGCTGCCCGGCGCGGATCAGCGGTCCGCAATCGAGGTCCGCGAGCGCGGGGCCGACCCGAAGCGCGGCAAAGCGCGCACCGAGGCGTGACAGCACCTCGTCGTAGCGCGAGCGCTCGACGAGCAGCCGGCTCCCGGCCGAGCACGTCTGGCCCGCGTTCTGGACAATCGCGTTGACGATGACCGGCAACGCCGCCTCGAGGTCGGCATCCGCGAACACGACCTGCGCGCCCTTGCCGCCGAGCTCCAGCGTGACCGGGCAATGCCGCTTGGCGGCCTCGCCGGCGACCACCGCGCCGGTCGCCGGCGAGCCCGTGAACGAGAGGTGATCGATGCCGCGATGTGCGGCGAGCGCGGCGCCGGCCTCGCGGCCAAGTCCGGTGACGAGGTTGAGCGCGCCTTCCGGAAAACCGACGCCGGCGGCAAGTTCCGCGATCCGCAGCAGCGACAGGCAGGCATCCTCGGCCGGCTTGACGACGCAGGCGTTGCCTGCGGCGAGGGCACCTCCGACCGAGCGCCCGAAGATCTGCAGCGGATAGTTCCAGGGAATGATGTGCCCGGTGACGCCGTGCGGCTCGCGCCAGGTCAGCACCGTGTATCCGGCAGGATACGGAATCGTCGTGCCGTGCAGCTTGTCCGGCGCGCCGCCATAGAACTCGAAATAGCGCGCACACGCAACGACGTCGGCGCGCGCCTGCTTCATCGGCTTGCCGCAGTCGCGCGCTTCGATCAGCGCGAGCTCGTCGGCATGATCGAGGATCGCGCGGGAGAGTTTCGCCAGCAGGCGGCCCTTCTCCACCGGGGCGAGCCGTCCCCAGATGCCGTCGCGCGCATGGACCGCCGCCTGCACCGCCCGATCGATGTCCTCGGCCGTTCCGAACGCGATGGCGGCGAATGGCTTGCCATCGGATGGGTCGATCATCGGCAGCGTTGCACCCGTCACGGGCGCGACCCAGCGGTTGCCGATGAAATGTTCCGGCCGGGTGGTGATCGGAGGAAGCGGATGCGGAGCGTTCATCAGGGATGGACCTCGAAATCACTGCTTCATCGCGCTCCGCCGGAATCTCCGGGCGAGCGCGATTCCGTCGCGGTCCACGAAGAATAGCGCAACCGGCACCGGTGTAACAAAATGTTGCTGCGCACACGGGAACTGCGCGCGGCGTCAACCGCGCGAGCGGATCCGGCGTTGACGGGAGCACGATCCACGCGCGGCGCAACACCGAGCCTTGTCACCCGCCGGGATTGGCTACCCAACACAGGAGGCCAACATGATTCGTCGTCTTGCCACTTCCGCCGCCCTGGCCGCCGTATTCGCATCCGGCCTCGCCGTCGCACCTGCCGCCACCGCTGGCAACGTCGCGTGGAGCGTTTCCGTCGGCGGGCCGGGATTCGCTATTGCTGCGGGCAACCCCGGATACGCCCATGGCCGCTACGGGTTCGGCTACGGCCCCGTGGTCCGTCCCTATTACGGCTCGTACTACGCGGCACCGGTCGTTGCGTATCCCGCTCCAGTCGCCTATCCGGTACCGGTCGTTTATCCGGCGCCGGTCGTCTACCGGGCGCCCGTCGTCTATCGGGTACCGCTGCACGCGCCGCGGCGCGCCATCGTCGGCGCGCCGGTTCTCCCGCCGCCACGCATCGCAATCCCCTACGGCAGCTACTGACCGCGATAGCGGATGCGATAGATCGCCCCGGCCAGGTCGTCGGAAACGAGCAGCGAGCCATCCGGCGCGACCAGCACGTCGGCCGGGCGGCCCCACGCCTGCTCGCCCTGCAGCCAGCCATCGGCAAAGGTCTCGTAGCGCACCGCGCTGTTGCCGTCGAGCGTGACCGTCGTCACCCGATAGCCGATCTTCCGGCTGCGGTTCCACGAGCCGTGCTCGGCGATGAAGACGCGATTGCGATAGGTCGCCGGAAACTGCGTTCCGGCGTAGAAGCGCATGCCCAGCGATGCGACGTGCGGCCCGAGGTTCTGCGCCGGCGGCCTGAATTCGCTGCACGGGCGCCGATGCCCGAACTCGGGATCCGCAATGGTTCCGCCGTGGCAGTAGGGGAAGCCGAAGCGCAACCCGGCGCGCGGCGCGTGGTTCAGCGTGTCGGGCGGCGAATCGTCGCCGAGCCAGTCGCGGCCGTTATCGGTGAACCACAGTTCCTTCGTGCGCGGATCCCAGTCGAAGCCCACGGTGTTGCGCAGCCCGCGCGCGAAGATCTCGAAGCCGGTGCCGTCGGGATTCATCCGGGTGATGACGCCGTAGCGGTCGGGGTCGGGCTCGCAGACGTTGCACGGGACGCCAACGGGAACGTACAGCTTGCCGTCCGGACCGAAGGCGATGAACTTGCGGCCGTGGTGTCCATCGGTCGGGAAACGATCGCTGACGACGACAGGCGGCGGCGGATCGGCGAGACGGCGCTCGATGTCGTCGAACCGCAGAATGCGCGACACCGCGGAGACATAGAGCGCGCCGTCGCGGAAGGCCACCCCCGCGGGTTCGCGCAGTCCCGATGCGATGACGCGGACCTGCGCCTCGCCTTTCACACCCGGCGGTGGCAGCGTCACCGCGTGGACCGTGCCGGCGGTCGCCGAGCCGACGAACAGCGTGCCGCCCGCGCCCCAGGTCATCGCCCTTGCGTTGGGGACACGCGCGACGAGCTCGATCACGAACCCCTCCGGCAGTCTGATCGCGTTGAGCGGCAGCGCCGTCTGCGCGCGCAACGACGCGCACGACAGCGCGCCGCAGAGCGCCACGATCACCGCCGCCGTCGCGCCTCCGCGTTGCACTGCGTATCTGCTCGGGTTCGTCACGTTCGTGCCGCACTCCTGATGTGGGCCGCACTCCTGATCATCAGGCCCGACCGGCGTTGCGCCGTGCGACGCACGCGCCCGTCTTCCGCCCGATTATCCACGCATTTGACAGCGATGGTGCCCCTCCCTATGCTGGACAATTCGTTACCGCACCTGTAACAACCCGGTGCGCAGGAGATCGGCCATGAACGCTCCCGCCACGCTCACCGCATTGCGCCCGGATCCTGCCGCCGACGCTGCTGCCGGCCTCCCCGCCTGGGAGATGATCCGCACGCTGGTCGCGTTCGATACGACGAGCCGCGAGTCGAATCTCGCCCTGATCGACTGGGTGCGCACCTACCTGGAGGCCCGCGGCGCGCACTGCGTGCTCACGTTCGACGACGACCGGCGCAAGGCGAACCTGTTCGCGACGCTTGCCGCGCGCGATGGCAACGCGACCACCGGCGGCATCGTACTGTCCGGACATACCGACGTCGTTCCGGTCGACGGCCAGCCATGGGACACGAATCCGTTCGCGGCAACGCTGATCGGCGACAAGGTTTTCGGGCGCGGTGTCGCCGACATGAAGTGCTTTTCCGCGACCGGACTTGCGTTCGTTCCCGAGTTCGTGCGCCGCGGGCTCGCCCGGCCGCTGCATTTCGCGCTTTCCTACGACGAGGAAACCGGATGCATCGGCGTGCGCAGGCTGATCGACGACATCGTGCGGCGCGGCGTCCGGCCGCTGGGTTGCATCGTCGGCGAGCCCACTGGAATGGAGCTCGTCGTCGCGCACAAGGGCAGGACGAGCTGGCGCTGCCGCGTCCGCGGCCACGAGGCGCACTCGTCGCTGACGCCGCTGGGCGTCAACGCCGTGCAGATCGCGTGCGAGATCGTCACCTACCTGACCAACATGGCGCGCGGGTTCCGCGATCACGGTGCCCACGACGATGCCTACGACGTGCCTTACACGACGGTGCACACCGGCGTCATCGCTGGCGGAACCGCCCTCAACATCGTCCCGCGCGACTGCCATTTCGACTTCGAGATCCGCCACCTGCCATTCGACGACCCCGCGGAGCTCATCGCCGAAGTGCGGGACTACGCGCGGCGCTTTCTGCCGGAGATGCAAGAGGTCGCGCCCGATGCGGCCATCGAGTTCGACCTGCTGTCGACGCTGCCGGGTTTCGACACGCACGGCGAATCCGCGATCGCGCAACTGGGGCGGACCTGCAGCGGAGCGCACGATCACCGCAAGGTCTCGTTCGGTGCCGAGGCGAGCCTGTTCCACGACGCGACGATCCCGGCGATCATCTGCGGACCTGGCCACATCGCGCAGGCGCATCAGCCGAATGAATGGGTGGCCGTGGAACAGCTCGCGCGCTGCGCGACCTTCATGAAACGCCTCGCCGACCGCATCTGCGTGGCGTGAGCGCATCCGCACCGCCGATCGAGGTCGCCTTTCCCGACCTCCGCCGCTGGGCCGCCGGCAACACCGGCGTTGCGTACGTCTGGACCTTCGCCGCCGAGCGCGCCGGTCCGCACGTCGTCCTCCAGGCGCTGACCCACGGCAACGAAGTCTGCGGCGCAATCGCCCTCGACTGGCTGCTCGCCGAGAATTTCCGACCGACGCGCGGGACGCTGTCGGTGTGTTTCGCGAACATCGCAGCCTACCTCGCTTTCGATCGCGCCGACCCGTTCGCCTCACGCTGCGTCGACGAGGACTTCAACCGCCTCTGGACTACCGAGGTGCTCGACGGTCCGCGGCAGACTGCCGACCTCGCCCGGGCGCGGGAGCTGCGGCCGCTCTACGAGCGTGCAGACTACCTGCTCGATCTGCATTCGATGACCGATCGCTGTCCTCCGCTCGCGCTGGCCGGCCGGCAGCGCAAGGGCGTCCTGCTCGCGCAGTCGCTGGGCTCGCCGGAGCACATCATCGTCGATGCCGGGCATGCGGCCGGAAAGCGGCTGCGCGATTACGCGTTCTTCGATGACTCGGAGGATCACCGCAACGCCCTCCTGATCGAATGCGGCCAGCATTGGGAGGCCGCCGCCCCCGAAGTCGCGAGGCAGGTCACGTTGCGCTTCCTTCGCCATTTCGGCATGGCCGAGCCGGCCTTCCTCGATGCGTACCTGGAGCCGGTGCCGATGCCGGCGCAGAAGGTGATCGAGGTCACCAGCGCCGTGACGATCACCACCGACGAGTTCGCCTTCGCGGTTCCGGTCGGCGGGCTCGCGGTCGTGGCCAAGTCGGGCACCCTGCTCGCGCGCGACGGCGACGCGGAGATCCGCACGCCCTATGACGATTGCGTGCTGATCATGCCGACACGGCGTCCGAAGAAGGGCGAGACCGCGGTGCGGCTGGGACGCATCGTCGCCTGAGACTCGACCGGCAATTGCGCGCGATTCAAGGGGCGCGCGCCTTGACTGCAGCTTCGGCGGCCCGGACGAGATCCTCGCCGGCAACGGCCGCCCACCGGTCGTACGCGCCCCGCGCCGCCGCCGCGAACGCGGCCTGTCCTGAGGTCGTGAGTCGGGTGATGACCACGCCGCGCCTGGTCAGGCCGGCGATCGCCGCGTCGTTCTCGGCTCGCACGAGCGCGGGTAGCTCGGCGGCGGTCTGCCGTGCCGCTTCCCTGATCAGACTGCGCTGGACGTCGGTCAGGCCATCCCACGCGGCCCGGTTCATTGCAAAAACGGCGACCTCCGCCACCGCTCCCCAGAGGATGACCCGCCGGACGCCAAGCGCATCGAGCCGCGCGGCGGCGAATGTCGCCGGCGTTCCTTCCTGCGCATTCAGTGTCTCGGAGCGGAATGCGGCCTCCGCGTCGGCGAATGACATGGACCGCGGGCGCGCACCCAGGCCGGTGAAGAGGTCGATTAGAAGCGGTGTCGCCGTGACGCGCACCGCGAGTCCGTCGAGGTCCTCGGGCACGCGCAATTCCCTCGTCGTCGTCGCGAGCGCGCGGTGACCCAGGGCGGCAAAGGCGAGCGGCACGCCTCCCGCGCGCTCGATGGCGTCGGCGAGGCGCTCCTGCATCGATCCGGTGATCAGGACTTCCAGCGACTTGTCATCCGGGGCGAGCCATGGCAGCCCGATCAGCGCCAGCGTGCTGACCTGCGCTGCCCAGTAGAGCGTCGACCCGACGGCAAGATCGGCGGCACCGTCACGCAGGGCGAGAAATTCGCGTGCCGGATCCCGGTG
The DNA here is from genome assembly GCA_963783525.1 of uncultured beta proteobacterium. GTDB lineage: Bacteria > Pseudomonadota > Gammaproteobacteria > Burkholderiales > Casimicrobiaceae > CAIWHR01. Next base: position 73,892 of record CAWAOF010000030.1, read on the forward strand.
CGCCAGCGTCGCGCCTGGAAAGTGCTGCACCGGAATCGTCCCATCACTCGTTTCGGCGATGAGCTTTGCCCAGCGCTCGCCCGCCTTGCCCAGAGCGAATGCGGGACCCACGGCGGTCGATAGCTTCCACGCCGGGGGTTTGCCCTTTGCGTCGTCCGCTGCGACGACCGGCGCCGTCGCGATCAGCACGCACAGGAGCGCCAAGCGCAGCCAGCCACGAGAAGGCGCATGCCGCAGGAACATCGTGCACCGAGTCTACGGACCCCTCGCAGCCTGCGGTCAACGCCATGTTCAATCGGTCGGAGTTGCGGCGTGGCGCGCGGGTGCCTGCCGCCAGTAGCGCCTCTCGTGCTCGCGGTGGGCGCGCGGCGACAGCGACATGCCCGGCGCGAAGCTGAACGACAGCGCCCCGTCGTAGTCGGTACGGTAGAGGCGGATTCCCGCCTCGTCGTACCGCGCGACGATGTCCGGCCGCGGGTGGCCGAACCGGTTCCGGTATCCGGGCGTGATGACGGCAACCGTCGGCGCAACCGCCGCGATGAACGCCCGCGTCGACGAGGTCCGGCTGCCATGATGCGGAACGAGCAGTACGTCGGCCTTGAGCGCCGCCGGATCGCGGCGGACGAGCTCCAGTTCGCCGCGTGCCTCGAGATCGCCGGTCAGGAGGACGCTGCCATGGCGCGATTCGATGCGCACCACGCACGAGAGGTCGTTCGGCTTGAGGCGCGGGTTGGCGTAGTCGGCCGCGGTCGGCTGCAGGATCTCGAATCGAATGTCGTCCCATGTCCACCGTTGCCCGGACTCGCAGCGCAACGCATCGGCGCTGCCTGTCGCCCGGCGCATGTGGATCGGATGATCCGCCGCGAGCGAGGAGGCGAGCCAATCGATGGGCACAGTCTGCAGCACCGACTGCGCGCCGCCACTGTGGTCGCTGTCCTGGTGCGTGATGATCATGCCGCCCAGGCGGGTGAGGCCCGCTGCGCGCAGGAATGGCGCGACGATGCGTCCGCCCGCGTCCGCGTCGTCCGAGTAGCGCGGCCCGGTGTCGTAGAGCAACGCATGGCGATGGGTCTCGACCACGACCGCGAGGCCTTGTCCCACGTCGAGCACCGTCATCCGGAACGTGCCGGGCGCCGGCGGCGACGGTCGAACGACGAACAGTGGAATCAGGGCGATCAACCCCAGCGCCCGCCCCGGAACACCGCGCGGCGCCGCGAGGAAGGCGACGCCGACCAGCGCCACGACCACCGTCCAGCACGCGGGCGCATGTTGCTGCCACGCGGCCGCGGGTGCCGCCGCCAGCGCGTCGAGTGGAATCATCAGCGCGGCGAACACCGCGTGCGCCACCTGCCACAGCGCGTCGATCGGCACCACGATCGCCACGAGCGCAAGCGGCACGACGACGAACGTGACGACGGGTATCGCCACCGCGTTGGCGATCGGCGAAACGAGCGATACCTGCTGGAACAGCGCGAGCGATCCGGGCACCAGGGCAACGGTGACGACGGCTTGCGTGCGCGCGGCGGCACGCAGGCCCTGCGCGGCGCGCGCGATGCGCGAGAGGGGCCGTGGCGACGTGAGGCGACCGGTTCCCGCGTAGAGCAGGACCCCGACGGCTCCGAACGACAGCCAGAACCCCGGCGCGAGTCCCGCCCACGGGTCCCACGCGAGTACGGCGGCCAGCGCCCAGAGCCAGACCACAGCGGCGGCTCCGGGTCGCGCGACCATCAGGCCGGCGGCCGCCACGACAAGCATCAGCAGCGTGCGCACCGCCGGCACCTGGGCGCCGGCAAGCAGCACATATGCTGCCGCAAACGCGACTCCGATTGCGGCCGCGACCTTGCGTGCGGGGACGCGCGCCGTCAGCGCCACGCTGCGTCGTGCGAGGGCAAGCGCGACACCACCCGCGAGCGCGGCGAACACCGTGACATGGAGGCCGGAAATGCTGATCAGGTGCGCGATTCCGGTCCGGTTGAACACGGCCCACTGCGCCTCGGGAATGGCGCGCTGCTCGCCGATCGTCAAGGCGACGATCACCCCGGCATGCGGCGCTTCCGGCAGCGCGTCGATGATGCGTGCGCGGACGGCTTCGCGGGCACGCTGCACGTAGTCCGACGCGCGGCCGGCGAACGCGGCGAGGCGCGCGTTGCGATCGCTGCCGCGCACGTACCCGGTTGCCCGCAGCCCGTTCTCCAGCAGCCAGGCCTCGACGTCGAAGCCGTGCGGGTTGGCGTTGCCATGCGGTCGTCGCAGCCGAACGGCGAGTCGCCAGCGCTCGCCGGCGACGATCGCCGGGACACTGTCGTCGACGCCGCCCTTCCGCGTTTGCGGATACCACGCGAGCGACAGGCGGCGCGGCACGATTGCGGCAGCCGTCTCGACGTGCTCGACGGAAAACGCGAACCGTGTTCCGCGATCGGAGCGTTGCGGCAGTTCATCGACGACGCCGACGAGCGTGATGTCCTGGCCCTCCCAGGCCGGTGGCAGCGCATCGGCGAGGCGCAATTCCGCACGCGACGCGGCGTAGCCGAAGCCCAGACTGCCCGCCGCGAGGATGGGCAGTCCGGCGGCGCCAATGCGCGTTATCGCGGATCCATCGGCGAACTTGCGCACGATGGCGCCGGTCGCCGCAAGCGCGAGCGCGCCGCCGAGCCACGGCGCGCCCGCCGGCACCACCGGCTGCACCTGCAGCAGCAGCACGCCGATGGCAAACGCGATGAGCGCGGCCGGCAGCAGGGAAAGTTCGGCGGATACCGTGGTGGGCATCGGCTGTAATCGGCTGTGCGCACACCGCATCGTGGTGCGCGAGGACGCTGCCAATCTAGCGGCCGCCGCGTGCCCTCGCCATCCGGCTAACGGCCGAGCGGCGCGAGCCTGCGAGCAGGGGCCGCGCCCCGGGGGATGCGACCGGGGCGAGTCGACGCTCGAGGCCGACGCGCGAGCCTTCCACGGCGCTCCGCGCAGCAGGAGGCCGAGCCGCGTGCTCAGTCGTCGACGTAGCGCGCGAGCTCGATCAGGTTGCCGTCGGGATCGCGGATGTAGACCGATTCGATCGGACCGAGCGCCCCCGTGCGCGTGACCGGACCTTCCTCCACCGGTACGCCACACGCCGCCAGGTGGGCGATCACGGCGGTGACCGACTCGGCGACGATCAGGCAGAGGTCGGCGGACCCCGGTGTGGGTCGGGCAGCGACGGCGGCCACGCTGCCGGTGGCCCCCTGGGCGGCCTGTCCCGTCGGATGCAGATTGATCTTCTGCCGGCCGAAGGCGAGCGCCTTGCGCCCGGCGCCGAACGTGACCTCGCGCATTCCCAGCACTTCGGTGTAGAAGCGAATCGTCGCCGCGACGTCGCGGCAGGTGAGCACCACGTGATCGATCCGCTGCGTGGTGAGCATCAGGGCGCCTTCGGCCAGAGGATCACCGGGGCGCCTTCGGCCAAAGGATCATCTGGGTGCACCGGAACAGCGCGATCGGCTTGCCGTCGCCGTGCCGGGTGACCGTTGCGTCCCAGACCTGGGTGTTCCTGCCCAGATGCGCGGGCCGCGCGACGCAGGCGATCGTGCCGTCGTGCGCCGTGCCGAGGAAGTTGCTCTTGAGCTCGACCGTCGTGAAGTTCTCCGCACCTTTCGGCATGTGCGCGATGCAGCCGAAACCGCATGCGGTGTCGGCGAGCGCAACCACGGTGGCCGCGTGCAGGAATCCGTTCGGCGCGAGGAGCTCGGGCCGGATGTCGATCTCGGCGACCAGCAGTCCCTGCTCGAGCGCCATCACGCGGAAGCCGAAGAGCTCGGGCAGCCGGCCGCGGCCGCGATGGTTCAGCTGATCGAGCGTGATTCCGGGTCGCAATGACATCGTCGCTCCAGTCGCAAATCGGGCATCGGCGTCACCGGCCGACGCTACAGCCGCTGCTCGAGCCAGGCCTCGATCGAGCGCATGGCATCGGGCAGCGCTGCGGGATTGGTACCGCCGGCCTGTGCCATGTCTGGGCGTCCCCCGCCCTTGCCGCCCACCTGCTGCGCGACGTGGTTGACGAGGTCCCCGGCCTTGACCCTCCCGGTCAGATCCTTGGTCACGCCGGCGATCAGTGCGATCTTGCCGTCGCTGACGCTGGCCAGCACCGCGATCCCGCTCTGCAGCCGGTCCTTCACCTTGTCGAGCGTTTCGCGCATGACCGTGGCGTCGGCGCCGTCGAGAACCAGCGCCAGCGCCTTGACGCCCTTGATCGTGCGCAGGCCGGCGGCCATGACCTCGTCCAGGCGACCGAGCGCGAGCTGCGCGCGCAGCCGCGCGAGCTCCTTCTCGGCCGCCTTCGCGCCTTCGATCAGCTGCGCAATCTTCGCCTCGATCTCCACCGCCGGCACCTTGAGCGCCGCGGCCGCCGCCGCGATCTTGGCCTCCTGCGCCTGTACCCACGCAAGGGCATTGTCGCCGGTCACCGCCTCGACGCGCCGGATCCCGGCCGCGACGCCACCTTCCGCGACGATCTTGAAGAAGCCGATGTCGCCGGTGCGCTCGACGTGTGTCCCGCCACAGAGTTCGCGCGAGCTGCCGATGTCCAGTACGCGCACCTCGTCACCATATTTCTCGCCGAACAGCATCATTGCGCCCGCCTTCTGTGCATCGTCGATCGACATGACGCGGGCCTCGGTCTTCGCGTTGCGCAGGATCTCGGCGTTGACGATCGCCTCGATGCGGCGGATCTCGTCATCGCTCACGGGAGCGTTGTGCGCGAAGTCGAAGCGGGTCTTGTCCGGATCGACGAGCGAGCCCTTCTGCTGGACGTGCGCGCCGAGCACTTCGCGCAACGCCTTGTGCATCAGGTGCGTCACGGAATGGTTGCGCGCCGTCCGTGCCCGCGCAGCGTGGTCGACACTGGCGGCAACGGTGGCGCCGACAGAGAGCTCGCCGGTGACGACTGCACCGTGGTGGCCGAAGACATCGGGCTGGATCTTCTGCGTATCGTCAACGGCGAACAGCGTGAGGCACGCACCGCCGATCGTCAGTTCGCCGCGGTCGCCGACCTGGCCACCGGACTCCGCGTAGAACGGCGTCTCCGAAAGCACGACGACACCGCGCTCGCCGGCAGCGAGGGAGGCCACCGGGGTGCCGTCCTTGTACAGTGCCGTGACGCGGCCCTCGGCGGACAGCGTTTCGTAGCCGCGGAACGCGCTCTTCGGCCCCGAATAGTCGAGCTTCGCACCGGTCTTGAACTGGCTCGCCGCACGCGCCCGCTCGCGCTGCCTGTCCATCGCGGCATCGAAGCCCGCCTCGTCGACCGTGACGTCGCGCTCGCGGCAGACGTCGGCGGTGAGATCGAGCGGAAAGCCAAACGTGTCGTAGAGCGTGAACGCGGTGGTGCCATCCAGCACCTTGCCGCCTGCGGCGAGCGCCTGCTCCAGCATCTTCATGCCGTGCTCGATCGTCTCGCCGAAACGTTCCTCCTCCTGCTTCAGCACTTCGGCGACCCGCAGCGTCTCGCGGCGCAGCTCCGGATACGCGTCGCCCATCGCGCGATCGAGGTCGGCAACCAGCCGGTGGAAGAACGGTTGCCGCTGGCCGAGCTGGTAGCCATGGCGAATCGCCCGGCGCACGATCCGGCGCAGCACGTAACCGCGACCCTCGTTGCCGGGGATCACGCCGTCGACGACCAGGAACGCGCAGGCGCGAATGTGATCGGCGATCACGCGCAGGCTCGGCGACAGGTAGTCCTTGGCGCCGGTCTCGCGGACCGCGGCGCGGATCAGGTCCTGGAAGAGGTCGATCTCGTAATTCGAGTGGACGTGCTGCAGTACGGCGGCCAGCCGCTCGAGGCCCATCCCGGTGTCCACCGAAGGCTTCGGCAGCGGATGCATGACACCACGGTCGTCGCGGTTGAACTGCATGAAGACCAGATTCCAGATCTCGATGTAGCGGTCGCCTTCCGCCTCCGGCGATCCGGGCGGGCCGCCCCAGACCTCGGGACCATGATCGAAGAAGATCTCCGAGCAGGGGCCGCAGGGTCCCGTGTCGGCCATCTGCCAGAAATTGTCGCTCGCGTACTTGGCACCCTTGTTGTCACCGATGCGTATGCACCGCTCCATCGGGACCCCGATTTCCTTCGTCCAGACGTCGTAGGCTTCGTCGTCATCGATGTAGACGGTCGTCCACAGCTTCTCCGGTGGCAGTCCGTAGACCTTCGTCAGCAATTCCCACGAATGGCGGATCGCGTCACGCTTGAAGTAGTCGCCGAAGCTGAAGTTGCCCAGCATCTCGAAGAACGTGTGATGCCGCGCGGTGTAGCCGACGTTGTCGAGGTCGTTGTGCTTGCCGCCGGCGCGCACGCAACGCTGCGCGGTCGTCGCGCGGCTGTAGGTCCGCTTGTCGATACCCAGGAAGACGTCCTTGAACTGGACCATTCCGGAGTTGACGAAGAGGAGCGTGGGGTCGTTGCCCGGCACGAGCGAGGACGATGGCACGATCGTGTGCCCGCGCTCCTCGAAGAACCGTAGAAACCGGCTCCGGATGTCGGCGGCTTTCATGGCGGTGGTGGATCCCGTCTCGCGGCGTCGGGGGCTCGCGGCCCCGGTGCTCGTTGGCAAAGCTGCTGATTTTACGCGGCTTTGCGCGGCCCCGCCAAACGCGGCGCGCCCTGCCCTGATCCCCCGGGTCAAGTGGCCCCGGGGCCGTCGCTACCCGGTTTCGGTGTCGCGTTCGCCCGGGGGGCTCTTCAGCAGCTTCAGGATCGCCGACAGAGAAAAGCCTCGGCTCTGCAGATAGCGGACCTGGCGCGCCTTGTCCTTTTCGTCGGTCGGTGGGCGTCCGAAGTGTCGACGCCACGACGCGATCATCGCCTGCTGATCGTCAAGGTCGACCCCAGCGAGGGCCTCGGCTGCCGCGTCGCCTGCGACGCCCCGCGCCCTGAGCGTCGCCGTGATCGCGCGCCGGCTGTAGCCACCGGCCTTCTGGTGGATGACCGCTTGCGCAAAGCGTGCGTCGGAAAGGTAGCCCTGTTGCGCGAGCTCATCGAGCACCGCGTCGGCACCCGTCGCATCGGCGCCGGACCGACCGCCGGCGACGAGTCGCTCCCGCAATTCCGCACGCGAATACTCGCGGCGCGCGAGGAGCGCAATGGCGCGCGCCTTCAGCGATTTCGGCATCTTCCTCGCTATTCGTCGCCCGGAGGCTCGCCGCGCGCGCGCAGCGCACCGGGGACCGGCACGCCGACCGCCGCCCGGATCTTTGCTTCGATCTCGTCGGCCATTTCGGGATGCTCGCGCAGGAACTCGCGGGTGTTGTCCTTGCCCTGCCCGATCTTGTCACCGGCGTACGCGTACCAGGCGCCGGACTTCTCGATGATGCCCTGCGCGACACCGAGCTCGATGATCTCTCCGTGGCGGGAGATGCCCTCGCCATAGAGGATGTCGAACAGCGCCTCGCGGAACGGCGGCGCGACCTTGTTCTTCACCACCTTGACGCGCGTCTCGTTGCCGATGACCTCGTCGCCCTTCTTGATCGCGCCGATCCGGCGGATGTCGAGCCGTACCGATGCGTAGAACTTGAGCGCGTTGCCGCCGGTCGTCGTTTCCGGATTGCCGAACATCACGCCGATCTTCATCCGGATCTGGTTGATGAAGATCACCAGCGTGTTCGCGCGCTTGATGTTGGCGGTGAGCTTGCGCAGCGCCTGGCTCATGAGCCGGGCCTGCAGGCCGGGCAGCTGATCGCCCATCTCGCCTTCGATCTCGGCCTTGGGCACCAGCGCGGCCACCGAATCGATGACGATGATGTCGACCGCCGCCCGAGCGCACCAGCATGTCGGCGATTTCGAGCGCCTGCTCGCCGGTGTCCGGCTGCGAGATCAGCAGATCGTCGACATTGACGCCCAGCTTGCCGGCATAGACCGGATCGAGCGCGTGCTCGGCGTCGATGTACGCGGCGGTGCCGCCCGCCTTCTGCACCTGGGCGACGACCTGCAGCGACAGGGTCGTCTTGCCGGACGACTCCGGACCGTAGATCTCGACGACCCGGCCGCGCGGCAGCCCGCCGACCCCCAGCGCGATATCGAGCCCGAGCGACCCGGTGGAGACGACCTGCAGGTCGTTCTGGATCTGGGCACTCGCCCATTTTCATGATCGAGCCCTTGCCGAACTGTTTCTCGATCTGCGCCAATGCCGCGGCAAGGGCCTTGCTTTTGTGGTCGTCCATCGCGTTGTCGAGGGGCATGCGTGAAGGCTCCGAAGTATGGCGCAGCGCGGCGCCGGTGGGTATGGCGGCGAGTACGGTCTATTACGGTGTATTTCGGTGTATTTCGGTGTCAGTGACGGCGGCCCGTGCGATCGTGGGCGACCGTACCGACGCGCTCGATCATGGCATAGAACGATCGTTCGATGCAACTCCCCGAACGGATGATTCGGGCCGTCAGGACTGGCGGCAGTCTGGCCGTGCCGGGCCCGCTCCCCCGGGGACACCGCTGGCGGCGCAGCTCACGCCGCGCCTGCCTGGCGGATCAGCCCGTCCAGGGCTACCACGACCGCCGCCTCGCGCACCGCTGCGCGGTCGCCGGCGAAACGAGCGGTATGCGCTTCGACCGGTCCGTGCCGACGTGCCCACGCGAAGCAGACCAGTCCGACCGGCTTGTCGGGCGTGCCCCCGGACGGCCCGGCAATGCCGGTGACCGCGACCGCGAACTCGGCCAGGCTGGCGGCCAACGCACCCGCGGCCATCTCGCGCGCTGCGGCTTCGCTCACGGCCCCCCACGCCGCAATCGTCTCCGGGTGAACGCCCAGGACCTCGATCTTGGCCTCGTTCGAGTAGGTGACGAAGCCGCGATCGAACCACGCGGAGCTTCCGGCGACGGCGGTGATGGCACCGGCGATCAGGCCCCCCGTACACGACTCGGCGGTGGCAATCTTCCACCCCCGCGCCTCGAACGCGCGGCCAAGGCGCGTGGCCAAGTCGATGGCGTCGCCGGCGGCGCTCATTCGCAGCTCCCCGGCCGGCCGCGGTAGTGGTAGGTGTAGACGGTCGCGAAGGCAAACTTGCGATAAAGGGCGACGGCTGGCGCATTGTCGGCGCTGACCTGGAGATACGCCGACTGGGCGCCGTGCTGCCATGCCCACGACAGAAGCGAGGCGCAGGCCAGCGTCGCATAACCCTTGCCGCGGGAATCCGGTGCACTGATCACATCGAAGACGCCGGCAAGCTCGCCGTCGATCGCGATCTGCGCCGCACACACGACGCGCCCCGCGACGCGCACGACCGCGTGGCGCGTGCTCAGCACCGAGTTCGCGAGCCGCTCGAGATGGGCTTCCCGTTGCGGCCCGGTCGATCCCCGAAGATCACCGACGGCATCGACGAAGCCCGCCGCGTCCGGCACGTCGAGCTCGCACGCGCAGTCCGCGTCGGGCAGCTCCGGCGGACGATCGAGCGCGACCATCTGCACCAGCGTCTCGCCGAACGCCTCGTAGCCGCGCGCTTCCAGCTTCGTTTCGAGATCGGGCGGATGATCGAAGGGGGTCATCCGGAACAGGATCGGCAGCCCATGCCGCGCATAGACATTCTCGCAGTGGGCAATCTTCTGCGCGAGCGGCAGCGACGAGCCGAAGTGCGCGTTGACACTCCGCGCCCGCTTCGCCGAACCCGGCGACACGCGCAGCAGCCATCCGTCGTAGAAGAGCTGCCGCTGCGTCTGCAGCGCATTCAATCCGGCCTCCTCGATGCGCCTGGCACCCGGCGGCGGCGATGTCCGCTCGACGTCGCTCGTCATCCGGTCATCCGAACGCGCGTTGCCAGAGCGCGAGCACGAGCAGCGTGTAGGCCGCCGCGACGACGTCGTCGGCCATCACGCCGACGCCGTTCTTCAGCGCGGCGTCGACCTGCCGGATCGGTGGTGGCTTCACGATGTCGAAGAACCGGAACAGCAGGAACGCGAATGCGACGCGCACGCCGTCACCACCGACGAAGTACAGCACGAGCAGGAACGCGACCACCTCGTCCCACACGATCGCGCCGTGGTCGGCGACCCCCAGGTCGCGGCCGGTGACCTGCCGCGGCCCAGACGCCGATCAACGCGAACGCGACGATCACCGCCGCGAAGACGGCGTCGGGAACGTAGGCATGGAGCGCCGCGGCAATCGGTATCGCGGCCAGCGTGCCGAAGGTGCCGGGCGCCACGGGCATGAGCCCGACGCCGAAACCGAGCGCGATGAAGTGCGCCGGGTGGCGAAACAGGAACTCGAAGCCCGGGGCGGCGGCGCCGTTCATCCACGTCGTGTGCAGTTGGTCAGGCGAAGTGGTCGTAGGCTCTCGGCAGCCGGGAGAGCGGCGCGCCCGCCTCGTCGCGCACGACGAGCCCGGACGCAGCGGTGATCTTGCCGATGCGCGCGAGCGGCACCGCGGCGCCGGCGGCGATCGCCGCAAGACGCTCCGCCGCCGCGGGTCGCGCCGTGAAGCACAGTTCGTAGTCGTCACCGCCGGCGAGAAGGCATTCGAGCGCGAGCTCCCGTCGCGCGCCGTCGACGCATCCGCGCCAGCGCCGCCGACCGCGGGACGCTTCGAGCTCGACCGTCGCGCCGACCTGCGAGCGCTCGAGAATGTGCCCGAGGTCTCCGACGAGACCGTCGGAGATGTCGATCGCCGCGGTCGCCACGCCGCGCAGCGCGATGCCGAGGGCGACCCGCGGCGCGGGCGTGTCGAGACGCGCGCGCGCGGCTGCCAGCGCGGCCGGGTCGAGCTCGACGCGTCCCGCGTTCGCCGCGACCGCCAGCGCCGCGTCGCCCAGAGCCCCCGAGACATAGACATCATCGCCGGACCGCGCACCCGCGCGCGTGAGCGCCTGGCCCTCGGGCACTTCACCGATGATCGTCACGCAGAGGTTGCGCGGACCGCGTGTCGTGTCGCCGCCGACGAGGTCGACGTCGTATTCGTCGGCGAGGGCGTAGAAGCCGCGGGCGAACGCCGCGAGCCAGTCGGCGTCGTCGTCCGGCAGCGCCCCGGCGAGGAGCGCCCACTTCGGCACCGCGCCCATCGCGGCCATGTCGGAGAGGTTCACCGCGAGCGTCTTGTACGCGAGCTTCTCCGGATCGGCATCGGCGGTGAAGTGCCGACCCTCGACCAGCATGTCGACGGACACGGCGAGCTCGCAGCCGGGGGCGGGTACGAGCAGCGCCGCGTCGTCACCGACTCCCAGATGCACCGACGCACCTCGCGGCGGTCGCGAGAAGTACCGCGCGATCAGCTCGAACTCGTTCACGGCCGGATTATAGGTGATGCGCGCGCGCGGGCCGGCGGCCGCGACGACCTACTTCAGCGCGTCGCCGATTTCGTTCTGCCAACGCGCGAGAAGCCGTTTCTTCTCGGCCGGCGCGCCGAATCGCGCCGGATCGACGTCGACCATCGCCGCCCCGCGCAAACCGTGCGGCCTCGGGTCGGATCGCAGCCGATCGGTTTGCGGGCAGAATCAGGTTGCGCGTGCGGTTCGCGAGCTCCTGCGCCCCCTTGCCGAGCGCCCAGTCGTAGAACACGCGCGCGTCTCCAGGATTCGGTCCGTTGGCGATGATCGCCATGCCGCCCAGCGCGTCCCCGGTGCCCTCGCAGGGGATCGCGACGTCGACCGGAAAGCCCGCGAGCTGTTGCGTCACGAATTCATGGACGAAGCTCACGCCCACACCCACTTCGCCGCGCGCGACCGAGGGCCCCTGCGCCGTCCCCGACTGCGTGTAGCGGACGACGTTCGGACCGAGGCGCTTCAGGTATGCGAACGCAGCGTCCTCGCCGTAGAGCGCGACGAGCGTGGCGAGTATCGTGTAGCCGGTCCCGCTCGTCACGGGATTCGACAGTTCGATCTCGCTCCGGTACTCGGGCCTCGTCAGGTCCGACCAGCAGCGCGGCGTCGGCAGGCTCTTCTTCGCGAGCACCGATGAATTGGTGCCGAAGCCGATGATGATCCGGTAGATCGCCACGGCGCGATCGCCCGTGGCCCCGGCCTGCCGCTGCGCCCACGGGTAGAGCTCCGCGAGCCTTGGTGACCGGTACGGCGCGAACAGACCTTCCGCCGCCCCCTGCAGAAACGAATCGAACGTCCCGCCGTACCAGAGATCGGCCTTCGGGTTGTCGCGCTCGGCCCGGATCTGCGCGAACACCTCGCCGGTGGGCTTGCGCACCATGGCGACGCCGATCCCGGTCTCCCGCGTGAACGTCTGGGCCGCGAGCTCGCAGGCGTCGGGATCGTGGGTGCAGTAGATCGACAGCGAGGCCGACGGCGGGAAAGGCGATGATCGCCGCCGCGGCCGCGGCGGCACGCGCCAGCGCCCGCGCCAATCCGGTGAGCGGCATCTTGATCAGGCGGCGCCTGTGCCGCAGCGCAGCGCATCCATTTCCGCCGCGCGCAGCGACACGGCAAGCTTGTCCAGCACGCCGTTGACGAACTTGTGACCGTCGGTTCCGCCGTAGGACTTCGCGAGCTCGATGGCCTCGTTGATCACGACGCGACACGGGTATCTCGGAGCGGTGCGCCAGTTCCCACGCGCCAATCACGAGGATCGCACGCTCGACCGGCGAAAGCTGCGCGACGCGCCGGTCGAGATTCGGGGCGATAAGCGAGACGAGCTCGTCGTACTCCGCGCAGACACCGGTCCACAGCACGTCGAAGTAGTCGTCATCGGCCTTGGCGAAGCCGGATGCCTCCACCAGCTGCGCGCGGATCGCATCGGCGAGCATTGCCGGAGAGCTGCCGCTGGTAGAGTCCCTGCAGGACGAACTCGCGGGCCCGCCGGCGCGGGCTAGTCTTCATCGATGACGTCCAGCAGGTTGGCGAGCTCGAGCGCCGCCTGCGCCGCCTCGAATCCCTTCGCCTCCGCGCGCGTCAGCGCCTGCTCGTCGGTGTCCGTCGTCAGAATGCCGTTGCCGATCGGGATGCCGAATTCGAGCTGCACCTCGGCGACGCCGCGCGCCGATTCGTTGGCGACGATCTCGAAATGGTAGGTCTCGCCGCGGATCACCGCGCCCAGCGCGACCAGCGCGTCGTAATCGCCGGACTGCGCGAAGCGCTGCAGCGCGAGCGGCGTTTCCAGCGCGCCGGGGACCGTGGCGATCGTGATGCTGCGCTCGGCGACGCCGGCTTCCTTCAGCGCGCGCAGCGCGCCGGCGAGCATCAGGTCGCCATAGCCCGGATTGAATCGCGACAGCACGATGCCGACGCGGCGGCCGATGCCGCTGGTGCTGGGAGGAATGCGACGTATCGGGCATGGTCTGTGCGCGCAAGCGAGGATGGCGCGGCATCGCGCGGAACGCTAGGACGCCCTGCGCGCCGGAGGCTGCTCGAGGTAGCCGGTGACCTCGAGGTCGAATCCGGTCATGCTCGGCATCTTGCGCGGCTTCGCGAGCAGCCGCATCCTGCCGACGTTCAGATCGCGCAGGATCTGCGCGCCGATGCCGTAGTTGCGCAGGTCGATCTTCGGCGAGATCGGCGGCTCGGCGTCGAGCGCGCGCTGGCGCAGCTCGTCCGCGCTCTCCGGCCGATGCAGCAGCACGACGACGCCGCGGCCGGCCTCGGCGATCGCGTCGAGCGCCGCGGCAATGGTCCACGAATGCGACGTGCTGCCCGTGTCGAGCAGGTCCATCACCGACAGCGGCTCGTGCACGCGCACCAGCGTCTCGGTGTCCGGCGACGACCGGACCGCGCACCAGCGCGAGGTGCGTCGCGTCGGTCAGCTTGTCGCGATAGACGACCAGCCGGAAGGCGCCGTGCGCGGTCGCGAGCGGCCGCTCGGCGATCCGCTCGATCAGCCGCTCGGTGCGGCTCCGGTAGTGGATGAGGTCGGCGATCGCGCCGATCTTCAGGCCGTGCTCGGCGGCGAAGACCGCGAGATCAGGCAGCCGCGCCATCGTGCCGTCGGCGTTCATGATCTCGCACAGCACGGCCGCCGGCGTGAGCCCCGCCAGCGCCGCCAGGTCGCAGCAGGCCTCGGTGTGCCCGGCACGCGCCAGCACGCCGCCCGGGCTGCGCGATCAGCGGAAAGACGTGGCCCGGGCTGCACGATGTCCGACGGCTTCGCGTCGGCGGCGGCGGCAACGCGGATCGTATGCGCGCGATCGGCGGCCGAGATGCCGGTGGTGACGCCCTGGGCGGCCTCGATCGACACGGTGAAGTTCGTGCCGTGGACCGACCGGTTATGAGCGACCATCGGTGCGAGGTTCAGGCGCCGCGCGTGCTCGGCGGCGATCGGCATGCAGATCAGTCCGCGGCCGTGCACCGCCATGAAATTGATCTTTTCGGGCGTGACGAAATCGGCGGCGAAGATGAGGTCGCCCTCGTTCTCGCGATCCTCCTCGTCGACGAGCACCGCCATGCGCCCGGCCTTGAGGTCGGCGACGATCTCCGGAATCGAACTCAGGGTCATCGGTGATGCGGTCGCGCTCTGGAGCCGATCATTCTACCCGCGGCCGCGCTCGGCCGATACGGCCGCCACCGGGAATGCGCCGCGATCGCCGGACGCATCGGCGAGCGCCGAACGCGCCACGCGAAACCAGGCCGCATAAAGTGCCGGCAGAAAGCCCAGCGTCAGCACCGTCGCGACGATGATGCCGCCCATCATCGCGACCGCCATCGGACCGAAGAAGTCGCTGCGGGTCAGCGGAATCATCGCCAGCACCGCGGCGGCAGCCGTCAGCACGATCGGACGGAAACGGCGCACCGTCGCCCCGACGATCGCCTCCCAGGGCGTCGCGCCCGCGACGATGTCCTGGTCGATCTGGTCGACGAGGATCACCGAGTTGCGCATGATGATCCCGGACAGCGCGATCGTTCCCAGCATCGCGACGAAGCCGAACGGCTTGCCGAACGCGAGCAGCGCCAGCGTCACGCCGATCAGGCCGAGCGGGGCTGTCAGCACGACCATCGCGGTACGCGCGAAGCTCTTGAGCTGCACCATCAGCAGCGTCAGCACGCAGACGACGAGCAGCGGAATCCCGGCCACGATCGAGCGCTGCCCACGCGTCGAGTCCTCGATCGCCCCGCCCATCTCGATCCGGTAGCCAAGCGGAAGCGCGTGCCGGAGCGAGTCGAGCCGCGGGTCGATCCGGCTCGTAACATCCGGCCCCTGCGCGTCTCCCTTGAGATCGGCACGCACGGTGATCGTCGGCAGCCGGTTCCGGCGCCAGACGATACCCTCCTCCTGCTCATAGGTGATCTCGGCGAGCTGCGTGATCGGCACGGCCTTGCCGTTGCGCGACGGGATCGCGAGGTCCCCGAGCGAGGAAAGCGCGGCGCGCTCCGCGCGGGCGCCGCGGACCACGACGTCGATCTGCTTGTCGCCCTCGCGGTAGCTGGTCACCGTGACACCGGAGACCGCGTTGTTGAGGAACGTGGCGATGTCCTGCGACGAGAAGCCCAGCACCCGCGCCTTGTTCTGGTCGATCGCGAGCCGCACCGCCTTGGTCGGCTCGTCCCAGTCGAACTGCACGTTGTCGGTGTCCGGGTCCGCGCGCATCGCGTTGGCCACCTGTTGCGCAATCGCGCGCACCTTGCCGATGTCCTCGCCCGAGACGCGGAACTGGACCGGGAAGCCGACGGGCGGACCGTTCTCCAGTCGCGCCACGCGGCCGCGCAGCGCCGGGAAATCCTCGGCGAATCGCGCCAGCAGACGCGCGCGCAGACGCTCGCGCTCGACGTTGTCGCGCGCGAGAACGACGAACTGCGCGAAGTTCGATTGCTGCAGCTGCTGGTCGAGCGGGAGGTAGAAGCGCGGCGAGCCGCTGCCGACATAGGCGACGTAGCTCTCGATCCCCGTTTCCCCGTCGAGTATCGCTTCGAGCTTCCGGGACTCGGCGAGCGTCGCCGCGTACGAGCTCCCCTCCGCCAGCCGCAGGTCGACCAGCAGCTCGGGGCGCGATGACGCCGGAAAGAACTGCTGGGGAACGAACCGGAACAGCACGAGCGCCGCGACGAATGCAAGCGCGGTCGCGCCGATCACGGTCGCGCGATGGTCGACCACCCATGCGACCATCGCGCGCAGCCGCAGATAGAACGGCGTCCGGTATACCGACTCGGGATCGGCGTGTGCGGCCGCCACCGGTGCCGGAGGGCTTTGCCCGCGCAGCCGGGCCCGGAGCCTTGTCCACAGGGAAGGCGCGCGTGCCTGCGCGAAATCCGGCAGCATCCGGTAGCCGAGGTACGGAATCACGACCACGGCGACGAGCCACGACGCGATCAGCGCGATCGACGACACCTGGAAGATCGAGCGCGTGTACTCCCCCGTGCTGCTCTTCGCCGTCGCGATCGGCAGGAAGCCGGCCACCGTGATCAGCGTGCCGGTCAGCATCGGAAACGCCGTGCTCGTGTAGGCGAAGCTCGCGGCGCGAAAGCGGTCGTACCCCTGTTCCAGCTTGATCGCCATCATCTCGACCGCGATGATCGCGTCGTCGACGAGCAGTCCCAGCGAGAGGATCAGCGCCCCCAGCGAGATCTTGTGCAGGCCGATGTCGAACAGCCACATCCCGAGGAATGTCAGCGCGAGGACGAGCGGAATCGACACCGCGACGACGAGCCCGGTGCGCAGCCCGAGGGAGAGCAGCGACACCGCGAGGACGATCAGCACCGCCTCGGCGAGCGAGCGCACGAACTGGTTGACCGAGCGCTCCACCGCGCGCGGCATGCTCGCCACCGTCTCGATCTCGAGCCCCACCGGGAGCGCCTTGCCGATGCGCGCGATCTCGGCGTCGAGCGCACGTCCGAGCACGACGACGTCGCCGCCCTTGACCATCGTGACCCCGATGCCGAGCGCCTCGCGGCCGAGAAAGCGCATCCGCTGCTGCGGAGGATCGACGTAGCCGCGCACGACAGTCGCGATGTCTCCCAGTCGGAACACGCGGTCGTTGGCGCGAATCGCGATGTCCCGGATTGCCTCCAGCGAGGCGAAGGCCCCGCTCGGGCGCAGGTGGATCCGGTCGGTCGGCGTGTCGAAGACGCCGGCGGCGACGATCGAGTTCTGCGCCGCGAGCGTCTGGAAGATCTGCGCCGGCTCGACGCCGAGCGTCGCGAGCTTGCTGTTCGAAAGCTCGATGAAGATCTTCTCCTCCTGCTCGCCGACGAACTCGACCTTGGCCACGCCCGGCACGTGCAGCAGCTCGGCGCGAATGCGGTCGCCGAATTCCTTGAGCGCCCGGTAGTCGAAGCCGTCGCCGGTCAGCGCATAGACGTTGGTGTAGGTGTCGCCGAACTCGTCGTTGAAGTACGGGCCCTGGACCCCGCTCGGAAGCGTGTTCCGCATGTCGCCGACCTTCTTGCGCACCTGATAGAAGGTCTCCGGTACGGCGGACACCGGCGTGCTGTCCTTCATCGAGAAGAACACCAGTGATTCGCCCGGCCTCGAGTAGCTGCGCACCCAATCGATGTTGGGCACGTCCTGCAGCTTGCGCTCGATCCGGTCGGTCACCTGCAGCTCGACATCGCGTGCCGTCGCGCCGGGCCACTGCGTGCGCACGACCATCACCTTGAACGTGTACGGCGGATCTTCCGACTGGCCGAGCTTCTGGTAGCGACAGGATTCCGGCGAGCGCGCTGACGACGATGAGGAACAGCACCAGCGGGCGATGATGCAGCGCCCATTCGGAGAGGTTGAAGCGCGAGCGAGCCGCGCCGGATCTGCGGAGTCGGGTCCATGCGACGAGTTCGGCCGCGGCCGGTGCTAGCCCTTCGCCGCAGGCGCCGCCAGGCGACGCGGTGCGCCTGCCGGCTCGGCCGCCTGCGTGCCGCCGTCGTACGGTCGGACCTTCTGGCCCGGCCGAAGCTTGTGGACACCGGCGGCGACAACCCACTCGCCGGCGGCGAGGCCGGCCGTCACGACGACGCCGTCCTCGCGGTACTGCCCGATCACGACCGGCCGCAGGGAGACTTCGCTGCGTCGACGGATCGTAGACCCACACCGCCGGCTGGCCGTCCTGCCGGTAGAGCGACGACAGCGGCAGCAATGCGGCAGCGGCCGGGCCTTCCGTGGTCAGCCCGACCGTCGCCGTCATTCCCCATTGCAGCGAGGCGTCGGGCGCCGTGACCGCCACGCGCACGGCGAAGGTACGGGTCGCCGGATCGACCGCCGGTGCGATCTCGCGCACGCGCGCCGGATAGACCCTTTGCGGATTCGCCCACAGGGAGACGCCGATCTGCTTTCGCGCGCCTGACCTCGTCGATCCGGTTCTCGGGAACGCTGATCGCGACCTCGCGCTCGTCCTCGCGTGCGAGCTTCATCACGGTCTGGCCGGCCGCCACGACCTGCCCTGCCTCGGCGGTGATCGCGGTGATGACGCCGTCGTCCGGCGCCACCAGCGACCGCGTACGCGGACTGGTTCCGCGCCACCGCGAGCTGCGCCTTCGCCTGCTCGAATTTCGCCCGGTTCGTCGTTGAGCGCGTTCTGCTTCTGGTCGAGCGCGGAGCCGCTGACGAACTTCTGCGCGAACAGGTTCTGGTAGCGCTCGAACTCGGCCTTGGCGTACGCGTACTCCGTCTCCGCGGCGGCAACCGCCGCCGTGGCGGCCTCCGCCTGCAGTGCGACGTCGGCAGGATCGAGGCGGGCGAGCACCTGGCCCTTCTTCACCCGCGATCCCACGATCGACGGTGCGGACGATGATCTTCCCGCGCGATGCGAAAGGCGAGGTCTGCTTCGTGACGCGGCTTCACTTCGCCGGCAAAGCCCGCGATTCCGGCCATCGAACCGATGACGACCGGGGCGAGCTGGACGGGCCGCACCGGCTCGGGCGCGGACTCGTGCTTCGCGCAGCCGACGAGCGCCGGCCAGCGCGAGCACCGCGAAGCAGCGCCGGAATCGGACGTTTCATCGCGAGCCGCCGGGCGCCGTTTGTCGCCGACGCAACCGCGCTGCCGATCGCGCCACGCCAAAGGGCCCGCAGCGCGCGCTCGAGGTCGTCCTCGTAACGCCATGCGAATGCGGGAGGCACGCGCTCCGGCGGCGTGCGCGTGCTCGGTGCCGGCAGCGGCCGACATCTGCCACAGGCCGATGATCAGCGCATAGGAATGGCGCAGGAGCTGCACGCCGCCGCCCGGGTCCGAGCTGCGGCAAAGTGGCGCTCGAGGCCGGCGCCGGCGCGCAGGAGCCGGTCGGACATCCGCTGCCGGAAGGCCGTCGCGGCTTCCGCCGGAATGCTCTGCGCCATCAGGGCGAAGCAGCGCGAGGCCAGTGGCAGGAACAGCGGCGGCTCGATCATGTAACGCTTCGTCAGCGTCAGCATGTCGTCGATGGCGACCGGTCCGTCGCCCTCGACGCAGCGCGATGACGCGAACGGAAGAAGCCGTCGACGTTGCGCTCGTGCAGCGCGAGCAGCAGCTCTTCCTTGCTCGGAAAATAGAGGTAGACCGTGCCCTTGGCGAGCCGCGCCTCCTCGGCCACTTCGGCGACGTTCGCGACCCGTTCGGGCGAGCGCAGCAGCAGGCGCTGCGCGGCATCGAGGATCGCGTCGTGCCGCTCCTGCTTGTCTTCGGCCTGAATGGCGCGCTGACGGATCACCATGTCGTTGCCCTCGCTTGCATTAACTGACCCGCAGTCAGTTATTCTGGCAGATTAAGTGACCCATGGTCAGTTGTCAAGCGGCGATGCCTGCCGAGCGGCGCTGTCTTCGCGCCGGTTTCGTTTACCCGACATTCGGGGCAGAATCCGCCAACGCGCCGGGGCACTGCGGCCGCGGCTGGATGCTGCGGACGGGGCCTGGCGGCGCGCAACCACGGAGGAAACAGACGATGCCGAAGTATCTGTTCCAGGCGAATTACACGGCCGAAGGGGCCAAGGGGATCCTCAAGGACGGCGGCACGGCGCGCCGCGCCGCCGTCGAGAAGGCGGTCGCCGGCCTCGGTGGCCGGCTCGAGTCGTTCTACTTCGCGTTCGGCGGCACCGATGCGTACGTGATCGTCGACCTGCCCGACAACACGACGGCGGCGGCCATGGCGCTCGCCGTCGCGCAATCCGGGAAGGCTTCGGCGAACACGACGGTGCTGCTGACGCCCGAGGAAGTCGACGCCGCGACGAAGAAATCCGTTACGTACCGGGGCCCCGGCGGCTAGTGCCAGCGTAGCGCTCGAAGCACGCGCGGCGCCGATCGCCCTCGGCGCCGCCATCGTGCGCGGACCTTCGCGCGACTGCGCAACGCGGGAAGCGCCGATGCGCACGCTAGAAGAGCGCGAGCGTCGCCCGCGTCAGCTCGCTCTCGAGGTCGGCGTAGTCGACGATCACGCTGAAGTGGTGGCGGTCGGCAATGATCAGCGGCGCATGCGCGCGCCGGCGGGCCGGTTGGCGGGCCACGCGTCCCACAGCATCCGCGTCTGCCGAATGAACTCGGAGGTTTCGCGGCGCCCACCGCGAGCACGAGCGGGGCGCGCGAGCGCGGCGGCAGGCGCACGGGCGAAAGCCGCGCGGCCTCGGCGTCGTCGAGCCTGAAGTCGACGTTGAACGAGAACTGCACCAGCGGCGCGAGGTCGTGCACGCCCGAAACCGAAACGGCGCCCGCCAGCGGATCGCGCGCCAGATCCGTGCGCCGCTCCAGTCCGTCGCGAGCATCATCGCCGCCAGATGCCCGCCCGCCGAATGCCCGCCGATGACGACGCGGCCGGGGCGCCCTGCGCCGGCGCCCGTCGCGTACGACCCAGGCCACCGCGCGCCGGCATTCCTCGACGATCGTGGCAATGGACACGTCGGGGCACAGATCGTAGTTGACGACCGCGACCGCGCAGCCCTGCGCGACGAACGGCTCCGCGACGAACGAGAAGTCGCTCTTGTCGAGCGCGCGCCAGTAGCCGCCGTGCAGGAACACGAACGTGCCGCGTGCGCGGCCCACCGGCAGGAAGAGGTCGAGGGTCTCCTGCGGACCCGGCCCGTAGCGCAGGTCGAGCCTGGGCGCGAGCGCCGCACGCGCCCTGGCCGACAGCTCCGCGAATCGCGCGAGCCATTGCGGATGCTCCGGAACGGCGGCCCGGTTGTTGTACCCGCGCTCGACGAACTCCGGCGTGAATGCGACCGTGCTCATGTAACGACCCCCACGCTTGCGGCCTCATTGGCCAATTCGGCCGCTGCGCTGCCCCCCGAGGGGGAACAATTCGCGCCTCGGGACGGCGCTGCGGCGCTCATGGGCGAGTGCGCGATGGGCAGGCTCACACGCTACGCGGCGGGAGGTGCGATCGCGATCGCCAGCGTGCCCAGGCCGTCGATGCCGCCGTCGAGGCGATCGCCCGGCGACGACCGCCCCCACGCCCGCGGGCGTCCCGGTGTAGATGAGGTCGCCGGGCAGGAGCTCGTAGTATTGCGAAAGGAAGTGGATCGTGTGCGCGACGTCCCAGATCATCTCGCGACAGGTCGCCCTGCTGCCGGTGCGCGCCGTTGACGTCGAGCCAGATCCGCCCGGCCGCCGGGTGACCGACCGCCGCGACCGGATGGATCGGCCCGATCGGCGCCGCTTCGGCGAACGACTTGCCGATGTCCCACGGCCGCTTCTTCTCGCGCATCTCGGCCTGCAAGTCGCGGCGCGTCATGTCGAGGCCGACGGCGTAGCCCCAGACGATCGCGAGCGCTGCCGCTGGCGCGAGCCGGGAGCCGCGCGCACCGATGGCCACGACCAGTTCGATTTCGTGGTGATAGTTCCGTCGTCGCCAGCGGGTAATGGACCCGGCCGACCGCCGGCGGCACGACCGGGACGATGGCATCCGCAGGCTTGGTGAAGAAGAACGGCGGCTCCTTCGTCGCGTCGCCGCCCATCTCCTTCGCATGCTCGGCGTAGTTGCGGCCGACGCAGTAGATGTGGCGGACGGGAAAGCGGTCGGCGCTGCCGGCGACCGGTACGGTCGGGTGGATCCCAGGCGGGGAAGACGGTGGTCATACGGTGGTCATTCGCGATGCAATCGTCGAGGGCTCGGCGGCTACTCGGCGTCGCGGTTGCCGCGCCGGTGCGCGCGCGCGGCGGCGAACGCCGGCAGCGCGTTGCAGGCGGTCTCGATGCGCAGCAGCGTCGGATACGGCGCGAGATCGAGGTCGACGCGCCGCGCGTTGGCGAGCTGCGGAACGAGGCAGATGTCGGCGAGCGTCGGCGTGTCGCCGTGGCAGAACGCGCCGGTCGCCGCGTCCCGGGCGAGCTGCGTCTCGAGCGCCTCCAGCCCGACGTCGCACCAGTACCGGTACCAGCCGTCCTTCTGCGCCTCGGTCGCGCCGAGCGTGCCGGTCAGGTAGTTCAGCACGCGCAGGTTGTTGAGCGGATGGATGTCGCAGGCGATCGCGAGCGCGAGCGCGCGCACGCGCGCGCGGCCCGCCGGGCTCCGCGGGCAGCAGCGGCGGTCGCGGATGCGTCTCGTCCAGCCATTCGATGATCGCGAGCGACTGCGTCAGCACGTCGCCGTCGTCGGTGACGAGCGACGGGACGAGCCCCTGCGGATTGAGCGCGAGGTAGTCGTCGTCGCGCTGCGCGCCGCGGCGCAGGTGGACGAACGCGCGCTCCGGCGCGAGGCCCTTCAGGTTCGAGCGCGATCCGCACGCGATAGGCGGCCGACGAGCGGAAGTAGTCGTAGAGCTTCATCGCCGCTTCAGCTGAACGCGGATATGCCGGTCTGCGCGCGGCCGAGGATCAGCGCGTGGACGTCGTGCGTGCCCTCGTAGGTGTTGACCGTCTCGAGGTTCAGCAGGTGGCGGATCACGTGGAACTCGTCGACGATGCCGTTGCCGCCGTGCATGTCGCGCGCCATCCGCGCGATCTCGAGCGCCTTGCCGCAGGAATTGCGCTTCATGATCGACGTGATCTCCGGCGCCGCCTTGCCTTCGTCCTTCATCCGGCCCGAGGCGCAGGCAGCCCTGCAGGCCGAGCGTGATCTCGGTCTGCATGTCGGCGAGCTTCTTCTGGATCAGCTGGTTGGCGGCGAGCGGCCGGCCGAACTGCTTGCGGTCCAGCGTGTACTGGCGCGCAGCGTGCCAGCAGGATTCCGCCGCGCCCGAGCGCGCCCCAGGCGATGCCGTAGCGCGCGCTGTTGAGGCAGCCGAACGGGCCCTTGAGCCCCTCGACGTGCGGCAGCAGGTTCTCCTTCGGCACGTGCACGTCGTCCATCACGATCTCGCCGGTGACCGACGTGCGCAGGCTGAACTTGCCCTCGATCTTCGGCGCCGAGAGGCCCGTCATGCCCTTCTCCAGGATGAAGCCGCGGATCACGCCGTCGTCGGTCTTCGCCCAGACGACGAAGACGTCGGCGATCGGCGAGTTCGAGATCCACATCTTGCTGCCGACCAGCCGATAGCCGCCGGGCGCGGCGTGGGCCCGCGTGATCATGCCGCCCGGGTCCGAGCCGTGGTTCGGCTCGGTCAGGCCGAAGCAGCCGATCCATTCGCCGGTCGCGAGCTTCGGCAGGTACTTCTTCCGCTGCGCCTCGCGTGCCGTAGGTGTAGATCGGGTACATCACGAGCGAGCTCTGCACGCTCATCATCGAGCGGTAGCCGGAGTCGACGCGCTCGATCTCGCGCGCGATCAGCCCGTAGCACACGTAGTTGAGGCCCGCGCCGCCGTAGTCGGCGGGAAGCGTCGCACCGAGCAAGCCCCAGCGCGCCCATCTCCGGGAACACGCGCGGGATCGGAGGTCTCGTTGCGGAACGCCTCGGTGACGCGCGGCAGCAGCTTCTCCTGCGCGTAGTCGTGCGCGGTGTCGCGGACCATCCGCTCCTCCTCGGTCAGCTGTTCGTCGAGCAGCAGCGGATCGTCCCAGACGAATTTCGCCTTGGACGCGGTATGGACTCGCTCGGGGGCATTCATGACGGAACTCCGGGTTGCGTTGGGGGTGCCCCGGGGACGCGGGCCGGCCTGCGGAACGCGCGGCAGCCGCAGGGCAGGCGGATGGGCGATTATCGCGCGCCGGCACGCGGGATGCCACCTCCGGCGCGGCGCCTCGCGTCGGGCCTCGCCGCGATCAGCGTTCCAGCTGTCGCAGCCGGAACCGCTGCAGCTTGCCGGTCTCGCGTGCGCGGCAGCGCTGGCAGGTACTCGATCGCGCGCGGATACTTGTACGGCGCGATCGCGCGCTTGACGTGGTCCTGCAATTCGCGCGTCATCGCCTCGCCGGGGACGAATCCCGGCTTCAGCACGACGAACGCCTTGACGATCTGGCCGCGCTCGTCGTCGGCACGCCGATGACGCCGCACTCGGCGACCGCCGGATGCAGCAGCAGCGCGCCCTCGACTTCGGGTCCGGCGATGTTGTAGCCGGCGCTGATGATCATGTCGTCGGTGCGCGCCTGGTAGTGGAAGTAACCCGTCGCTCGTCGATCGAATACGCGTCGCCGGTGTAGTTCCAGCCGTCACTGCACGTACTTGCGCTGCCGGTCGTCGGCGAGGTAGCGGCAGCCGGTCGGCCCCTTGACCGCGAGCCGGCCGACCGTGCCCGGCGGCACCGGTCGCCCGTCGTCGCCCATCACCACAGCGCGGTAGCCCGGCACGATCGGTCCCGGTCGCGCCGGGCTTCGCGTGCGCCTCGTCGTGCGAGATGAAGATGTGGAACATCTCGGTGGCGCCGATGCCGTCGATGATCTCGATGCCGGTCGCGTCCTTCCACAGCTTGCGCGTCGCGGCGGGAAGCGCTTCGCCGGCGGACACGCATTTGCGCAGCGACGCGAGGTCGTGCTGTCGCGCGTTGGCGGCCATCGCGCGGTAGGACGTCGGCGCCGTGAACAGCACGGTCGCGCGGTGCGCGGCGATCGCCGGCAGCAGCGCGTCCGGCGCCGGGCGCTCGATCAGCAGCGTCGACGCGCCGATCCGCAGCGGGAACAGCAGCAGCCCGCCCAGGCCGAACGTGAACGCGAGCGGCGGACTGCCCGGTGAAGAGATCGTCCGCGCCGCGCGCGCAGCATCGACGGCGGCCAGCAGTCGCAGGCCGCGACCAGGTCGCGGTGGAAGTGCATCGTGCCCTTCGGCTTGCCGGTGGTGCCCGACGTGAATGCGATCAGCGCCGTGTCTTCGGCGGCCGTGTCGACCGTGGCGAACGCCGCCGCCTTGCCCGCCATGCGCATGTCGAGCTCGTCGGAATCGCCGCCGCCGAAGTCACCACCGATGCGAGCAGTCGGACAGTGCGCGACGCGCCGCCTCGAGCTCGTCGGCGAGCCGCACGTCGCACAGCGCGTGCGAGATCTGCGCCTTGGTCGACGATATCGGTGAGCTCCTTGGCGCGGAGCAGCGGCATCGTGCCGACGGCGATGCCGCCGGCCTTCAGCACGGCGAACCAGCACGCGGCGTGCAGCGGAGTGTTCGGCGAGCGCAGCAGCACGCGATTGCCGGGAACGAGACCGAGATCCTCGACCAGCACGCGGGCGATGCGGTTGGCGCGGTCGAGCAGTCGGCGTAGGTCCAGCGACGTCCGCCCGGCGCGATGATCGCGGTGCGCTCGCCCCAGCCGCGCTCGATCGCGCCCTCGAGGAGCACCGCGGTCGCGCAGTTCAGGCGCTCCGGATACCGCAGCTCCGGCAGCTCGAAGATGAATTCCGGCCACGCATCGCGCGGCGGCAGGTTGTCCCGTGCGAAGGTGTCGACATGCGCCGTGTAAGTCATGGATTGACCTCCACCTTCGTGGCGTCGCTGCCCTTCCCCCCCGGGCGCCGCACTCGCACCGCGGAGACTGCCCGGCGCCCGTCATCTGCCACGTCCCGTCATCGGCGCAGCAGCTCGCGCGCGACGATCAGCTTCTGCACCTCGGTCGCGCCCTCGTAGATCCGCAGCGCGCGGATCTCCCGGTACAGCCGCTCGACCACCTGCCCGCGCGTCACGCCGAGCCCGCCGAAGAGCTGCACGGCCGCGTCGATCACCTGCTGCGCCGACTCGGTCGCCGCCATCTTCGCCATCGCGGCCTCCTTGGTCGTGACCGCCCCGCGGACGTCGCGCAGCCACGCAGCGCGGTAGGTGAGCAGCGCCGCCGCATCGATGGCGGTCGCCATCTCGCCGAGCTTCGCCTGCGTGAGCTGCAGGTCGGCGAGCGTCGGCGCCGAACATCCGGCGCGCTGCGCGCGCGCCAGCGCCTCGTCGAGCGCCCGTCGCGCGAACCCCAGCGCCGCTGCGGCGACCGACGCGCGGAAGATGTCGAGCGTGCGCATCGCGAGCTTGAAGCCCTCGCCGACGTCGCCGAGCAGCGCGTCGGCGGCCACGCGGCAGCCGGCGAGCTCGAGGCGCGCCAGCGGATGCGGCGCGATCACCTCGATGCGCTCGGCGATCGCGCAGCCCCGGCGTCTGCGCCGGAACCAGGAACGCGGAGATGCCGCGCGCGCCGGCGGCCTCGCCCGTGCGCGCGAACACGCAGTAGAAATCGGCGATGCCGCCGTTCGAGATCCAGGTCTTGCAGCCGTCGAGCACCCAGTCGACGCCGTCGCGGCGCGCGCGCGTGGTCATCGCCCCGACGTCGGATCCGGCATCCGGCTCCGACAGCGCGAACGCGGCGATCGCCGTGCCCTGGCGCCACCGCCGGAAGCCAGCGCGCCTTCTGCGCGTCGCTGCCGGCGAGCGTGATCGCGCCGCTGCCCAGCCCCTGCATCGCGAACGCGAAGTCGGCAAGGCCGTCGTGATAGCGCCAGCGTTTCGCGGGCGATGCACAGCGCGCGCGAGTCGACGGCGGCGAGCGCCCCGCCATGCGCCGCGGGGACGCAATAGCGCAGCCAGCCGGCCTCGCCCAGCGCGCGGACGAGCGCGCGACAGCGCTCGTCGACGTCGGCGTCGGTCGCGCGCGGCCGCGACGCCGCCGCCCACGCGCGAAGGTCCGCCGCCAGCGCGCGGTGTCCGTCGTCGAAGAACGGCCAGTCGAGGTGCGAGAGGTCCACCTCAATGCCCGCCTGTGGGGCGCCTTCAGGCGGCTTCGACGCGCGCTCACGTCCGGCTGAAGCCGGACGCACGGCCCGAGTTTCGGGGCGGCCACCTCAATTGCCCTCGAACTGTCGGCGTCTGCCTGGCGACGAAGGCGTCGAACGCACGGCGGAAATCGGCCGTCTGCATGCAGATCGCCTGCGCTTCGGCCTCGGCTTCGATCGCCGCGTCGAGATCCATCGCCCACTCCTGATGCAGGAGCTTCTTCGTCATCGCATGCGCGAACGTCGGACCGTCGGCGAGCGAGCGCGCGAGCGCGTGCGCTTCGGCCGGCAACGCACTCGGGCGCGACGACACGGCTGTAGAATCCCCACGCCGCGCCCTCGTCGGCGCTCATCGCGCGGCCCGTGTACAGGAGCTCCGCGGCGCGGCCCTGGCCGATCATCCGCGGCAGCAGCGTGCACGCACCCATGTCGCAGCCGGCGAGGCCGACGCGCACGAACAGGAACGCGGTGCGCGCCGCCGGCGTGCCGATCCGGAAATCCGCGGCGAGCGCGACCATCGCGCCGGCGCCCGCGCACACGCCGTCGACGGCGGCGACGATCGGCTGCGGACAGTGCCGCATCGCCATGACGAGGTCGCCGGTCATCCGCGTGAACGCGAGGAGCTCCGGCATCGTCATCCGCGTGAGCGGACCGATGATCTCGTGGACGTCGCCGCCCGAGCAGAAGTTGCCGCCCGCGCCGCGGATCACGACCGCCTTGACGTCGTTCGCGTACGCGAGGGCGCGAAACAGGTCGCGCAGCTCGGCGTAGGAATCGAACGTCAGCGGATTCTTCTTGCTCGGGTCGGTCCAGCGTGATCGTCGCCACCTTGCCGTCGTCGTCGGTCCTGCCAGCGGAAATGCATGGCCGCGATAGTCGCGCAGCGGTCGCAGGTGATGCGCCATGCTCATGATCGCTTCTCCCTGCGCGCCGCCTTGCCCGTCGATCCGGACCGCCCTGCTGCGGCCGGGTCACCGCGGAGCGCGTCGGCCGGCCCGGCCCGCCCGGCCCGACCGAAGCTTAGCCCACGAGCGGATGGCGTCAAGAGCGGCTTCGCGCCGCGGCGCGCTCGCAATCGTACGCGTGGTCTAGGCAATCCGCGCAATTCCGGACGCTCGCGGCTGCATCTAGGCTCGACGCGATCCCGATAGCGGGCGCATTCGATTTCCGGCAGCGGCGGTGATGCCACGAGCCGACGATTGGACGAGCGATTGGACGAGCACAGGACGGCCGCACGCCACTGCGCTGCACGCCGCGTCCGGCGGCGCGCTACGCTGACCCGGCGCGGCGGCGCCCACGCGAGCGCTCCCGAGCGAGGGCTCACGCTGGTCGAGGTCCTGGTGGCGCCTCGCCCTCGTGGTGATCCTCGGCCTGCTGTCGCTGCCGTCCTTCCGCACTGGCTCGCCACGTACCAGCTCGCAAACCATGCGCGGCACCTCGCCGAGACGATGACCCTCGCCCGCACCGAAGCGGTCCGCCGCGGACATCGCGTCAACCTCTGCAAGTCCCCGGAGCGCAGCGCTGCGCCGAGCGACGGATCCTGGGATTCCGGGTTCGTCGTCTTCGTGGACGTGAACCGCAACGGCAGGTCGACGACGACGAACCGGTGCTCGCGGTCGACGGTCCGGCGCCGCCGGGCGTCACGGTGCAGGCCAACCGCCCGCTCGACGATTACGTTTCGTACACGAGCGTCGGGAATGCGCGCATGCTGAACGGCGCCCTCCAGATGGGCACGTTCACCGTCTGCCGCACCGGCCAGTCCGCGATGCAGGTGGTGCTCGCGAACAGCGGTCGCGTGCGCGTCGAAAAGTCCGCGAGCCGCTGTCCCTGACCCGACCGAGCGACTTGCGCGGAACGCCGCGCACCACGCGTCGGCATGCCCGCCGCGTGTGTCCGCCATCGAGTGCGCAGCACGGCGCCGAAACGATGCCAATGTCATGACGCGCGCACGCACGACACACGAGGCTGCGATGGAATGGCCGTCCGTTCGATGCAGGGCCCGTTAGTCGGGATGGTTTGCGGCGAGAGTCTGCGCAAACTACGATACTTTCGACGGCCAGAGGATTCCACCGATGATCGCGCACGCATGCGGAGGCACTCCCGCATCGCCGGATTCACGCTGATCGAGGTCATGATCACCGTCGCCGTCGTCGCGATCCTCGGGGCCAGTCGCGCTTCCGAGCTACATCGACTACGTGACGCGAAGCAAGCTCGTCGAGGCGAAGACCAACCTGTCGGACATGCGCACGCGGCTCGAGCAGTATTTTCTCGACAACCGCGCCTATCCCGCCGCCTGCATCGCGTCCGCGGCGGGCGCGGCCCCGGCCGGCAAGATCTACCTGCCGGCGAGCACCAAGTACTTCACCGTCACGTGCACGACCCTGACGCCGACGACCTACACCGTCACCGCCACAGGCATGGACGCGGTCACCGGGTTCGAGTTCACGATCGACCAGGCGAACACCCGCAGGACGACCAGGCGCCGAGCGGGCTGGAAGACGTCCGACACGTGCTGGGTCATCCAGGAAGAACGGAGACTGCGGATGACGCTCGCCGCCACCAGGACGCCGGGGCTTCACGCTGATCGAGCTGCTGGTGGGGCTCGCGATTCTCGGTCCTGCTCTTCCTGCTGGGCATGCCGTCGTTCACGACCTACCTGCGCAACAGCGAGATCCGCTCGACGGCGGAATCGATCGTCAACGGCCTGCGCACCGCCAGTGCCGAGGCCGCGAACCGCAATGCGCGCGTCGCGTTCACGCTCGCCGGCGGCGGCGACGCGGGCTGGTCGATCAATCTCGTCAAGGATCCGGTCAAGAACGAGCTCGAGCAGCCGCCATCGCAGGCGTTCGCGAGCAAGGAAACGGGACGCAGCACCAAGGTGACGGTCACCCCCGCGGGCAAGCTCCAGGTCATGTTCAACGGCCTTGGCCGAATCGACAACCAGGGGGTGGCGGACGACCACCTGCAGCAGATCGACATCGACTCGACCGTCAGCGGCGAGGCCCGCCCGCTGCGCATCATCGTCGACGACCCCAATCCCGCCGATCCCGCGAAGCCGCGCGGTCTCCGGCTGTGCGATCCCGATCCCGCGCTTTCGAAGCTGATCCCTCCGGACCCGAGGGCCTGCTGAAATGAAATTCAGGACGAACACGCCCAACTCGCTGCGGCCGCCGCCAGGCCGGCAGCTATCTGCTCGAGGCGCTGATCGCGATGCTGATCTTCGCGTTCGGCGTGCTGGGCCTGATCGGTCTGCTGGGCAGCTCGCTGCGCGTCACCAACGACGCCCGGTATCGGGCGGAGGCGGCCAATCTCGCGAGCGCGATGATCGCCGACATGTGGACGATGACCGCCGAGAAGATGGACGCCGAGTTCGGCACCGACGGCCCGAAGCTCAAGGGCTGGCAGGCGAAGGCCCAGGCGCTGCTGCCGTCCGCGGCGGAGCATCCGCCGAAGGTCGAGGCTCGACGCCCGGCCTCTCGTCCGAGAGCCGCGATGTCGTCGTCACGGTGTTCTGGCAGCTGCCGGGCGACAAGGAAGTCCACCAGCAGCTGATGACGGCGCAGATCGGCCGGAATCCGAAGGTCCCATGAGCGCCTGCCTGCACCGCGTGCGTTCCGGCCGAGCGCGGCATCGGACTGATCGAGGTGATGGTCAGCATCGTCATCGCGATGCTGCTCGTGCTCGTGATCTACCAGATCTACGAGGTCAGCGAGGGCCAGAAGCGCACGATCACCGCCGGCAGCGACGCGCAGCAGAACGCGAGCTACGGCCTTTTCGTGCTGACCCGCGACCGTCGCAGGCGGGCAACGGCATCGTGTCGCCGCCACCGACGGCGCGGTACCGCGATACTGGACGGATGCGCGATGCTGCGGCCGATACCGGCGCTCATCGCTGCCGGTGCGACGGACAACGATCCGGACACCGTCACGGTGCTCTATGGCGGATCGAGCTCGCTGGCGACGCCTGTCCAGTTCAAGCAGACGGCAACGACCGCCCAGCCCTACGTGGTTCCGGGGCCCGTCGGCTTCAGCGCCGAAGGACGTGATCGTGGCCGTCCAGGGCGCAAGCTGCACGCTCTCCACGATCAACGACAACGGGGTCGCAGTCGACGGCACGACCGGCTTCGCGACGCTTTCCCACACGCCGATCGCCGGCACCATGGGCGCCACGTACTCCGCGGTGAACGCCTCGCTCGTCAATCTGGGGCAGCCCGCGTCGATGGGTCGCATCGTCTATTCGGTTGACCCCGCCGCGCGCGCGCTGCGCACGCAGAAGCGGCTGCCGACCGACGACCCCGTGAATCCGCTGGTCAGCGATGTCGTCAACCTCAAGGCGCAGTACGGTCTCGACACCGAACAACGACGGGATCATCGACGCGTGGCAGGACGCGACCGGCGGCGTCTGGTCCGCCGCGAATCTGCCGAACCAGCCGCTGGCGACGCTGCGGCAGATCCGCGCCGTGCGCGTCGCGATCGTCACGCGCAGCGCGCAATACGAAAAGTCCCCCGTCACGGAAGGTCCGCCGTCCATGCTCGACGGCGAGGTATCGATGAAACTCACGGGCGACGCGCAGCACTACCGCTACAGGGTGCTCGAGACCGTCGTTCCGTTCCGCAACGCAATGTGGAACGCGCCATGAAGCCGGAATCACCCGTTGTCAGCGCTATCGTGAGCGCGCGCGCGCTCAACGCGCGCCGCGAGCTGGGGCTGCCGATCGTCAACCACGACAACTCGCAGCACGCGCCCGACGAGAACCTGAGGCTCCAGAACCTCTGGGACGGGATCGCGACCTTCGCGGTCGTGGCGGCCGGGCTGGGGGAGGCTGGTAGCTAGAGCCGCTCGAGGTCGTAGAGCCGCTTGCCGACCTGCGCCGTCGAGCGCAGCGCCGTGAACGCCACCGCCACGGTCGCGGCCAGCCCGAACACGTCGAACAGCAGCACGCTGCGGTCGGCGATCTCATCCGCGGCCAGCGCAGCACCGCGAGGTTGACGAGCGCGAGCAGGATCCGCATCTCGGTGCCGCCCACGAGGCCGAACGAGATCTTGAAGACGCCGAGCGCGTGCGTCGCGTAGCCCATGTTGATGGTCAGGAAGAGGTAGGCGACGAGCAGCGCGATCGCCACCGCGGGCGTGATGAGCGACGAGTGCGCGAGCCCGAGCAGCAGGAAGAGCGCCCCGAGCGCGTCGACCATGTGGTCGACGTAGAAGCCGTAGCGCGGCCGCAGCTTCTGCCGCACGCGCGCGACCGTGCCGTCGAGGCTGTCGCCGAGCCAGTTGAGCACCAGGCAGGCGTTCACGGCGTGCAGGAAGGCGTGATCCCGCCGGCACAGCCAGTAGCAGGCGCCGCCCACCGCGAACGCCAGCAGGCCGAGCGCCGTCAGGTGGTCGGCATTGATCCACGGCGGCAGCCGCTCGCGCCATCCAGACGAGCGCCTTCTTCTCGACGGCCGCGGTGAGGGCCCTGTGCTCGCGGCGGGCCTCCTGGTACTCGGCCATGGCATCGGATCCTACTTCACGCAGAGAGGATCTGCCGGCCCGCGCGCGCGGCCTCCTCGACGAGGGCGCGCACGTCGGCCTCGCGCGTGCGGAAGTTCACGATCGCGACGCGCATCGCCGTCGTGCCCTTGAGCAGCGTGGGGGCCAGGAAGAAGGCCCCGCTGCCGACGAGCTGGTTCACGATCCGGCGGTTGAGGCTCGCGAGCGCGTCTTCGTCGAGGTCCTTGCCGCGCGGCCGGTAGCGGAAGCCGACGATCGACAGCACCGGCGGGGCGAGCAGCTCGAAGTCCGGGTGGGTGCTCACGCACTCCGCGAGCTCGCGCGCCATCGCCACGTCGTGGTCGACCGCGGCGGCGTAGCCCGACGACGCCGTGCCGCTTCAGGCCCATCCAGACCTTGAGCGCCTTGAAGCCGCGCGACAGCTCCGGCCCACGCTCGTTGAACGAGACCGGGCCCACGCACCGGGCTGTCGGGGTCGTGGACCAGGTACGGCGCCGGCCGCTCGAAGGCCTCGGCCATGCGCCCCGGCTCGCGCACGAGCGTCGCGCCCGCCTCGTACGGCACGTAGAGCCACTTGTGCGGGTCCGCGGCCACGGAGTCGGCGCGCTCGAGGCCGCGGAAGAGCGGCTTCAGGCGCTGCGAGATCGTGGCCATCGCTCCGTAGGCGCCGTCGACGTGGAGCCAGAGCCCCTCGGCGGCCGCGAGCCCGGCGAGCTCGTCGAGCGGGTCGATCGCGCCGGTGTTGACGGTGCCGGCGTTGCCCACGACGATCGCGGGCTTCCTTCCCGCGCGCCGGTCGTCGGCGATCGCCTGCCTCAGCAGGTCGACGCGGATCCGGTAGCGGTCGTCGGTCGGGATCTTGCGGAGCTGCCTCCAGCCGATGCCGAGCAGGTCGACGGCCTTGTCGACGCAGTTGTGGACCTCGTCGGAGACGTAGACCACGAGCGGCTCGGTGCCGACGAAGCCGGTCTCGCGCACGCCCGGCGCCATCGCGCGCCGCGCGGTGGCGAGCGCCGTGAAGTTCGCCATCGAGCCGCCCGAGGTGAGGATGCCCTCGCTCGCGTCGGGCAGGCCCAGGATCGCGGCGAGCCACTTCAGCACCTGCTTCTCGACGTGGATCGCCGCGTGGTCGCCGCCCCAGCAGTTGCTGTTCATCGGAGGCGGCGAGATAGTCGGCCACGATCCCGACGGGTCGGCGGTCGCGTTGATGAAGGCGAAGAAGCGCGGGTGCGAGTTGCCGAAAGGCCGCGGCAGGATCCGCTCGCGAACCGTCTCGAGCACGGCCTCGATCGGCTCCCCCGTCTCGGGCAGCGGCTCGTCGAACGCCGGCGCGGCGGCGCCGACCTTGCCGAACACGGGCCGCTCGTCGAGGCTCGCGCGGTGCTCGGCCGCGAGATCCACGGCCGCGTAGCCGAGCCTGCCGCACCCCTTCGGCGTCTTGGTCGAACTCGTGCATGCGCCTAAGATACGGGAGATCCGGCCGCACCGATCGACACTCAGTGTGAGGAAAGCATGAAGCGAAGCCTGGCCCGATGGATCCCGTGCGTGGTGGCTGCGGCCGCCTCGCTCGGAGCGCCCGTGCTTGCCCAGGAAGCGGCCCCGCCCGCCGAGGCGCTGAAGGGCGCCTTCCCCGCCCAGAAGAGCTACTCGCCGTACGCGGGGCGCAGCTACCCGACGCGGGTGCTCTGGGGCGACACGCATCTGCACACCGGCTACTCGATGGACGCCGGAGCGTTCGGGGCGCGGCTCGGGCCCGAGGACGCCTATCGCTTCGCGCGTGGCGAGGAGGTGACGGCCTCGACCGGCCCGCGCGTGAGGCTCTCGCGGCCGCTCGACTTCCTGGTCGTGGCCGACCACTCGGACAACATGGGCTTCTTCCCGCGGCTGTTCGCGGGCGACCCGGCGATGCTGGCCGATCCCGACCGGGAAGAAGCTGGTACGACATGGTGCAAGCCGGGGGCGACCAGGCCGTCAAGGCCGCGATCGAGGTGATCGAGCGCGTTCTCGAACAACACCTTCCCGAAGGCGCTGGCGTCCTTGCCGGGCAGCGAGCCTATCGCTCGGCGTGGGACACCACGATCAAGGCGGCCGAGAAGTACAACGAGCCCGGCCGCTTCACCGCCTTCATCGGCTTCGAGTGGACGTCGCAACACCGGCGGCAACAACCTGCACCGGGTGGTCGTCTATCGCGACGACGGGACCGCGGCGGCCAGCTCGAGCCCTACACGACGCTCAAACCTCTCGGGCAGCGACAACCCGCGCGACCTCTGGAAGTGGATGGCGGGCTACGAGGGCAAGACGGGCGGCCAGCTGCTCGCGATCGCCCACAACGGCAACCTCAGCAACGGGATCATGTTCCCGCTCGTGGAGTCGTTCACCGGCAAGCCGGTCGACCGCGAGTATGTCGAGACCCGCGCGAGGTGGGAGCCGCTCTACGAGGTGACCCAGATCAAGGGCGACGGCGAGGCGCATCCGTTCCTCTCGCCGAACGACGAGTTCGCAGACTACGAGACCTGGGACATGGGCAATCTCGAGCCTGAGCGTGCCGAAGACGAAGGACATGCTCCAGTACGAGTACGGGCGCTCCGCCCTGAAGCTGGGGCTGAAGCTCGAGAAGGAGCTGGGCACCAACCCCTACAAGTTCGGGATGATCGGCTCGACCGACAGCCACACGGGCCTCTCCGCGGTCGAGGAGGACAACTTCTTCGGCAAGCACTCGGGCGTCGAGCCGAGCCCCAAGCGCTGGGAGCACCCGGTGGGCTGCTTCGGCAACGGAGTGCGTCATCGGCTGGCAGCAGGCGGCGGGCGGCTACGCGGGCGTGTGGGCGACCGAGAACACCCGCGAGGCCATCTTCGACGCGATGACGCGCCGCGAGACCTATGCGACGACCGGGCCCCGGATCACCGTGCGCTTCTTCGGAGGCTTCGAGTTCGCGGTGCAGGACGCGCAGACGCGCAACCCGGCCGCTAGCGGGCTACTCCAAAGGCGTTCCGATGGGCGGTGACCTGCGGAAAGCGCCTGCCGGCAAGGCGCCGAGCTTCCTGGTGGCCGCGCTCAAGGACCCGATCTCGGGCAACCTCGACCGCATCCAGGTCGTCAAGGGCTGGATGGACGCCAAGGGGGAGCTGCAGGAGAAGGTCTACGACGTGGCGTGGGTCGATGCGGCCAGCCGCAAGCCCGACGCCAAGACCGGGAAGCTGCCGCCGGTGGGAAACACGGTGGACGTCGCGAGCGCGACCTGGACGAACACGATCGGCGACCCCGAGCTGATCGCGGTCTGGACGCGATCCCGACTTCGACCCGGCGCTGCGCGCGTTCTACTACGCGCGCGTGATCGAGATCCCGACACCGCGCTGGACGGCCTACGACTCGGTTCGCTTCGGGGTCAAGATGCGACCCGAAAGTCCCGATGACGACCCAGGAGCGCGCGTACACCTCGCCGATCTGGTACACGCCCTAGAGGCGAGGAAGGCCGGTCGCGGGCACAGGACGGGGACCGCTTGGGGAGCAAGGGCAAGGGCTACAGGAGCGTCCCCTTCGAAGACTTCGAGATCCTCGTCGGCAAGGGCGACGCCGAGAACGACCGCCTCACCTTCGGGATCGCCGAGCCGCGCGACTTCTGGCTGCACGTCTCCGGGCCCGCGGGCAGCCACGTGATCGTCAAGAACCCGCTCGAGCTTCCCGAGCTGCCGCGGCCCGTCCTCGAGCGCGCGGCCCAGCTCGCGGCCTGGCACTCCAAGGCGCGCGGCTCGAAAGGCAAGGTCGAGGTCCACGTCTGCCGCGTCGCCGACGTCCGCAAGCCTCGAGGCTTCGCCCCCGGCCAGGTCCAGCTCAAGCGCTGGGAAGCCATCAGGGTCTACCCGAAAGGGCTCGACGAGCCCGAAGAGTGAACCCCTCGCCGGCCCGCGGCGTCTGGCTGTCGAGGTCCGAGGTGCTTCTGGATGACGCGATGCCGGCGGTTTGGGTCGGGGCGGTGAGCCTGGACCCGGCGCTCGAGCGGGAGCTCGAGGAGCGGATCACCGACTCGTCCCGGCTGGCCTTTCGGGTGGCGCTCGGCGTGCTCCGGCATCGCGAGGACGCGGAGGACGTGGCGCAGGACGCGTTCCTGCGCGCCCGCCAGGCTTTTGCCGGGATCCGCGACCGCGATCGCTTTCGCGCCTGGCTCGTGCGCACGGCGTTCCGGCTCGCGCTCGACCGGCAGCGCGGCGAAAGACGCCGGACACGGCGCCAGGACGTGGTCGCGCTCGAACGCGCCGGCCCGGGTCGATTCGGCCGAGACGGAGGCCGCGCGCCGCGAGCTGCGGGCCTGCGTCAGCGAGGCCGTGGCCGAGCTGCCCGAGAAGCTGCGGGTCGTCACCGTGCTGGCCGCGATCGAGGAGCAGGACCTGGCGTCGGTCGCGCGGCTGCTCGAGCTGCCCGAGGGCACCGTGAAGTCGCGGCTCCACCGGGCGCGCGTGTTGTTGGCGGAGAGACTCCGATGGCTTGTGAGCGATACCGGGACGCGCTGACGGACGCGGCGGCGGGGGAGTCGCTCGCCGCCGAGCTCGAGGCGCACCTCGCCGGTTGTGCCGCGTGTCGGCAGGCGCTCGACGCGCTGCGGCGCACGCTCGCGCTGGTGGATGCCGACCTGGGGCAGCTGCTCGCGACCGAGCCGTCGCCCGACCTCGCGGCTCGCATTCGCCAGGCGGCGTCCGAGCCGCAGGCTTCGCCGGCATGGCGTCCCGGCTTCGTGCTTCAGGCGCTCGCGGCGGCCGCCGTGCTGGCGGCGGCGCTCGTCGTGATGCGCGGCCGCGCGCCGGCCCCGCGGCCCGTGGCCGTCGCAGCACGCACGCCGCAAGCCAGCGCCGCCGCGCCGCGGCCCGGCCCCCCGACCGCCGTGGTCGCGCCGGTCGCGCCATCGCGCGTCGCGGTCCAGCGGCGCCCGCAGGCGTCCGCGCCGCGACCCTTGGCACTGCCCGAGCCGCAGGTGCTCGTCCCGCCTGGGCAAGCCGAGGCCCTGGTGCGGCTCGTCACGCTCCTGCATCGCGACCGCCTGGCCCTGCCCCTGATGGGCACCGCTGGCGAGGCCTCCACCGACCTCGCCGAGCCTGGTTCGATCAACGTCGCGTCGATCGAAATTGTGCCGCTCGAGATCGTCCCGCTCGACCCGGCCGAGTCCTCCGGGACGTAAGCAAGGAGAACGCCATGACACGCCACTGGCTCTCGACCGCGGTCGCGGCCGCGCTACTCGCCCTGCCGGGGAGCGGCCAGGCCCAGGAGAAGCCCAAGCCGGAAGCCGCGAGGCCGGAGGCGCCGAAGCCTGAGACCGGCAAGGAAGGCGTGACCGAGCGCCGCGGCGTCACGCTGCGCGTCCAGCTCGTGATCAGCCGCTTCCAGGGCGAGAAGAAGCTGGCGAGCCTTCCCTACACGCTCCTGGTGACGACTGGTGGCCCCCGCGCGCGCATGCGGATGGGGCTGGAAACGCCGGTTCCCATGACCTCCACTTCCGAGGGCGGGAAGCAGACCACTTCGATCCAGTACAAGAACGTCGGCACGAACATCGACTGCGGGGCTTCGGACAAGCGCGACGGGCGCTACCAGCTCAGCATCGGCGTCGAGAATTCCTCGGTGATGGCGCTCGAAAAAGGGCCGTCGGGCGCCGGCAACCCTCCCCCCGTGGAGGGAAGCCCGACCGGCATCCCTCTCTTCCGCAGCTTCAACGCGATCGTCGAAATCCTGCTGCAGCGACGGCCAGAGCCTGCAGACGATCGCCTCGACGGATCCGGTCACCGGCGAGGTCGTCAAGATCGACGTGACGATGAATGTGATCCGGTAGCGCCGCCGGCTACTGGATGTAGCCGAGGCTCTTGAGCTGCTCGAGCACGTCCTGGTCGAAGGCGCT
>CAWAOF010000031.1:0-136494 GCA_963783525.1 uncultured beta proteobacterium
CTACCAGTGGAATCGCTGCGTGCTCGTGCCGCGCGGACATCCGCTCGCGAAGGCCGGTCCGCTGACCCTCGCCGCGCTCGCCCGCTATCCGATCGTCACCTACGACTACACCTTCACCGGCCGGTCGCAGATCAATGCGGCGTTCGACGCCGAGGGGCTCGCCCCGAACGTCGTGCTCACCGCGCTCGATTCCGACGTGATCAAGACCTATGTCGAGCTCGGCATGGGAGTCGGCATCGTCGCGCAGATGGCCTACGACCCGGAGCGGGACACTGCCTTCGAGAAGCTCGATGCCGGCCACCTGTTCGCACCGTCGACCACGCGGCTCGCCATACGCCGCGGCGCCTTCCTGCGCGGCTACATCTACGAATTCATCCACCTCTTCGCGCCGGCGCTCGATCGTGCCAGCGTGGACGCGGCGCTGTCCGGCGCCGGAGCGCCGCGACGGCTGATCGTTCGACGAGTGGAAAGGTCGGCGCCATGTTTCGCGGCCTCCGCTGGTCGCCATCGGTCTGGCGGCCGCGCTGGCGCGCCGCGATCGCGCAAGGCGCCGGCGCGGCCAATCCACCGCTCCCGACCGTCCCATTGACGATCAACGGGCACAAGCTCGTCGTCGAAGTCGCGGCCACCCCCGACCAGCGCGCGACCGGGCTCATGCACCGGTTCAGCCTCCAGCCGGACCACGGCATGGTATTCGTGTCACGAGCGCCCGGAGCCGCAGGGATTCTGGATGAGCAACACGTTCATCCCGCTGTCGATCGCGTTCGTCGCTGCCGACGGCCGCATCATCAACGTCGACGACATGACGCCGCACGACGAGCGCATGCACACGTCGCGCGGCGCCGGCGCTCTATGCGATCGAGATGCGCAAGGGCTGGTTCGCGGAGCGCGGCACCGGGCCGGCGACGTCGTCAAGGGCCTGCCGGAACCGAGGCGGTGGAAGCGTTGCCGGTCGCTCCACGGCTCGTCCAAGGGCGACTCCGATGCTGACCCCGCTGCGCTTGACACCGGTCCAGGTCGACCGGACGAAATACCTGCCGCCGCTCCTGCTCGAGCTCGTCGAGGCCGCCGAGATCGGCGGCGATCTCGTTCCCGCCGTGCTGGCGATCGTCCGCAAGCTGGGATTCGACGGCTTCCTGTACGCGACGGCGAGCTACCACCTGCGGCCGAACAACGACGAGCGCATCTACTACTTCACGACGCTGCCGCGCGAATGGGTGGTCCGCTACGACCAGCGGGCCTACGTCGAGTGCGATCCGCGGGTCCTCTACTCGTTCGAAAGCGCGTTGCCGCTCGTATGGGACCAGGCGAGCGAGCGCGGCAAGAATCCGAAGACCGACGCCTTCCTGCTGGATGCCGCCGCCCATGGCGTCGGGAGCGGCGTCGCGTTTCCCGTCTACGCCGGCTATCCGGCGCGCACGCTCGTCTCGCTCAGTCATTCGACGCCGATCATCGACGATGCGCGGCGCCGGCAG
The DNA here is from genome assembly GCA_963783525.1 of uncultured beta proteobacterium. GTDB lineage: Bacteria > Pseudomonadota > Gammaproteobacteria > Burkholderiales > Casimicrobiaceae > CAIWHR01. Next base: position 1,476 of record CAWAOF010000031.1, read on the forward strand.
ATCGCCGCCAACCTCGGGGACATCGTCATATTCGGACAGTGCTTCCACGAGCTCTTCGTCAAGGGCGTGATCGAGAAAGGCGTCGCGCCGCATTTCGAGGGCGCGCCGTTGAGCCCGCGGGAACGGCAGTGCCTGCAGATGGCGGCGCACGGAATGACCGGCGCCGACATCGCCTTCAAGCTCGGCATCACCGAGCGCGGCGTCACGTATCACTTCGCGAACATCGTCAGCAAGCTCGGCGTGCTGAACCGCCACGAAGTGCCGCGAACGCCTCGAGCTCCCGCATGAACTCAGCCTGCGCCTCGGCTGTGACCGCCACGCCGCATTCATAGCAAGTCCCGGTCATGCGATCGAACCAGCGGCAACCGCATTCGTCGCAGGCGAGCTCGGGAGCGCCGGCTGGGTTCCGGAAGATCATCGGCACGCACCCATGAACGCAAAGCCGAGCGCATCGAGCATTTCGTCAAGGCCGCGCTCCTCGAGCACGCAGCGCCGCTTGAGCATGTAACAGACGATGCGTCCCGAGCGGATGCCGTCGCGAAGCACCTCGAACAACCGCCCAGCGATCGCCGAACGAACTTCCAGGAGCGACTCGTCGTCGGCCGCCATAACGATGTCGGCAGCGCTTGCGGCATAGCCGACGAACGGCTCGAGCCGGGTGCCGACGCCGCTCTTGCCTGCTTCCCAGACGAGCATTTGCGTCGGTGCCGCGCGGGCCAACAGGGCAATCCGGACGCCTGGATCGAGCTGCGCGAACAGCTCGCCGTGGTGCACGGCGGCGGCAAGCCAGGCACCCGGCGATGGCAGCCGGTCAACCGCGCAGTCAGGCGTCGACGGTCGGTCCGACGTGGCTTCGGCTGTGACCGGCGTCACAGCCGCACTCCCAGGCGAAAGCCTTCCTGGATCGCCTGCTCGAGGCCGCGCGGAATCAGCGCGTCACCCACGCCATGCAATTCGTCGATCATCCACTCGAATTCGTGAAACAGCGGGTGAGCCGGTGCGGCGCCGTCGGCCTGAACGACGGTGTCTGCCGCGACGAAGGTCACCTCGCCCTTCGCGTTCCTCACCTTGACGCCGTCGGCGCCGACTTCGACGAGCGAGCTCGAGGTCAGGCATGTGATGCCCAATTCCTCGACCCAGGACGCATGACGCCACTTGAACGAGGGCTTGACGTCGCCGGCGATCCTCTTGCCCGACTCGACTACGGTCACGTCGGCCTCCTGGTGTTTGCGCAGCGACTCGGCAAGGGTCAACCCGAGCTTGCCGCCGCCGATGACGACGACGCGCCGCCCGGTCTTGCTGCGACCATGCGCGACGTCCAGCCCATCGAGCATCCGCTCGGCGCCCTTGACGTGCGCGTAGCGCGTTCGGTCGAGCGTCGCGCCGGCGGCGATCACACAGACGTCGTACTGGTGGAGCACGCTGCGCATGAATTTCGCGTGCACTTCGGTGTTCGAGCCGCATCTCGATCCCGAGCTTTCTGGCGACCGCCTCGTATTGGGAGATCACCGACAGCAGGTCGTCGGGGCGCGCAAGATCGTGGATCGCGTAGGCGTAGAGGTTGCCGCCGATGCGGTCGGCCTTGTCGAATACGGTCACCTCGTGGCCGCGCCTGGCCGCGGTGATCGCACACTCCATGCCGGCGGGCCCGGCGCCGATCACCATCACCTTCTTCTTCACGGCTGCCGGCGTCACCTGGTACTCCGGCTCGACTTCGTGGCCGAGCGCCGGGTTCATCGTGCACGTGTACGGCAGGTCGCGGAATAACCGCGACAGGCAGTTGAGCGACCCGATACAGGGGCGGACCTCGTCCAGCCGGCCCTCGGCTGCCTTGTGGATCAAGTCGGGGTCAGCCAGCAGCGGCCGGCAGACCTCCCAGTAGTCGAAGACGCCATCGCGGAGGCACTCGTCCGCCATCCGCGGATCGGGAAGCCGATTGCCGAAGGTGATCAGCGTGTTCGGGAACATCTTCTTGGCGCGTGCGGACAGGTAGTTCCAGTAGCCGGGCGGGATGTCCCTACCGATCGACGACTCGGGCGCCTCCTGCCAGCCGACCGTCACGCTGATCATGTCGACGCCGACGTCGACGGCCTGCTGCATCAGCTCGAAACACTCGTCCTCGGTGTTGCCACCCCATCGATCCATCAGCTCGGCGCCGTTCAGGCGGACGACCAGCGGGTGGTCGGGAGTCGCCTGCTTGATGCCGTCGATCAGCTCGCGCATGAACCGGCCGCGGTTAGCGATCGAGCCGCCGTACTCGTCGGTGCGCTGGTTGGTGAAGCGCGAGTTGAAGTTGGCGAGCAGGTAGCCCATGAAGCTCGTCACCTCGGTGCCGTCGAAGCCCGCCCGGATCGCCCGCTGCGCGGCGTCGGCATGCTGGCGAACGCAGTCGCGGATCTCGTCCTTGGTCATCACCTTGGGCGGGCGAAAGTGCGGCAGTGTCTGCGGGACGTCGGAGGGCTGGATGCAGTAGCCGAGGTCGATCCCGCCGTAGCGACCGGCGTGCAGGATCTGCTGGATCGGCATGGCACCCTGTGCCTTGATGTCCGCGGCGATCCGCTCGAACTGCGGCAGGAACTTGTCGTCGAAGATCGCAAGCTGGCGAAAGTAGGCCTTGCCTTCGCCGAGCGGATCAGGGTATGCGCCCTGGTTGGTGATGATGCCGCAGCCGGTGCGGGCGATGACGCGCATGCGCGCGATCTCGCGCTCGGTGATGAAGCCGTCGCGGGTGTTGTAGTTCGACACGCAGCAGGCGCCGTACTTGATCCGGTTCTTGATCTCGAGGCGGCCGAAGCGCCCGGGCTGGAACAGGTGCGGCAGTTTGGCGACGCCGGGTTGCATGCGATACCTCCTCGGCTCAGGGGCCCTGATGGATCAAGTCTTGCCGCACGCGGCGCGCTCCTGCGCCAGCTTGGCGGCAACGATCTCGCGCAGTTGGCGCTTGAGAATCTTGCCGACCGGGCTCACCGGCAGCTCGCCGAACAATTCCAGCCGCTCGGGCAGCTTGAACGAAGCAATCTGCCTTTCGCGCAGGAAGGCGACCAGCTCGCCAAAGGCCAGCGTCTCGCCTGGCCGCGGCACAACGCACGCGCAGGCCTTCTCGCCGAACACGGGGTCGGGGATGCCTACCAGGACGACGGACTTGACCTTCGGGTGCGCCAGAATGAGGTTCTCGATCTCCTCGCAGCTGATCTTTTCGCCGCCGCGGTTGATCATGTCCTTGCGCCGGCCCTCGGTGTAGACGTAGCGGCCGCGACGACGCACGATGTCGCCCATCCGGTACCAGCCCCCGGGCAGGAAGGCCTCGGCGTTCTTCTCCGGCGCGTTGTAGTAGCCGCGGATCGTGTAGGGGCCGCGGGTGACGAGCTCTCCCGCTTCGCCGTCGGCCACCTCGCGTCCGGCGTCGTCGATGACCATGATCTCGTCCTCATCGCACACCGGGGCGCCGGAGCTTTCGAGCAGCAATTCGTCGCCGTCATCGAGCCGAGTCATGTTGATCAGGCCCTCGGCCGTCCCGTAGATCTCCTGCGGCGTGCAGCCGAGCTGCTGGCGCAGGCGCCGCCGCAACTCGGGCGCGAGGCGCGCGCCGCCGTTCTGCACGACCTCGAGCGATGACACGTCGTAGGTCGACAACGCATCGGAGTTGAGCCACGTCGTGATCAGCGGCACGGCGGCGGCGATCACGGTGACGCGCTCCCGCTGCACCGTCGAGAAGACTTCCTCGACGCTCGTTCCGGCGGCGAGCACCACGGTGCCGCCATGGTAGAACGCCCCCAGCATGCCGGGCGAGGCCAGGTTGTAGTTGTGCCCGAGGGGAAGGATGGTCATGAATACCGTGCGCTCGGTGAAACCCGCGGCGGCGCCGCACAGCCGCGCGTTGAGCACGTAGTCGTCGTGGGTGCGCGGGATCAGCTTCGACAACGACGTGGTGCCGCCCGAAAGCAGCATCGTCGCGACGTCGGCCGGTCGCGGTCCGGCGACCCGATCCGGCCCCTTGGGCAGGCTGCCCATCCCCTGTTGGCCGGGTGCCGGTTCGCCGGCCACCAGCACGTGCTTCAGCCCGGGGAACTCGGCCTGCATCTGGCTGGCCATCGCCCGGAAGTCGAAGCCGCCGACGACATCGGGTATCAGATAGGCGGTCGCGCCGGAAGCGCGCAGGAAGTGCCGCACCTCGGCATGGCGGTGGGCGCGCAGGGCCATCACCGGGACGACCCCGATCATGTTGAGCGCAAGGTAGCTGACGACGAACTCGACCGTGTTCGGCAACTGCATCAGCACGTACTCGCCGTGTCGCAGGCCGACACCGGCGAGGCGGGCAGCGCATTCCCGGGAGCGCGCGAGCAGCCCCGCGTAGGTCAGGCGCACGTCCGCATGCACCAGGGCCGGTTTGTCCGGCCAGCGGCGGGCACTGCGCGCGAACATCTCGCCGATGGTGATCCCTTCCCACAGCCCGCTCGCGCGGTAGTGCGCCGCGACGTCCTCCGGCCAGCCGACGACGTCTCCCATGGCGCTCGCCTCCTGTGAATTCATCGGGCAGCGGGAAAGAGGACTTCGTAGATCCCCAGTTTGCGCTGCAGCGGCGCATCGTCCACGACGAACAGATACGCCGATGCCGCGCCCGAGGCGTTGGCGAGCCGCACGTCGGCGTGCGTCGGCACCGCGAGCGTGTCGGCAGTTTCGAAGCGATGCGTGGCCTCGTCGACCTGTGCCGTGCCCGAGCCCTCGACGACGTGCAGGACCGCCGAGGCGGAGCGCCGGGGGAGACGCAGCTCCTCGCCGGGACGAAGCTGGAGTGCCGAGAACCCCAACGCCGCCAGACATTCACGCCCGGTCTCCGGGTTGACGTAAGCGAGCTGCACGGCTTCGTCGCGAGGCGTCACGTGTCGCCAGCTCGCCCAACGCACGCTGCACGTCCCGCCACGGGAAACGCAGCATCGGGTACGGCTCGCGCGCCGCGTCGAGCGAGCGGTACGGCACCACCCCGCCGTTGCGGAAGCGCGCACCGCTCCAGCCGATCGGCTTGTCGACCGCCTGCGGGCGACCTTCGATCGCGTACGACGCCTCGATGCCGTAGACGAGCGGCAGGTCGAGCGCGTCGAGCCAGATCACCGGCCCCCGGCCTTCGTGGCCGTGCTCGTGCCACAGCCCGGGCGGCGTGAGGATCAGGTCTCCCTTTCCCATCGGCAGCTTCTCGCCGTTGACCACGGTGAATCCACCCTCGCCCTCGACGACGAACCGCACCGCCGACGGCGTGTGGCGGTGATTGGGTGCAGTCTCGCCGGGCAGGATGAGCTGCAGACCGACGTAGATGGTCGGCGTGGCCTTCATGCTCTCGAGCCCCAAGCCCGGGTTGCACAGGACCAGCACGCGGCGCTCCGCCTTCTCGATCGGCGTCAGCGCCCCGGCGCGCAGCAGTTGCGGCCGGATGTCCCGGTAGCGCCAGTGCACCGGCTGGGTCGACCGGCTCGGCCTGCCGTACGGCAGCACCGTGCGCAGCGACGGCCACAGCGGCAACGTGTTCTGCGCCTTGAGCTCCTGCAGGTAGTCGGCCGGCAGGTCCTCGAGGCGACCCAAGTGATCGTTCATGATGCAAGGACTTCCGGGTGCAACGCCTCGTAGGCCACCGCGAGCTTCGGATCTCGGCGCCTGATTTCGGTGTGATCGACGCGGCCCGTGCGCGTCATGTAACTGTAGGCGAACTCCACGGGCGTGAGCGTTCGGACGAGACGATCCATGTCCTCGTACCAGCGCAGGCTCGCGTTCGCCGCTTCCCAGATCTTCCGCATCGGCGGCAGGCGCTGTTGCTGGAACAGCGCCAGCGCGGTCGGGACGTCCTTCGTGCCGACCTCCAGGAAGGCCTTGTACAACGCGACCGAATCCTCCATCGCGAGGCGCGTGCCCGAACCGATCGAGAAGTGCGCCGTCCGCAATGCGTCGCCCAGCAGCACGACATTATCGAAGCTCCAGCGCTCGTTCCAGATCGCCGGGAAACTGCGCCACTGCGAGTTGTTCGAGATGATCCGATGCCCGTCGAGGTCCTTCGCGAAGACGCGCTCGCAGTGCCGGATCGTATCGTCCGGGCTCATCGCCGCGAAGCCGGCGCGCTGCCAGGTGGCGGCCTCGACCTCAACCAGGAACGTGCTGCGGTCGGGGTGGTAACGGTAGTGGTGGGCGCAGAACACGCCCAGGTCCGTCTCGCGGAACGTCAGCGTCAGGCTGTCGAATGCCTTGGTGCTGCCGTACCAGATGAACTTGTTGCGACGCCAGTCGGTCGTGGTGCCGAACTTGTCCTCGTTCTCGCTGCGGATCCACGAGAACGCTCCGTTCGCACCGACCACGAGATCGGCTTCGCCCATCTGCGTCAGCGTCGTGATCTCGGTGTTGAAGTTCAACTTCACGCCGAGTTGCTCGACGTACCGATACAGCAGCGTCAGCAACTCGAGTCGGCCGATCGACGCGAAGCCGTTGCCGGCGATCGGGATGGCCGTGTCGTTGTGGACGATGGTGATGCTGGGCCACGTCTCCAGGTGCGGCGTCAGGTACTGATACAGCGCCTCGTCGTCGGCGCGCAGGAACTCGAGCGCCCGGTCGGAGAACACCACGCCGAAGCCCCACGTCGCGTCGCGCGGGCTGCGATCGAAGATCGCGATGTCGTGGGACGGGTCGAGGCGCTTCATCAGCGCCGCGAAGTACAAGCCCGCCGGGCCCGCACCCAGGATCCGGATCTTCATGGTTTGGTCACCCGCGAGACCTCTCGGGACCGATGATGGCGCGTGCAGTCTGATTGGCCGATAGAATGACGAGTATATTTCAAATCGCCATTTGAATCCGGGGCTGAGTTCAGGAAGGGGACGACCTCGTGCCACAGCCGGTCCACCATTTTCGCCAGATCCTCATCTGGCCACTGCAGGTGATGCCGATCCGGGAGGGCGCGCAGATCCAGGAGCCGTGGGACATTCTCGCAGCACTCGGCCGGCGAGCATTCCTGGCGCGAGGTTCAGGACGAGTTTGGCTGCAAGCCGGAGGACTTTCCAGGAACGTCATTACAGCGAATTCGTGACGTTCCTGCCGTACGTCCGGCGCTTTCTCTACGGCGAAGGATCCAGTCCGCGGCGGCACCGCTGGCGTCGCCGAATCGCCGCTACGCGTGTTCCGTCGCAACGACGTCGCCAAGGTCCGGATGACGTTCCCGGAGCCGGGATCCGAGCCGGAGACCTTCGACGTTGCGCATGTCGACCTGTACTTCCTCTACGACATCGACGTCGTGCTGCTGGTCGTCGAGATCTTCGCCGACGACCTGAGTCTCAGCCGCGTGCAGGACGCGATGTACCGGTTCGGCCGCGCCTATCCGACCTATTGGGCGGAGGGCGGCCGCGGCGGCCACTGCGTCGTCCTTGCCGAATGGCTCGGCCGCGACGGCTCCGTGCTGGCCCGTCTCCGATTACGAGCAGCGGGACAGCGTACCTGCGCTTCGTCGGCGAGCATCGCACACCCTGCTTCGCCGCCCACTGGACTCATCTGTTGCGAGCCCCTCGTACCGGACTATTCGGACGAAACAGGGGCTGATCCGCTATCGCCAGATCGAGTACGCCCGGATGCCGTTGATGGCGTATCTCGCGATGGACGATGCGCGGTCGGTCACGCGCGCCGATTTCATTCGCCTGGGTCTCGTCACCGGCCCCGGCACTTCGGACGTGCTTCCCTATTCCGCGCGCTACATGCGCGACTTCGAGGACCGCTATTGCTACGACCAGTTCTGGAACGAGGAGCGCGATCGGACGTCCCGGTACGCGCTTCATGTCGTGCGGGCACGGCTTCGTCATGGTCGGCGACGCCGACGATCCGTTCTTCGTGGATCGCGAACGCCGGCCTGCTGGCGCAGTTTCGCCATCAGTACTTCGTGCTGTTCCTGATCCCGCACATCCACAAGGCCACGCTGCTGATGCTGTCCGACCGGATGGTCAGCGCGCTCAACAAGCTCACGATCGACGATCCGGATTCGGTCCGCCGATTCAAGCGAACGATCCGCCAGCTGCTGGAGATCTTCCTGCGCTTCACGCATCGCTACTGGTTCCATGAAGTATCGGACCAACCGCAGGCGAAGGAGATCTACCGGATGACATCGCACGTACCTCGGCAACGGATCGCGCTGTACGACGAGATCCGCAACGAGATCGAGGACATGGCCGACTACCTCGAGACCGACACGCTGCGACGGCAGGCGAATACGGTCGTCCGGCTCACGGTCGTGACGGTGTTCGGCTTGATCGGGACGGTCGTCACCGGCATCTTCGGCATGAACCTGTTCGGCTTCCCGCGAGATACCGTGGCCGGTGCAGTTCGTGCTCCTGCTGGCCGCGACATCGCGTCCGTCACCGCGCTGCTGTTCTACACGCTGGCCAAGTCCAAGCGTCTCGCCGATTTCCTCGACGCGATTTCCGACGAGCGCATGGCGGTGCGCGGCAAGTTCGAACTCGCTCGCCAATGTGCGGCGCCGGGACGGCGGGTCTCGTCGCTGAGCGGGTCCGTCGAGCAGGGGTCGATCAAGCACTGACTTGGCAGCGATCAGCCCGTGCGCGCGCAACGCAGCACCGCACACCCGACGGAAATCTCGGAAAACGCCTCCCATTGCGCAGGGGCCCCCGCTTGGTTATGCTCGCCTCGGAATTCGACATGGTCCGAACGCCGCGCAGAGGCCGCGATGCAGCTCACACCCCGGGAATTCGACAAACTGCTGATCTATATGCTGGCCGAGGTGGCCCTGAAGCGCAAGTCGAAGGGCCTGAAGCTCAACTACCCGGAAGCGGTCGCGATCATCTCTGCCGCGGCACTCGACGGCGCGCGCGCCGGCAAGACGATCGAGGAGACGACCACGGAAGCGCGGGGCGTCCTGACGAAGGACGACGTGATGGACGGTGTGGCGGACCTCATTCCGATGGTCCAGGTCGAGGCGGTATTCACCGACGGCAGCCGGCTCGTCACGGTCCACACGCCGATTCAGTAAGCTGCGCGGAGAGGAAGAGACCATGGCCGGAGTCAAAGCGGGACCCACGATCGGCGCCGATGTCGATCCGGCGACCAAGAATGTGGCGGTGGGCGGGTACGTCTGCGCGGCGAAGCCGATCGCCTTTCACGAGCACCTGCCGGTGACCAAGCTCAAGGTGCGCAACACCGGCGACCGCCCGATCCAGGTCGGGTCGCACTTCCATTTCTTCGAAGTCAATCGCGCGCTCGAATTCGATCGCGCCGCCGCGTTCGGACAGCACCTGCACATTCCCGCATCGACGGCGTTGCGGTTCGAACCCGGCGACGAGCGCGCGGTCACGCTGGTCCCCTACGCCGGCAAGCGTTGCGTCTACGGCTTCAACAATCTGGTCGACGGTCCGACGGCAGGCGAGCTCGGCGGTGCGCAGAAGGCGAAGGCAGTCGCGCTCGCCGCGCAGCGCGGGTTCCGCAGTACGCCCGCAAAGCGCTGACGGCGCCGAACGCGGCGCCCGCGCAGCCAGAGTCCAACGGACGACATCCCGGTACGGAGAGATCCGATGACCACGATTTCACGCAACGAATACGTCGGTCTCTACGGCCCGACCGCGGGCGATCGCGTCCGCCTGGGCGACACCGGCTTGTTCGTGCAGATCGAGCGCGACCTGCGTGGCGCCCCGGTGACGAGATCGTCTTCGGCGGCGGCAAGAGCCTGCGCGAAGGTATGGGGATGGACAATCAGCTGACGCGTGCCGGCGGCGCGCCAGACCTCGTCATCACCAACGTGACGATCATCGACGCGGTGCTGGGCGTGGTCAAAGCCGACGTCGGCATCCGGGACGGGCGCATCTGTGGGATCGGCAAGGCCGGCAACCCGCAGACAATGGACGGGATCACGCCGGGTCTCGAGTGCGGACTCGCCACCGATGCGATATCGGGTTCCCACCTGATCCTGACCGCCGCCGGCATCGACACCCACATCCATTTCATCTCGCCGCAGCAGGTTCATGCCGCGCTGTCCAACGGCACCACGACGCTGATCGGCGGCGGCACCGGTCCGTCCGACGGCTCCAACGCGACGACCGTCACGCCCGGCCCCGGGAACATCGCGACGATGCTGCGCGCGTTCGAAGGCTGGCCGGTCAACGTGGGCGTTCTCGCGAAGGGGCATGCGCACGGCAAAGCCGCCCTGGTCGAGCAGATCGAGGCCGGCGCGGTCGGCCTGAAGTGCCACGAGGACTGGGGCACGACGCCCGCGGTGCTGCGCTCGGCGCTGACCGTCGCCGACGAGATGGACGTCCAGGTGTGCATGCACACCGACACGCTCAACGAGTCGGGTTTCGTCGAGGACACGATCGCCGCGTTCGAGGGCCGCACGATCCACTCGTTCCACACGGAAGGCTCCGGCGGCGGCCACGCGCCCGACATCATCAAGGTGTCGGGCCTGCCGAACGTCCTGCCCGCGCTCGACCAATCCGACGCTCCCCTACGGCATCAATTCGCAGGCAGAGCTCTACGACATGATCATGGTGTGCCATCACCTCACTCCTGACATCCCGTCGGACGTGGCGTTTGCCGAAAGCCGCATCCGCGCCGAGACGATCGCCGCCGAGAACGTGCTGCACGATCTCGGCGTGATCTCGATCTTCTCGAGCGACTCGCAGGCGATGGGGCGTATCGGCGAGTGCTGGCTGCGCTGCATCCAGACGGCCGACGCGATGAAGACCGGGCGCGGCAAGCTGCCGGAGGACGCTGCCGGGCCACGATAATTTCCGCGTTCTGCGCTACGTCGCGAAGATCACGATCAATCCGGCGATCGCCCACGGCATTTCGCATGTGCTGGGCTCCGTCGAAGTCGGCAAGATCGCCGACCTGGTGCTGTGGGAGCCGGCGTTCTTCGGTGCCAAGCCGAAGCTCGTGATCAAGAACGGCGTCATCAGCTGGGCGGTGATGGGCGACCCCAATGCCTCGCTGCCCACGCCGCAGCCTACGTATTACCGGCCGATGTTCGGCACGCTCGGCCTCGCGTTGCCGGCGAGCTGCGTCACGTTCGTGTCGCAGGCCGCGCACGATGCCGGGATTGCCGGGCGTCTCGGTTTGCGGCGCCAGGTGATGGCCGTGCGGAACACGCGCAAGATCGGCAAGCGGGACATGGTGCGAAACGCCGGAACTCCGAAGATCGAGGTCTCACCGGAAACATTTGCGGTCACCGTCGACGGCGTGCACGCCACGGTGCCGCCGCTCAAGACGATCGCGCTCAACCAGAAGTATTTCTTCAGCTGACCGGCACCTTGATCCTCATCGAAGCGGTTCTGGGCAACGTCGCCGATCCCGAATGGGCGGCGCGGCTTGCCACCTGCGTCGTCGACGCGCTTGCGCTCGACCACTGGGAGGCGCAGAAGAACCGCTTCCGCAAGAAGACCGTGGGCGGCGCCGAAATTGCCGTGTCGCTCGATCGCGGCGCCTTCCTGCGCAACGGCGATGTGCTGCAGTGGGACGACGCCACCCGGCGCGCCGTCGTGGCGCGGATCGCGCTGCGCGAGGTGATGGTCATTCATCTTGACGATCTTGCCGCGCTGGATCCCGCGATCGCACTGCGCACCTGCGTCGAGCTGGGCCACGCGCTGGGCAACCAGCACTGGCCGGCGCTGGTCAAGGGTTCGAGTGTCTACGTACCGCTGACCGTCGACCGCAAGGTCATGGCTTCGGTGATGAATACCCATCGTTTCGAGGGCCTGCGCTATGAGTTCGTGCCGGGTGACGAGGTCGTGCCATACCTCGCGCCGCACGAGTCGCGCCGGCTTTTCGGCGGCGCGGAAGGGCCGGTGCATACGCATGCGCACGAGCGCTATGTTGCGATCGATCCGCAGACCGGACGCGCCTACGGGCGCACGCCGACCCGCGCGAGTTCACATCGACACGGCGACGCGGACCCGGGCCCATGACCTCCGGCGGTGACGGCGCGGTTCCGCTGACATGAGGTGCGTCTTGCCCGCCTGCTGCAGTTCGGTGATTCGATGCTCCCGATCGGAGGCTTCGCCTTCTCCGGCGGGCTCGAGTCCGCCATCGAGAAGCGTGTGGTGACCGGCGCGGACACGTTGCTCGGCTTCGCGCGCACCGCCCTCGCGCAGGCGGCCCGTGGGGACGGCATTGCGCTGGTGTGCGCGCACCACGCCGCGGTCGCGCGCGATCTCGGGGAGCTCTCGCGGATCGACGAGCGGGTGTTTGCGCGCAAGCTGTCCGGCGAAACGCGCAACATGTCGGTGCGCATGGGGAAGAAGCTCGCGGAGCTGGGGGCGGAGGTCACCGGAATACCGCTGGTCGCGGCATGGCGCGAACGCATCGGCAGCGGTGCGACTCCCGGCTGCTATCCTGTCGCGCTGGCGGTGCTCTTCGCCGCGCAGGAGCTTCCGGCGCGCGACGCATTCGTCGTCCACCAGGTTGGCGTGGTCAATGCGATCCTGAGCGCGGCGCTGCGCCTGATGAAGATCGGCCACCTGGAGACACAGAAGATGCTGTTCGAGCTGAACGCGCAGGTGGATGCGGATTATCGTCGTGCGGCGGCAGCGCGGCTGTCGGACATGGCAGGCTTCGCGCCGCTCACTGAAATTCTGGCCGCGGTCCACGTCAAGGCGCATGTGCGCCTGTTCATGAGCTAGGCGGGACCCGGACGATGTCGAAGAAGATCACGCGGATCGGCATCGGCGGGCCGGTCGGGTCGGGCAAGACGGCCATCGTCGAGGCCATCACGCCGCGGCTCCTCGAACTGGGCATCAAGGTGCTCATCATCACCAACGATGTCGTGACCACCGAGGACGCAAAGCACGTCCAGCGGACGCTGAAAGGGATCCTGCTCGAGGAGCGCATTCTCGGCGTGGAGACCGGCGCCTGTCCGCACACGGCGGTGCGCGAGGATCCGAGCATGAACCTCGCGGCGGTCGAGGACATGGAGGCGCGCTTTCCCGACGGCGACGTGGTGCTAATCGAAAGCGGCGGGGACAACCTTACGCTGACGTTTTCGCCGGCGCTGGTCGACTTCTTCATCTACGTGATCGATGTGGCGGCCGGCGACAAGATCCCGCGCAAGAACGGGCCGGGCATCACCCAATCGGACATTCTCGTGATCAACAAGACGGATCTCGCCCCTCACGTCGGAGCCAGCCTCGAAGTCATGGCGCGCGACTCGAAGCTGATGCGCGGCGACAAGCCCTTTCTGTTCACCAATTGCAAGACGGGCGAGGGCATTCCGGCGCTGGTCGAGCGCATCCGCGAGGACATGCTGTTCGACCGGAAGCTGCCGGCCGAACGGCCCGCCTGATGCGCGCCGCCGAGCCGGCTCCCGCTTCGAACCCGGCGCGCTTTGGCGCCCATGTCGCAAGCGACGTGGACCGCCTCGCGATCCTGCCCGGGCCGGAGTTCGCGCGCTTCCAGGACGAGCCGGCGCAGATGCGAAGCGGTGCCGTCGGCAAGTCCGGCCTCCTGCGGCTGGGCTTCGAGCGCCGCGATGGCCGCACGATCCTGGCCAAGCTCGAATCGCGCACCCCGTATCTCGCGCAGCGCGCATTGCATTGCGACGAAGCGCTGCCCGACCTCGCGTGGCTGTTCCTGATCACCACGTCGGGCTGCGTGCTGCAAGGCGATCGGCTCCATCTCGATCTTGCGCTGGCGGCGGGTGCGCGGGCGCATGTGACGACGCAGTCGGCGACCAAGGTCCACGCGATGGATGCCAACTATGCGTGGCTGACGCAGAGCATCGCGCTCGCCGACGACGCGTACCTCGAATTCCTTCCCGATCCGCTGATCCCGCATCGCCGGGCACGGCTGGCGAGCGAGACCCAGATCACGATCGCGCCTTCCGCGACGCTGCTCTATTCGGAGATCGCGGCGCCGGGGCGCAAGCACCACCACCCCGACGAGCGCTTCGGCGCGACGCTGCTGTCGTTGGCGGTGACTGCCGCACGTCCCGACGGGCGCCTGCTCTTCACCGAAAGGCTTGTGGTCGAACCGCAGTCGAACCCGGTGCGGCAGACGGGCGTGATGGGCCCGTTCGATGCGTTCGGCAACGTGATCCTGTTGACGTCGAAGGACAACGCCGACCGGATCCACGAGCGCGTAGGCGCCGAGGTCGACCTTGCGCAGGGCGTGGCGTACGGCGCCTGTCGCCTGCCGAACGAGGCTGGACTGATCTTCAAGGTCCTGGGCCGTGAGACGGCGCAGGTCACCGCCCAGGTTCGCGCGTTCTGGGAGATCGTTCGCCGAGAGGTCGTCGGCGCGGCCATCCCAACGTCCTTTCAGTGGCGATGAACCTGTGGAAGCTCGGCTTCCGGCCGTTCTACCTGCTGGCGAGCAGCTTCGCCGCGCTGTCGGTCGCACTCTGGATCGGCCAATACACGGGACATCTCCCCGCGATCTATGTGCGAAATCCGGCGTGGCACGGGCACGAGATGCTCTACGGCTACGCGATGGCGGTCGTGGCGGGATTCCTCCTCACCGCGGTGCGCAACTGGACGGCCAGCCCGACGCCGACCGGCACGCCGCTGATCGCGCTCGTCGCGCTCTGGGTGGCGGGCCGGGTGCTGGTCCTGACCCCGTTCGGCACAACGGCCGCGATCGTCAATGCGGCCTTTCCACTCGCCGTCGCAGTCGGAATAGGCCTGCCGATCTTCCGCAGCCGCAACCGGCGCAACTACTTCTTCGTCGTGCTCCTGGCGCTGCTCGGGCTCGCCGTGTTGATGTTCCACCTGGCCCATCTCGGCACGGTCGCGTGGCCCGAGCGGGTGAGCCTGCAAGTCGGCCTCGATATCATCCTTTTCATCATGGCGGTGATGGGTGGGCGGGTGATCCCGATGTTCACCAACAACGGAATACCCGGCGTACAAGCCGTACGCCACCCACTGATCGAAAGGCTCTCCCTCGGCGGTGTGCTAGCTCTGCTTGGGGCCGACCTGTCGCAGGCGCCGGCCGCGGTCATGGCGCCACTCGCGCTGGCCGTGGCCTTGGCCCATGCCGTGCGACTCCATCTCTGGCAGCCATGGCGGACTGCGGGCACGCCGATCGTCTGGGTCCTCCACCTGGCCTATGGCTGGATCGTCGTCCACCTGGCACTGCGCGGATTCGCAGCACTGGGCATGATAAGCGACCACTTTGCCGTGCATGCGCTGACGGTCGGGGCGATCGGGGGCATGACGATGGGGATGATGACGCGCACCGCGCGCGGGCATACGGGGCGTCCGCTCGTCGCCGACCGCTTCGAGGTGACGTGCTACGTGCTCGTCGCGCTCGCTGCCGCAATCCGAGTCTTCGGCGGCGTCCTGCTGCCAGGCGCTTACGTTGCGACCGTGGTCGTCTCCGGGACCTGCTGGTCGGCCGCCTTCGCGCTCTACGCCGTCCGCTATTGGCCCGTGCTTTCGCGGCCGCGGCTCGATGGCAAACCCGGCTGATCGGGCAAAGCGCGTCGCGGGTCAGCCGCGGCCCAGGCGGGTGAGCGTGTTGACCGAGTGCGGGTTGGGGCTCTTGTGGCCGCGGCGCGCATCATGGTTCCGCTCCCCAGCCATGCGGGTCAGGACGATCATCACGAGGAGCCCGAGGGCAAAGCCGACCGAGCCCAACACAATAAGATTCAGCGACATACGCGCCCTCGTTGCGTTGTCTTGGGAGGATGATTCTTTCACCGGAAAAGGGCCGTAGCAAGGACGCAGAGTCAATACCGCGCCGTCTTGGCATGCGGTGTTGCATCTTTGGTGGCGCGGGGGAGTCCGCGCGCCCGGGAATAAAAACCCCGCCACGCGGGCGGGGGGCGGTGCGCGCAGGGGTGCGCGACCGCTTGTTAACCGGTGACGGAACGCATGATCGTGACGTCGGAATAGGGGTCGAGGCGCTTCTCCTCGTGGCGCGCGTTCCGGTCCTGGTCGCCGGACATTCGCATCAGCGCGAGCACGAACAGCAACCCCAGTGTCCAGCCGGCCAGTCCCAGCATGATCCAGTTCAGTGGATTCGGCTGCCGTGGAAGACGTCGACGTCGATGGCACGAACGCTGTGGCAGTCGTCACGCCGGCGGTGCCGGTACCTGACCCGGCGCCTGGTGCGACGGCCCGAGTGGCGAAAGGTCAAGGTGGACGGCCACGCAGCGGACGTGCTGGAGGCGGTCAAGGCGATCTGATTCTCTTTTCTACCACAACTGCTGCGGTTTGCGAGTCCCGCAAACCACCAGCGCTTGTGTTCGCCGGGATCGGGGACTACGATTGCTTGGAGCAATCCGTCGAATCGCACCGCAACTTAGTCCGCCAAGGAGGCACATGGTCGAGCGCAAGATCCGTCCCTCGCCCTTAACCCTTGTCGCCCGCAAGTCCGCCAGATCCTGCGCCCCACGAATTTGAGATTGAGCGGAAGCGCGCCGAACGCCGAGTCCACGCCGCGTCGCCGATGCAGATCGTCAGGTCGCTCGAAATTTCAGGGCGCGCCGTGCCTAGCGGTCCACCGTGAGTTCCGCGCTGATCGCGTCAACGAACTCGGCGCTTGGCGCGTTCGCGGTGGCCAATCAGGTTATCTCCGAATGATCTCTTGCAACAGGCGGATTCGCGCCGCGAGCCCATGTGGACGCCGTGCGGCCCCGGACGAGCTAGGCAGAGCACTCCTCTGCACCAGCGACCGCCAAGGTCCGCGCGCACTTCAGGATGTCCTGGATGCGAGGCCGGGCATTCGATCCGCTGGCACGCCTTATGCAGTACAACTCCCGTGCATGCTTCAGGGCCGGCAGTCCGGCGAGCCCGGGCGAGGCCGGTTCGGCGTCGCCGTCTCGCTGGCGCCGACCGCCGTGGCCACGACTTTTCTGTGGCCGGCGCTGGCGCATCGCTGGTACTTGCATTTCGCAGTAGACCAAGAAGGCGAGCCGCTCCGTGTGCCGGGAGCGGCACGGAACAGCCCCGGGTTTTCGGCATTGCGCTTGATCGCCAATGGGGACACGAACATGCCCACGCTGCTCGAAGAGTTTCGATCGAATTATTCGGCCTCGCACAACGAGGAAATGGGGCTCGAGGACTATCTCGAGCTGTGCAAACGCGATCCGTCGGTCTACGCCACCGCCGCCGAGCGCATGCTGGCGGGCATCGGCGAGCCGGAGTTCGTGGATACCCGCAACGATCCGCGTCTGTCCCGGATCTTCGGCAACCGCGTGATCCGGCGCTACCCGGCATTCCGTGAGTTCTACGGGATGGAGGACGTCATCGACCAGATCGTGGCGTTCTTCAAGCACGCGGCGCAGGGACTCGAAGAGAAGAAGCAGATCCTCTATCTGCTGGGACCGGTCGGCGGCGGCAAGTCCTCGATCGCCGAGCGGCTGAAAGCGGTAATGGAGCTGCGGCCCATCTACGTCATCAAGGGATCGCCGGTCAACGAGTCACCGCTCGGATTGTTCCCGGCCGAGAAGTTCGGCTCGCTGCTCGAGACGGATTACGGCATCCCTCGCCGCTATCTGACCGGAATCATGTCGCCCTGGGCGATCAAGCGGCTCCAGGAATACGAGGGCGACCTGTCGCGCTTCCGTGTCGTGCGGGTGACGCCGTCGGTGTTGCGGCAGGTGGCCATCACCAAGACCGAGCCGGGCGACGAGAACAATCAGGACATCTCGTCCTTGGTCGGCAAGGTCGACATCCGCAAGCTCGAGCACCTGTCGCAGAACGATCCGGACGCCTACAGCTACTCGGGCGGCCTTTGCCTCGCCAATCAGGGCCTGCTCGAGTTCGTCGAGATGTTCAAGGCGCCGATCAAGATGCTGCACCCGCTGCTGACGGCGACGCAGGAGGGCAACTTCAAGGGTACCGAGGGCTTTTCGGCCATTCCGTTCAACGGCCTGATCCTCGCCCACTCGAACGAGTCCGAGTGGCAGAGCTTCCGCAACAACAAGAACAACGAGGCCTTCCTCGACCGCATCTTCATCGTCAAGGTGCCGTACTGCCTGCGCGTGTCCGAGGAGGTGAAGATCTACCGCAAGCTGCTCAATAATTCGTCGCTCGTCGGGCGCGCCCTGCGCGCCGGGGACGCTCGAGATGATGGCGCAGTTCTCGGTGCTGACGCGGATGAAGGAGCCCGAGAACTCGAGCATCTACTCGAAGATGCGGGTCTACGACGGCGAGACGCTGAAGGACGTCGACCCCAAGGCCAAGACGCTGCAGGAATATCGGGACTACGCCGGCCCCGACGAGGGCATGACCGGCATGTCGACGCGCTTCGCCTACAAGATCCTGTCGGCCGTGTTCAACCACGACCAGACCGAGATCGCGGCCAATCCGGTGCACCTGATGTACGTGCTCGAGCAGCGCCTCGCGCGCGAGGACCTGCCCGACGAGACGCGGCGCCACTGCGTCGAGCACATCAAGGGCTATCTCGCACCGCGGTATGCCGAGTTCATCGGGAAGGAGATCCAGACGGCGTACCTCGAGTCGTATTCGGAGTACGGCCAGAACATCTTCGACCGCTACGTCACCTTCGCCGACTGCTGGATCCAGGAAGAGGACTTCCGGGACCCGGAAACCGGGGAGAGCTTCGACCGGTCGGCGCTGAACGCCGAGCTCGAGAAGATCGAAAAGCCGGCGGGAATCGCCAATCCGAAGGATTTCCGCAACGAGATCGTCAACTTCGTGCTGCGCGCGCGCGCCAACAACAACGGCCGCAACACGGCCTGGAACAGCTACGAGAAGATGCGCGAGGTGATCGAGAAGAAGATGTTCTCGAACACCGAGGACCTGCTGCCGGTGATCTCGTTCAACGCCAAGGCTTCGGCCGACGAGCGGGAGAAGCACCAGAACTTCGTCGCGCGCATGGTGGCCAAGGGGTACACCGAGAAGCAGGTGCGCCTGCTCGCCGAATGGTATCTGCGCGTGCACAAATCGTCGTGACCGGCAGGACGTGACGGTCTAGGGCACCCATGCATCAGCTGATCGACCGCCGTCCGAACGGGCGCGGCAAGAGCGCCGTCAACCGCGAGCGCTTCCTGCGCCGCTACAAGGCGCAGGTCCAGGACGCGGTCAAGAAGATGATCGGCGAGCGGCGCCTGGCCGACATGGAGCAGGGCGGCGAGGTCCGCGTGCCGAAGAAGGACATCTCCGGAGCCGTCGTTCGGCTTCGGGCAGGGCGGCGACCGCGAGTTCGTGCTGCCGGGCAACCGCGAGTACGTGGCCGGCGATCGCATTCCGCGCCCCGACGGCAGCAGCGCCGGCGGTCACGGCAGCGAGGGTGGCGACGCCGACGGCGAAGACGCGTTCGTGTTCTCGCTCTCGCGCGAGGAGTTCATGCAGATCTTCTTCGACGATCTCGAGCTCCCGAATCTTGCCCGCACCGAACTGGGCCACACCGAACGGCGCAAGAGCGTGCGCGCCGGCTTCACGAAGACCGGCACGCCGACGAGCCTTGCGGTGATCCGCACGCTCACGCAGTCGCTGGGGCGCCGCATCGCGCTGCGCGCCGGCCTCGGACGGGAGAGCGTCGCGCTCGAGGATCAGTTCGCCGTTGCGGTCGCGCCGGGCCAGGCCGAGCAGGCTGCACGTCATCTTCGAGGAGCTGGAACGCATCGAGCGGCGGCGCGCGGCGCTGCCGTTTCTCGATGACATGGACCTGCGCTATCGCAATCGGGTCTGGCGTCCGGAGCCGATCGCGCGCGCCGTCATGTTCTGCCTGATGGACGTCTCGGCGTCGATGGACGAGAACAAGAAGGATCTCGCCAAGCGTTTCTTCACGCTGCTCTACCTCTTTCTCACCCGCAAGTACGGCGAGGTGGACCTGATCTTCATCCGCCACACGGACGATGCCGAGGAGGTCGACGAGGACACGTTCTTCCACGATACGCGCACTGGCGGCACCGTCGTGCTCTCTGCGCTCGAGCTCGCGGAGAAGATACGCGGTGAGCGCTACGCGCACGGCTGGAACGTCTACGCGGCGCAGGCCTCCGACGGTGACGCGTTCGGTGCCGACCCTGCGCGCAGCGCGCGGTTCCTCCGCGAGCGGTTGCTCCCGGTCACGCGCTATTACACGTATCTGGAGCTCGCCGATCCGCAAACGTACGAGCACATTTCGACGCTGTGGGCCGAGTACGAGCGGGTCGCCGAGGCGGCGCGCAACTTCGCGATGCGCCGCGCCGCGCAGCGGGACCAGATCTATCCGGTCTTTCGCGGCCTGTTCAGCAAGGAAGTGCAATGAGCGTGGGGGCCGACTCATGAGCGGCGCCGGCGTAAGCCGCGAATTGCGCCCCCGCGGGGGCAGCGCAGCGGCGGCAGCCGCAAGCGTGGGGGCACACATATGAGCCCGATCTCGCATGGCGCCGACTGGGATTTCGAGCTCCTGGAGCGCTACGACACCGCGATTGCCGAGGTCGCGGCCGGCTACGAACTCGACACCTACCCGAACCAGGTCGAGGTGATCACCTCGGAACAGATGCTCGACGCGTATGCGACGGGCGGACTGCCGATCGGGTACCCGCACTGGTCGTACGGCAAGGAGTTCATTCGCAACGAGCAGGCCTACCGCCGGGGCATGCAGGGACTCGCTTACGAAATCGTGATCAACTCCAATCCGTGCATCGCATATCTGATGGAGGAGAACACGATGGCGACGCAGGCGCTCGTCATCGCGCATGCGTGCTATGGCCACAACTCGTTCTTCAAGGGCAATCACCTGTTTCAGCAGTGGACTGCCGCCGACGCCATTCTCGATTATCTGGTGTTCGCCCGCCGCTACGTGATGGCGTGCGAGGAGCGTCACGGGCCCGTGGCGGTCGAGGAAGTCCTCGATGCCTGCCACGCGCTGATGTCGCACGGCGTCGATCGCTATCGGCGCCCGGCTGCACTGTCGCTCAAGGCGGAGGCGGCACGGCTGGCCGAACGCGAGACCCACCGCGAGCGCAACTTCAACGACCTGTGGCGGACGCTGCCCGAAAGCGGGCCGGCGCCGGATGCGAAATCGCCGGCAGGATTCCCCGCCGAGCCCCAGGAGAACATCCTCTACTTCGTCGAGAAATACTCGCCGAAGCTCGAGCCCTGGCAGCGCGAGCTCGTCCGCATCGTGCGCAAGCTCGCCCAGTATTTCTATCCGCAGGCCCAGACCAAGCTGATGAACGAAGGCTGGGCGACGTTCTGGCACTACACGATCGTCAACCGGCTGCACGAAAAGAGGCTGGTCGACGACGGCTTCATGCTCGAGTTCCTCAAGACCCACACCAACGTCATCACCCAGCCGATGTTCGACTCGCGTGCCTATGGCGGGCTCAATCCCTACGCGCTGGGGTTCGCGATGTTCGTCGACCTGCGCCGCATCTGCGAGGCGCCCGACGCCGAAGATCGCGAGTGGTTCCCGGAGTTCGCGGGCAGCGACTGGCAGCGGACGCTCGACTTCGCGATGCGCAATTTCAAGGACGAATCGTTCATCGCCCAGTACCTGTCGCCGCGGCTGATCCGCGAGTTCCGCCTCTTCGCCGTCGCCGACCACCGCGACGAGGAGACGCTGCGCGTCGACAGCATCCACGACGATCGCGGTTACCGCCGCGTGCGCCGGCTGCTGGCGCGGCAGTACGCGCAGGAACTGCGCGTGCCCGACGTGCAGGTCGTCCACTACGACCGCGACGGCGATCGCTCGCTGACGCTGCGCCACGTGCGCCACCGCGGGCGACCGCTGACCGATGCCGCCGCAGCAGGTCGTGGCGCATCTGCGCCGCCTGTGGGGTCTCGCCGTCCGGCTGGAAACCTGGGAAGACGACAGTCGCGTCGGCGACGTCCTCGAGTGCCCGGCCTGAGCGCCGGAACGAGGTCCCCGAAGGCAATGTAAGATCGGCGGGACGAACCCGCCGCGCGGCCGGCCGCGCCGGGCCCGGCGATGGCGCCGATCGATGTCGGGGGAAAGCGCAATTGCGCAGTCGCCGATCATGGCCGAGGCTGAAGATTGAAGCCGCTCTCCGGACTGGATTCGCTCTTCCTCCATCTCGAGACGCCCGAGACGCCGATGCACGTCGCGTCGCTGCATGTCTGCGACCTGCCGGACGGTTACGACGGTGACTTCTGCGCCGACGTGAAGCGGCAGATTGCGCAGCGCCTGCATCTCGCGCCGCTCTTCCGGCGCCGGCTCAGGACGCTGCCGCTCGCGATCGCCAATCCGGTGTGGATGGACGACGGGCCGTCGACCTCGATCTACCACGTCCGGCGCGATGCGGCTCCCGCGTCCCGGGACGCAGGCGCAGTTCGAGGCCTGCGTCGGCCGGCTGCACGCGAGGCCGCTCGACCGCAGCCGCCCGCTGTGGGAGGCGCACATCGTCGAAGGCCTCGACAACCGGGCAGGTCGGCTTCTACATGAAGGTCCATCACGCGGTGCTGGACGGTGCGGCAGGCATTGCGCTCGCCGATGCGCTGCTGGATCGCACGCCGGTGCCGCGCGCGGTGCCGCGGCCGCCGCGCGGAAGGCGCGCGCCGCCGACGGCGCCGGGGTTCGCCGCGCTCGCGGGCGCCGCGCTAAGGCACGACGTTGCCCAGTACGCGAAGCTCGTCCGCCACCTGCCCGATCTGGTCACGGCCGTGGCGGGGATCGTGCGGGGCCCGCGTACGCCCGGATCCCGCACGCCCGCGACGTGGCCTCGTCTTCGGCCCCAGGACTCCGCTCAACGTGGTCGATCACCGGGGAGCGCACGTTCGCCGCCGTGTCGATTTCGCTCGACGAGGCGAAGAGCCGTCGCGCGGGCGTTCGACGCCAAGCTGAACGACGTCGTGCTCGCGATCTGCAGCGGCGCGCTGCGAAGCTATCTGTCCGGCCACGGCGGCATTCCGGAGGAGCCGCTGGTGGCCGGGATGCCGTTCTCGCTGCGCGAGGCCGGCGACACCGAGTACTCGACGCAGGCGACGATGACGCTGGTCAGTCTCGCGACCGACATCGCCGACCCCGTGGAGCGACTGCTCGCGATTCGCGATGCGCGCCGGGGCGGTCAAGTCGCCGCCCGCCGCGCTCCAGTCGATCATTCCCGACCGACACTCCGTCGCTGGGCGCGCCGTGGCTGCTCGGCGGGCTGGCGGCTCTCTACGGCCGCTCGAAGCTTGCCGACACGCTCCCGCCGGTCATGAACGTCGTCATCTCGAACGTGCCCGGACCGCAGGAGCCGCTCTACGCCGCCGGAGCGCGCATGCGGACGTACTGGCCGCTGTCGATCGTCGAGCACGGCATGGGGCTCAACATCACCGTGGTCAGCTATTGCGGGGCGCTCGACTTCGGGCTGGTCGCCGCCCGACAGCGCGGTGCCGGACGTGCGCAAGATCGCGCGCGCGTCGAGGAGGCGCACGCCGAGCTGTTGCGCCTGACGCCGCCGTGGCCGACGATCCGCCGGAAAGCCCGCGCGACGGCGCACGCTCGGCGGCAACAGACGCGGCACTGACCGGCAACGATGGGCAGGGGATCGAGCCCATGTACAACCCGCATCACTGGTACGAATTCGGCATGCTGCGCGCGCCCGGGCTCCTGCGCCTCGCGCTGGAATGGCGCGCAGCGTGGGAGTACGGCGCGACACTGGCCGCGCAGCCGCTGCTCGGCAGCGCGCCGAAGGGCGACGGCCATCCGGTGCTGGTGTTTCCCGGCCTCGTCGCGTCGGACCTGTCGACGCGTCCGCTGCGCCAGTTCCTCGGAGAGCCGCGGCTACGCGGCCTATCCTTGGGAGCACGGCCGCAATCTCGGGCCGCGCGAGGGTGTCCTCGACGGCTGCCTCGCGCGGCTGAAGGAGCTGCGGAAGCGGCACCGGAAGAAGGTGAGCCTCATCGGCTGGAGCCTCGGCGGCATCTACGCCCGCGAGCTCGCCAAGCTCGCGCCGAAGGACGTGCGCCTCGTCATCACGCTCGGCACGCCGTTCACCGGCCACCCGAAGGCGACCAACGCGTGGCGTCTCTACGAGCTCGTCGCCGGCCACAAGATCGGCGCACCGGAGATCCACGCGCCGCTGCGCGCGCCGCCGCCGGTGCCGACGACGTCGATCTACAGCCGCACCGACGGCATCGTCGCGTGGCAGTGCTGCGTCGAAAAGGAAGGGCCGCTCGCCGAGAACATCGAGGTCGAGGCGAGCCACTTCGGCATGGGGATGAATCCCGCGGTGCTGTATGCGATCGCCGACCGTCTGGCCCAGCCGGCGGGCAAGTGGCGGCCGTTCGACCGCGGCAGCGGGGTGCGCGCGTGGATCTATCGCGACCCGCGGCGCCGCGGCTGGTTCTGACGTGCCCACCGGGACGCAACACGCACGCCCATGACGGCCGTCGCGGCCAACGGCATCACGATCGAGTACGAAGTCGCTCGGCGATCCCGCCGCGCCGCCGATCCTGCTCATCATGGGTCTCGGCATGCAGCTCATCGCCTGGCCCGACGCGTTCTGCCAGGGTCTGGTCGAGCGCGGCTTCCGCGTGATCCGGTTCGACAACCGCGATTGCGGACTCTCGTCGAAGATCCACGTCCGCCGGCAGCCGAATGTCGTCGCCGCGCTCGCGGCCTCGTGGCTGCGGCTGCCGGTGCGCGCGCCCTACACGCTGGATGACGATGGCCGCCGACACGGTCGGCCTGCTCGATGCGCTCGGCGTCGCGCGCGCCCACGTCGTCGGCCTGTCGATGGGCGGGATGATCGCGCAGGTCGTCGCGGCGCGGTATCCGGATCGCGTGCTGAGCCTGACGTCCATCATGTCGTCGAGCGGCAGCCGCAAGGTCTCGCAGCCACGGCCCGACGCGAAGCGGGCGATCCTCGAGCAAGCCCCCCGATCCCGACGATCCCGACAGCGTCGTCGAGCATCTCGCCGGCGTGTTCGGCGTCATCGGCAGCCCGGCCTTTCCGACCGACCGCGAGGAGCTGCGCGAACAGCTCGGCCGCGTGCGTGCGCCGTGGCTACTATCCGGCCGGCGTGACGCGGCAACTGGTCGCGATCATCGCCTCCGGCGACCGCCGCCGCCTGCTGCGCAAGATCACGGCGCCGACGCTCGTCATCCACGGCGCCGACGATCCACTGCGTGCCGGTCGAGGCGGGCCGCGACACGGCGCGTCACATCGCCGGCGCCAGGCTGATGGTGATCGAGGGCATGGGCCACGACCTCGCGCCGGGGCTCCTGCCGATCCTCGTCGACGCGATCGCCGCGACATTGCCGCGACAGCGAAGGCCGGTCACCGCGCGTGACCGGCGCCGGGCGACGGCCTGACCATTGGCGCGGACTGCCGTAAACTGGCGGCAGACGTCGACCCCGGAAGGATCCCCATGGACGAGCAACTGCGCATCGCCGCACTCGAGTACCACCGCCTGCCGACGGCCGGCAAGATCTCGGTCACGCCGACCAAGGGCCTCATCAACCAGCGCGACCTCGCGCTCGCGTATTCGCCGGGCGTGGCGGCGGCGTGCGACGCGATCGTCGCCGATCCGGCCGAGGCGCGCTGCGCTGACCTCCCGCGGCAATCTCGTCGCCGTCATCACCAACGGCACCGCGGTGCTCGGGCTCGGCAACATCGGGCCGCTCGCCGGCAAGCCGGTGATGGAGGGCAAGGCCTGCCTGTTCAAGAAGTTCAGCGGCATCGACGTGTTCGACATCGAGATCGCGGAGACCGATCCGGAGGAGCTCGTCAAGACGATCGCCCGGCTCGAGCCCACGTTCGGCGGCATCAACCTCGAGGACATCAAGGCGCCGGACTGCTTCTATGTCGAGCGGAAGCTGCGGGAGCGGATGAAGATCCCGGTCTTCCACGACGACCAGCACGGCACCGCGATCGTCGCCGGGGCGTTCATGCTGAACGGGCTCAAGGTGGTCGGCAAGGACATCGCCAAGGTCAAGCTGGTGTGCTCAGGCGCGGGCGCCGCGGCGATCGCGTGCCTCGACCTGATGGTCGGCGTGGGGCTGAAGCGCGAGAACGTCGTCGTCTGCGACAGCAAGGGCGTGATCTACAGCGGCCGCGAGACGCCGATGGAGGAGAACAAGGCGCGCTACGCGTGCAACACGAAGGCGCGCACGCTCGCGGACGCCATCGCCGACGCCGACATCTTCCTCGGGCTCTCCGGTCCGAAGGTGCTGACGCAGGACATGGTCAAGCGGCATGGCCGCGCGACGCCGCTGATCCTCGCGCTCGCCAATCCGGAGCCGGAGATCCTGCCGGAGCTGGCGAAGGCCGTGCGGCCCGACGCGATCATCGCCACGGGCCGGTCGGACTACCCGAACCAGGTCAACAACGTCCTCTGCTTTCCGTTCATCTTCCGCGGCGCGCTGGACGTCGGCGCGACGTCGATCACCGAGGAGATGAAGCTCGCCTGCATGCGCGCCATCGCCGAGCTCGCGCACGCCGAGCAGTCCGACATCGTGGCCCAGGCCTACGCCGGAGAGCAGCTGACGTTCGGGCCCGAATACCTGATCCCGAAGCCGTTCGATCCGCGGCTCATGGTGATGGTGCCGCCGGCGGTGGCCAGGGCCGCGATGGACAGCGGCGTGGCCACCCGACCGATCGCCGACTTCGACGCCTATCGCGATCGCCTGTCGCAGTTCATCTATCACTCCGGCCTCATCATGAAGCCGGTGTTCGCGGGCGCCAAGCACTCGCCGAAGCGGATTGCTCTATGCCGAGGGCGAGGAGGAGCGCGTGCTGCGCGCGGTCCAGGTCGTCGTCGACGAAGGGCTGGCGAAGCCGGTGCTGATCGGCCGACCCGAGGTCATCGCCGCCCGAGTCGAGAAGTTCGGCCTGCGGCTGCGTCGCCGGCGTCGACTTCGAGCTCGTCAACATCAACAGCGACCCGCGCTATCGCGAGTGCTGGCAGCTCTACTACCAGCTGATGGGACGCAACGGGATCTCGCCGGAAGACGCGAAGGAGGCGGTGCTGCGCAAGCCTTCGCTGATCGGGACGCTGCTGCTGCGCATGGGCGAGTGCGACGCGCTTGATTTGCGGCACGGTCGGCAAGTACCACGCGCATCTTCGCCACGTCGCCGGACGTCATCGGCGCGCGAGCCCGATGCACCGGTGTTCGCGGCGATGAACGGTCTGCTGCTGCCCAACCGCACGCTGTTCGTCTGCGATACCTACGTGAACCGGGATCCTTCCGCCGAGCAGCTGGCCGAGATCACCCGACTTGCCGCCGACGTCCGTGCGCCGGTTCGGCCTCGTGCCCAAGGTGGCGCTGCTGTCGCACTCCAATTTCGGCAGCGACGATTCGCGACTCCGCGCGCAAGATGCGCGAGGTACGCCGGCTGCGTCGCCGAGCGCGTGTCCGGGCTGGAAGTGGACGGCGAGATGCACGGCGACGCGGCACTGTCGGAGGCCATCCGCAGCCGGGTCCACCCGGACTCGACGCTCAAGGGCGAGGCAAACCTGCTGGTGATGCCGAACCTCGATGCCGCCAACATCTCGTTCAACCTGCTCAAGATCACCGGCGGGGACGGCGTGACGATCGGCCCGATCCTGCTCGGCGCGCGCAAGGCCGTGCTGATCGCCACACCGTCGGCGACGGTGCGCCGCCTGGTCAATCTCGACGGCGCTGGCCGTGGTCGGCGCGGCGGCGGGCGACGACTGATCGCCGCGACCGCGACGCCGGCGGCGTGGTCGCTCCGGTTCGGCGGCGCCCTCGTCATGACGATTCGACCGGTCGTCCCGAAGGGCGACGCCCTGCGCCATGCGGTCGCCTGGCTCGCCGAACAGGACCAGTGGACGCCCGAACTCGTCCACGAGGCGTGCCTGCGCTTCGACGTTTCGCCGGCGGACGAGGAGTTCCTGCTAGCCGAGTGCCGGCGCCTCCGCGCGCAGCGGCCGCGACGAGACTGACGCGGAAAGCGAGGAGAACCTCACGGTCGCAACGAGTGGAAGCAAGCCTCTCCGTCGGGAGCCGGCCGGGACGCGCAATTCGCGCGCCGTCCGCGGGTCAGTGCAGCGTTTCGCCTTCGGGCGCTTGCCGCACTCCGACGTCGACGGCGTGCACGTCGTTTCCCAGCAGCGTAACGGTTCCCTTGCGGCGATTGTTGCCGGTGTCGCTGTATTCGAAGCCGGTAGGCGCGGCGAAGCTGCAGGCGACCCTCCGCATCGCGCGCCGGCCACACCGAGCTCGAGGGCGACCGTGTCGTCGAGAAACAGCAGCCCCTCCGCCGCGCAGGCCCGCCGGATCGCCGCGTTCGCCGCCTCGCGTGCCTCGAGGCTGTCCCATACGAACCAGCCGACGGCCGCGACGACGAGCACGACGAGAATTTCCGCGACGCCCATGGTCCCCGGATCGAATGCCGCTACCAGCGCGATGATCGGCGCCCGAATCGCCGTCCCGATTCCATTTGCCCGAGAAAGCGCATTCTGCCAGCATACCGCCCGACGGCGGCGCGCACGCAAGGCACGCGCTGCGCGCGAGACAAATTGCGCCGCAACGCCCCGGCGGCTAATGCACGACCTGCGCTAGCGCTGGCCGGTATCAAGGAGATCGTGTTTGAAATTGCTCGAAAAGCGGCTTGCCGCACTCACGCCCGAGCTGCTGCAGAATCTGCGCCGCGGCATCGAAAAGGAGAGCCTCCGGGTCCGGCCCGATGGAACGCTGGCCGACACGCCGCATCCGGCGGGTCTCGGATCGGCGCTCACGCACCCGCACATCACGACCGATTTCAGCGAGTCGCAGCTCGAGCTGATCACGGGCGTCCACGCGAGCGCCGAAGCGTGCCTCGCCGAGCTGATCGCGATTCATCAGGTCGTCTACCGGCAGCTGGGCGACGAGCTGCTCTGGTGCGCGAGCATGCCCTGCAAATTGCCCGACGAGGACGAGATTCCGCTCGGACGTTACGGCAACGTCCAATCTCGGCCGGCTCAAGACCGTCTATCGCCAGGGCCTCTCGTATCGTTACGGCCGGCGCATGCAGACGATTTCGGGCATCCACTACAACTTCTCGCTGCCCGAGGCGGCGTGGCCGGTGCTGCAGGAGATCGACGGCGACCGTGGCCCCGCCGAGATCTACCAGGACGTCGGCTATTTTTCCCTGATCCGCAACTTTCGCCGCCATTCGTGGCTGCTGCTCCTGCTGCTGGGCGCCTCGCCCGCGATCTGCGGCACGTTTCTCGGCGGCCGGCCGCATCGCCTGAGCGCGTGGGAGACCGGAACCTACATCGCGCCCTACGGGACGTCGCTGCGGATGGGCGGGCTCGGCTACCAGAGCGACGCGCAGGCCTCGCTCGGCGGTCAGCTTCAATTGCCTCGACAGCTACGCCGCCTCGCTCAACCGCGCCTTGACGGAACCGTATCCGCGCTACGCCGAGGTCGGCGTGCGCGACGGCGATGGCTACCGGCAGCTGGCGACGACGCTGCTGCAGATCGAGAACGAGTTCTACGGGACGATCCGGCCGAAGCAGCGGATCCGGCGCGGCGAGCGGCCGCTGCGCGCTCTCGGCGAACGCGGCGTCGAGTACGTGGAGGTGCGCTGCATCGACGTCAATCCGTTCCATCCCGTGGGCATCAGCGCCGACGAGATGCGACTGCTCGACATCTTCCTGCTGCATTGTCTGCTGCGCGAGAGTCCACCCGACTCGCCGCGGGAAGTCGCCGCAGTCTCATGCAACCAGTATCTCGTTGCCGA
Source organism: uncultured beta proteobacterium (assembly GCA_963783525.1). Lineage (GTDB taxonomy): Bacteria > Pseudomonadota > Gammaproteobacteria > Burkholderiales > Casimicrobiaceae > CAIWHR01. Next base: position 31,021 of record CAWAOF010000031.1, read on the forward strand.
GCGCGGGCGGGACCCGGATCTGCGCCTTGACCGGGCAGGCGCCGAAATCGCTCCGGCCGAGTGGGGCAGGCGCGTGCTCGACGAGTGCTCGCCGATTGCCGCCGCATTGGACGGGGCTGGCGGCAGCAGCAGCTATGGCAGGGTGCTCGCGGCCGCCGGCGAGGCATTGAGCGATTTCGATGCCCTGCCTTCGACACGCGTGCTGCGCGAAGCGGAACACCGCTACGGCAAGTCGTTTCCCGGATTTGCGCTGGCGCAATCTGTCCGCCATCGCCGTGCGCTGCTGGATCTTCCGCTGGCGGCCGACATCGGTGCGCGCTTCGAGCAGATGGCCGCCGATTCGCTGGTCACGCAGCTCGAAATCGAAGCGGCCGACACCGTCCCGTTCGAGACCTATCGCCGGCAATATCTCGCCCAGGACCTGATGTACGGTACCCACTTCCGGCGCGCGGGCTGACGCATCCGGGACCGGCGCGCTCGATGGCCGCTCGATGGCCTCGCTATCGTCCTGCGACCGGCTGCACGGCAGGAAGCGCCGAGGCTGCGGGCAGGGCCGGGTCGAGTAGCTGCGGCCAGCGCGCGCTCCAGCAGCATTCGTGCTCGAATTCGGCGATGACGACGACGCGCGCCTCGGGATGGTGGCGCGCGAACGCAAGGACAATCGCCGGCGGGACGTTGACATCCCGGCCGCCAGCGTAGTGGAGCTGGGTGATGCCGTCAGGAAGCGGGGGCAGCAGGGCGGGATTGAGCGATCCCGACAACGGGCTGTACCCATGGAGCTCCGCCCAGCGGTCGACGTCGAGGTTGGCGGCGATCGTGACCACGGCCACCGTTTCCGGGAGCTGCCGCGCCATCAGCCACGCGAGCGTGCCACCACCACTGAATCCGATCAGCACCACGCGTCGTATCGAATAGCGCGCGAGCAGTGCGCGCAGCGCGGCAACCATGCTGCCGATCACTTCCGGCGAATACCGGCGGTGCGTCCACAGCAGCGGGCCGCAGCCCGGATCCGCGTTCGGCTCGAAGTAACAGGGGCGACCGAGCAGCACGCGCGGTCCCGCATCGCGCGCCATCAGTTCGAGCGCCACCGGGGAGCGTGGCGTGGGATCGTTCGAGACGCGGGTCGGCTCGACCCAGGGCGTGCCGTCGTGCTCGATGTAGACGCGCAGCACCGGCGCACGGTCGCGCAGGTCTGCAGCGAAGACGCGGTGGCGAAAACCGTTCCCGGACACGACGGCCGGCTCGAACCCGGCCGCGGCCGCGCGCCGGTCGTAGCGTTCCGCCGGCGTGGCACACGCGGCGAGCGCAGCCGCGAAGAGCAGCGCGCAGCAGCGCCCCGGCGCCCTGCCGGGAAGTGGAATTCGAACGTGCGCCGCGCCGCGGCGGGCCGCGCGCGGCACCGGACGCTGGCGCTTGGATCTCAGAACTGCTTGCGCAGTCCGAACACGAGGCCGTAGACCGTCTCGTTGTCCAGACCCACCGCCGCGGTGAACTGCAGGAACGCGGAGAAGTCGTTCTGGAACGTTCCGCTGCTGCCGACCGCGAGCACGGCGTAATTGCGGGTGGGCCCGGCAGTCGGAATCGCGAAGAAGGTGTTGGTCGGGTCGGCGACGTACTTCGAGATGATCGACGGGCTGTCGTTCTCGAACTCGTGCATCCATTGCGCGGAGACGTAGGGGACGAACACACCCGCCCCGCTCGAAAGCGTGGTCGACACCTTGACGCCCAGCGCCGATTGCAGCGATCGGATCGTGCGCTCGTCCACGGCGAGTCCCAGCCCTGCGTTCGGCTCGTATTCCGAGAACGCCTTGTTCTTCACCCAGATGTAGCCCAGCCGCAGCGTCGGCGTGAGCGTCATCGTCCCCATGTCGTAGTTCGCGCCCACGCCGATCGATGCGGACCACTGGTCACCCTTCGGGTTGGCGGTCGCCGAGCCCTGGATCGCGGGCGCGGCCGGATTGTTCGAGGGAATGAAGATGTTGCGCGTCGAATCGTAGTCGACGTTGCCCCAGGCGAGAAAGCCGTCGACGTACCAGTTGTCGACGTAGTAGGTGCCGTAGCCGGCGATGCCGGTCGTCGCCGCCTTGACGTTGCCGAGCGACTGGTCGTAGTCGGAATTCGTGTCGCTGTAGGTGAACGCCCCGCCAAGCACCACCGAGTTGCTGACGCGGTAGTCGATGCCGGCGAGGAGATTGAAATTGCGGAACTTGTACGCATCCTGCAACGTCGTCTGGTCGACATTGCCCCAGTTGTAGCCGAGGTTGAGGAAGCCGCCCCATGGCCCGCCGAGCGGCGTGTCGGCGCTGGCGGCTCCTCCTCTCGCGCCCTCGAGACCGGCGCGCTGCGCGCTCGCAGTGCCAGTGCTCTGTGCCTCCTGCCCATTGAGGCCGACGACGAAGCCACGCGTGCCGCTGCGCAAGTCGAGAAGCCGCGAGCCGATCATGTTCATTTTGGCGCCTTCGGTCGACATCTGTTTCTGGGCGTTCATCTGGACCGGCGCGGCGGCCTGAATGCCGGTGGCGAGCTGCTCGTTGGAGATCTGGAGGTTGAACTGCGGGGGGAATCCCGGGAGACCCTGGTTGTAGGCGGCCGTGACCACCATCAGCGTGCACGAATTGGACAGCTTCTGCGTCAGCGTCCCGTTGGGGTTGGGCGGCGGCAGCTGCGGGCACAGCGTCATGATCGCCTCGGCGACCGGCTGCTGCAGCTCGGTGAGGCCGGGCGTGTTGGGCAGCGGTTGGGCCACGGCAAATCCAGCGATGCCGACATACGCCAGCAAGCCCCCGACCGCCGACGCAACCGATTCCTGCCATCGTTGCTGGATCACGTCTCTCATCTCGCTTCCCTCCCGGTTGAGGCGCTGTTGTCGATTCGGATTCGCATTATCAATTGCGGGGCTGAGGATTGCAGAGAAGGGCCGCCGATGTCAACGGGACCCATTGTGCGTTGCGGTTGGCGGAAGGTACATTAGCGTTCAGCCCATGAACCGGATGCACCCCCATAGCAGACAGCGACGCGCCGGACCGACGACGACGCCGCGGCTCGCGTTGGGTTTGACCTTGGGCCTGGGCGTGATCGCCGGCGCGCTCTTCGTCGGGATCGCCGGCGCGGCCACGCCGGATTCATCGGCGTTGGTTCCGGACGACCGCCGCAATGCGGATCGCCTGCTCATCGTCGATTGCCTGTTGCCGGGGCAGGTGCGCCAGCTCGGAACCGGGGTCACCTATCTCGCGCCGCGGCGCGCGATCAAGACTACGGGATCGGACTGCGCGATTCGCGGCGGCGAGTACGTCGCGTACGACCGGGCCAACTACACCACCGCGCTCAACGTGTGGCTGCCCCAGGCGCAGGGCGGCGATCCAGCGGCCCAGACCTACGTGGGGGAAATCTACGAGAAGGGGCTGGGCACGGCGCCCGACTACGCGAACGCCGCGACCTGGTACCGGAAAGCCGCGGAGAAGGGCTACTCGCGCGCGCTGATCAACCTCGGCTTCCTCTACGAGCAGGGGCTCGGCGTGCCGAAGGATCCGGTGACCGCCCTGAAGCTCTATCGCCAGGCGGCCGGGATGGAAGGCGCCATCAACCTCGAAGGCGCACCCGCGGCGGCGTCCAGGGAAGAACTCGACGCGTTGCGCAAGGAACTCGAGCGAACACGCCAGGAGCTCGAAAGGGCGCGCCGCGCGCTGGACGAGGAGCGGCTCAAGTCGAGCCAGGAGATCGAACGCCTGATCCAGCGGAAGCTGCAGGCGGCGGCAGCGGGGAACGCCGAGGAGACGCGCCGGCTCGAGGTGCTGCTCAAGGAACGCGAGAGCGAACTCGAGAAGCGAAGGCAGCAGGTCGCGCAGTTCGAGCAGGCCACCGAGAGCTACAGGTCGCGGCTGACCCACCTCGAAGGCGAAAGCGCGGCGCTGCGCCAGGAGCTCGACCAGGCAAAACGGCAGCTCGCGCAGAGTCAGCGCGAGATCGAGGACAAGCGGAATGCGGCCGCCGACGCCGAGCGCCGGCTCGGCACGATGCAGCAGGAGATCGAGCGCCAGAAGCGCGCGGCGACACCCGCCGATCCGGCACGCATCAAGACGCTCGAAGCGGAGCTCGAGCAAAGCCGCGCCGAGTACCTCCGGCAGAAGCAGGAGATCAAACGGCTCGAGGGCGATGTCGGCCGCTACAAGGATCAGGTGGCCAATCTCGAAGCGAAGCCGCAACCCGCAAGTCCGCCGGTGGCGATGACACCCCCGTCGATCCAGATCATCGACCCGCAGATCGTGGTCACCCGCGACACCGCGACGGTCAAGGTGCGCACGGGCGTGAGCACGCGCCCGGTCGTCGGCCGGGTCACCGCGCCCGCCGGATTACTGTCGTTCACGGCCAATGATGTTCCGCAGGAGCTCGATGCCGACGGCTACTTCAAGACGAACGCGAATCTCGGCACTGGCCGCACGCGGATGACGATGATCGCGGTCGACCGTCAGGGCAAGCGGACCGTGTTCGAATTCTTCCTGGAGCCCGATGCCACGGCCGCCAAGGCCGTCGCCGTCGCGCCGCCGAAGCTGTCGGCGCAGAACCTGCGGCTCGGCAAGTACTATGCGCTCGTGATCGGCAACCGGAAATACCAGAAGCTGCCGCAACTCAACACGCCGGAGGACGACGCGAAGGACATCGGCGCGCTGCTTCGGGACCGCTACGGCTTCGAGGTGACCACGCTGCTCAACGCCACGCGCTGGGAGATCCTGGAGGCGCTGAACAGGATGCGGGAAGCCGTGACCGAGAAGGACAACCTGCTGATCTACTACGCCGGCCACGGCCAGATCGACCGCGTCAATTCGCTCGCAAACTGGCTGCCCGTCGATGCGGACCCGAACAGCAACGCCAACTGGATCGCCAACTCGACGCTCACCGAGAATCTCAATCTCATGTCCGCCAAGCACATCCTCGTGATCGCGGACTCCTGCTATGCGGGCGCGATGACGCGCTCGTCGATGGGACAGCTGCTGCCGGGAATGTCCGACGAGCAGCGGCTCGACTGGCTGCGAGCGATCGCCAGTTCGCCGTCGCGCACGGTGCTGACGAGCGGCGGCGTGGCTCCGGTGATGGACGGGGGCGGCGGCAAGCATTCGATCTTTGCGCAGAACCTGATCGACATCCTCAGCGAGAATCAGGATGTGCTGCCCGGTTCCAAGCTGTTCGAGGTGATCTCGGCGCGGGTGGTCAGCGCGACGAAGCGGGCGCAGGTCGAGCAGCGGCCCGAATACGCGCCGATTCGCTTTGCCGGCGGCGAGTCCGGGGACTTCATCTTCGTGCTCCACTAGAGCTCGATTGGCGCCCCATGCGACGCGTTTGCGTTTGCGGACATGGTGTGAGCAGGCCATAGGTCCGCCCGCCGCGGATCGGATCGAGCGGATGCTTCCTTGACCGAGTCTCCTTACGCCTGGGTGAGACTCGGCGTGTCGCTGCTGCTGTCGACGATCGGCGGTGTCGGCATGTGGTCGGTTGTCGTCGCGTTGCCGGCCGTGCAGGCCGACTTCGGCGTCGCCCGCGCCGACGCATCGCTCCCGTACACGCTGACGATGGTCGGCTTCGGCCTCTCCGGAATCTTCATGGGCCGACTCTCCGATCGCTTCGGAATCATCGTTCCCGTGCTGGTCGGGATCGTCGCGATGGCGCTTGGCTATGTCCTGGCCGCCTCGGCCGCGACGCTGTGGCAATACGCTCTTGCCCAGGGCCTGCTGATCGGCGTCGGCAGCGCGTCGACGTTCGGGCCGTTGCTGGCCGATGTGCTCGAGGTGGTTCGACCGGCGTCGCGGCGCGGCGGTGGGCATCTTCGCCAGCGGAAATTACGTCGCCGGCGCGCTCTGGTCGCCGGTGGTCCAGCACTTCGTCGCGGCGGACGGCTGGCGCCAGACGCACCTCGGCATTGCGGCCTTCTCGTCTGCTGACGATGGTACCGCTCGCGCTGTTTCTGCGCAGGCCGCCGCCCGAGCACGGGACGGCGCGGGTCACCGAGGCGCGACCGACGGGGATCGGCGCGCGGTCTCGGAATTTCGCCGCGTGCGCTGCAGACGCTCCTCGTCATCGCCGGTCTCGCCTGTTGCGTCGCGATGTCGATGCCCCAGGTGCATCTCGTCGCCTACTGCGGCGACCTGGGCTACGGTGCGGCCCGCGGGGCGCAGATGCTGTCGCTGATGCTGGCCTGCGGCATCGTCAGCCGGCTCGCGTTCGGCCTGGTCTCGGATCGCATCGGCGGGCTGCGGACGCTGCTGCTCGGATCGGGCCTGCAGGGCGTGGCATTGCTGCTCTTCGTGCCGTTCGACGGCCTCGTCTCGCTCTACGTGATCGCGGCGCTCTTCGGCCTGTTCCAGGGCGGCATCGTGCCGTCCTACGCGATCATCGTCCGCGAGCATTTCGCGCCGACCGAGGCCGGCGCCCGCGTGGGCTGCGGTGCTGATGGCGACACTGTTCGGCATGGCGCTCGGCGGCTGGATGTCGGGCGCGATCTTCGACGCGACGGGCTCGTACACGGCGGCCGTTCGTCAACGGCATCCTGTGGAACCTGCTGAACGTCACGATCGCGGTCTGGCTGTTGCGGCGCGAGCTGGCGCGGGGGCGCCCGGCACGCGTGGCCATGATCGCCGAGTGAAGGCTGCGCCTAGCGCACCACCGAGCGCCAAGGCTGGTGCCCCTTGCAGCTCTGGGGGAATTGCGCCGACAATGACCGACCAACTGAGGGAGACTGGCCAAATGAGAGCGAATGGGAGACAAATGAGAGGATCCGTCGGCGCTGCGGCCGCGCTGGCCGTGCTGCTGGCGGGTTGCGCAAGCGTGCGGGTCGGGCCCGAGCAGACTCTCGACATCGGAGGCACGAACGTGAGGTTGGTGGGTATCGAAGGCTTCAGGCCGAGCGCCGTTACCATGCCCAATCCAGGCCAGCCCAACGTGTTTATCGTCAATGGCAGGATTGTCGTCGATCAGGAGCCTCTGCGTCCGACGCAGGAACTCCCGAGCAATCCACCCCGAATCCTCGTGTCGTGGGCGTTGGATTACTCCGGCAATTACATCTTCCCGAGCGACACGGCCATTGCATTTGCGCCCGGCGCTCCTGCCGTCACCTGCCGACGTGGTCCGATGAACAGGGTCATCGGATGCGTGTTTGCAAAGCCCGCGGTTCTCCCGGCTCAATGGAAGTACACCGTTACCGTGCGGAACGAGGCAACGGGGGCAGTCCAGACATTGGATCCATCGGTGGTGATGGACTAGCCTTGACGGTCCGCCGGCCGTCCCTGACCACCGGGATGATGCACACCACCGAGACCCGGAGCGGGCGTGTCGAGACGGGCCCACCGATCACGACGCTGGCTGCAGCCACGCGCGCACCTGCGCGATCGCCTCGTCATAGGACAGCGAGCGGCCGGCGGTCTCCGCCGCCGCGAACGCGTTTCCGCCGAGGGTTCGCCGCACCGTCGCGATGAGCGGAGCGAGAAACGCCTCATCCGTCGGATCGCGCTGGAGTCCTGAATGCGCCGTCTGGGCTTCTGCCGCACCATAGAAGAACGCGGCGCGTTCCCAGTTCCTGCCCTGCGCCGCAAGTCCGGCGCACACTTCCAGAACGCTCTGTCCCGCTGGCCTAGAGCCAATCTCGCCTGCAATCGACAGTGCTTCGCGCAGCATCGCCGGAGCGCGATCGACCAATCCGCGTCCGATTGCAACCATCGCGAGATTGAGAAGACCGATCGCGATCCAATCGCGATTCCCGAGTTCGCGCGCAAGTGCCAGCATTTGCTCGTAGAGCGTCTCCGCCGTGTCGAGGTCACCCTCCATCCGATGGAGCTGCGCGAGCGCATTGAGCGCAGCCGCAAGGTCATGCCTGTTGCCAAGCTCGTGCGCCAACGACATCGCTTCCTCCAAGTGCCCTCGGGCCAACACAAGATTTCCTTGTCCGATCGAGGCCATCCCGAGCGTGTGGAGAAGCACCTTGATCCTTCCCTTGTCGCCGATTTCACGTGCGATCGACAGACCCTCTTCGAGATACTTCGCCGCCTCCGGATAGCGTCCCATGTAGTAGCTCAGCTGGCCCGCGTCCGAGAGCCCCCTGCACCGCGCAAAATTTCGCGCCTGCGCGCCGTCGCGACCGAGGGCCTCGACGGTAACGTGGAACCCCACTCCCAGCAGCGCGCGGATGATCCAGTAGCGCTTCATGGCGGAGGCCAGCCGCAGCCCCAGCTCGGCCCCTGCCGCCGCCCGGTCGCACCAGCGATGTGCCGTCAGCAGGTTCTCCCGTTCGGGATCGAGGCGCGCGAGCCACGTCCCCTGGTTCGGACCGACAAGCTCCGGCCAGGCTTTCTCCGCCAGCGCGAGGTAGCAGTCGAGGTGGCGCGTGCGGATCGCGTCGCCCTCGCCGGAGGACTCGAGCCGCTCTTGGCGCATACTGGCGCACCGTCTCCAGCAAGCTGTAGCGCTCGCCCTCGGCGTCCAGTGCCACCAGCGACTTGTCGACCAGGTGCGTCAGCAGGTCGAGCACGTCCGATCGGGTCGATCCCGCCGTCCGACGCAGACCGCCTCCGCCGCGTCGAGCGTCCAGCCGCCGGCGAACACCGCCAGGCGACGGAACAGCGCGCGCTCCGGCTCCGATCAGCAGGTCGTGGCTCCAGTCGATGCACGCGCGCAGCGTCTGCTGGCGCGGCAGCGCCGTGCGGTCGCCGCCGGTGAGCAGCCGGAAGCGGTCGTCCAGGCGCTCGGCGATCTGTTCCGACCGACAGCGCGCGCACGCGCGCCGCGGCGAGCTCGATCGCCAGCGGAATGCCGTCCAGGCGCCGGCAGATCTCGGCCACCGCCGCCGCATTGTGCGTCGGTCAGCTGCGAAGTCGGGTTCGCACGCGCGGCGCGCGCTCGACGAACAGGCGCACCGCCTCGAACTGGGCCAGCGCCGCCGCAGCGAGCGGTCGACCTCGCGTCGGGAAGCGACAGCGACGGCACACGGATAGGTCGTCTCGCCCGCGACATGCAGCGGCTCGCGGCTGGAGGCCAGGATCTTCACGCCGGGGCCCGCTCGCAGCAGTGCGATCGCCAGGTCCGCGCAGGCCTGCAGCAGGTGCTCGCAGTTGTCGAGGACCAGCAGCAGCTGCGCGGTCCCGCCACGTACTTCGACCAGCGCTTCGAGTACCGGGCTTCCCGGCATCCTCCTTGACGCCCAGCACGGAGGCGACCGCCTGCGGCACGAGCGCGGGTCCGCGAGCGGGGCGAGCTCGACGAACCAGACGCCGTCGGGATAGTCGTCGAGCACGTCGGCCGCCACCTGCAGCGACAGCCGCGTCTTGCCGAGGCCGCCGACGCCGAGCAGGGTCACGAGCCGGGTCTTCCGCAGCAGTGCTCCGACGTCGGCCAGCTCGCGCTCGCGGCCGATGAACGACGTCATCTGCTGCGGCAGGTTGTTCGGCGTCGCCTCCAGCGAGCGCAGCGCCGGGAAGTCCTGCCGCAGAGCGCGGGTGCACGAGCTGATAGACGTGCTCGGGGCTCGCGAGGTCGCGCAGGCGAACGCTGCCGAGGTCGCGCAGCGCTACGTCCGGCGGCAGGCGGTCGCGGACCAGCATCGCCGACGGCCTGCGGAGAGCAGGATCTGGCCGCCGTGCGCGGCGCCCATGATGCGCGCGGCGCGGTTGACCGACGCCCGAAGAAGTCGCTGTCGCGGTGCTCGACGACGCCCGCGTGCAATCCGCAGCGCACGCGCAGCTCGATGCCGCCGGTTGCGCCGGGTCGGCGAGCGCCTGCTGCAGCTGCGAGCGTCGCGCCGCGAGTGCGTCGACGGGATCGTCGAAGACGGCGTACATTCCGTCGCCGGTCGTCTTGACGACGGTGCCGCGATTGCCGTCGACTGCCGCGCGCGCCAGCTCGTCGTGGCGCGCGAGCGCGTGCCGCATCCGGTCGGGCATCTGCTCCCACAGCCGGGTGCTGCCCTCGATATCGGTGAAGAGAAACGTCGTGACGGGGGAGGGGTCGTGCACGCGCAGCTCTCGCGATGCGGCCGGCCGGTGCCGGACAGCTCTACTTGCTGTTGGCCTTCTTCACCAGCGCCATGACCTCGTCGCGGTAGCCGCGTATCCAGTCGCTCACGGGCACCCACTCGTTGCCCTTCACCTGGTACACCCGGAGGTAGCCGCCGCCCTCGTGATCCTGCGGCGTGAGCGTGAGCGGGGGACCGAATCCCTGCAGGTCGAAGTTCCTGATCGCCTCGTACCCCATGCGCACCTTGTCGCCGGTGAGTGGCAGGCCGTGGTTCTGAATCGCGAGTCGGATGCCTTCCACGATCGTCGCGCCAAGCAGCACGCCGCGGTTGTAATAGACGCTGCCGACGTACTTCGGCACCTCCTTGCCCTCGTCCCGATACATCTTGATGATTTCCTGGATCACGGGATGGGTGCGTCCGACGGCCGCGTACTGCAAGCCGAGATAGCCTTGCGCGATGTCCCAGCCCGCCGCCTCGACGTCGGCATCGCCGGCGCCATACACGAAGCTGACGACGCGGTTCAGCGGAAAGCCCGCCTTCGTGAACTCCTTGATCGACACGGCGGCGGCGTTTCCGAACAGGCTTCCGATGACCCAGTCCGCCTTGAAGTCGCGGGCGATGTCGTTCACCTGCGGCGCCATCTCGAGGCCCGGCGGTTGAACCGCGAACTGGCGCAGCACGTACCCTTCCTTCTTGGCGACGGCCTCGACCATCGGGAGGCCCTCGCGTCCGGCGGGGTTGTCGTAATAGAGGAAGGCGATCTTCGTTCCCTGCTTCGCGCCGTTGTCCTTGATGTACTTCATCGCGGCGCCGGCCTGCGACCAGTAGGATGCGGTTCCCGGAAAGATGTACGGCCAGGCCACGCCATCGATGGCGTCGCTGCGCCCGGTGCCGGTGTTGAACGCCGGGATCCTGTCCTCCATGAAGCGGGACGTCAGGCCGTACAGGGTCGGCACGCCGTAGGTCATGCATGGTCACGACACCTTCCTGCTTCAGGCGCTCATAGGCTTCGACCGCGCGGGGCACCATGTAGCCGTGGTCGATTTCCGTGTAGTTCAGCTTGTGCCCCAGCACCCCGCCTTTCCGGTTGATCAGCGCGATGTAATCGGCGACACCCGGACAGGTCTCGATGCCGATCACTTTCGACGTGCCCGTCCGGTCGCACATGCCGCCGACCTTGATCACCTGGCCCCGCCTGCGCCATCGGCGACGCCGTGGCCGAGCGCGACGCGAGCGCCAGAATCGCGACAATCCACACCGTTGAGGTATCGTTCCGACCCCAGTCTGGTCACTGCCATGCGGAAACGCGCACGCGATCGCCGGCCCGCGCCACGGCTTGTGCTGCGACCACGACCGTCACTCGATGACGGAGTCCGCGCGAACCAGGATCGACTGCCGGAATCGTGAGGCCCAGCGTCCGCGCGGTCTTCGCGTTCACGATCAGCTTGAATTTCGCGGGCAGCTCGACCGGGAGGTCCGCGGGCTTCGCGCCCTTCAGGATCCTGTCCACGAAGGTGGCCACGCGATCGAACACCGCGTTCCAGTCGTCGGTGTAGGCCATGAGCCCTCCCTCGTACGCATAACCGGGCGACGTCGATGCAAGCGGCAGCTGGTACTTCAGCGCGAGGTCGGCGATCCAGCGGGGGATCAGCATGCTGCTCGACGGCACGATGAGCATCTGGTTGCCCTGCTTCCTGATGGCGGCGAACGCCGGTTCGACTTCGGTGTACCGCTCGCACCTGCACGGCGTTGACCGACATGCCCAGCGTCGCGGGCGGCGCGCTGGAGATAGCCAAGTATCACTGCGGTGCTCGGGATCCGTCGAGTCCCAGATCACGGCGACGCTCGAGGCGCGGGGGATGAGCTCGCGGAGCAACGACAGCAGCTTGCCGTTGAGCTCCGTGCCGGCATTGGCCAGCCCCGTGATGTTCCCGCCCGGCCGGGCCAGGCTGGCGACGAGTCCGCGCTCTACCGGGTCGTTGACTCCGGTCATGACGATGGGAATCGACTCGTCGCCTTTTTCGCGGCGAGCGCTTTCGGGGTGCCGGGCGCCACGATGATGTCGACCGGCAGGCGGACCAGTTCCGCCGCCACCATCGACAGGCGCTCGGCCTTGCCCTCGCCGCCGCGGTAGTCGATGCGCAAAGCTTCGCCCCTTGACCCAGCCGCGCGCAGCCATCGCCTGCTCGAAGATGCCGAGGTTCTCGGCGGACGAGCTGTAGTCGAGCCAGCCGATCCGATAGACTCGTCCGGGTTGTTGCCCAACGGCAATGACGGGTGCGCAAAGCGTACTCGATATCGCAATTACGAACTGGCGTCGGTTCACGTCAAGCGCCTCGCCAATCCGGATCCGCGGCGACCTGTTGGTAGTCGATACCCGCGAAGCCACTCTCACCCGGGCCGGCCATGGGAGTTTCAGAGAATGCCGATCGCTTGCAGCTCGCGCCGGAGGAGCTCGGGCGAGCGAAAGTGGATGCCGTGGATGCCCAGCGCAGCGGCCGTCGCCGCGTTTCGCGGATTGTCGTCGATGAAGATTGCCTCATCGGGTGCGATGCCATAGCGCTCCAGAAGGATGCGGAAGATCGCCGGATCCGGCTTGATCACGCCTTCCTCGCCCGAGACCACGATGCCGTCGAACCACGACAGGAACTCGAAGCGCGCACGCTGCGGCGGGAAGGTCTCGGCCGACCAGTTGGTGAGAGCGTAGCGGGGCACGCCGGCGCGGCGGAGATCGGCCAGGATGTCGACGGTGCCCTCGATCGCCCCGGGAATCATCTCGCCGAAACGACGTCCGAAAGCCTCGATCAGCTCCAGCTTGCCCGGGTGATGGGGGGCGAGCTCGGCGACGGCGTCGGCGAAGCTTCGCCCGGCATCCTGGCGCTCGTTCCATTCCACGGTGCACACCGTGGCGAGAAACGACTCCATTGCGGCCTCGTCGCCGGCAAACAGCTTCCGGTAGAGGTAGCGGGGATTCCAATCGATCAGGACGCCGCCGAGATCGAACACGACGGCGCGCGGTTTCGCCGTTTCCGCGGCCGCCCGCGTGGTCGCGGGCCGATTGATGTCTCCGCTCTTCATCGCATGCCGTCGACCAATCCATCGATCGCTGTGGGCCGGAGGTTCGAAACCGGAACCGTACCACATTCCAATGCCGTAAACTTCCCGTCGTGAATCCGCTGCTCAACGAACGGATCGGCCAGTTCGAATCGCCATTCCGCCGGCTGGACGCGCTGCTCGCGGACATCACGCCGAACCCGCAGCTCTCGCCGATCGTGATGTCCGTCGGCGAGCCGCAGGACACCCCGCCACCGCTGCTGGCCGAGACGGTCGCCGCCCATGCCGACGCGTGGAACCGTTACCCGCCGGCGCTCGGCACGCCCGAATTCCGGCAGGCGGTGATCGGCTACCTGGAGCGGCGTTATCCGGGCACGCGCGGCCGCATCGTCGCCGACGAACAGATTTCTCCGGTCACGTCCACGCGCGAAGGCCTCTTTCTCGCCGCGTCGATCGCCACCAGCCCCTCGCGCACGATGCCGCTCGCCGTGATGCAGAACCCGTTCTACCAGACCTACCGCGCGGCGGCGATCATGGCCGGCGCCGAGCCCCGCTATCTGCGGCACAGTGGCTTCCCGGAATTCGCGGTCGACCTGCGCCAGCTCGACGAAGCGACGCTCGCGCGCACGTCGATCCTGTACCTGTGCTCGCCGTCGAATCCCGACGGGCACGTGCTCCCGCGCGCGGAAATGGAGCGCGCCATCGACGCCGCACGCCGGCACAATTTCCTGGTCGTGTTCGACGAGTGCTACGCGGAGCTCTACGACGATGCGCCGCCGCACGGCGCGCTCGATGTCCTCGCCGCGATGGATCCCTCGCCAGCGCTGGCTCGACAACGCCCTGGTCCTGCATTCGCTGTCCAAACGTTCCAGCGCCGCCGGCATGCGGTCGGGATTCGCGGTTGGCGCGGCCGACGTCCTCGCCGCGCTGAATCGCGTGCGGCTGAACGGTACCGGATGCACGCCGCTGCCGCTGCTCGCCGCGGCGACGGCGCTGTGGTCGGAGGAGACGCACGTCGCGGCGATGCGCGAGCGCCTCTCACGGCGCAAGGACCTGGCGGATCGCATCCTCGGCGCGCATGCCGGATACTACCGGCCCGCCTGCGGCTTCTTCCTCTGGATCCGCGTCGACGACGGGATCGCGCTGACGCAACGTCTGTGGCGCGACCTCGCGCTCAAGGTCCTGCCGGGCGCCTATCTCACCCAGCCCGGGCCCGACGGAACCAACGACGGGCAGGCGTTCGTACGCATCGCGCTGGTCCACGATCCGGAGACAACGCAGGCCGGCCTCTCGCGGCTCGCCGCCGGTCTCGGCATCGCACGTGCGGGAGCGGCCGCGGCAGGGTAGGGCGATCGAGGCGAGCCCCCTCGCCAAGCCGCGGCGGCCGGCTTACACTCGCGCCGCGGAAGTCTTCAACCCGTTATTCGATCCACCACCGGGAGGACACGATGAAGAAGCAACTGGCGGTCGCGGCGGCGGTTCTGGCCGCATTTGCGGGGACGGCCTACGCTGGCAAGACGCTCGATACGATCAAGCAGCGCGATGCGCTCGTCTGCGGCGTCAATACGAGCTTGCCGGGGTTTTCGTCGGCGGACAGCCAGGGCAACTGGTCAGGACTCGACGTCGATATCTGCCGGGCGATTGCGGCGTCCATTCTCGGCGACGCCAAGAAGGTCAAGCTGGTGCCACTGAACGCGTCGCAGCGCTTTACCGCACTGCAGTCAGGAGAAATCGATCTCCTGTCGCGCAACACGACCTGGACACTGACGCGCGACGCATCGCTGGGCCTCGAGTTCACCGGTGTCACCTACTACGACGGGCAGGGCTTCATGGTGCCCGTGAAATCCAAGGTCACGAGTGCCAAGCAGCTGAAGGGCGCTACCGTCTGCGTGCAGTCGGGCACCACGACCGAGAAGAATCTGTCCGACTACTCGAGGGCGAACAACCTGGCAATGAAACCCGTCGTCTTCGAGACGCTGGAGGCGACCAACAAGGCCTATTTCTCCGGCCGCTGCCAGGCCTATACGACCGACGCCTCGGGACTTGCTTCGATACGCAACAAGGAAGCCGACAAGCCCGACGACCACCTGATCCTCCCCGAGCTCATTTCCAAGGAACCGCTGGGACCCGCAGTGCGCCGGGGCGATGACGAATTCTTCACGATCGCCAAGTGGGTCGTCTTCGCGCTGATCGAGGCCGAGGAGTACGGGATCACCCAGGCCAACGTCGACCAGATGAAGTCCTCCACCGATCCGGTGGTGCAGCGCATCCTCGGGACGTCGGAGGACACCGGCAAGCTGCTCGGGCTCGACAAGGACTGGGCCTACCGCCCCCTCAAGGCGGTGGGCAACTACGGCGATATCTTCGAGCGCAACGTCGGTCCGAAATCGGCGTTGAAGCTGCCGCGAGGAGCCAACAGCCTCTGGAGCAAGGGCGGGCTGATGTACGCGCCGCCCGTGCGCTAGGGTAGCGCGAGGTCACCGGGCGCCGGGGCACGACGGTTTGGCACCGGCGGTCCCGGCGCGTCCGGCACAGGTCGCGTCCGTGCTTGGGAGCGTGTCGAAGGGCAGGGCCCGACCCTGCCGCGTCGACAACTGAAGAGCCTCGATTGCCATGGCCGGTCCGTCGAAGCAATTCCGCTGGTCCTGGCGCAGCGCATCGTTCCGCAGCCTCGTCTACCAGATCCTCGCCGTCCTGCTGGTCGTCGCGGCGGGCTGGTATCTGGTCCACAACACGCTCCTCAACATGCGGGTGCGGGGGATCCAGAGCGGCTTCGACTTCCTGCGCCAGCCCGCCGGCTTCGCGATCAGCGAAAGCCTGTTCGAGTTCGACTCGGCGGAGACCTATGCCCGGGCCTTCCTGATCGGGTTGTCGAACACGCTGCGGGTCGCGATCGCCGGCATCGTGCTCGCCACGATCGTGGGTACGCTCGTCGGCATCGGCCGCCTGTCGCGCAACTTCCTGGTACGCGCACTGTGCACGGTCTATGTCGAGTCGTTTCGCAACGTGCCGCTGCTGCTGCAGCTCTTCATCTGGTACTTCATGCTGACCGAATTCCTGCCGCCGATCGACGAGGCGCTGCAGCCGCTGCCGCATGTCTTCTTCAGCAAGAACGGACTGCAATATCCGATTCCGTTCTGGGCGCTGGGCCACATCTGGCTCGCGGCCGGCGCGCTCGCCGGATGCGCGGGTGTTTGGGCCTGGGCACGGTTCGCCCGGCGTCGGCTGGAGGCCACCGGGCACGCGCTGCCGGTGTTCGCGCCCGGTTTCCTGATCTTCGTTGCCGGTGCGTTCGTCGGCTGGCTTGCCGGTGGTGCGCCCACGGCCCTGGACCTGCCGGCCAAGACCGAGATCACCGTCGTCGGCGGCGGCGCGGTGACACCGGAGTTCCTGACGGTCCTGATGGGACTCACGCTGTACACGGCGAGCTACATCGCGGAGATCGTCCGCGGCGGGATCCAGGCGGTCGCCTACGGGCAGCACGAGGCGGCTGCGGCGCTCGGCCTCAACCGGGTACAGGAGATCCGGCTGATCCTGATGCCGCAGGCGCTGCGGGTGATCATTCCGCCGCTCACGAGCCAGTATCTGAACCTCACGAAGAATTCGTCGCTCGCGGTGGCCGTCGGCTATCCGGATCTGGTATCGATCTCGACCACGACGCTCAACCAGACCGGGCGGGCGATCGAAGCGATCGCGCTGGTGATGCTGGCGTACCTGACGCTCTCCCTGCTGACGGCCGCGATCATGAACTGGTACAACCGCCACGCGGCGATCCGCGAACGATGAGCGCGAATTGCTCCCTCTCGCAGGCACGGCGCGCAACACGAAGGGAGCGCCAGTGAGCGCATCGGCAGAAGTGTTCCGGATCATCCCGGGCCGCCCGCCGCCCGTGCCCACCGAGGGCGTACTGCCGTGGCTCAAGCGCAACCTGTTCAGCGACTGGCGCAACGCGCTGGGCACCGTTCTCATCGTGGCGCTGCTCGTGACCTATGTTCCGCCGCTCCTGCGCTGGGCGGTGTTCAACGCCGTTGCGACGCCGGACAACATGGCGTGCCGCGCGATCGGCCACGCCGGCGCGTGCTGGGGCGTGATTGCCGAGAAGTACCGGCTGATTCTGTTCGGGCGCTATCCGTACGCGGAACAATGGCGCCCGCTCGTGGCGACGGCGATGATCATCGCGCTCCTCGCCGCGAGCTGCTACCGGCCCTTCTGGAAGCGATGGCTGATTGCGGCGTGGGCGCTGGTCCTCACGGGATTCTTCGTGTTGATGAGCGGCGGTGTCTTCGGCCTCACGCACGTCGAAACGGCACGCTGGGGGGGCTTTCCGCTCACCATCATGCTCTCGACCCTCGGCCTCGCCACGGCGTTTCCGCTGTCGATCGCGGTCGCCCTCGGCCGGCGCTCGCGCATGCCGGGGATCCGCACGCTGTGCGTGCTCTACGTCGAGCTGATCCGCGGCGTGCCGCTCATCTCGGTGCTGTTCATGGCGTCGTTCATGTTTCCGCTGTTCATGCCGGCGGGGATGACGATCGACGTGCTGCTGCGCGTGCAGGTCGGCATCACGCTGTTCTCCGCCGCGTACCTCGCCGAGGTGGTGCGCGGCGGGCTGCAGGCGCTGCCGCGCGGCCAGATCGAGGCCGCGCAGTCGCTGGGGCTCTCGTACTGGCAGACCACGCGCAAGGTCGTGCTGCCGCAGTCGCTGCGGCTCGTCGTCCCGGCGATCATGAACACGTTCATCGGCACCTTCAAGGACACCTCGCTCGTCACCATCGTCAGCCTCTACGATCTGACCGGCGCGCTTCAGCTCGCGCTCGGCGACTCCGACTGGCGCAAGTTCTTCCTCGAAGGGCAGCTCTTCGTCGCCGCGGTGTATTTCGTCTGCTGCTTCGCGATGTCGCGGTACAGCCAGTGGATCGAGCGCCACCTCAACACGGGCACCCGCCGCAACTAGGTCCACAGAGGAACCGCATGCAAGCAGCCGCTCCGATCATCGAGTTCGCGCGTGTCAACAAGTGGTACGGCCAGTTCCACGTGCTGCGCGACATCGACCTTGCGGTTGCCCGCGGCGAGCGGATCGTCATCTGCGGCCCGTCCGGCTCCGGGAAGTCGACGCTGATCCGCTGCATCAACCGGCTCGAGGAGCATCAAGAGGGCGTGCTCAAGGTCGACGGCGTCGAGCTCACCGACGATCTCAAGGCGATCGAGGCGATCCGCCGGCAGGTCGGAATGGTGTTCCAGCAGTTCAATCTGTTTCCGCATCTCACGGTGCTCGAGAACCTGACGCTCGCCCCGATGTGGGTGGGCAGAATCCCCAAGCGCGAGGCGGACGAGCGCGCCATGCAGCAGCTCGCGCGCGTCCGGATCGCCGAGCAGGCGGCGAAGTATCCGCTGCAGCTCTCCGGCGGCCAGCAGCAGCGGGTGGCGATCGCCCGAGCGCTGTGCCTGACGCCGAAGATCATGCTGTTCGACGAGCCGACCTCGGCGCTCGATCCGGAGATGATCAAGGAAGTCCTGGACGTGATGATCGAGCTCGCGAATCAGGGCATCACGATGCTCTGCGTGACGCACGAGATGGGCTTCGCGCGCTCGGTCGCCGACCGCGTGATCTTCATGGATCAGGGGCAGATCGTCGAGCAGAACCCGCCGGCGGAATTCTTCGGCCAGCCGAAGAACGAGCGCACCCGGGATTTCCTGTCGAAGATCCTCGCGCACTGACGCGTCCATCCTCCGCAGATGGCGAATCCGGCGCTCGATGCGACCTACGGTGCACCCGGCGCGGGCGAGGCACTGGCGATCATCTGACACGACACCGGTGGCAGACGATGGAGAAGCGCTGGCGCCACCCCCCGCTCGCCCGAGACGGCGGGCAGTGCGCCTTCATCGAGCGATGGGAGCGGGCCTGATCAGGCGGGTATGGCGACTTGCTCCGATCAGGCGGGTATGGCGACCTGCTCCGTCTTCTCCACTTCGTCGCGGACGAGCCGCCGCAGGATCTTGCCGACCGGGCTCTTCGGCAACGGCTCTGCCCGGAACACCACGTACTTCGGCACCTTGTAGCCGGTGAGATGCTTCCTGCAATGGGCGACGATCTCGTCCCCAGTCAGCGCGGGATCCTTGCGCACGACGACGATCTTCACGACCTGGCCGGACTTCTCGTCCGCCGCGCCGATCGCCGCTGCCTCCAGCACGCCGGGGTGCATCATCACCACTTCCTCGACCTCGTTCGGGTACACCTTGAAGCCGGACACGATGATCATGTCCTTCTTGCGGTCGGTGAGCTTGATGTAGCCGATCGCGTCGACGAAGCCCATGTCCCCCGTGCGCAGCCAGCCGTCGGCCGAGAGCACGTTCGCGGTCTCGTCCGGGCGGTTCCAGTAGCCCTTCATCACCTGCGGTCCGCGCACGCAGAGCTCGCCGGTCTCACCGAGCGCAAGCTCGACGCCCGCATCGTCGCGGATGCTGATCTCCGTCGACGGAAACGGCAGGCCGATGGTGCCGCTGTAGACGTCCGTATGCAGTGGGTTGGCACTGACGAACGGTGAGGTCTCCGTCAGCCCGTAGCCCTCGACGATCGGCTGCCCGGTGACGTCCTTCCACTTGTCGGAGACCGCGCGCTGCACGGCCATGCCGCCGGCGATCGCAAGCTTCAGCGTCCGGGCATTGAGTTCGCGGAATCCAGGCGCGTCGACCAGTGCGCGGTACAGCGTGTTGACGCCGACGATGACCGTGAGCGGCGTCTTCTTCAGTTCGTGAATGAAAGCGGGAATGTCCCGCGGATTGGCGATCAGCACGTGGTTCGCGCCCCACTTGCACGACGTGGTGAGCGTCACCGTCAGCGCGAACACGTGGTAGAGCGGCAGCGGCATCACGACGACGTCGGCACCTTCCTCGAACTTCGAACTCATCCATGCCGACGCCTGCTCCAGATTGGCGATCATGTTGCCGTGCGTCAGCATCGTGCCCTTGGGCACCCCGGTCGTACCGCCTGTGTACTGCAGGAACGCGATGTCGTCCGGCGTCAACGGCACGTCGTTCAGAGGCAGCTTCCGGCCCGCTGCGAGCGCGTGGTTGAATCCCACGGCGCTGGGAATGTTCCACGCCGGCACCAGTTTCTTGCCGTACTTGACAACCAGGTTCGTCAGCAGCCCCTTGATGGTCGGGAAGAGGTCGCCGAGCTCGGTGGTGATCACCGTCTGCACCGGCGTGCGGCCGACGACTTCCTCCAGCGTGTGGGCGAAATTCTCGAGGACGACGATCGCCTTCGTGCCCGAGTCGTTCAACTGGCGCTCGAGCTCGCGGGCGGTGTACAGGGGATTGCAGTTGACGACGACGAGCCCGGCCCGGAACGCACCGAAGAGCGCGACCGGGTACTGCAGAACGTTCGGCATCATGATCGCAATCCGGTCGCCCGGGGCGAGCCGGCAATGCTGCTGCAGGTAGGCCGCGAAGTCGCGCGTCTTGCGCTCGACGTCGGCATAGGTGAGCGTCGCCCCCATGCTGGTGAACGCAGGCCGATCCCGGAAGCGGGCAACGCCCTGCGCGAACACGTCGGCGAGCGATGAATAGGCGCGGGCGTCGATTTCGTGCGGAACGCCCGGTGGGTAGCTCTTCAACCAGATCTTGTCCATTGCCTTCTCCGTAGATCGTCGGTCGACCCCAACGGCGCGAACCAGGCAAGGACATCTGCCCCCGACAGACTCCGCGTCCCAGGGACCAAGACTATTGGAGCAGATGTCTCGGCCCGTGTTTTGGACGCAAATCAATACCAGGTCAAATAAGAGGAATCGGCATTTTGGCGGCGGGGCCTCGAGGCGAATGTCCGCTCAGCTATGTTAAGTGGTCCTCGACCGGACGCCTCGGATCCGTGCGATACACGCACTTGACGCCATTCCAGTTCGCGCAGATCTCGCCCAGATCGAGCTGAAAGGCGAGGGCGAGATCCTCTCCGAAGCGCGGCGCTTTCACGATCCGCAGATATTCACCCTCGGTCGCGCTCTCGAAGCCCATCCCGTAGCGCTGCAGGTACTCGCCGAGGGGGACGGGCCGCCCGTCCTGCCAGATCTCGACCAGCCGTTGATACTCGGGTGGTAGCTCCGACCGGATCTCGTCGGCGTCGATCTTGGCCATGCCGTCGTCGCGCAGCACCCGGATGACCTCACGGAGTACACCGATCTTGTCGCCGAAATAGAGCCAGGCGACCTGGCTGTAGACGAGGTCGAGGCTGCGGTCGGGAAACGGCAGCCCGTCGGCAACGTCGCCAAACGCGATCGTCGGCAACGGTGCGTCGCGCGGCGCGGCCGGCTCGATCAGTCCGCGCTCGATGCCGTTGCGGAGCAGGCTTTCGGCGTCGCCATCGCGGGGCCGGCGATTCATGCCATGCAGTTCGACGCGCGCGCCGTAGCGCTGCCGCAGCTCGAGCAGCACCGTCCCGAACCCGCAACCCAACTCCAATACCCGGACCACATCCTGGCCCCCTAGCCGGTCGTCGATCTCGGTGATGACACCGCCGACGCGCAGGACGAGATCCGCGTGTCCGCGCGTGCGGAACGGCATTTTGGCAACATACCGTGCGTCCTGCATTATTGTTTATCCATTTTCGAGATATATTATGTTACATATTTGATAAATATATAATTTACTGCCATGATGCAGCTGTCTGTCCGCCCCCGGCAACGGGCCAGGAAATCGACGCACTGCAATCCATTCGAAGCGCGTCAAAGGATCACCGCGAAAGATCGTACACGAGCACCTTGTCGTGGATAATGGCAATGTCGGCCAAGGGGAAACCTCGCACGTGGGGGCGTTTGTCCAAGTGCGTCGCCAAGGGGCCCATATGCTCGAAAGACTCAACGACGCACGGATCCTGATCTACAGCCACGACAGCTTCGGCCTCGGCCACCTGCGCCGCTGCCGGGCGATCGCGCATGCGCTGGTCGACCGGTTCAAGGGCGTCTCGGTGCTGATCCTGTCGGGCTCGCCGATCATCGGCAGCTTCGATTTCCGGGCACGCGTCGATTTCGTCCGGATCCCTGGCGTGATCAAGCTGCACAACGGCGAGTACCAGTCGCTCGGCCTGCACATCGATCTCGAGCAGACGCTGGAAATGCGCGCCGCGATCATCCGCCAGACGGCGCTCTCGTTCCGGCCCGATCTGTTCCTGGTGGACAAGGAGCCGCTGGGCCTGCGCGGCGAGGTGACGTCGACGCTCGAGATGCTGAAGGCCAAGGGCACCACGCTGGTGCTCGGCCTGCGCGACATCATGGACGAGCCGAAACTGCTGCTTCGCGAGTGGCAGCGGAAGAAGGTGCTGCCGGCGCTCGAGCACTTCTACGACGATATCTGGGTCTACGGCCTCGAAGAATTCGCCGATCCGCTGGAAGGCGTCGAGTGCCCGCTGCCGGTGCGCCGGAAGATGATCTACACGGGTTACCTCAAACGGGCGGTGCCGCAGGTCGAGCAGGCCTTCACGCATCCGATCGGCGAGCAGCCGTACGTGCTGGTCACCGTCGGCGGCGGCGACGACGGCATGTCGGCCGTCGACTGGGTGTTGCGCGCCTACGAGCACGACCCGGACATTCCGCTGGCGGCGGTCATCGTGTTCGGACCGTTCATGCCGCCGGGGATGCAACGGCAGTTCCGCGAGCGCGCCGAGCGCCTGGGGCGCATCGCGGTGGTCACCTTCGACACCCACGTCGAGCTGCTGATGGAGCGGGCCGCCGGTCTCGTGGCGATGGGCGGATACAACACGTTCTGCGAGATACTCTCGCTCGACAAGCGGGCGATCCTGATTCCGCGCGTCAAGCCGCGACGGGAGCAGCTCCTGCGCGCCAATCGGGCGGCGGAACTGGGACTGGTGCAGACGCTCGATCCGGAAGGCGTACACGACCCGGGGGTCATGGCGTCCGCGTTGCGAGAGCTCTCGCATCAGGAGCTGCCCTCGCGCCATGGCGCTGCGGAAATGCTCGGTGGTCTCGATGTCATCACCGACCTCATCGCGGCCCACGTCGGCGGTGCGCGCCGCCGGCGTATCCGTGCGGTCGGGACCTGATCCGCGCCAACAGCCACGCGCTGGCGCTGCTGCGGCAGCGCGCGCAACCGTCCTTCGACCGGCGATGCGGCAGACGAGGCGGCCGGCCGTCCTGATTCATGTCGCGCATCTGGTCGGCATCGGCCACCTGATGCGGGCGCGATTGATCGCCAAGGCGTTGGCCGACGCCGGTGTCGACGTGCACCTCGTGAGTGGCGGAATGCCGATCGACCGTCCGCCGCCATCCGGCGTGCGCGTCGTGCAGCTGCCACCCGTCCGCGTGACCGAGGGTGATTTCTCGATACTGCGCGACGCGCAGGGTCAGCCGATCGACGATGCGGTGCGACGCGCTCGGCGCGACCTGCTGCTCGCCACGTTCGATGCCGTGGCGCCCGCAGCGGTGATCGTCGAGACGTTTCCGTTCGGACGTCGCGCGCTTTCCTTCGAGCTCGTGCCGCTCCTGGAGCGCATCGAAACAACGCCACGACGTCCCGTGGTCATCGCCTCGGTGCGGGACATCCTTCAGCAGCGCCGGAAACCCGAGCGTGAACGCGAGATGGTGGAAGCGGCGACGCGCTGGTTCGACGCCATTCTGGTCCACGGCGACAGCCGCTTCGCGCGCATCGACGACACGTTCGCGCGCGCGCCGGAACTCGGGCTGCCGATCCATTACACCGGATTCGTGACGACGCCGAAGGCGCTGCCGCCAGCGCACGAAGCCCAAGCACGGAGCGAAATCGTCGTTTCGGCAGGCGGCGGGGCGGTCGGCAACGACCTGCTCGCGGCCGCGCTCGCGGCGCGCGCGCGGTCGCGCTTCGGCCACCTGACCTGGCGCTTTCTGGTCGGGCCCAATGTCGCTGCTGCCGATTTCGAGCATCTGGAGCGCAGCGCCGGCCCTCGCGCGATCGTCGAGCGGGCGCGCGAGGACTTTGCCGCGCTGCTCGGTCAGGCGCTCGTTTCGGTGTCCCAGGCCGGCTACAACACGGTGCTCGACGTCATGGCAGAGCGGCGCGCGCGCCGTGATCGTCCCCTATGCCGAGCACGGGGAAACCGAGCAACGCACGCGTGCGGAGCGCCTGCGCGAGCTTGGCTTCGCCCGCGTCGTCGAGCTGGACGACGCGACGCCGGAGCGTCTCGCCGGCGAAATCGATGCGGCCGTATCGCAGGCCTCGTGGCCGCGCTGGGAATTCGATTGCGACGGGGCCGCCTGCTCGGCACGTCTCGTGTTCGAATTGATCGGGCGCGCCGCCACCGGGGACACTTCCGACGCTGTGGGACGGCGCGCAGCGCGCGGAGCGCAGCCGTGACTCCCTGGGACGGTCTGGCGCGCGAGCTGGACGCCTGGGCGGACACCGGCCGCTGCGCGTCGCTCTGGTTGCGCGACGACGATGCGTGCGGCGACTCGCCCAAGTTGCGGCGGCTCCTCGGTATCGCGGGCGACATCGAGGTGCCGGTCGCGCTTGCCGCCATTCCCGCCGCACTCGAGCCAAGCCTCGTCGACGTCGTGGCCGAATCGCGGATTGCGACGGTCGTGCAGCACGGCTTCGCGCATCGCAGTCATGCATCCGCCGGCGCGCGCAACTGGGAGCTCGGCGCGCATCGACCGGTGCCGACGATCGCCGCGGAGCTGCGCGAAGGGCGCGCAGTTCTCGCGCGCGCCTTCGGCGAGCGGTTCGCTGCAGTGCTCGTTCCGCCCTGGAATCGGATCGCCCCGGATGTCGTGTTCCATCTGCCCCAAGCCGGCTTTCACGGCCTGTCGACATTCGGACCGCGCGTGGCCGTCAGACCTGTCGCTGGATTGACGCAGTGCAACACGCACGTCGACCTGATCGCCTGGCGCAGCGGACGCGCGTTCGTGGGCGTCGATACGGCGATCGGGCGGTTCGTGCATCACCTGCGGGCACGGCGCGAGGGAGAGGCCGATCCAGCGGAGCCGACCGGGATTCTCACGCACCATCTCGATCTCGATGCTGCCGGATGGCGCTTTCTCGCCGACCTCTTCGCCCACACGTGCGAGCACCGGGCGGTGAGGTGGCTCGACGTCGGCGCCGCGTTCGACAACGGAGCAGTTGACCGGGCCGCGCCGGCGGCTATTTTCGACCGATCAGCATGAAGCGGACATAGCGGCGAAACGCGCGCTCGCCCGCGAAGAGCACCTCGCGCATCGGTGCCTGGGCGCGGAATGCCGTGAGGTCGGGCACGCAGTTCACGTGCTCGCGGCACGCAACATAATCGTTCGATTGCAGGACCAGGAGCTGCCCGGCCGGAATCCGGTCATACCACTGGCCAAACGCGCCGAGGTGCTCGCAGCTCGTGTTGACGACAACGTCGGGCACCGTGCCGTCCGACCGTACCGGGCGTCGATAGTCGATCTCCAGCATGTCGGCGGTGCGCGCGGAGAACCTGCCGAGACGCGCATGCGTGGCGTTCAGGGACATTGCTACCGACGCACAGTTCGGGTCGATGTCGACGCTTTCGACATGACCGATCGCAAGGCGCCGGTCGTGCAGCAGCACCGCGGCCAGCACGCCAAACCAACCGCCGAGGACGAGAACGTTGCCGAGGTCCGGACCGACACGCTCCAGCAGCGATTCGGCGAGCCACATCTTGCTCGCCACCTGGTTCTTGTTGAGCGCCTCGCCGAGGGCCGGCACGTCATGCCGGGTGAGCGTCGCCAGAATATCCGGCACGAGGGCGCTGCCCGTGCAAGCAGCCACGCCTTCGAGGATGTCGCGGTAGAACTCGTCGCTGTACGCCGTCACCGCGCCCCCCTCGTGCGCAGGGTTTTGCCGCATTGCGCAATGGCGAACACCCGTCGTGACACGACTTCCACGTTCGCTGGACCACGCAACAAATCATGTGCACAACAGCATAGCAGCCACAGTCAACGGTTTCGGCAAAAGTCCTTTTCTCGGTTCCGGCGTTGCCGTATTCTGTCGTGCAAACGCCCGGTCAGGGAGACCCGAGTGGATGTCTTTCAGGAAGCGGAAATGCTGCGCAAGGTACCCTTCTTCGGGGGCCTGGATTCTGCGAAGCTGAAGCTCCTCGCATTCACCAGCCGCGCCCTCAAGTTCGGCCCGGGCGAAGTGCTGATGAAGAAGGGCGACCCCGCCGATAGCGCCTACGTGATCCTCGAAGGCGAAGTCGAGATCGTGGCCGAGACGCCCACCGGCGAATTCGTCGTCGCGGTCGTCGGCCCCAACCAATTGCAGGGCGAGCAGGGCGTGATCACCAACACGCCACGCGGCGCGACCGTGCGGGCGAAGGTTCCGGTGCGCGCGCTGCGCATTTCGGGCGATGTCTTTCTGCGGCTCATCACCGAGAATCCCGACTGTGCGCTCGACGTGATGCGGCAACTGTGCAGCCGCGTCAATGCGTCCAACGCACGGGTCGCCGCGGCCCAGCGCCAAGTGGAAACGCTCACCGGCGAGCTGCAGGTGGCCAAGGCCGCCGCGGCCGGCGGCGCAACGCCGTGATTCCGGTCCCCCAGCCTTCGGCGCCGCTGGCGAATCCATCGGAGCCGATCGCCTTCGGGGCGCCGCGCTTCGAGGCGCTGTGGCAACGCTGCGTCGCGTCCCCGCCTTCGCCGGAGGGCACCGCCGTGTTCGCTCAGTTGCATCAGCTGTACTCGGCGCCCTATCGTCGCTTCCACAATCTGGACCACATCCGCGATTGCATCCGGCGCGTCGACGAAGTGGCGCCGTTGCTCGATGATCCCGACGCCGTCGAGCTTGCGCGTGTGGTTCCACGATGCGGTGTACGACGTCGGTGCCTGTACCAACGAGCGGCGCAGCGCGGAACTGTTTCTCACGCTGTCGGCGGGCGCGGGCTTCCGCTTTCGCCATCGGGTCTGCGCGCTGATCATGGCCACGCGCCATGCGCGGCTGACGCAACGGCAACGACCGGTCGTTCATGGTCGACATCGATCTTTCCGGGTTCGGCGCGCCTTGGGAGGAGTTCATCGCGAACGGCGCGCGGCTGCGCGAGGAGTCGGCGAGCATCTCCGATGTCCAGTATCACGCCGGGCAGTTCTTCTTCCTGAGCCGCCTGCAGCAGCGGCGGCGCTTCTTCGCCACCGACTACTTCCGCGACCGCTACGAAGCGGTCGCGCGGGAGAACCTGCGCCAGCTGCTGGACGAGCTCACGCAGAAGGGCTACGCGAGCGCGACCTTGTAGATCCGCGTCGGCGTCGTGCGGCCCCGAACCTGCGCCTCGTCCAGCAGTTCGAACGCGAAGCGCCCCGGCCCCGCCGCATTGCGCGTCGGCTCGGAGACGATGATCGACGTCCCGTAGTCCTTGTTCAGCGCCTCGAGGCGCGCCGCGATGTTCACCTCGTCGCCGATGACCGTGTAACCCAGCCGGTCGGGCGTGCCGATCAGGCCGTGGATGACGACACCGGTGTTGATGCCGATCCGCGCGCGCAGGACCTCGCCGTCCCCGAACGTCCGTGTCTGCAGCAGCGCCTGGATGTCGAGGGCGGCCCGCACCGCGTTCGCCGCGTGGTCGGCGTTGCGTCGCGGCGCATTGAACGTGGCGAGGACGGCGTCACCCTGGAACTGGTTGATGACACCGTCGTGGCGCGCGAGCGGTTCGGCGACGGCGGCGTAGAACTGGTTGAGCGTGCCCACCAGGTCCTCCGGGGCGAGGCGCTCCGACAGCCCGGTGAATCCCTCGAGGTCGAGAAACAGGACCGTCGCCTCGCGCCGTTCGCCCGAGCCGACCTGCAAGCCGTCGTCCGACATCTTGATGAGATCGGCGACCTCCGAGGGCACGAAGCGCGCGAGATCCTGGCTGCTCGCGCTCTCGGTGACCGCGAAGGTGAGCAGCCGCCGGTTGCGCATGATCGCGTACCCGAGGATGGCCGTGACCACGAGGATCACGATGATCTTGTCGACCTCGGCCCCGATGAGGACGCTGTTCGACGTCATGTATTGCACGTAGTCGCGCGTGATCATCGTGTCGCGCGGATCGATCGTGATCACGTAGGCGACGAGCACGAGCCAGCCGACGATGGCGACCACTCCCGCGGTCAGCACCTTGCGCGCATCGAAATTGAGGGTGCGCAGCGCGATGAAGATGAACACGTAGAGGAGTGTCGGCGCCTTGAGGTAGAACGACGGCGGTTGCATGTACTGCAGGTGGAAGCTCCAGATCATGCCGAGCAGCAGCGTCATGTCGACGACGATCGACGCATAGCGCAGCCATTCCGGCAGGCGGTGCCGGTGGGCGAGCGCCAGGCGCAGCAGCGTGAACGCGAGGTAGGCGGCCAGCACCCACGGTACCGGGCGAAATGGCGCGTTGACCGTGAAGGTCTTCGGCGCGATCAGGTACACCGCGGAAAACCCGAGCACGACGGCGAGCTGGATCCAGCCGACGAGGATCTCGCTTGCCTCCTCCTGCGCCCGCACGCGGGTGGCGATGCGAGCGGGCAGCGGCGCGCGGCGCATCAGGCGTGCGATCCGGCCGGGCTTCGTGGTCACTGCGGTTTCGGCCATCTGCCTTCCCGATGCAGCGGCGGCGCGCCTCGGCAGCCGCGCCGAGACCATCAGTCGCGCTCCGGCACGCCGGTCTTACAGTTCGCCGACGCCTGCGCGCGCGACAAGCGGCACGTTGCACTCCAGTATCGAGACCGTTCCGTCGCGGTCGACGGTGAATCGATGCAGGGTCTCGCCTTGCAGCCGGATCGGCGGCTTGGTGGTCATGTCCCAGCCGGCGGCGACCGACAGCACGGCGCGCACGACGCCCAGGTGGGTGACCGCAACGACCGGCGCGTCGTCGACGGCGATCCGCGACAGCCACGGCCGGACGCGGCCGAGTACGTCGCGCGGGCTCTCGCCCCCCGGGGGCCGGAAGTCCAGGCCGAGCGCCTGATTGCGTGCGAACTCCGCGCCGAAGCGCGCACGGATCTCGTCGAGGGTGAACCCTTCCCAGCGGCCCCAGTCCATCTCGATCAAGGCCTCGTCGCGGGGCATCTCGGCGCTGCAGAGCAGCTCGGCTGTCTCCACCGCGCGCAGGAGCGGGCTCGAGGTCCAGCGCACGCTCCGGCCGGGCGCAGTCAGCTCATCGGGGATGTGCCAGGCGCGTACCTGCGCGCGCCCGTGTTCGCTCAGCGCGATGTCGCGGCGCCCCTGCATCCGACCCTGTTCGTTCCACGCCGTGCTGCCATGGCGGATCAACGAAAGGATCATCGAGCGACGACCGCTTGCGTGGGCGCGCAACGCGTCACGTGCTCGGCGATCACGCGGCGCAGGAGCGCGTCGATCTGCGCGGCGGCAGCAGGAAGGTCATGGCGCTCCCGCGCGTAGCGTGCCGCCTCGCGGCCCATCCGTTGCCGCGCGCGCGCGTCCTGCAGGAGGCGTCGGACGCTGCGGCAAACGCATCGACATCACCCGGCGGAACCAGGATGCCGGTCCGCCCGGCAGCCACGACCGAGTCCACGCCGCGCGTCCGCCCGGCCGACGACCGGCAAGCCGCAGGCCTGCGCCTCGATGAACGCCATGCCGATCACTTCGTCGATCGCCGGCCAGAGAAAGAGGTCGGCCCTGCTGTAGCAGTTCGGCGACACCGTCCGGAGGCTCCACGCCGACGAAGCGGAGCGCGCGCGGGGTCGATGCAGGCGAACGCGGCCTCGACCCCGCTGCCGCGCCGCGCCATCGCCCACGACGACGAGTTCCCAATCGAAGGTCGCCCAGCCGCGACAATGCGGCAGCCAGCAGCGCGGTACGACGCCAGCTTGTTGCCCGGTGCGCATCATCGCCACCGTGATCAGCCGCACGGGCACTCCCGCCGGCGCGCGCGCGCACGTGTCGGCGCCGCCGCATCGGTCAACGCGGCGAGATCGAGGAATGGCGGCAGCACTTCGGTCAGCGCGTCCGCGCCGCGCACGCTGACGCACGCCGGCGATATCCGCCGGATTGAGCACCAGCGCCGCGCTGGCGGCTTCGATCACCGCGACCGACGCCGCGTAACCGTGCGCCCATGGGCCGTCGCGCATGCGCCGGGGCGACGGACGCCTCGGCGACGACATAGGGAATGTCGAGCGCGCGGCTCACCCGCGGTCCGAGAAAGTCGGGCGCCTTGTGGTAGAGGTGATAGGTGAACCAGACGTCCGGCCGCGTCGGCCAGCCGCCGGTAGCGGCGCGAGCAGTCGTTGCGCCAGCCGCTCGCCCAGGTCGGCGATGCGCGCCTGTCGGATCGCGTCGCCCGCGCCGGTCGAAGCTGCGAAAGCGCGAGAGCGACGCGTCGTCTCGTGCCCCGTGGCGCGCAGCGCTTTCAGCAGCGCCCGCGCCAGCTGGCGGTCACCCGACGGCACGGGATGGTCGGGCGACTTGAGCGGCGCGTAGAACGCGACCTTCATGCCGCGGCGAGCGCCGAAGCGAAACGCTGCGCCAGGATGTCCGCTCCCGCGCCCATCGAAAACACCCCGGTCGTTCGCGCGAAGCCGGCATCGCCGAGCCGCGACGCGCAGCTCCGGATCCGCGATCAGCCGCAAGAGTGCGCTCGGCCAGCGCGTCCGGCGCGCGCGGCTCGACGAGCAGTCCCGTGACGCCGTCTTCGATCAGTTCCGGGACTCCGGAGACGCGGGTCGACACGCAGGCGAGCTTCTGGCTCTGCGCTTCGAGCAGGACGTTGGGCAGCCCGTCGCGATCGCCGTCGGCGCTGACGCGGCAGGGGAGCGCGAAGACGTCCGCGGCGCGATAGGCGTCCAGCACCGCAGCGTGCGACTGCGGGCCACGCCACTGCACCCGATCGCCGAAGCCCGAGCGTGCGCGCGGTCCCTTCGAGCTGCCGCAGCAAGGGTCCGTCGCCGACGTGCACCAGTCGCCAGTGCCGGTCGGCCGGGAGGAGGGCAAGGGCGTCGAGCAGATCGTCGAACCCCTTCTTGTCCACGGCGCGGCCCACGGCCAGGATGCGCACCGGACGCGACGGGTCGCGGCCGTCGACCGCGCGCCGCGCGTCGGCGGGAGCGGGAAAGCGCGAGGTGTCGATGCCGTGATAGACCAGGTGCACCCGTCCGGCGGGACCGGCGATCTCGCGCAGGTGGCGGGCGTTGGCCGCGGTGCACGTCGCCGTCCATGCGCAGGCGTCGAGCTTTTCGCGCTTCTCCCAATCCGGCGTCGTCCAGATGTCCTTCGCGTGCGCCGAGCAGCGTCCACGCGAGCCCGCGCAGGAGCGCAGCGTACCGGGCGACCGACGCCGGCGTGTGCAGGAAGTGCGCGTGCAGGTGCACGACCTCGCGCGGGAGCTCGGCCGCGAGCACCAGCGCCTGGCCGAAGCGGCGAATGCGGCTCCGCGTGCGGTCGCGCAGCAGATCGCGCCACCACGCGGCGCGCGCGGCGCGGTACCCGGACATCCGGCGCGCCGGCGCCACGCGCGCCAGACGCGCGCCGGCTCGCGGTGCAGGTACTCGGGCAGATAGGCGACGCTCGCCCGGATCGACGCATGGATCGGGTGCGCCTGCGGGTCGGTCGGATGGCGGAGCGAAAAGAGCGCGAGCGCAAAGCCGCGCTGCCTCGAGCGCCTGCAGCTCCTGCGCGATGAAGGTTTCCGAGAGCCGCGGATAGCCTTTGAGGATCACCGCGATGACGCCGGCGGCGCGCCCACCGTCCATGTTGTCTTCCGATTCGCCTGGTCGCCGGATGCGCCCGTCGCACTGCGGAATGCGCGATGCGCGGGAGCGCGCTTGCAGCGACAGATGTTACCATCACCCGCGAGCCTCGGGCGTCGCCGCCGTCGTTGCGCGACCGCCAATACCAAGATCAAGTCGAGGCGTTTCCCCTGTTAGGCTTTGTCCGCATGGAACGGTCGTTATTTCGGTACATCCTCAAGCACACCTCTCGCGACCAGGTACTGCTGCTCGTGGTGACGCTGATCGGCTTCCCGCTGATCTACATCAACCTCGAGATCCCGAAGCAGATCGTCAACAACGCGATCGGCGGCAAGAACATCCCGCAGACGTTCCTTGGCTTCGACGTCAGCCAGGTCTCCTACCTGATGATGCTGTCGTTCCTGCTGCTGGCGCTCATCACCATCAACGGCGGGATCAAGTACTGGCTCAACGTCTATCGTGGCGTCGTTGGCGAGCGCACCGTGCGGCGGCTGCGCCACGACCTGTACCAGCAGGTGTTGCGCTTTCCGCTGCCGCAGTTCAAGACGATGTCGGCCGGCGAGATCATTCCGATGATCGTGTCCGAGACCGAGCCCGTCGGCGGTTTCATCGGCGAGTCGATCAACCTGCCGGTGTTCCAGGGCGGGATGCTCCTCACGTACCTCATATTCATCTTCGTCCAGGACCCCTGGCTTGGCCTCGCCGCGGTCGCGCTCTACCCGCCGCAGGTGTGGCTGATTCCCAAGTTGCAGCGCAAGATCAACCTCCTGTCGAAGGAGCGGGTGCAGACGGCGCGACAGCTCGCGGACCGCATCGGCGAATCAGTGGCAGGGTCCGCCGAGATCCGCGGCAACGATACGTTCCGCCTCGAAGGCGCCGACATCAGCGACCGGCTCGGCACGATCTTCGCGATCCGCGTCGAGATCTACAAGCGCAAGTTCTTCGTCAAATTCCTGAACAACTTCCTGGCGCAGGTCACGCCGTTCTTCTTCTACTCGGTCGGCGGTTATTTCGTCATCAAGGGCCAGCTCTCGCTCGGCTCGCTGGTCGCGGTGCTCGGTGCCTACAAGGACATCCTCGACCCGTGGAAGGAGCTCCTCGCCTGGTACTCGAACAAGGAGGACGTGCGGATCAAGTACGAGCAGATCGTCTCGCAGTTCGAGCCGCCTGGACTCATCGAGAGCAAGCTGGTCGACGATCCGCCAGCGACCATCCCGCGGCTCTCCGGCGAGGTTGCCGCCGCGGGGTTGACCTACAGCGAGGATGGCGTCACCAACCGGGTCGACCGGGTCTCGTTCCGGGTGGCGCCCGGCGAGCACGTGGCGCTGGTGGGTGGCGGCCACAGCGGCAAGGACGACGTCGCCTACCTGCTCGCGCGCCTGGTGATGCCAAGCGGCGGGCGCGTCACCGTGGCAGGCGCGAGCCTCGCCGAGCTCCATCAGGCGGTCCCGGGGCGGCGCATCGCCTACGCCACCCAGAACGCGCACCTGTTCGCGGGAACGCTCGCGCACAATCTCTACTACGGACTCAAGCACCAGCCGGTACGGTCCGCCGTCTACGACGAAGCGCAGGAGAAGGTGCAGCAGCAACGGATTCGCGACGCGCTCGCGGCGGGCAACAGCCCGCACGACATCCGCGCCGACTGGATCGACTGCGAGGCGGCCGGGGTGAGCGACCCGAGCCAGCTGATCGAAGCCGCGCTCGCTGCGCTGCGGCTGGTCGAGCTCGATCGGGAGGTCCTGCTCTTCGGCCTCGCGAGCACCGACGGATCCGAAGGCCAGTCCGGCGTTCGCCGCGATGGCGCTGCAGGCGCGCGCACGGATCCGCGAGCGTGTGCACCGCGAGGGTCTCGAGCCCTACATCGAGCTGTTCGACCAGGACGCCTACCACTCGAACATCAGCGTCGCCGAGAATCTGCTGTTCGGCACACCACGGCATCCGGATTTCCTGCCGGCGAACCTGCCCAGCAACCCGGAGGTCGTGCAGCTGCTGCGCGAGGTCGGACTGCTCGAGGAGCTCTACGCCGCCGGTGTCAAGGTCGCGGGATTGATGGTCGAGCTGTTCGCGGATGTCGCGTCTGACAGCCCGATGTTCGACCAGTACAGCTTCATCAGCGCGGACGATCTGCCGGAATTCCGGACACTGCTGGCGAAGATTGCCGCCTCCAGCCTGGCGGAGGCGACCGACGAGGAGAAGGCGCGCCTGCTCGCGCTCACGTTCCGGATCGTCATCGCGCAGCATCGGCTCGGGGTGATCGACGAGGAGCGGCAGCGCAAGATCGTCGAAGCGCGCGCCGAATTCCGGCGGCGCTACTCCGACCGCGACGATGTCATCGAGTTCTTCGACCCCGATCGGTTCAGCTCGGCGTTGTCGATCCAGGACAACATCCTGTTCGGGCGCGTGGCCCTCGACCAGGCCAATGCGCTCGACCGTGCCAAGACGGTGTTCCGCGAGGTGGCACTGGAGACGGGCATGGAGCCGGAGCTCCTGCGCCTCGGGCTCGAATACGAAGTGGGCAACGCGGGCTCGCGGCTCTCCTATTCGCAGCGCCAGCGCCTCGCGATTGCCCGGGCGGTCATGAAGAACCCCGACATCGTGGTCTTCAACGAGCCCACGTCCGGGCTCGATCCGGCCTCGGAGTTGCGCGTGCTGCGCGCGGTGCTGGGCTGGGCGAAGGGTCGAACGGTCGTCTGGGCGCTTGGCCGGGCCGACCTCGCGCGGGAATTCGACCGGGTGCTGGTGTTCGACGACGGCAAGCTGGTCGAGCAGGGGCCGGTCGCGCAACTCGAGCGCGAGGGAGCGCTGCTCCCGCGGCTGCTGGCCTAAGAGCTCGTCCGTTAATGAATCACGTGTGCGATGACGGACAAGCTCTGAAGCCGGCCCGCTACTCGGCGAGTCGGGCGGCGGCCTCCTGCAGCACCCTGATCGCGTCCGCCTTGCCTTCGCCGGTGAGCTTCTTCTGATCGATGATCAGCAGCAGGCCCTCCTGCTCCTGCCGGATCACGCGCCCCTGCACGCCGGAATCGCCGTGCAGGCCCACGACGCGGTGCGTCCGCACGGGCGCCGGAAAGCCCTTGACCGTGATGGTGCCTGTCTCCTCGGCGAAAACGACGTCCTTGACCAGCGAATAGGTCTCGTGGGCGAGCAGGATGCCGCCAAGATCGGCATGCGCCTGCAGCCGCGCCGCGAGATTCACCTCATTGCCGATGATCGTGTAGTCGACGCGCGCGTCACTGCCGAAATTGCCGACGGTGCAATAGCCGGTGTTGATCCCGATGCGCAGCTGGAACACGTGCTCCTGACCCCGGTCGCGCCACTCGGCCTGGAGGTCGCGCATCCGCTGTTGCATGGCAACGGCCATCCTGACGCAGGCGATCGCATCCTCCTTCGGACCGCGCGTCTCCGGATCGCCGAAGAACAGCATGATGGCGTCGCCGATGAACTTGTCGATCGTCGCGCCGTATTCGAGGGCGATCGACGACATCTCCCTCAGGTACTGATTGAGGAGGCTCGTCAGCTCCTCGGACTCGAGCAGGTCCGTGGTCTCCGTGAACCCGGCGATGTCGGAGAAGAAGATCGTCAGCTTCTTGCGCTGCGACGCGACCTCGACACCCTTCTCGCCACTGAAGATCGATCGGTACAGCTGCGGAGACAGGTACTTCGACAGCTTCGCGGAAAGGGATTCGAGCATCTGGTTCTTCTCGGAGACCTGCCTGCTTGCATCCTCGGCCCGCAGCTTGGCGTCGAGAAGTTGCGCCTCGGCCTCCTTGAGCTCGGTGATGTCGGTGATCACCGTCACCGTGCCGCCGGCGACGACCTTGCGCCGGCCGATCCGATAGACGCGGCCATCCGGCGCGCGATCCTCGAACGACTGACCGGACGGATTGCGCAGGCTCTCCACCCGCTTGGCGACCAGCGCGTCGACGTCGCCGGCGCCGTAGTAGCCATGCTCGGCCAGGTAGCGCAGGAACTCGGGATAAGGACGTCCCGGTTGGAGCAGCTCGCGTGGTACCGGGTACATCTCGGCGAAACGATCGTTGCAGAAGACGATCGTCAGTTCCTCGTCGGTGTAGGCGAGCGCGCCCGGCATGTTGTCGAGGGCGACGTGGAGCTCCGCCGTCTTGGCGACCAGCTCCGACTCGGCCTGCTTGAGGCCGGTGATGTCGGTGATCACCGTCACTGTGCCGCCCGAAGCGACCGCGTCGGCCGACCCGTAGACGCGGCCATCCGGCGCGCGATCCTCGAACGTCGACCGGACGGATTGCGCAGGCTCTCGCACCCGCTCGGCGACCAGCGCGTCGACGTCGCCGTCGCCGTAGTAGCCTGCTCGGCCAGGTAGCGCAGGAACTCGGGATAAGATCGTCCCGGCTGCAGCAGCTCGCGTGGCACCGGGTACATCTCGGCGAAACGATCGTTGCAGACGACGATCGTCAGTTCCTCGTTGGTGTAGACGAGCGCGCCGGGCATGTTGTCGAGCGCGACGCGCAGCTGATCCTCCTTGCGTGCCGCTTCCTGCTCGGCCTGTTTGCGCGCCGAGATGTCGGCATAGGCCAGAACCAGACCCCCGTGGGCGACGGGGCATAACGGACGCTGAGTGTCTGTCCCGAGGCAACCTGATATTCGAGCTCGTGCGGCTCGCGGCGCCGAACACGGGCCAGTCGCGAACGCGCCTGTTCCTCGGGATCGCCGGGACCGTAATCGCCACGCTGGGCGTTGAAGCGGTAGAACTCGACGATCTCGGTGCCGGGTCGGCACAGTGCCGGCGGGTAATTGCGAAGAGTGCGAAACGCGCTGTTGCAGGCGACGAGCTTCAGATCGCGGTCGAAGATCGCGAAGCCGAAGGCCAGCACATCGAGACCCGAACGAATGAGCGGCGCGGTGCGGTCCGGCGCCTTCTCCGCCCGCGGGCGGGCGGTTGTGCTGCGTTCGGCCATGACCAACCTCCGATCGCACCGAGACCGGTGCGCATGGCGCCGCGTCCGCCGGACGTCGACCTCCCGTTCAGCGATACGGATCGGCGGCGTCGCGCAGCCCGTCGCCGAAGAAATTGAACGCGAGGATGATGACGATCACCGGGACCACCGGCAGCATCAGCCACGGGTAGAGCGCGACGACGTTGATGTTCTGCGCCTCGTTGAGCAGCACGCCCCAGCTCGTGATCGGCGGTCGCAGCCCGAGGCCGAGGAACGACAGCGCCGTCTCGCCCAGGATCATGCCGGGGATCGACAGCGTCGCCGACGCGATCAGGTGGCTCATGAAGCCCGGCAGCAGGTGCCGGCCGATGATCCGCTTCGGCTTGGCGCCCATCAGCCGCGCCGCCGTGCAGTAATCCTCCTCGCGCAGCGCCAGGAGCTTGGAGCGCACCGCCCGCGCGAGTCCGGTCCAGTCGAGCATCGCCAGGATCACGGTGATGCCGAAATAGATCAGGATCGGGCTCCAGGTCACCGGCAGCACCGCCGACAGCGCCATCCACAGCGGCAATTCGGGGAACGAGTGGATGACCTCGATCATCCGCTGGATCAGCAGGTCGACCCAGCCGCCGAAGTAGCCGGCGATGCCGCCGATGACGATGCCCGAGCGCGAAGCTGATGACGATGCCGATCAGGCCGATGGTCAGCGAGATCCGCGCGCCGTACATGATCCGCGACAGGACGTCGCGCCCCAGCCGATCGGTGCCGAGCAGGAAGAGCGTGGCGCCTTCGGCCGGGCAGACGAGATGGAATCGACATCTCGACGAGCCCCCAGAACTTGTACGGGTCGCCCGAGCAGAAGAAGCGCAGCGGATGCGGCTGCGCGGTGTCCTCGGTGTAGTCGCGGCGCAGCGTCTCCATGTTGAGCGTCTTCGTGCAGCCGTAGACGAAGGGGCCGACAAGCCGCCCGTCGTGGAACCAGTGCACGCTCTGCGGCGGCGCGTAGATGAAGTCGGTGTGCCGCGTGTGCAGGTTGTACGGCACCAGGAATTCGCGTGATCAGCGTCGACGCGTACATCAGCAGCAGGATGACCGCGCAGACCACGGCCACCCGATGCCGCTTGAACTTCCACCACATCAGCTTCCACTGCGACGCGAGGTAGAACTCGCTCCTGCTCCGGCGTCAGGCGCGCCGCGGAGGTCGGATCGAACGGCGCGGTCGAGACGTAGTGCTCGCAGCCGGTCGCGCAGTCGGGGCGCCGGTTCGGCGAGTTCATCGGTGCCACCCCGCCCTGCAGCCGGATGCGCGGATCGAGCGCGACCAGCGCCAGGTCGGAGATCAGCACGCCGATCGACGGTCAGCAACGCGAGGAACATCAGGAACGAACCCGCCAGGTACATGTCCTGGCTCTTCAGCGCCTTGAGCAGCATCGGGCCGGCGGTCGGCAGCGACAGCACGACCGCCGTGATCTCGGCGCCCGAGATGAATGGCGGCAGGATGCTGCCGATGTCGGAAATGAAGAAATTGAGCGCCATCCGCAGCGGATACTTGAACAGCGACCTTGCGCGGCGGCAGGCCCTTGGCGCGGGCGGTCACCACGTACTGCTTCTGCAGTTCGTCCAGCAGGTTGGCGCGCAGCCGCCGGATCATCCCCGCGGTCGAGTGGGTGCCGATCACGATCACCGGTATCCAGATGTGCTCGAGCACCGAGGTGAACTTGGCCCACGACCACGGCTCGCCGATGAACTCGGGGTCCATCAGTCCGCCGATCGAGGTCCCGAAGCAGACGTTGGCGAGATACATCATGACCAGCGCCAGCATGAAGTTCGG
Source organism: uncultured beta proteobacterium (assembly GCA_963783525.1). GTDB lineage: Bacteria > Pseudomonadota > Gammaproteobacteria > Burkholderiales > Casimicrobiaceae > CAIWHR01. Next base: position 69,445 of record CAWAOF010000031.1, read on the forward strand.
CATCGCGATGCCGAGGAAGCCGATCAGCGACAGGCCGTAGTCGCCCCAGCTGTACTGGTGGGTCGCCGAATAGATGCCGATGGGGAAGGCGACGGCCCACGTGAACAGGATCGTGGTGAACGACACGAGCATCGGTCAGCAGCAGCCGGTCGCCGACGACCTCGCTGACCGGCAGGTTGAACTCGAACGAGTAGCCGAAGTCGCCGAGGAGCATGCCGCCCGCCCACCGCAGGTACTGCTGCCACAGCGGCTTGTCGAGCCCGTAGTACTCGCGGAGGAACGCGATCTTCTGCGGGTCGACCGACTCGCCCTGCGCCTGCAGCTCGGCGATGTAGCTCTCGAGGTAGTCGCCGGGCGGCAGCTGGATGATCACGAAGATGATGAGGCTGATCGCGATCAGCGTCGGGATCATCAGCAGCACGCGATGGACGACGTAGCGCAGCATCAGAGGCGGTCCTTGGGGTCGAACCAGAACGTGTCGGGGTGGTACATGCCGAAATACGCGCCCGGGATCCCAGCTGTAGACGCCCTCGGCCGGGACGTTGCGCAGCGCGTTCTGCACGACGACCGGCTGCAGCGCGCGCGTCACGATGCCGATCGTGAAGACCTGCTGGGCGTGGATCTCGAGCATCTGCAGCCAGATCTTCTCGCGCTCGGCGTCATTTCCGGAATTGCGCCACTCGTCGTAGAGGCGGACGAGCTCCTTCGCCTCGGGCATGTCGGGCGCCTGGCCGCCGGTCTTGTTGTTCTCGTAGTACTGTCCCCACATCGGCCACTGCAGCTGGTCCTGCGTCGTCGGCGCCAGCTCGCTCGGGCTCATGTCCGGCGTCGGGATCCCGTTGTTGAGCCCGGACCACACCGACATCATCGACTTGCCGGAGAACACGCGCTTGCGGAACACCTCGCGTTGCGACGGCCGCGAGAAGAGCGCGATGCCGACCTTCCGCCAGCTGTCGCGGACGAGCTCGAGCACGTCGGTCTCCTCGGTGCTCTCGCCCGAGGTATCGACGACGATCTCCATCGGGCGGCCGTCCGGGAGCAGCCGGAGCCCCATCGGATCGCGCTTCGCGAGGCCGAGCTCGTCCAGCAGGGCATTGGCCTTCTTGACGTCGAACTGGCTCCACGCGGTGCGGAACTCGGGCCGGAACAGGGGGCTGCGCTGCAGCACGGTGTTGCTCGACTCCTGCCCCAGGCCGAAGTAGACGACCTCGTTGATCTCGTGGCGGTTGATCGCGAGCGACAGCGCGCGCCGGAAGCGCACGTCGCGCATCAGCTTCCGCCACTCGGGGTCGTCGACGTTGAGGTTCGGATAGAGCGCCATCTGCGAGCCCAGCGCCTTCTCCCAGAGCAGCACCTTGTAGCGGTTGCGCCGCTCGTTCTGCTTGAGGAACGTGTAGTTGTCGAAGCGCAGGTAGCGCGCCTGCAGGTCGACGTCGCCCGCGCCGGCCTTCGCGGGGATGAGCTTGTCGTCGCTGATGTTGACGATCACGCGGTCGATGTAGGGAAGCTGCCGGCCCGTCGTGTCGATGCGATGGAAGAACGGGTTGCGCACCAGCACGAAGCGCGTCGATGGCAGCGGCGTCGTGTTGATCCATGGCTCGAGCGTCGGCAGGTCGGGATTGTCGAACCGGTACTGCTCGTCCTTCTTCTGGTGCAGCCCGGCCCAGCTGCGCGAGCCCGCCGCCACCGCCTGGTCATTGGCCTTCTCGACGCCGATGTAGCGCGGGTGGAATTGGCGCAGGTAGTGCGCCGGACGAAAGATGTACAGCGGGCTCGGTCCGGCGAGCACCGCGAGGAATTGCGGATTGGGCTCGTCCCAGCTGTAGCGGATCGTCGTGTCGTTGAGTATTTCGAAGCGCGGGCCGCGACCTTTCACCAGCAGGGCCTGCGGCAGCCCGAACGGGGAGAGGTCCTTGTTGTGGACGACGTCCTCCCAGTAGTAGCGGAAATCGGCCGCCGTGAACGGGTGGCCGTCGGACCAGCGGTGCCCCTGGCGCAGGTGCAGGGTGAACACTTTGCCGTCCTCGTTGTCCATCCGCTCGAGGATGTCGGGGACGATGCGCAGCTGCTCGTCGTAGCCGACGAGCCGCGAATAGCCGTAGACCACCATCATCCGGATGTCGCGGTCCTTGCCCATCAGCATTCGCATCTCGCCGCCGTAGCGCCCCAGCGTCCAGTTCGGTCGCCGGATGTCGACAACGCGCGGCGGGCGCGGCAAGCGCTCGGCGAGCGGCGGCAGCTTCCCGGCAGCCACGGCTTCGGCCAGCGCCGGCGGCTCCTCGGCGCTCACGGCGCGGGCAACGGGAACGAAAGCGAGGAGCGCCAGGGCGAACAGAACGATGCGGCGCATCATGCGGTCATCCTTTCCACATTCGCCCCCGCCTGCACGCGCACGCGATGGCCATCGCCCAGATCGACGAGCTCGCCGGCGCCGTCGGCAGTCCATCCGAACGGCGCACGCCATTCGGTCGGGCTGCGCGCGGCCCCGTCCAGCACCGCGGCCAGATCCAGCTTGCGCTTGAGATCGGGATAGGGGACGGCCGCGAGCAGCCCCAGCGTGTACGGATGCACCGGATTGCGGAACAGCACCTCGCGCGGCGCGATCTCGACGATGCGGCCGGCGCACATCACCGCGATTTCGTCGGCGATGTAGTCGACCACCGCGAGGTTGTGGGAGATGAACAGGTAGGTGAGTCCGAGCTCGGCCTGCAGGTCCTTGAGCAGGTTCAGGATCTGCGCCTGGATCGACACGTCGAGCGCCGAGACCGGCTCGTCGCAGAGCACGAGGTCGGGCTGCAGCGCCAGCGCGCGGGCGATGCCGATCCGCTGCCGCTGCCCGCCGGAAAAGCTGTGCGGATAGCGGTTGAGGAAGCGCGGGTCGAGCCCGACCAGCCGCATCAGCTCCTTCGCCATCTCCGCCCGATAGTCGGCATCGCCGACGTCGTGGATCACGAGCGGCTCGCGCAGGATGTCGAAGACCGTCATCCGCGGACTGAGCGAGCCGAACGGATCCTGGAAGATGTACTGGACGCGCCGGCGAAACCGCATCAGCTGCTGCGGGTCGGCGCGGGTGACGTCGAGCATGGTTCCGCGGTCGTTGTAGAGGACCTCGCCGCCGTCGGGCTCGAGCGCGCGCATGATCACCTTCGACAGCGTCGTCTTGCCGCATCCGCTTTCACCGACGAGACCGAAGCATTCGCCACGCGGGAATCGAGAGGCTCACGTCATCGACGGCGCGAAAGGCGGGGCCCCGGTGCTGCCCGAGCAATCCGGTGGCGCGCTGCGCGAACGTCTTGGTCACGCCGCGCACTTCGAGATGGACGGCCGCGGCATTGGCCGGCCAGGGCTCGATCTTCTGCACCAGCTCGCCGGCATGGTGATCGATCGTGCGCACGGGCACGAGCCGTTCGCCGGGCTTCATGTCGAAGTGCGGGACGGCGCGCAGCAGTGCCCGCAGGTACGGATGCGAGGGCCGTTCGTACAGGTCGGTGATCGCGCCGCGCTCCATGACCCGTCCCTCGTAGAGCACGACCACTTCCTCGGCCACGTTCGCGACCACGCCGAGGTCGTGGGTGATGATGAGGACGGCCATGTTGAGCTCCGCCTGGAGCTCCTTGATCAGCGACAGGATCTGCGCCTGGATCGTGACGTCGAGCGCGGTGGTCGGCTCGTCGGCGATGAGCAGCGACGGCCGGCAGACGAGCGCCATCGCGATCATCGCGCGCTGGCGCAGGCCGCCGGAGAGTTCGAACGGATAGTTGCGCATCGCGCGCGCCGGATTCGGGAAGCCGACCAGGCGCAGCATGTCCTGCGTGCGCGCGAGACCTTCCTCGCGCTCGAGCGCGTGGTGCAGGAAGAGCGCCTCGCTGACCTGGTCACCCACCGTGTGCAACGGCGAAAGCGACACCATCGGCTCCTGGAAGATCATCGAGATGTGGCGCCCGCGGATCCGGCGTATCGCCGGACCGTCGGGATCGAGGCGCGTGACATCGATCGGCGCCTTCGTAGATTCCGGCGTCGCAAACAGGATTTCGCCCGAGGTGATGTGCGCCGTCTTGGGCAGGATGCCCATGATGGCCTGCGCGGTCACGGACTTGCCGGACCCGGACTCGCCGACCAGCGCCACTGTCGACCCGGCGCGGATGCGAAACGAGATCCGATCGAGCGCGGGCACCATCGTCCCGCGGTTGTCGAACTCGATCGAAAGGTCGCGCACCTCTATCAGATCAGCCAACCGACTCTCCTCCGAACGCAACACGCCTCTGACGCCGGGCTGCACCAAGGCGCCCGGATCTCGTCTGCCGACGTTGCCATCCTCGCGGGGGTGACGTCTTGTCCGGCATGCGCGCGGTGTCCCGCGCGCCCCGGCACGACGCTTGTTGTCAGCGTCCCCGCCGTCCGCGCGACGAGGCTCCCGCATCCGGAAGGATGCCCGTTGTCGGCGTCGCCGTCGAGTCCCCCCGGGGCCGCCACGGCGCGCGGCACACCCGACCGGGACGCGGCACGCGACTCCGAACGGCAGTCAGGCTCGCTCGACCTCGACCAGGCAGTCGTAGAACGTCGCCGCGCGGCCGAGGTCGGTGAGCGCCTGGCTGGTCACCGCGTTGGCGTTGGCGCCGTCCGGCGCGAGCTTCTTCCACCAGATCGACGGCGACACGACCACGCCGGATCTCGCCCGGTCGGTCACCCGCGCTGTCGCCGTAAAGCTGCCCCGGTCGTTGATAGATCCGCACGCGGTCGCCGGTGCCGATGGCGCGCGCCGCGGCATCGCCGGGATTGACATCGAGCGCGAGGACACTTTTCCTCGGCGACGAACCGCGGCAGGTTCGCGAACGACGAGTTCAGGAAGTTGCGCGCCGGCGGTGAGATGAACGCGAGCGGATAGCGCTGCGCCAGTGCGGGATTGCTCGCCACCGATTCACGCGGCGGAACGAACGATGGCAGCGGATCGTGACCCTGGCGCGCGAGCGCGTCCGAATAGAACTCGCACTTGCCCGAAGGCGTCGGAAAGTTGCCGTCGGCAAACGGCGCATAGACAACGGGCACCGCCAGGCGCTTGAAGCCGTTCGACTTCAACGTGTCCCAGTCGAGGCCTGCCGCCCGCGGATCGCCGCTGACGAATGCCTGCCGCGCGAGATCCTCGTCGGTGTCGCCGAAACAGGGGTCCGTGAAGCCCATCCGCGCCGCGAGCTGGCGGAACACCGCGGTGTTGGGCTTCGCCTCGCCGAGCGGCGCAATCGACGGATTGTTCGCCTGCGCATACAGGTGGCCGTACGAGCCATGGATGTCGGTCTGCTCGAGCTGGGTCGTCGCCGGCAGCACGATGTCCGCATAGTCGGCGGTGTCGGTCTGGAAGATCTCGTGGACGACGCAGAATAGGTCCTCGCGCGCGAAGCCCGCGGCGACCTTCGCCGACTCGGGCGCCACCGCGACCGGATTCGAGTTGTAGACGTAGATCGCGCGTATCGGCGGGTCATGCGCCTCGAGCAGCGCGTCGCCGATCGTGCTCATGTTGATGGTACGCGGCGTGCCCCGGATCAGGTCCGGTCGCTCGAGCGCCGCGGTATCGACGGGAAAGGTGCCGGAGGAGGACAGCAATGCGCCTCCCGCCGGATCGCGCCAGGCGCCGACGAGCGCCGGCAGGCAGGCGACCGCGCGCACGGCGTTGCCGCCGCCGGCATGGCGCTGCATGCCGTAGTTGAGCCGGATCGCCGCCGGCCGGGTCGTGCCGTAGGCGCGCGCGAGATCGACGACCGTCTGCCGGGGCGATGCCGCAGATCTGCGCGACGCGCTCCGGCGGGAATTCGCCGGCGCGGGCGCGCAGCGCATCGAAGCCGACGGTGTGACGGGTGATGTAGTCGCGATCGACGAGGTTCTCGGCGATCAGCACGTGCATCATCCCGAGCGCCAGCGCCGCGTCGGTGCCCGGAATGAGCGCGACGTGCTGGTGGCACTTGTCCGCGGTCTGGGTGCGGTAGGGATCGATCGCGATCAGGCGCGCGCCGCGGCGCTTCGCCTCCTGCGCGCGCGTCCAGAAATGCAGGTTGGAGACGATCGCGTTGCTGCCCCAGATCAGGATCAGGCGACTGTTCTCGAACTGCTCGACGTCGGTGCCCATCGCCGCGCCGACGGTCGCGACCCATCCGGCCTTGCCGGCGGTTGCGCAGATCGTCCGGTCGAGCAGCGACGCACCGAGCCGGTGGAAGAAGCGACGGTCCATCGAGCCGTACTGCAACAGACCCATCGTGCCCGCGTAGGAATAGGGAACGATCGCCTGCGGCCCGTCGGGCGAGGCCGCGATCGCACTGAATCTCGCGGCGATCGTCGCGAGCGCCTCGTCCCAGCCGATGCGCTCGAAGCGGCCTTCGCCCTTGCGGCCCACGCGTCGCAACGGATGCAGGACCCGCTCGGGGGAGTAGGTGCGCTCGAGGTAGCGCGCAACCTTGGTGCACAGCGCGCCGGCGGTCGGCGGATGATCCGGTGCGCCGCGAACCTCGACAGCGCGACCATCCTCGACGGTGACGAGCATCGCGCAGGTGTCCGGGCAATCGTGCGGGCACGCGCCGCGGACGACGCTTCGGTGGCGGACAGGGTCGAGAGGCATGCGCAGGGCGGGTAGTCGCGGCCTGTCATTATCCACGCGTTCGCCGCGGACGCGACAGGCGGTGCTCCGCGGTTGTTCGGCGGGAGCTCGACTCCGGTATCCTCGATTCATGGCCAAGGCCGCGATCGACCGATCTTCCCTCGGTCGGCTTCCCGGACGGCACCCGCGTGCCGGCGCTCGGTCTGGGAACGTGGACGATGGGCGAGGATCGCACGCGCGCCGGGCGCGAGGAGGCCGCACTGGCGCTCGGGTTCGATCTCGGCATGACGCTCGTCGACACCGCGGAGATGTACGGCGACGGCGGCGCCGAGGAGCGTCGTGGCGCGGGCGATCGTAGGACGGCGCGATCGCGTCTTTGTAGTGAGCAAGGTGTATCCGCACAACGCGGGTCGGAAAAGCGCAATCTCGGCCTGCGAGCGCAGTTTGCGGCGACTTGCCACCGACCACCTGGATCTCTATCTGCTGCATTGGCGCGGGAGCATTCCGCTGGCCGAAACCGTTGCCGCCTTCGAGCGGCTGCGCGCCGACGGCAAGATCGTGCGCTGGGGCGTCTCCAACTTCGACACGGCGGACATGCGCGAGCTCTTCGGGCTCGCCGAAGGACGGCACTGCGCGACCAACCAGGTTCTCTATCACCTGGCCGAGCGCGGTATCGAATGGGAGCTGCTGCCGTGGCTGCGCGAGCATGCGATCCCGGTGATGGCGTACTCCCCACTCGGCCAGGGGGCACTGCTGCGACGACCGAAGCTCGTTGCGCTCGCAAGGCGCCTCGAGGTCGAGCCGGCGCAGCTCTCGCTCGGCTGGCTGCTCCGTTCTCCCGATGTGATCGCGATCCCGGAATCGTCCGATACGGACCATGTGCGCGTGAACCGGGCGGCCGCCAGCTTGCGCCTCGACCAGCGCACGCTGGCCGAAATCGATGCGGCCTTTCCGCCGCCCGCGGGACCGGCGACCCTCGCCATGATCTGAGCGGCCCGATCGCGATGCGCGGGGCTGTGCAGTACCGGCGCGGCCCCGCGTGACGCGGTCTGGCACGGTTGCTGCTTAGGGGGGTGCAAGAGCCTGCCAACAGGCACCCACAGCGACCGAGGACGCCGCCATGAACTACACATACTACGACTATCTCGAGCTGCCCCCCGGGGCGAGCCAGAAGCGAATCGATGCCGCCTACATCACGCTGGTCGAGCGCTTCGGCTACGGGACGACGGATGCCGGTCAGGACATGAGCGGGCTCCTGCGGATGATTCAGGCGGCGTACGAAGTGTTGTCGAACCCGGCTACGCGCGACGAATACGACGCAACGCTCGCACGCGAAGCGGCCATGGCCGACGCCGAACTCAAGGCCTCGCTCGACCAGCTGGCGACTTCCGGCCACCGGCGGATCCAGAATCCGCCCGATTCACTGCGGCGCGCGTTCTCGGCCATCGCGGCGTGATTCGCGGCGCGGCGGCGATTTCCTCCGGAGATCCGGAAGCGCACAGGACACGACGATGCGGTCAATGACCGCCCTTTGCACGCACAAGCACGACGCGGCCGCACGCGGCGCGCGGCGATCGCCGCGCGCGCGAGCGCGCGACCCATGCCACGATCGACGACGCGCAGCCAGCGGCGCGTGCGCCGGACAATGCGTCGCGACGGCGCACGCACGCATCGACCAAACCGAGCGGCGTCCGCTCGCTCGGCCGCGTGCGGCCGCTGCGCGTCGATACCGCGCGGCGTCGTGCCCTACGTCAAGCACTGACCGGCCGCGCTGCGGCGACGCGCAACCCGGCTAGAGCCTTCGACCAGCACCATCTTCATGTTCGCCGCGCCGGCGCGCTCGGCGCGCGCCGCGCGGTATTCGGGCGATTCGTAGAAGCGCCGCGCCGTGTCGGCATCCGGGAATTCGAGGATGACGATCCGATTCGGCCGCCAATCGCCCTCGAGCAGCGTGCGTCGCGCCACCGCGTACGAGGTAGCGGCCGCCGAATTTCGCGATCGCCGGCGGCGCAGCCTTCTTGTAGGTCTCGTATCGCGCGGGGTCGGTGACCTCGCAATCCACCAGCACGTAAGCCGGCATCGGTCTCTCCTTCGATGAGTTGGCAGCGGGTGCGGCAAGCCGGGCGCAAGCCGCTGCGGCGATTATCAGCGCAGGCCCCGCACCCGGTCGCGACCCGGCTCAGCACCTTTGCCGCGCGACGCCGGCGTCCAACGTCGGCAGGGACCCCGAAAATCCGCTAAAATTCAATGAGTTACTTCGCAATCTGCAGCGAGGCACATCGTGCGGGTCTTTCGCGGTCTGCCGACGTCCGCCGACTCTCCGGTGGCGCTGACGATCGGCAACTTCGACGGCGTCCATCGCGGCCATCAGGCGATGCTCGCCCGGCTCATCGAGGCCGCGGACGATCTCGCGCTGCCGCCGGCGGTGCTGACCTTCGATCCGCCGCCGCGCGAGTTCTTCGCCGGAGCGGCCGCGCCGCCACGCCTGTCGTCGCTGCGCGAGAAGCTCGAGCGCTTCGCGGCGCTCGGCGTGGCGCGCACGTACGTGGCGCGCTTCGACGGCCGGCTCGCGTCGCTGCCGCCGGAGACGTTCATCGACGACGTGCTCGTTCGGCGCCTCGGCGCGCGCTGGCTGCTGGTCGGCGAGGATTTCCGCTTCGGCAAGGGCGCGTGCCGGCGACCTGTCGACGCTGCGCGCGTTGCGCACGCACGATCAGCATCGAAGCGATGCGCACCGTCGCGATCGACGGCGAGCGGGCGTCGTCGACGGCCGTGCGCGCTGCGCTGGCCGCCGGCAATCTCGCCATGCGCAAGCACTGCTCGGACGTCCGTTCGTGATTTCCGGTCGCGTCGCCCATGGCGCGAAGCTCGGACGCACGCTCGGCTTTCCGACGGCGAACATCCGGCTCCAGCGCAAGCCGCCGGTGACCGGCGTCTTCGCGGTGCGCGTGCACGGCCTCGGCCGAAACGCCGCGCACCGGCGTCGCCAGCGTCGGCGTGCGCCCGACTGTCTCGGCCTCCGGCGTGCCGCTGCTCGAGGTGTTCATCTTCGACTTCGACGAGACCATCTACGGCCGCCGCGTCGGCGTCGAGTTCCTGCACAAGCTGCGCGACGAGGAGCGCTACGGCGACGTCGACGCGCTGACCCGGCAGATTCGCAGCGATGTCGCGCAGGCGCGCGAGTATTTCACCGTATCCTGCGTCGTCGCAGCGCTGACGCGCAATCCGCGTACAACCCACGGAAGAGAACCGACAATCCGCATGTCCGACGACCCGAAGATCGACTACAAGACGACGCTCAACCTGCCGGACACGCCGTTCCCGATGCGCGGCGACCTCGCGCGGCGCGAGCCGGTCTGGGTCAAGGAGTGGCAGCAGAAGAAGGTCTACGAGGCGATCCGCGCCGCGTCCGCCGGTCGCCCGCGCTTCGTGCTGCACGACGGCCCGCCGTACGCCAACAACGACATCCATATCGGTCACGCCGTCAACAAGATCCTGAAGGACGTCGTCGTCAAGAGCAAGCAGCTCGCCGGCTACGACGCGCCGTACGTCCCGGGCTGGGACTGCCACGGGATGCCGATCGAGGTGCAGATCGAGAAGACGCACGGCAAGCACATTCCCGTCGCACGAAACGCAGCGGCTGGCGCGCGCCTACGCGAAGGAGCAGATCGCGCGGCAGAAGGCGGACTTCCAGCGCCTCGGCGTGCTCGGCGACTGGGACCATCCGTACACGACGATGGCCTACAAGAGCGAGGCCGACGAGATCCGCACGCTCGGCAAGCTGCTCGAGAAGGGGTTCATCTATCGCGGCCTGAAGCCGGTGAACTGGTGCTTCGATTGCGGCAGCGCGCTGGCCGAAGCCGAGGTCGAGTACGAGGACCGCGACGACATCGCGATCGACGTCGCGTTCCCGATCGACGACGCCGACCGCGACCGGCTCGCGGCGCGCGTTCGGCCTCGACGGCGCTGCCGGCCGGCCCCGCGCTCGCGGTGATCTGGACGACGACGGCCTGGACGATTCCGTCGAACCAGGCGCTGAACGTGCATCCGGAGTTCACGTACGCGCTCGTGGCGACGACGCGCGGGCACCTCGTGCTCGCGCGAGGATCTCGTCGATCGCTGTCTCGCGCGCTTCAAGCTCGAAGGCCGGGTCGTCGCCACCGCCAAGGGCGCAGGCGCTGGAGCGGATCCGCTTCCGCCATCCGCTCTACGATCGGCGCGTCGCCGGTCTACCTCGGCACCTACGTCACGCTCGAGCAGGGCACCGGCGTCGTCCACTCGTCGCCGGCGTACGGCGTCGACGACTTCCAGTCGTGCCGGCGCTACGGGATGAAGGACGACGAGATGCTGAACCCGGTGGGCGGCGACGGACGCTTCGCGGGCAGCCTGCCGTTCTTCGGCGGCGAGAAGATCTGGGAGGCGAATCCGCAGATCGTCGCCAAGCTGCGCGACGCGCGGGGCGCTGCTGTCGGCCGAGAAGTTCACGCACAGCTACATGCACTGCTGGCGGCACCGTACGCCGGTCATCTACCGCGCGACGACGCAGTGGTTCGCCGGCATGGACGACGTGCCCGGCTGGAACGGACGCAAACCCGCGACCGACGCTGCGCGAGACCGCGCTCGCCGGCATCGAGCGCACGACGTTCTATCCGAGCTGGGGCAAGGCGCGGCTCTACGCGATGATCGCGAACCGGCCCGACTGGACGCTGTCGCGGCAGCGGCAATGGGGCGTGCCGATGCCGTTCTTCATCCACAAGGAGACCGGCGCACTGCATCCGCACACGCTGGAGCTGCTGGAGCAGGTCGCGCAGCGGGTCGAGAAGGGCGGCATCGAGGCGTGGCAGACGCTCGATGTCGACGAGCTCGGCGTGGACGACCTCGACCAGTACGTGAAGATCAAGGACACGCTCGACGTCTGGTTCGACTCGGGGTCGACGCACCAGACCGTCCTGGGCGGGCCCGCCGGTCGCGAGACGGGCGCCGGGTCGCATGCGCGCGATACCGCGTTCCCCGCCGACCTGTATCTCGAAGGCTCCGACCAGCATCGCGGCTGGTTCCACTCGTCGCTGCTCGTGTCGTGCATGCTGAACGGCACGCCGCCGTACAAGGCGTTGCTCACGCACGGCTTCGCGGTGGACGGCGAGGGCCGGAAGATGTCCAAGTCGAAGGGCAACGGCGTCGAGCCGCAGAAGGTCTCGAGCACGCTCGGCGCCGAGATCCTGCGGCTGTGGGTCGCGGCCACCGACTACTCCGGCGAGCTGTCGATCTCCGACGAAATCCTGAAGCGCGTGGTCGAGAGCTACCGCCGCATCCGCAACACGCTGCGCTTCCTGCTCGCGAACACCAGCGATTTCGATGCCGCGACCGATGCGGTCCCGCTCGGCGAACTGCTCGAGATCGACCGCTACGCGCTCGCCGCCGCGCAGGCGCTCGCCGACGCCGTGCAGAGCGATTACGCGCGCTACGAATTCCACCTCGTCGTCCAGCGGCTGCAGACGTTCTGCTCGGAGGACCTCGGCGGGTTCTACCTCGACGTGCTGAAGGACCGCCTGTACACGGCGGGCAAGGCAAGCCGCGCGCGCCGCTCCGCGCAGACCGCGCTGGCGCTCATCCGCGACGCGCTGCTCGAGCTGATGGCACCGGTGCTGTCGTTCACCGCCGAGGAGGCGTGGCGCATCGTGCATCCGGCCGACGCCGTCGATCTTCTGCCGGACCTGGATCGACGCGTTGCCGAAGCTGCCGGATGCGGCGGCGTTGCTCGCCAAGTGGTCGCGCATCCTCGCGGTGCGCGCCGCCGTGCAGAAGGAGCTGGAGACGCTGCGCCAGGCCGGGAAGGTCGGCTCGTCGCTGCAGGCGGAAGTGACGATCACCGCGGCCGGCGACGACTACGACGCGCTCGCCAGCCTCGGCGACGATCTGCGCTTCGTGCTGATCACTTCGGCGGCCGCGGGTCGTCGCCGGGCGACGGCGCTCGCGATCAGCGCGACGCCGAGCGCGCACGCGAAGTGCGAGCGTTGCTGGCACTATCGCGCCGATGTCGGCGCCGACGCCGCGCACCCGACGCTGTGCGGACGCTGCGTGGCGAACCTGTTCGCGGCGGGCGAGCCGCGCGCATTCGCGTGAACGAGTCGCCCGTCGATTGCCGAATGCGCATCGAACCCGCCACCGCAAGGCCGAACGCGAGCGACCCGCCGCAATGGGCGCGCTGGCTGTGGCTCAGCGCCGGCGTGATCGCCGCCGATCAGCTGACGAAGGCGGCGATCCTGGCGATCGATCCGCGAGGGGGACGGCCGGGCCGTCACGCCGTTCTTCAGCCTCGTGCTGACGTTCAACACCGGTGCGGCGTTCAGCTTCCTCGCCGGCGCATCCGGCTGGCAGCGCTGGTTCTTCGCGGCCATCGCGGTGGCCGCGGCGATCCTGATCGTCGCGCTGCTGCGGCGCGGCGGCAGCGCGATGTACAGCGCCGGCCTGGCGCTGATCCTGGGCGGCGCGCTCGGCAATCTCTACGATCGCCTCGCGCTCGGCAAGGTCGTCGATTTCCTGCTGTTCCACTACGCGGGCTGGGCCTATCCCGGCGTTCAACGTCGCCGACAGCGCGATCACCGTCGGCGCGGCGCTGCTCATCATCGACAGCTTCCGCCGGCGGCAGCACGATCCGGCCGAGGCCGCGAAAGGAGATCCGATGAACGTCCTGCTCGCCAATCCGCGCGGCTTCTGCGCCGGCGTCGATCGCGCGATCGCGATCGTCGAGCAGGCGCTGGCGAAGTTCGGCGCGCCGATCTACGTGCGCCACGAAGTCGTGCACAACCGGTTCGTCGTCGACGACCTGCGGGCGAAAGGGCGCGGTCTTCGTCGAGGAGATCGACGAGATGCCGGCCGGCAGCACCGTCGTGTTCTCGGCGCACGGCGTGTCCAAGCGCGTGCGCGCCGACGCCGAGGCGCGCGGGCTGCGCGTGTTCGACGCGACCTGCCCGCTGGTGACGAAGGTCCACGTCGAGGTCGAGAAGATGCGCGCGCAGGGCCGCGAGATCGTGATGATCGGCCACGCGGGACACCCCGAGGTCGAAGGGCACGATGGGCCAGTGCGACGGCGGCATCTACCTCGTCGATTCGGTGGCCGACGTCGAGCGGCTCGCCGTCGCCGACCCCGATGCGCTCGCCTACGTGACGCAGACGACGCTGTCGGTCGACGACGCCGCCGCCATCGTCGCGGCGCTCAGGCGCCGGTATCCCGCACATCGTCGGCCCGAAGAAGGACGACATCTGCTATGCGACGCAGAACCGGCAGGACGCCGTCAAGCTGATGGCGCGGGCAGGCCGACGTCGTCATCGTCGTCGGCAGTCCGAACAGCTCGAACTCGAACCGCCTGCGCGAGGTCGCCGCGCATCGCGGCGTGCCGGCCTACATGATCGATCGCGCCGACCAGCTGCGCCCGGAGTGGCTCGCCGGCAAGGCCCGCGTCGGCGTCACGGCCGGCGCATCGGCACCGGAGGTGCTGGTGAAGGAAGTGCTGACGCGGCTCGCCGAACTGGGCGCGACCGACGTTCGCGAGCTCGACGGCGCGATCGAGCGGATCGTGTTTCCGCTGCCGAAAGGGCTGCACGGAAAGGCGACGGCCAAGGCGCCGGAAGTCGGCCCCGCGCGCGACTGAACAGCGCGCGGTAGCGGGCGGCCCGTGCATCGGCGCCGACGACGCGGCTAGGGCCTAGCTCACCGGGGCGAAGTCGTAGATCTCGAAGCCGGGGCCCTGCTCGATCAGCTTGGTGAGCACCGCGAAGCCCGTTTCGCGGCCGCGGGTCAGCGCGACTCCCTGATCGACGCCGAACAGCGCCGGCGGCGACGATGACCTGCGGCAGCGGCGCCGGCGCGCCGGACTTGCCGGTGCTCCGCGGGGAGCACGATGACCGGGACGCGATTGGCTTCCCCCGGCATCCTCCGCGGCCGCCGCCGCCGCCTCCGGCTGGTCGGACAGGATTTCGCAGCCGAACTCGAGTCCGCTGCCCTTCAGCGTGTTGCGGAACCAGCGCACCATCGCGACCTGCGGGCCGGCGCGGCCCTCGACGCGCAGCCCGATCAGTTCGCCGATGCGCAGCGCGCCGGGCTGCGGGTCGGTCTGCCGCAGCGCGTAGCCGGCCGGCGTGTGGTTGATGACCTCGCAGTGCATCAGCGGCGGCAGCCGGGTCGGCGGCGTCGCGACGCCTGTCGTGCCGGCCGCGGCTGTACTGCCAGACGCCCGGCGAGCTCGGTGCACATCACGACGCGCGCCCGCGAGGGCAGCCGGTTGAACTGCCGCGCCGGCGGGATCGCCCATTGCCGCAGCAGCCGCTTCAGCAGGATCAGGTATTGCAGCCGCGACGCGGCGTCGCGACCGACGCCGGGCGGGAACGTCGCCGCCGGCCTCGAGCTTGCGCACCTGCTCCTGGATCTGGAACGCGAGATCGAAGGCGAGGAGGAAGATCTTGCTGCCCTCGATCGAGCCGCCCTTGCTCGCGGAGAACGGCGGAAAGTCGTGACCGACCGGGATGATCGCGACCGCCTTCGCCATCCGGTGCACCGGCACGACGTCGGTGAGCTTCGCCCAGTGCGAGTGCTCCTGCACGTAGCGCAGCACCGTCGTCGAGCTGACCCGGCGCGAAGCCGTAGGGATTCGCCAGCGCCAGCAGCAGCGCCTGCAGGTAGGCGCGCTCCGGCGTCGGGTCCGTCCGGCTCGCCGGCCGACGGCGCGCTGATGCAGGCCGCGCTCGCGCGCGAACGCGTAGATCCGGTGCGCGTCGAGCCACGTGCGCGGCGGGATCGGCGCATACGACATGTAGCTGTTGATCGAGGATCGCGCACCGTCGCACTGCAGGCAGCGATGCAGCAGCGCGACCAGAAGGCGGTTGCCGCCGAAGAGCACGCGCTTGCTCGGCCTCGCGGGCGAGCAGTCGCTTGTAGGCGATCGAGATCTCGAGCGCGAGGTCGAGCGCCGCCTTCGCCGCGTCCAGCGCGTCGCCCGGCAAGCGGATGCGAGACGTGCAGGAAGTGCGCCTGCAGCTGCGGCCACAGCGCCTCGGCCGCCGCGTCCAGTACCGTTCGGCGAGCTCGTAGCGGCGCGACGTCGCGCATCGCGACGAGGTTGGTCGCCGCCAGCGCGTCGCCGATCGATGCGCGCGGCCTCGACGGGCTCGCGCTGCAGCGCGGCGTCGAGCCACGGGAAGACCTTGGCGGGGCGGATTTCCGGCGGGTTGGCCGGATGCGGATCGAGCGGCGGGAGGCTGAGCGTCAGGGCGCATGGACGGATGCCGATTGTAAGCGATGGCGGCATGCCGCGCCCGACGGCCGGGTCACCCGGCGCGCCTGTGCGTGCGACAGCGGCGCCCGGCGCTTCGGTCGCTCAGCGACGCAGGAAGCGCGATGACCGGCTCGATCTGATCGGGCGACAGCAGCATCGGCGCGTGACCGACGTCCGGGAACTCGACGATCCGCGGGCTTCGGGCCGCGCGCGGCCATCTGCGCCGCGGTCGCCGCCGACAGCAGGTCCGATTGCGCACCGCGCAGCACGAGCGTCGGACAGCGGATCGCGTCCCACAGCGGCCACAGGTCGGGCGGCGCGGCCGAAGCCCGGAACGGGACGGCGATGCCCGGGATCGTAGGCGAGTCCCCAGCGGCCGTCGGGGCGCTGCCGGACATTGGTGCGCGTCACGTGCGTCCCATTGCGCATCGGTCAGCGTGCCGAACGGCGCCGAGATCGTGCGGATGTATTGCTCGATCTCGGCGTAGCGTCGCGAACGTCGGGTCCAGTGCCGAAGTAGCCGCGGATGCGCTCGAGCGCCGCCGGCTCGATCGCCGGCCCGACGTCGTTGACGACGAGGCGCGCGATCGGGCTCTTCGGCTGCGCGGCGATGCGTCATCCCGAGCAGGCCGCCCATCGACGTGCCCACCCAGTCCGACGGTCTCGGCGCCGCTGCGCGCGATCAGCGCCGTCAGCGTCGTCAGGTAGGTCGGAAAGACGTAGTCGTGCGGGTCGGCGAGCCAGTCGCTCTCGCCGCGTCCCGGCATGTCGACCGCCAGCACGCGGTGCGTCGGCGCCAGCGCCTCGGCGAGCACGTCGAAATCGCGGCCGTTGCGGCCGACGCCGTGGACGCAGATCGACGACGCGCGGATTGGCGCGGGTCGCCCCACTCGTAGTAGACGACGCGATGGAAACCGTGCGGCGACAGGCTCGCGAAGTGGCGGCGCGCGGTTCGGTGGCGGTGAGCGGCATGGTCAGAGTGAGGTCAGAGTCGGAGGTCGTCAGGCGCCGCCCTCGCGCAGCGTGCGGTCGAGGATCAGCAGCATGGCGGCGGTCGCGCCCCAGATGTAGCGCTCGCCGTAGGGAATCGCCCAGTAGTCGCGGCGCAGCGTGCCCAGCATCCGGAAGTGCCGCTGCTGGTTCGCCGGATCGAGCAGGAACGCGAGCGGCACCTCGAACACGTCGGCGACCTCGACCGGATCGGGCGTCAGCGCGAACGGCGGCTCGACCCAGCCGACGACCGGCGTGACGCGATAGCCGGTCACGGTCTCGTACTCGGCCAGATGGCCCAGCACCGAGACCTGCGCGCGGGCAGCCCCACTTCCTCGGCCGCCTCGCGCAGCGCCGCCGCCGCCAGCGATGCGTCCTCGGGCTCGACGCGCCCGCCGGGAAAGCTGATCTGGCCCGGATGGTCGGGCAGATCGGCGCTGCGCTGGGTCAGCAGCACCTGGAGGCCCTGCGGACGGTTGACGAGCGGCACCAGGACCGCCGCGGGCGTCGGCTCGCCTTCGCGACCGGGGAGGCGAAAGCCGTCGGACAGGTTGCGGGCCGAGTCGGGAATGGGACGCGCGAGCGCGCGGGCGAGCCATTCGCGCTGGGCGAGAGGGGGAAGCCGGAACAATGGCAGCGGCATCGGGCGCCGTGGCGAGTCTCGGTGGCGGCGGCGCAGGAATCCGCGCCGCGCTTCCCGCGCGACCAATCCGGAAGCACGTACGTCAACCTCGATGATAGCGCGGCCCGGCGCCTGGCGGCGGTTGTCTCAGCTCTGGGCGAAGCGCCGGAGCTGCTTCGGCCGGAGATAGGCGATGGCGCCGCGCTGCAACGTCAGCGTGCGGGCCGCCTCGCGGGAGAGCTCGACGTTGACCGTTCGTGCGTCGCCCTCGAGCTCGAATTCCAAGCGCGCGACCGGCCCGATGGCCGCCATGTGCCGCAGGCGCGCCGGCCATGCATCCGTCGCCGGGCGTTCGAGAACGGCGATCTCGTGCGGGCGCGCGAAGCCGGAGGTCTCGGGCTCGCCGGGGATCGGCAGGCGGTTGACGTGTCCGAGGAACTCGACGACGAACGGTGTCGCCGGGTGGTCGTAGACGTCGATCGGTGTTCCGACCTGCTCGATGCGTCCGTGGTTCATCACGACGATCCGATCCGCGACTTCCAGCGCCTCCTCCTGATCGTGCGTGACGAACACGGTGGTCACCTTCACTTCGTCGTGCAGACGGCGCAGCCAGCGGCGCAGCTCCTGCCTGACCTTCGCGTCCAGCGCGCCGAACGGCTCGTCGAGCAGCAGGACGCGCGGCTCGACCGCCAGCGCGCGGGCGAGCGCGATGCGCTGACGCTGGCCGCCCGACAGCTGGTGCGGGAAGCGCTCCGCGAGCCAGTCGAGCTGCACCAGGCCGAGCAACGCGTGCACCCTTCGGCGGATCTCCGACTCGCGCAACCGGTGCGCGCGCGGCCGCACGCGGAGGCCGAAGGCCACGTTCTCGAAGATCGTCATGTGGCCGAACAGCGCGTAGTGCTGAAAGACGAAACCGACCTGCCGCTCGCGCGCGTGCCTGTCGGTGGCATCCTCGCCGTGGAAGCGGACCGTCCCTGCGTCAGGCATCTCGAGTCCGGCGATGATCCGCAGCAACGTCGTCTTGCCCGAGCCCGAGGGCCCGAGCAGGGCGACGAGCTCGCCGGTGGCGATGTCGAGGTCGAGATGGTCGACGGCGATGAAGTCGCCGAAGCGCTTCGCGACGCCGGTCAGCTGAATGCTCATTGGACTACCCTTCGCACTGCGCGCTCCGGGCAATTCGCGCTTGGGAGCGGCCCGGCGCGCTCATGGCAGTTCCTCCTCCTGCGGTCGGAGGTCCTCGCGCGTGCGCCGCTCGACCGCGTACTTGAGCGCCAGCGTGACGAGCGCCAGCAGGGCAAGCAGCGACGCAACGGCGAACGCGGCCGCGAACTGGTATTCGTTGTAGAGGATCTCCACGTGCAGCGGCAGGGTGTTGGTGGCGCCGCGGATATGGCCGGACACGACCGACACCGCTCCGAATTCGCCCATCGCCCGCGCGTTGCAGAGAATCACGCCGTAGAGGAGACCCCATTTGACGTTGGGCAGCGTCACCCGGAAAAAGGTCTGCCAGCCACTGGCGCCGAGGACGGTCGCCGCCTCTTCCTGCTCGGTTCCCTGCGCCTGCATCAGCGGGATCAGCTCCCGCGCGACAAACGGAAACGTGACGAAGATGGTCGCCAGCACGATGCCGGGCACCGCGAAGATCACCTTCATGTCGTGCTCGCGCAGCCATTCGCCGAACCAGCCCTGGAGGCCGAAGACCAGCACGTAGATGAGGCCCGAAACGACTGGCGACACCGAGAACGGGAGGTCGATCAGCGTCACCAGAACATTCCTTCCGGGGAATGTGAACTTGGCGATGGTCCAGGCGGCGGCGATCCCGAATACAAGATTCGCCGGCACCGCGATGGCAGCAACCAGCAGCGTGAGCCGAACGGCGGCAAGCGCATCGGGCTCGGTGACGGCCGCAAGATACGCTGCGATGCCCTTCCGCAAAGCCTGGGCGAACACGAATGCGAGCGGCGTGAACAGGAACAGCGTCAGAAACGCGAGCGCGATGCCGACGAGCAGCAGGCGCACGAATGCGGGTTCGCCGGCGTCGCGCGGAAGGCGAAACGGGATGCGCGAGACTTGCGACGGACATGTGGAATCCCGGCTCCCGACTACGCAGGCGCGCCCTGGCGCCTGCGCGTCCAGGCCTGCAGCGCGTTGATCAGGAGCAGCAACGCAAATGAGGCGACCAGCATGACCACCGCGATCGCGGTTGCCCCCGTGTAGTCGTATTGCTCGAGCTTGGTGATGATGATGAGCGGCGTGATTTCCGAGACCATCGGCATGTTGCCGGCGATGAAGATCACCGAGCCGTATTCGCCAATTGCGCGCGCGAACGCCAGTGCGAAGCCGGTCAGCAACGCCGGGGTCACGATGGGGAAGACCACGCGCCGGAAGCTCTGCCAGCGCGAGGCTCCAAGCGTTGCCGCCGCTTCCTCCAGTTCGCGCGGGAGCTCCTCCAGCACCGGCTGCACGGTGCGCACGACAAACGGCAGGCCGATGAAGGTGAGCGCAACCAGCACGCCGAGCGGCGTGAACGCAACCTTGACGCCAAGCGGCTCGAGCCATGCGCCGAACCAGCCGTTGGGCGCGAAAAGCCCCGTCAGCGCAATGCCGGCGACTGCGGTCGGCAATGCGAACGGAAGGTCGACCAGCGCGTCGACCAGCCGCTTGCCTGGAAACGGATAACGCACAAGCACCCACGCGACGACGAGTCCGAACACCAGGTTGATCGTCGCGGCGCCCAGCGACGCGCCGAACGTCAGTCGATAGCTCGCCAGGACCCGCGGCGCGGTGACGATCTCGACGAATGCCGGCCAGGTGAGCGACGCGGCCCTGACGAATGCGGCCGACAGCGGCAGCAGTACGATCAGTCCGAGGTACAGCAGCGTACAGCCGAGACCGAGACCGAAGCCGGGCAGAACGTGATGGCGCGCGCGTCGCCGGTCCAGCACCGCTGCACCATCGGCATCGAAGGCGCGGGCCATCCGGAAATGCGGATCGGTCGCGAACGCGGTAGGTTCGCTCACCGGCACCCCCACCAGTGCGGTAGGGTTCACTTGGTCACCGCGAGTCTGGCGGATACGTCGCCCGCGATGGTGGCGCGCGGCGCGGCAACGGCCACGCTGGCAGACGCGGCGCGAGCGCTGAGCTGCCGGAGAAGCCGCAGACCATCCGGCCAGGGTCCATAGCCGGATTCGGCGTTGATGTGGCCGGCGTTGCGATAACCGATCAGCCGGCTTCCCCATACGTTTGCCATTTCGCCGGCCTTGACGAGCTTCATCCACGGGTCATCGGTGCTGCCGACGACCGTGGTTGGAAACGGCAACCTTGCCCGCGGAACGAGCGACCCCACACCAAGCCGGTCGGGGTCGGCCGGCGCGACGAGCAGCGCCGCGCGAAGCGCCACTCCGTGGACAACTGCGGCACGAACTGTCGCGAGACAGCCGAAGCTGTGCGCAGCAATCAACGGAGGCTCCGCCGCCGCACGCGCGGCGACCGCCACCACCACGGCCCACGCGTCGAGATCCGGCGTGTCCCAGTCGGGCTGGACAACCCGCCGTAGCTCCGGACGCTCCGCTTCCCAGAGGGTCTGCCAGTGCGCGGGGCCGCTGTTGCGCAGGCCGGGGACGATCAGGACCGGCGTCGATCCGAACTCGTCCGCGTACGGTTCGATCGGCGGCAAACGTAGGCGGCTGCGGGCCGCGCTCGACAGGCGAATGCCAGCGCTCATGCAGGCCTCAGGGCGCGCCCGGCTTGTAGATCTGGTCGAACGTGCCGCCGTCGGCGAAATGCGTCTTCGCCGCCTTCTGCCAACCACCGAACGCGTCGTTGATCGTGAACAGCGTCACCTTGGGGAACTGTTTCGCGTGGTTCGCCGCGATCTTGGCGTTGGTCGGGCGGTAGTAGTTCCTCGCGGCGATCTCCTGGCCTTCTTCGGAATAGAGGTACTCGAGATAGGCCTCCGCCACCTTGCGCGTACCCTTCCGATCGACGTTCCGGTCGAGCACCGCGACCGGCGGCTCGGCCAAGATCGACAGCGATGGCACGATGATCTCGAACTTGTCGGGCCCGAGCTCCTTCTGCGCGAGGAACGCCTCGTTTTCCCAGGAGATGAAGACGTCACCGACGCCGCGCTCCACGAAGGTCGTGGTCGAGCCGCGCGCGCCGGAATCGAGTACGGGGACATTCTTGTAGAGGCGCGTCACGAAGTCCCTGGCCTTGTCGTCGCCGCCGTACTTGCGCTTGGCGTATTCCCAGGCCGCGAGATAGTTCCACTGCGCCCCGCCCGACGTCTTCGGATTGGGGGTGATCACCGAAACGCCGGGCTTCACGAGATCGTCCCAGTCCCTGATCGCCTTGGGGTTGCCCTTGCGCACGAGGAACACGATCGTCGACGTGTACGGCGTGCTGTTCTGCGGCAGGCGCTTCTGCCAGTCGAGCGGCAGCAGCTTCGCCCTGTCAGCAATCGCATCGATGTCGAAGGCGAGCGCGAGCGTCACGACGTCCGCATCGAGACCATCGATGACGGTGCGCGCCTGCTTGCCGGAACCGCCGTGCGACTGTTTGACCACGACGATCTCGCCGGTCTTCACCCGCCAGTGCTTGCTGAACGCGGCGTTGAAATCCTGATAGAGCTCGCGCGTCGGATCGTACGAAACATTGAGCAATGTCGTGTCGGCATGCGCGAAGGATGTGAGTACGAGAGTCGACGCAACGACAGCGGTGGCAATGACGAAGTTCGGTTTCACTTTGACCTCTTGACTGTTATAAGCAAATTACTTGTTAATATCATTTGGCTATAACGTTGGCCCACAAAAAGCCGCGACTCGCGGCCCTGGACCAACTCCGGCCTGCGCGTCGCCGCTCTCAGCCGACCGGCCCCGAGCGCCTGCGACGACATCGCTCGCCCAAGCGTGTCACCATCCGACGCTCTGCGGGCTCTGCCGCGGAGGCGCCCAACGATAGGATTCGGATGGTCACTGGATCAACCCTGCCGCGACGGTGTTGTTGCTGACCTCGTCGATCAGGATGAAACTCCCCGTCGCGGCGCTGTCCGTGTACCGGTCGGCGAACACCGGTTGCGCGAGCGATACCGTCACGCGGCCGATGTCGTTGCGCGCCAACGTTGCCGGGGCCGGCTCGCGCGCCTGCGTAGTGACGTTCCACCGGTGGTCGATGCGGTCGATGCGGGCGCGCGCCTCGCGCGTCGTGTGGCGCAGGATGTACTTGCGCCGCGGGTCGAGCGGAGCGTCGGAGAGCCAGCATAGCGTCGCCTCGACGGCGCCGGAAACGGCCGGCGGCGCAGCGCCGCCGACCAGCATGTCGCCGCGGGATATGTCGAGCTCGTCGTCGAGGACCAGCGTGACTGCCGCGTGCAGACCGGCGTTCTGACGCGCTCCATTCCATGTCCTGATCTCGCGTATGCGCGTCGTCAGTCCCGAGGGCAGTGCCGTCACCGGATCGCCGACCGCGATCGAGCCCGATTCGATGCGCCCCATGTAGCCCCGAGGCAGCGTCGCCGTCGGCCGCGCGACGTACTGGACGGGAAAGCGCAGCGGGGCGCCGGCGAGCGCACGGGGCGCGTCGACGGTCTCGAGGATCGCGAGGAGCGTCGGGCCGTCGTACCAGTCGAGTCGATTGCCGCGGTCGACGACCATGTCGCCGACCAGAGCGGACATGGGGACGAAGCGCACGTCGTCGATCCCCGATCGTTCGGCGAAGTCGACAAAATCGCCGACGATGCGTGCGAACGCATCCTCGCGGTAGTCGACGAGATCCATCTTGTTGACGGCAACCACGAGGTGCGGAATGCCCAGCAGGTGCGCGAGCGTCGCGTGGCGACGCGTCTGCGTGACGATGCCGTGGCGGGCGTCGACCAGCAGAATCGCGAGCTCGGCCGTGGACGCCGCCGTCACCATGTTGCGTGTGTACTGTTCGTGCCCTGGCGCGTCCGCGATGATGAACTTGCGCGCCGCGGTCGCGAAGTACCGGTAGGCGACGTCGATCGTGATCCCCTG
Organism: uncultured beta proteobacterium; assembly: GCA_963783525.1. GTDB lineage: Bacteria > Pseudomonadota > Gammaproteobacteria > Burkholderiales > Casimicrobiaceae > CAIWHR01. Next base: position 92,923 of record CAWAOF010000031.1, read on the forward strand.
TTCCCGTTCGGCGACGAGGCCGTCGGTGAAGAGCGACAGATCGAGCGTCTGTCCGCGCCGTTGCGACGTGCGCTCGACCGCCGCCAGCTGGTCGGCGAGAATTGCCTTCGTGTCGTAGAGCAGACGGCCGATCAGCGTGCTCTTGCCGTCGTCGACACTGCCGGCGGTGAGGAAGCGCAGCACCCCGCGGTCGCGAATCGATACAGCGTCGCCGGCGGACATCAGAAATAGCCCTCTTTCTTGCGCAGTTCCATCGACGCGTCGTTGGTCTGATCGTCGAGACGCGTCGCACCGCGTTCGGTGATCGTGGTCGCTGCGGTCTCGACGATGATCGCTTCGACGGTTGCCGCGTCGGAGGCGACGGGCGCCGTGCAGGTGATGTCGCCCACGGTGCGAAAGCGAACCGAGATCCGCTCGACGATCTCGCCTTCGCGCGGAGGCGTCAGGTCGGTCACCGGGACGAGCGCAGTGCCACGGCGGACCACCGGCCGGGGGTGCGCAAGATAGATCGACGGGACCTCGAGCCGCTCGTGCGCGATGTATTGCCACACGTCGAGCTCGGTCCAGTTGCTGATCGGAAACACGCGGACGTTTTCTCCTGGATGCGTGCGCGCGTTGTACAGATTCCACAGCTCTGGGCGCTGGTTCTTCGGGTCCCATTGTCCGAAGGCGTCGCGGAACGAGAAGATCCGCTCCTTCGCACGCGCCTTTTCCTCGTCGCGGCGCGCGCCGCCGATGCACGCGTCGAAGCCGAACTCCGCGATCGCATCGAGCAGCGTCACCGACTGGTGCGGGTTCCGGCTCTCGCGCGGGTCCTTCAGGACGACGCGCCCGGACGCGATCGAATCCTCGACCGAGCGCACAATCAGCCGCTCGCCGAGCTCGGCGACGCGCCGGTCACGAAACGCGACGACCTCGGGGAAATTGTGGCCGGTATCGATGTGCAGCAGCGGGAACGGAAACCGGCCGGGCCGGAACGCCTTTTCCGCCAGCCGCAGGAGCACCAGCGAATCCTTGCCGCCCGAGAAGAGGAGGGCGGGATTGCGGCACTGGCCCGCGACCTCGCGCAGGATGTGGATCGCTTCCGACTCGAGCCAGCCGAGGTGGTCGGCATCCGCCGGTGCGACGAGCTGGGCATGCCGGGGAGCGAGGTACTCGCCGCCGGCTGGCTCGCGCGCCCTCTCGGCGAGCAAAGCGGCGCTCATGTCGGCACACCTTCCTCGATGGCAACGCGGTCGCGGGATCCGCTACCCGCGGGACGGACGTGCAATCCGCACTCCTTGTGTTCGGGGCTTCCCACCACCACCGGCCGGCGCGCAGATCCTCGCCGGGCTTGACCGCACGCGTGCAGGGCGCGCAACCGATGCTCGGATACCCGCGGTCGTGCAACGCGTTGTAGGGGACGCGGTGCGCGCGCAGATACGTCCAGACGTCCTCGTCGGTCCACTCGACGAGCGGATTGAACTTCGGAAGGCCGTGGACGGCATCGAATTCTTCCAGCGCCACCGCGGTCCGCGTGACCGACTGCGCTCGCCGCAGGCCGGTGATCCAGGCGCCCTTCGCCACCAGCGCGCGCTGCAGCGGCTCGGACTTGCGCACGGCGCAGCACGCCTTGCGCAATTCCACGCTCCGGTAGAAGGGGTTGCTGCCGTTGTCGCGGACGAATTTCTGCAGCAGCCGTGCTTCGGGCGTGTACACGTCGATCGGCAGTCCGTAGTGCTCGCGCGTGCGCTCGATCAACGCCTGCGTCTCCTCCGGCAGCCGACCGGTGTCGAGCGTGAACACGCGAATCGGCAGCTCGTTGCGCGCGATCAGGTCGATCACCACCATGTCCTCCGCGCCGAAGCTCGACGCGAATACCGCCGGCGCATGCCGGGCCGCGACCCGCTGCAGCAGTCCGATCGCCGCGGCGATCCGGCGCTCCTGCTCGCTCTGCTCGGGCACGTCGCGCGCTGCGGCGGCGACGCCGCCGGCGAAACCACGGCTGCGGCGTGCGCGACGTCGGCGCATAGACCGCCTCAAAGTCGGCGAATCCCGAACTTGCTTCCGCCGGATCGCGATCATCGCGTATCGAGAAGGCGGTAAAGCCGCACTCGGCGAGCGCATAGAGCTGGTCGCGCAGCACGTCGCCGACCGCCCGCAGCTCGCCGCGGAAGCCGTGGCGATCGCGCAACAGCCGTCCGATCGAGTAGCCGCGGCCATCGGTGAACTGCGGGAAATCGACGGCGATCAGCGGGAGCCGGTCGATGTCGGACGACAGGGCCGCAGGATCGTCATCGGGCGCCAGCAACACGCCGACGTCGCCGCGGGCGGCAAGATCGTCACGATGCGCCAGCCAGAGCGCCAGCGGCACGATGGCCGGTCGCGCCGTCGGCAACGTCCGGCGAGCGTCGACGCGTCGCGCAGCAGCGCCCAGCGATCATCGACGACGGCCCGGTCCTTAATGAGTTGCCGCATAGACGCGTTCCTTGAACGGGGCAAGGCCGATCCGGCGCACCGTGTCGATGAAGCGTTCGTCGGCGTGCCGGGATTCGACGTAGACATCGACCAGGCGCGCGATCACGTCCGGCACCTCGGCCGCCGCGAACGACGGACCGATCACCTTGCCGAGCGACGCGTCGTTGCCCTGCGCGCCGCCGAGCGAGACCTGGTACCACTCCTCGCCGTTCTTGTCGACGCCGAGGATTCCGATGTGGCCGACGTGGTGATGGCCGCAGGCGTTCATGCACCCGGACATGTTGAGCTCCAGATCGCCGAGGTCGTGGAGGTAGTCGAGATCGTCGAAGCGGCGCTGGATCGCCTCGGCGATCGGAATGGACTTGGCGTTCGCCAGCGAGCAGAAGTCCCCGCCCGGGCAGCAGACGATGTCGGTGAGGAGACCGATGTTCGGGGTTGCGAAGCCGAGTGCCTTCAGGCGTACCCAGAGCGCGTGCAGGTCGTTCTGCGCGACGTCGGCGAGCACCAGGTTCTGTTCGTGCGTCACCCGGATCTCGCCGAAGCTGTAGCGATCCGCCAGCTCGGCGACCGCGTCCATTTCATCGGCGGTCACGTCGCCGGGCGGCGTCCCGGTACGCTTGAGCGATAGCGTGACGATGGCGTAGCCCTTGCGTCTGTGGCGTCGGACGTTGCGCTGCGCCCACCGCGAGAACGGCCGGCTGTCGGCGATCGCGGCGCGATACGCGACACTGTCGCGGGCGTAGTCGCGGTAGGGCGGGTCGGTGAAGTGCGCAGCAAGACGGTCGATCTCCGCCTCGGGTACCGTGCCGGGGCCGCCGGCGAGCCGCGCCCATTCCGCTTCGACCTGCCGTGTGAACTCGGCCGGCGTCAGTTCCTTCACCAGGATCTTGATGCGCGCCTTGTACTTGTTGTCGCGGCGCCCGTGGAGGTTGTAGACGCGAAGGATCGCGTCGAAATAGTTGAGAATTTCGGCCGCCGGCAGAAACTCGCGGATCACGTGGCCGAGCATCGGCGTGCGGCCCTGGCCGCCGCCGACGAGGATCCGGAATCCCGTCTGCCCACGCTCATCGCGCACCACCTGCGCGCCGATGTCGTGGACCCGCGCCGCCGTACGATCGGTGCCCGACCCGGTCACCGCGATCTTGAACTTCCGCGGCAGGAACGCGAATTCCGGGTGCAGCGTCGACCATTGCCGGATCAGCTCGCACCAGGGTCGGGGATCGACGATCTCGTCCGCTGCCACGCCCGCAAAGGCATCGCTGGTCGTATTGCGCACGCAGTTGCCGCTCGTCTGGATCGCGTGCATCTCGACGGTGGCCAGCAATGCGAGAATGTCCGGTACGTCGGCCAGACGCGGCCAGTTGAGCTGGAGGTTCTGCCTCGTGGTGAAATGCCCGTAGCCTCGGTCGTACTCGCGCGCGATTCGCGCGAGCATCCGCAGTTGCGTCGAGGAGAGCAGTCCGTAGGGGATCGCCACGCGCAGCATCGGCGCGTGCTTCTGGAGATAGAGGCCGTTTTGCAGCCGCAGCGGCCTGAATTCGTCCTCGGTCAGTGCGCCGGCGAGGAATCGTTGCGTCTGGTCGCGGAACTGGGCGACACGCCGGGTGACGAGCGCGCTGTCGAACGGATCGTAGCGGTACATGCCGAGTCGTCTTGCATATAATCGAAGCCGCAGGTTACGTGCCGCCGTCTATAATTGGAAAGAATAACTAGGAATGTGGATGGTGCTGCCGGCTATAACGCCGACATCGCGACGCGGACCGGGAGCCAGTCGATGCACGCAGCAAACTCGCAACCCGCGATCATCCTGTTCGCGCACGGTGCGCGGGACGCACGCTGGGCAGAGCCCTTCCGGCGTGTGGCCGACCGCGTGCGTTCCGCGGCGCCGGACCTCGCCGTCGCGCTCGCCTACCTCGAGCACCTCGAGCCCGACCTCGCCACGGCGGCGCGCGGGCTGGCAGAGGGCGGGGCGCGCAGCATTCGCGTGGTGCCGCTGTTCCTCGGACGCGGCGGCCACCTTCGCGTCGAGGTCCCGCGCCTGGTTGCGGCCGCGGCGGCGGCGCTGCCGGGCGTCACCATCGAGCTCGCGCTCCCGGCAGGTGACGACGACGCGGTGATCGATGCGCTGGCGTCGTTCTGCCTCCGCGTCGCGATGTCCGGCATGGCGGCACCAGGTTCACCCGGGACGGGCGGATCCGACCGATGACGCGGCTGGAGTTGCGCGGCATCCGCAAGGTCTATCCGGCTGTCGTCGCCAACGACGGGATCGACCTCGCCGTGCGGCGAGGCGAGATCCATGCCGTGCTCGGCGAAAACGGCGCCGGCAAATCGACGCTGATGAAGATCATCTACGGCGTCACGCGGCCGACCGCGGGCGAGATCCTCTGGGAAGGGCGGGCAATCGAACCGGAAAGCCCCGCCCATGCCCGCAAGGTCGGGATCGGAATGGTCTTCCAGCATTTCGCGCTGTTCGAGACGCTGACGGTCGTCGAAAACGTCGCACTCGCCGTTCCGGGCGCGCCCGATCGCGACGATCTGGTGCGGCGCATCGAGAAGGTGTCGGAGCGCTACGGGCTGCCCGCCGATCCGCGCCGGCTCGTGCATTCGCTTTCGGTCGGCGAGCGCCAGCGCGTCGAAATCATTCGCTGCCTGCTGCAGGACCCGAAGCTGCTCATCCTGGACGAGCCCACCTCGGTACTCACGCCGCAGGCGGTGCACAAGCTCTTCGCAACGCTTCGCCAGCTCGCCGCGGAGGGCTGCAGCATCCTCTACATCAGCCACAAGCTGGACGAGATTCAGGCGCTTTGTCACACGGCGACAGTCCTGCGGGCCGGCCGGGTGACGGGCCGCTGCGTTCCGGCGCAGGAAACGCCACAGTCGATGGCGCGGATGATGATCGGCAGGGATCTCCCCATTCCAAAGCATGGCGCGCCGCGCGCGGGAGGGGAGGTCCGGTTGCGGCTCGCCGGACTGTCGCATGCCGCTGACGATCCGTTCGGCGTCGACCTCCAGGACATCCATCTCGACGTGCGCGGGGGCGAAATCGTCGGCATCGCCGGCGTGTCCGGCAACGGCCAGCAGGAGTTGCTTCGCGCCATCTCGGGCGAGGAGCCGATCGCGGAGAAGCATCCGGTGCAGATCCTGGGCGTCGAAGCCGGACGGACGCCACCGGATCGCAGGCGCCGACTGGGACTTGCCTTCGTACCGGAGGAGCGCGTTGGCCGCGGGGCAGTGCCGCGCCTGACGCTTGCCGAGAACGCGCTGCTGACGGCGCACCGGCAGCAGATGGTGAAGCGTGGGCTGATCGACTTCGCCGCCGTCGACGCGTTCACCGCAGCCTGCATCGAGACGTTCGACGTCCGCTGCAGCGGCCCGAGCGCGCAGGCCCGGTCGCTCTCCGGCGGCAACCTGCAGAAATTCATCATCGGGCGCGAGGTCCTCCAGCAGCCGAAGCTGCTCGTCGCCGCGCAGCCGACCTGGGGCGTCGATGTCGGCGCATCGGCTTTCATCCGGCAGGCGCTGATCGACCTGCGCGATGCCGGCACCGCGATCCTGGTGGTCTCCGAGGAGCTGGACGAGCTGTTCGAGATCTGCGATCGGATCGCGGTGATAGCCAAGGGCAGACTCTCGCCGCCACGACGGATCTCCGAGACCAGCGTCGAGGAGATCGGCGTGTGGATGAGCGGCATCTGGCCCGGTGCCGAATCCGGCGCGGAGGCGCTCGTTGCTGCCTAGGCTCGAAGCACGGCCCGAGCCGTTGGCCGCGATGCGCTACGCGGCGCCTCTCATCGCGGTCGCGCTGACGCTGGCCGGCGGGCTCGTCGTCTTCGCTGCGCTCGGCAAGCCGCCGCTCGACGGATTCCGCGTCTTCTTCGTCAGTCCGCTGAAGGACATGTACGGCGTGGCCGAGCTCCTGCTCAAGGCGACCCCGTTGATGCTGATCGCAGTCGGACTCGCCGTCGGCTTCCGCGCCAACGTCTGGAACATCGGCGCTGAAGGCCAGTACATCGCGGGCGCGATCGCCGGCGGCGGGATCGCGTTGTTTTTCGAGGGCAGCAGGCACCCGCTGCTGCTGCCGCTGATGGTCGCCGGCGGTGCGCTCGGCGGCGCGCTCTGGGCGTCGATCGCGGCCGTCCTGAAGACCCGGTTCAACGCCAACGAGATACTGGTTTCGCTGATGCTCGTGTACATCGCCCAGCTCGGCGTGTCCTGGCTGGTGCATGGCCCGTGGAAGGATCCGCAGGGGTTCAATTTCCCGCAGACGCGCATGTTCGACGAGGCGGCGCTGCTGCCGATCCTGATCGACGGCACCCGGCTCAACGCGGCCTTCCTGCTGGCGCTCACCGCACTTCTCGCCGGGTACGTTTTCATGCAGCGGAGTTTCCCGGGATTCCAGATGCGGGTGGCCGGCGAATCGGAGGCGGCGGCGCGTTACGCCGGCTTCTCGGCGAAGCGAACGATCTGGACCGGATTGCTCGCGGGTGGCGCGCTGGCCGGAATCGCCGGGATGGGGGAGGCCGCCGGACCGATGGGGCAGCTGACCGAGCACGTCTCGAACAACTACGGGTTCGCGGCGATCATCGTCGCCTTCGTCGGGCGCTTGAACGCGATCGGGATCTTCTTCGCGAGCCTGCTGATGGCGCTCATCTATCTGGGCGGCGAGCAGGCGCAGCAGTACCTCGGTCTGCCGTCGTCGATCGCCAAGGTGTTTCAGGGGATGCTGCTCTTCTTTCTGCTCGGTGCCGATGTGTTCGTCAACTTCCGGCTGCGCGTCGGCGTGAAATGAACGACCGCCACGCGCACTGTGTGCGGCTGCCGTGAACGAGGGCATTCTCGGCTCGATCCTGGTCGCGACCATCGTCGCGGGCACGCCGCTCGTCATCACCGCGCTGGGCGAGCTCGTCACCGAGAAGGCGGGCGTGCTCAACCTCGGCGCCGAAGGCATCATGGCCGTCGGTGCGATCGCCGGCTTCGCCGCTGCGCATCACTCGGGCAGCGCCGCGGTCGGCGCGATGGCCGCAACTGCGGCCGGCGCGCTGATGTCGCTGGCCTTCGCGTTCCTGACATTGACGCTGATGGCGAACCAGGTCGCCTCCGGGCTCGCGCTGTCGATCTTCGGCGTCGGGTTGTCCGCGTTCATCGGCAAGGCGTACGAGTCGGTCTCGCTGCCGAGCGTGCCCACGCTCGCGCATCCCGATCCTCGCCGACATCCCGGTCCTTGGACGCGCGTTGTTCGACCAGAATGCGCTCGTCTACCTGTCGTGGCTGCTCTTCGCCGGCATCGTCGTGTACCTCAACCGGAGCCGGGGCGGCCTCGTGCTGCGGGCCGTCGGCGAGTCCCCCGTATGCGCCCATGAGATCGGCCACCGGGTGCTGCGGATCCGCTATCTGGCGACGCTCTTCGGGGGCGCGATGGCGGGGCTCTCCGGCGCCTTCCTGTCGGTGTTCTACACTCCGCTGTGGGCCGAGGGAATGGTGGCGGGACGCGGCTGGATCGCGCTGGCGCTGGTCGTGTTCGCGACCTGGCGTCCGGTCCGCGTGCTGCTGGGGGCCTACCTGTTCGGTGGCGTGATGATCGCCCAGCTCTTCGTCCAGGGTTCAGGCGCGCAGCTCGAGATCCCGTCACAGTTCCTGTCGTCGCTGCCTTATTGGGCGACGATCATCGTGCTGGTCGCGATTTCCCGCAACGTCACTACAATCCGCTTGAACTCGCCGGCATCGCTCGGCCAGCCGTACCGACCGGAGGGGTGACCGGATCCGGACTCGCCGCCACATCGCAGCTCGAATCGGCAACTCGCATCGGCAACTCGCATCGGCCAGCTCGAACGCTCTATCAGAGGAGGTATCGCATGTCGAACATCGGAAGAATCGTCAGGGCCGCGGCAGCGCTGGTTGCCGCCGCGATCGTGACGTCGGGGGCGCTTGCCGCAGACAACGTCTGCTTCGTCTATGTGAGCCCGATCGGGGACGCCGGCTGGACATACCAGCACGACCTCGGCCGGCGGGAAATGGAGAAGGCGCTCGCGGGCAAGGTGACCACCCGTTACGTCGAAAACGTCGCCGAGGGTGCCGACGCCGAGCGCGTGATCCGCGAGCTGGCGCAGAGCGGCTGCAAGGTCGTGTTCACGACGAGCTTCGGCTACATGAATTACACGGAGAAGGTCGCGAAGCAGTTCCCGAAAGTCATCTTCATGCATGCGACCGGGTACAAGACCGGCCCGAATTTCGGCATCTACAACGCCCGCTTCTACGAAGGCCGTTACCTCACCGGCGTCGTCGCAGGCAGGATGACGAAGTCGAACATCCTGGGCTACGTCGCCGCGTTCCCGATCCCCGAGGTCCTGCAGGGGATCAACGCGTTCACGCGGGGTGCGCGCAGCGTCAATCCGAAGGCCGAGGTGCGTGTCATCTGGACGAATTCGTGGTACGACCCCGGCAAGGAGCGGGAGGCCGCGAACACGCTGATCGCGCAGGGCGCCGACGTCGTCACCCACCACACCGACTCGACCGCAGTGGTGCAGGCCGCCGAGGAGAAGGGCAAGTACGCGCTCGGCTATCACTCCGACATGTCGAAGTACGGCCCGAAGGCGCACCTGACGGCTTCCACCCACAACTGGAGCGACTTCTACGCGAAGTCGGTGAGCGACGCGATCGGCGGGACGTGGAAGACGACGAACGTCTGGGGCGGCATGAAGGACGGCATGGTGCGGCTCGCGCCGCTCAATCCGGCGATCCCGGCTGACGTGAAAGGCGCAGGTGGCGAAGCTCGAAGGCGAGATCAAGGCCGGCACGCTGCATCCGTTCGCCGGCCCCGTCATCGACCAGGACGGCAAGACGCGCGTGCCGGCGGGCAAGTCGATGAGCGACGACGAGCTGGGCAAGATGAACTACTACGTCGAGGGCGTCGCGAGCAAGCTGCCGAAGCCGTGAGGCCGACGGCCGCATCGAACGAACGCGCGGCGGCGCAGGTCGCCGCCTTCCGCGGCGAGATGCTCGATTTCGTCGGCGATCCGGCGACCCTCGGTGATGCGCGCGCAGCGGCACCATCCCGACGGCGTGCTCGTCGTCCGCGACGGGCTGATCGCGGCGCTGGGGCCGGCATCGCGAGCTTCTCCCGTCGTTGCCGGACGAGGTCGCCGATCACCGATTACCGCGGCAAGCTGATCCTGCCCGGGTTCGTCGACACGCCACGTCCACTACGCGCAGACCGACATCATCGCGTCGTACGGCGCGCAGCTGCTCGAATGGCTGGAGCGCTACACGTTCCCGGTCGAGGGCCGCTTCGGTGATCCGGAGCATGCGCGCGAGGTCGCGGAGTTCTTCGTGCAGGAGCTGCTGCGCAACGGCACGACCACCGCGATGGTGTTCGCGACGACCCACAAGGCGTCGGTCGACGCGATCTTCGAGGCCGCCGACGCGCGCTCGATGCGGCTCGTCGCCGGCAAGGTGCTGATGGACCGCAACGTGCCGGAGCAGCTGCGCGACGCCGCCGACGGCGGTTACGAGGACAGCGTCGAGCTGATCGAGCGCTGGCACGACCGCAGTCGGCTGTCCTACGCGGTCACGCCGCGCTTCGCGCCGACGTCGACGGAGCGCCAGCTCGAGCTTTGCGGCCGGCTGCTCGACCGCCATCCGGGCGTCTACCTGCAGTCGCACGTCGCGGAAAACCGCTGCGGAGGTCGCCTGGGTGGCCGAGCTCTTTCCCTGGAGCCGCAGCTATCTCGACGTCTACGATCATTACGGCCTGCTGCGCGAGCGCACGGTCTACGCGCACTGCATCCACGTCGACCACGAGGACCGCCAGCGCATGGCGGCGACCGGCGCCGCGATGGCGTTCTGCCCGACGTCGAACCTCTTCCTCGGCAGCGGACTGTTCGATGCGCAGGCGGCGTCGCGACCACGGGCGTGCGCGTGGGCATCGGCACCGACATCGGCGGCGGCACGAGCTTCTCGATGCTGCGCACGCTCGACGAGGCGTACAAGGTCTGCCAGCTCGCGGGCAACCGTCTGTCGCCGTTGCGCGCGTTCTATCTCGCCACGCTGGGCGGCGCCGCCGCGCTCGATCTCGACGACCGGATCGGCAACTTCGACGCGGGCAAGGAGGCGGACTTCGTCGTGCTCGATCCCGGCCGCGACGCCGCTGCTCGCGCGCCGCATCGCGCAGCGGCGGAGACGCTCGCCGAGCGGCTCTTCGCGCTGATGATCCTGGGCGACGATCGCGCCGTGCACGCGACGCACGTTCTGGGCGCGCCGGCCATGGCCGGCCCGCTACTCTGACGGCGTCGTCAGCGTCCGCTGCCCCGGTCCGCTCCGGTGCCGCGCGGCGTCAGGCCCTTGCGCGGGCGACCTGCGGGCCGGCCGCAGAATCGGTGCAGTCGCGAGCCGCAGCATGTTCGTCGTCCCGGCCTGACCGAACGGAACGCCGGCCGCGATGACGACGTTGTCGCCGGCCGCGCGAAGCCTTCCTCGAGCGCCGTGCGGCAGGCGAGATCCGTCATCGTGTTGATGTCGGCCGTCTCGTGCGTCAGCACCGAATGCACGCCCCAGACGAGCGCCAGCCGGCGCGCCGTGGAGATCATCGGCGTGAGGCTCAGGATCGGCGCCTCGGGCCGCTCGCGCGAGGCGCGGATGCTCGACGAACCCGAGTGCGTGTAGATCACCGTGGCCTTCGCCGAGACGATGTGCGCGGCCTGGCGCAGCGAGTGCGAGATCGCGTCGGCGGCCGTGGCGCGCGGCTCCGAGTGCTGCGCGTCGGTGAGCCTGCGGTAGTGCTCGTCGTGTTCGACCTCGCGGATGATCCGGTCCATGATCTCGACCGCCTCGACCGGGTAGCGGCCCGACGCCGACTCGGCGGACAGCATCACCGCGTCGGCGCCGTCGTACACCGCGGTCGCGACGTCGGAGGCCTCGGCGCGCGTGGGCACCGGCGAGTCGATCATCGACTCCAGCATCTGCGTGGCGACGATCACCGGCTTGCCGGCGCGGCGGCAGGCGCGCAGGATCCGCCGCTGCACGGTGGGCACCTGCTCGGGACGCATCTCGACGCCCAGGTCGCCGCGCGCGACCATGATGCCGTCGGCCTGGTCGACGATCGCGTCGAGCTTCTTGATCGCCATCGGCTTCTCGAGCTTGGCCATGATCGCCGCGCGATCGCCGATCAGCGCGCGGGCCTCGTCGATGTCCTCGGGGCGCTGGACGAAGGAGAGCGCGACCCAGTCGGCGCCCAGTCCGAGTCCGAACTCCAGGTCGCGACGGTCTTTCGGCGTCAGCGGCGACACCGGAATGATCGCGCTCGGGATGTTGACGCCCTTGCGGTCCGACAGCCGGCCGCCGACGGTGACGCGCGCGATCGCGTGCGCCGCGCCCGCAGCGCTCGATCGTCGAGCGCGAGCTTGCCGTCGTCGAGCAGCAGCTGCAGCCCGGGCTTCAGCACGGCGAAGATCTCCGGATGCGGCAGGCAGACGCGCTTCGCGCTGCCCGGCGCCGGGTCGAGGTCGAGGCGCAACGCGGCGCCGGCCGCGAGCTGCACCGGGCCGCTCGGCGAAGGTGCCGATGCGCAGCTTCGGTCCCTGCAGGTCGATCAGCACGCCGATCGGCCGACCCGCCTTGGCTTCTCGACCGCGCGGATCGCCTCCATCCGCTTCCGGTGATCGGCCGGCGTGCCGTGGCTGAAATTGAGCCGGAACACGTCGACGCCGGCGCGGAACAGCGCGTCGATGACGACCGGCGTCGAGCTCGCCGGCCCGAGCGTGGCGACGATCTTGGCGTTGCGGTGGCGGCGCATCAGGCGTCCGCCTTGGCGTCGCGCACGGATCGATCGTGGGACGGGGCAGGGGAGCACGGGGCAGCCGCCGACGATTGGCGTGGCCGCGGGCGACCTCATTTGCCGGGCCCCAGGACGACCGAGCCGGACACGTAGACCGTGACCGAATTCTTGCCGCCCTCCATCGGCACCGGCCGCGCCGACGCAGCGTCGGCCATCGCTGCCATCGCGACGGCCGCGCACGGGAATCGGCGGGCGGGTCGGGCCTTCGCTGCGCACGGCGATCTGCCCGAGCATGTAGCCGGGAAAGCCCAGGGCCTTGGCGACCGCGCGCGCCTTTTCCTGGAACCGGGCCAGCGCCTCGGTCAGCAGCGTCGCTTCGGCCGCCTCGCGCGCCGGGCGCGACAGCGAAAACACCATCGACGCGAGCTTCATCGCCGGTTGCAGCGTCGCCGACCAGCGTCCCGACCGCCTTGAAGTCGCGGCTCTCGAGGACGATCTCGGCGCGGATGCGCCAGCCGGTGATCTGGCTCGCACGGTCGTAGACGGGGCTCGTCTGGTAGTTGCCGGAATGCGCGTCGACCTTCGGCTGGGCCTTGGCTTTCGCCAGCGCCTCGTCGATGCGCGCGTTGACCTGCGCGGCGAGCTGCCGCGGGGTCGGGGCCCTGTTCCTCGGTGAAGAGCGTCACCGTGAGCGTGTCGGTCGGCACGTCGGCGGTCGCGCTGGCTTCCAGCGTGACGACGTTGAAGAAGGGCTGCTGGGTCGATTGCGCCAAGCGCCGCAGGGGCGACCAGGAGAAGGGTCAGGGCAAGTGGAAGGCTGCGCAGCATCGATGGACCTCGGTCGTTCATGAATTCTAGCTTCCGGCACCGTGATCGATGCCGGATCCATTAATTTGACATAATAACAATTATGCGACATTTTGGTTTCAAGCCCGTGCGTGCGGGGCGGGTCACTGGCGCAGGATCCGCAGTGCCTCATCGACCCTCGACACACTAATAATCCGCATATTCGTCAATTGCTTGCTTCGGTTTGTTGAGACTCGGGATCAATACCTGATCGAACCCGAGCTTGGCCGCTTCCTTGATGCGTTCCTGGCCGCGCTGAACAGGCCGGATTTCGCCGGCGAGCCCGACCTCGCCGAAGACCAGCATCTTCGCCGGCAGCGGCCGGCCGGTCAGCGACGAATGAACCGCAAGCAGGATCGCGAGGTCGGCCGCCGGCTCGTTGATCCGCACGCCGCCGACCGCGTTGACGAAGACGTCGTAGCCGCCGGTCTCGACCCCGCCGTGCCGGTGCAGGACGGCGAGCAGCAACGACAGGCGCTGCGGGTCCAGGCCGACCGAGAGGCGCTTGGGCATGCCGCCCTGCACCGGGTCCACGAGCGCCTGGATTTCCACGAGCAGCGGCCGCGAGCCCTCGACCGTCGCGACGATCACCGAACCCGCGACGCTCTCGCCGTGCTGGGACAGGAACAGCGCCGACGGGTTGGCGACCCCGCGCAGCCCGCGCTCCGTCATCGCGAACACGCCGAGCTCGTTGGCGGCCCCGAAGCGGTTCTTGATCGCGCGCACGAGCCGGAAGCTCGAATGCGTGTCGCCCTCGAAGTACAGGACGGTGTCGACGATGTGCTCGAGCACGCGTGGGCCGGCGATCGCGCCTTCCTTCGTGACGTGCCCGACGAAGATGACCACGATCTGCCGCTGCTTGGCGAGCCGCGTGAGCTGCGCCGCGCATTCGCGGACCTGCGCGACGCTGCCCGGGGCCGAGGTGAGCGCCTCGGTGTACGCGGTCTGGATCGAATCGATGACGACGACCTCGGGCGCCTCGGCACCGATCGTCGCGACGATCGCCTCGAGCTGCACCTCGGCCAGCAGCGAAACCGGTGCATTGACGAGACCGAGGCGCTGCGCGCGCAGCGCGACCTGCTCGACCGACTCCTCGCCGGTCACGTACAGTGCCTTCTTCGCGGCGCCGATCGCGGCCATGGCCTGCAGCAGCAGCGTCGACTTGCCGATTCCCGGATCGCCCCCCAGCAGGATCACGCCTCCGGGCACGAGGCCGCCACCCAGCACCCGGTCGAACTCCTCGAGGCCGGTCGGAAAGCGCGGGCTCCTCTTCGCATCGACGCTGCCCAGTGCCCGCACGCCAACCGCCCTGCCGCCCACGGTCTGGAACCGCGTGGGCGGCGGCGCGGCAATCGTCTCCACGAGCGTGTTCCACGCGCCGCAGCCCGGGCATTGGCCTTGCCATTTCGGGCTCTGCCCGCCGCACTCGGTGCAGCTGTAGACGGTCTTCGCTTTCGCCACGGCGCAGTTACGCGAGCTCATCGGGCGTGACCACCGCCGTTCCGAGCTTGCCGACGACGACGCCGGCCGCCTCGTTGGCGATGCGCACCGCCGACGGCAGATCGGCACCGGCACCGAGCAGCACGCCGAGCGCCGCGATCACCGTATCGCCGGCCCCGGAAACGTCGTAGACCTCGCGCGCGACGGCCGGGATGTCGAGGGCGCCGTCCGCGGTGTACAGGCTCATCCCCTCCTCCGACCGGGTGACGAGCAGCGCGCGGACGCCAAGATCGGCCCGCAGCGCCTGCGCCTTCGCCGCCATCTCGCGGCCGTCGGCCCAGCGCCCGACGACGTGCCGGAACTCGGTGCGGTTCGGTGTAATCACCGTTGCGCCGTGATACTTCGCCCAGTCGTCGCCTTTCGGATCGACGAGCACCGGCTTGCCGCCGGCACGCGCGCGCTCGATCATGGTCGCGATGTGCGCGAGCCCGCCCTTGCCGTAATCGGACAGGATCACGAGGTCGGCCTCCGCGAGCAGGCGATCGTAATCGGCGAGCTTGGTGGCGAGCACCTCGTGCGAGGGTGCCGTCTCGAAGTCGATGCGCAACAACTGCTGCTGCCGCCCGATCACCCGCAGCTTCACCGTCGTGGGCAGCGTCGGATCGCGATGGAACGAGGTCTGCACGCGGTCCGCGGCGAGCAGACGCTCCAGCGCCCTTCCCGCCTCGTCGGCGCCGGTGGCGGACAGCAGCGTCGTACGCGCGCCGAGCGCCGCGGCGTTGCGCGCGACATTCGCCGCCCCGCCGGGGCGCTCCTCGGTGCGCCCGATCCGGACCACGGGGACCGGCGCTTCGGGCGAGATCCGGTCGACGTCGCCGAACCAGTACCGGTCGAGCATCACGTCGCCCACGACCAGGATGCGCGTCCGGGCGACGCGGTCGCGCCATGCCGAGAACCGGGAACTCGCGTCGATCATTGGTACACCCATGGCGCTGCTACCGGCGCCCGATCGAGAAGTATTCGAGGCCCGCCGCGCGCACCAGCGCCGGCTCGTACAGATTGCGGCCGTCGAAGACGAGCGACTCCTTGAGTCCGGCGCGCAGCGCCGCGAAATCCGGGCTGCGGAACTCCTTCCACTCGGTGACGACGACGAGCGCGTCGGCACCCGTGACGGCGTCCATCGGCAAGGCGGCATAGCCGAGCCACGGCACGTCGCCGAAGATGCGCTTCGCTTCCGGCATCGCGACCGGATCGTAGGCGACGATCGTCGCGCCGCGCGCACGCAGCGCCCCGATGATCTCCCGCGACGGCGCCTCGCGCATGTCGTCGGTGTTCGGCTTGAACGCGAGGCCCCAGAGTGCAAAGCGGCGGCCGGCGAGGTTCTCGCCGAGCCGGCCGACGATCTTTTCCACGAGGCGCAGCTTCTGGCGCTCGTTCGCCACTTCGACGGCGTGCAGGATTCCGAGCGGCCGGCCGAGTCCGGTCGCCGTGTGCTGCAGCGCCTTCACGTCCTTCGGGAAGCAGGATCCGCCGTAGCCGACGCCGGGATAGAGGAATTGCCAGCCGATCCGCGGGTCCGAACCGATACCCTGGCGGACGTGCTCGATGTCGGCGCCGAGCGCGTCGGCGAGATTGGCGAGCTCGTTCATGAACGAGATCCGCGTCGCGAGCATCGCGTTGGCCGCGTACTTCGTCAGCTCGGCGGAGCGCACGTCCATCACCAGCAAGCGCTCGTGGTTGCGCTGGAACGGCGCATACACCGCGCGCATCGCGGCGATCGCGCGCTCGTCGTCGGCACCGACGACGATGCGGTCGGGCCGCATGAAGTCCTCCACCGCCGCGCCCTCCTTCAGGAACTCCGGATTCGACACCACGGCGAACGGAACGCTCGTGTTGCGGGCGCGAAGCTCGTCGGCAATCGCCTCGCGCACGCGATCCGCAGTGCCCACCGGAACGGTCGACTTGTCGACGACGACCTTGAAGTCGACCATCCTCCGCCCTATGTCGCGCGCCGCCGCGAGGACATACTGCATGTCCGCCGACCCGTCCTCGTCCGGCGGCGTGCCGACCGCGATGAACTGCAGCGCGCCATGGGCAACCGCCGCGTCGCGGTCGGTGGTGAAGCGCAGGCGTCCGGCCGCGACATTGCGCGCGATCATCGCCGCGAGTCCCGGTTCGTGAATGGGTACCCCGCCCTCGTTCAGGATCGCGATCTTGCGCGCGTCGACGTCGACGCAAAGCACGTCGTTGCCGACTTCAGCCAGGCAGGTGCCGGTGACGAGCCCGACGTAGCCCGTGCCGATCATGGTGATCTTCATCCAGTGACTCCAAGCGAAGCGCTGATTGCGGCGAGCGCGGCCACCGGGTCCGGCGCCTGCGTGATCGGGCGGCCGATGACCAGGTAGTCGGCGCCACTGGCGATCGCGGCCTCGGGTGTGATGATCCGCGTCTGGTCATCCTTCGCGCTTCCCGCCGGCCGTATACCGGGCGCGACCAGCTTGAAACGCGGGCCCATCGCGGCGCGCAGCGCAGCGGCCTCGACCGCCGAGCAGACGACCCCGTCCAGACCGTTCGCGGCCGCAAGCCGCGCGAGGCGCAGCGCCTGCGTGGCCGCGGCATCGCGAATGCCGGTGGCGGCGAGATCGGCGTCGCCGAGGCTCGTCAGCACGGTGACTGCGATCAGCAACGGTCGGGGCCGCCCCTCCCCTGCCGCTGTCGCGTCGACGGCAGCGCGGCCCGCCGCGAGCATCGCCGCCCCACCGGACGCATGGACGTTCAGCATCCACACGCCGAGGCGCGTCGCCGCAGCGCAGGCCTGCGCGACCGTGTTCGGAATGTCGTGGAACTTGAGATCGAGGAAGACCCGGAAGCCGCGGGCGACCATCCACCGCACGGGCTCGGGACCGGCGACGACGAACATCTCCTTTCCCACCTTGAGCGCGCAGGCGGCGGGATCCAGCCGGTCGGCGAGCGCCAGCGCGTGCATCGGGTTGGCGAAATCGAGCGCGACGATGATCTTCGGGTCAGACATAGCCATCGGGGGTCTCCGTGCGCCGTGGCGAGTAGGTTTCCCATTTGCCGCAGCCGGGGCAGCGCCAGTAGTACTGACGGGCGCGGAAGCCGCATTGCTCGCACTTGTACATGCCGAGCCGCTTGATGTGCTGGCCGACCAGCTGCTTCACGAGCTCGAGATCGTGGCGACGCTCGGCCGGAGCAGCAGCGAGCTGCGCCTCGAGCAGGCGGTCGAGCCCGAGCAGCGTCGGGTTGCGCGCGAGCTCCTCCTTGATGAGCTCCGCGGCCGCCTCCGGTCCCTCCTCGGCCAGCGTCATCGCGAACACCATGTTGAGCTGATCGAGCGACGGATACTGCCGCTGGTACGCCTTCAGCACACGCAGACCCTGCGCCGGGTCGCCGAGCCGCCGGTAGGCATCGGCCAGGCGCTCCGCGACCAGCGCCAGGAAGGCCGGATTCTGCGATTCGATCCGCTGCCACGCGTCGACCGCCGCGCTCAGGTTGCCGAGCTGTGCCTCGAGGTCACCCAGCACCATCGTCGCCCTTGCGCACGCGCGGTACTCGGCCAGCGCATGCTCGACATTCGCGCGCGCGGCGGCGACGTCAGGCTTGACGAGTGCCGCCTGCGCGAGCTCGCAGTAGTAATGCGCGATTTCCTTGAAGTACGGCTGCTTCGCGAGCGCCTCCATCCGCCTCGTGACCGCGATCGCCTTCGGCCAGTCCTTTTCCTGCTCGTAGATCGAGATCAGAAAGCCCAGCGCCGCGTGCTCGAACGGCGTCCCGTCGCACTTGGTGAACAGCTCCTCGGCCCGATCGAGCAGTCCGGCGCGATGAAAGTCCTGCGCCAGCTCGAAGATCGCGGCCTGGCGCTTGTCGGCGGGAAGGTCCGGCCGGTCGAGCAGGTTCTGGTGCATCCGCGTCGCACGGTCGATCTCGCCCTGCCGGCGAAAGAGGCTGCCCAGCGCGAAGTGCAGGTCGACCGTCTGCGGATCGACCTTGACGACCTCGATGAACGATTCGATCGCCTTGTCGGGCTGCTCGTTCAGCAGAAAATTGAGGCCCCGGAAATACGACAGCGGAAGCGTCCGCGATTCGCGCAGCAGATGCTTGATGTCGATGCGCGCGGCGATCCAGCCGAGCGCGAAGAACAGCGCCGGGATCGGCAGCAGCCACCATAGATCGAAATCCATCGGCGCGGCGATCGAGGGGGCCGGTCGCTCACTCGAATCCGGGCCCCGAGCCGGGTGTGGTTCCCGGCACGGTCCCGGTGCGCGCCCAGTCGGCGGGCGGCGCCCGGTCGCGCCGCCGCTGCTCGCTGCGCAGCCGGCTCAACTGCCGGGACAGCCGCGCCGAGCGGATCGCGCCGGCCAGCAGGCCGGCGGCGACACCGATCGCGAAGGCGACGAAGACGACGAAGATCAGCGGCGACTGCCAGCTCCACCAGTGGTAGAACTTGAGCGTCACCAGCTCGGAATTCTGCAGCGCCAGAAAGAGCAGCGCCAGGAAGAGCACGATCCCCACGAGCCAGCGCAGAGTCTGCATCACGCGTTCTTGAAGTCGACCCGCTCGCGCAACTCCTTGCCGGCCTTGAAGTGCGGGACGTGCTTCTCGGGCACCTGCACCTTGTCGCCGGACTTGGGGTTGCGCCCGGTTCGCGGCGGACGGTAGTTCAAGCCGAAACTGCCGAACCCGCGAATCTCGATGCGCTCCCCCTTGGCCAGGCTCTCAGCCATGGCGTCGAGGATCATCTTGACGGCGAGCTCGGCGTCCTTCGCGACCAGTTGCGGGAACTGCGCCGCAAGGCGGTCGATCAGCTCCGATTTGGTCATCACGCGGCCCGCTTATTCGTTGGTCTTGTTGTCCATCTTGGCCCGCAGCAGCGCGCCGAGATTCGTGGTTCCGGAACTCGTGCCCGACGTGTCGGCCTTGATGTTCTGGATCGCCTCCGCCTCTTCCGCGTGATCCTTGGCCTTGATCGAGAGATTGATGCTGCGGTTCTTGCGGTCGATGTTGATGATCATCGCCGTGACCGGATCGCCTTCCTTCAGGTGCGTGCGGATGTCCTCGACACGGTCGCGCGCGACTTCCGAAGCGCGCAGGTACCCTTCGACCTCGCCGTCGAGCGTGATCACCGCGCCCTTGCCGTCGAGCGACTTCACGGTGCCCTTGACGACGTTGCCCTTGTCGTGGGTTGCGACGTAGTTCGTGAAGGGGTCGCCGTCGAGCTGCTTGATGCCGAGCGAGATCCGCTCGCGCTCGACGTCGATCGCGAGCACCACCGCCTCGACGTCGGCGCCCTTCTTGTAGTCGCGCACCGCGGTCTCGCCGGGCAGCGACCACGAGAGGTCGGACAGGTGGACGAGCCCGTCGATGCCCCCCGGAAGGCCGACGAACACGCCGAAATCGGTGATCGACTTGATCTGCCCGGTCACGCGGTCGCCCTTCTTGTGATTCATCGCGAAATCGTCCCAGGGGTTCGACATGCACTGCTTCATGCCGAGCGAGATCCGGCGGCGGTCCTCGTCGATTTCCAGGATCATCACCTCGACCTCGTCGCCCAGCTGCACGACCTTGGTCGGATGGATGTTCTTGTTCGTCCAGTCCATCTCGGACACGTGCACGAGCCCCTCGATCCCCGACTCGATCTCGACGAACGCGCCGTAGTCGGTGATGTTGGTGACCTTGCCGAACAGGCGCGTGCCCGTCGGGTAGCGGCGCGAGAGGCCGACCCACGGATCCTCGCCCAGCTGCTTCATGCCGAGCGATACGCGGTTCTTCTCCTGGTCGAACTTCAGAATCTTCGCGGTCACCTCGTCGCCGACCGCCAGCACCTCCGACGGATGCTTGACGCGGCGCCAGGCGAGATCGGTGATGTGCAGCAGGCCGTCGATTCCGCCCAGGTCGACGAACGCGCCGTAATCGGTGATGTTCTTGACGATCCCCTTGACGATCGCCCCTTCCTGCAGGGTCGACAGGAGCTTCTCGCGCTCTTCGCCGAGGCTCGCCTCGAGCACCGCACGCCGCGACACGACCACGTTGTTGCGCTTGCGGTCGAGCTTGATGACCTTGAATTCGAGCGCCTTGTTCTCGAACGGTGTCGTGTCCTTGACCGGGCGGATGTCGACCAGCGAGCCCGGCAGGAACGCGCGGATGCCGTTGACCATGACCGTCAGGCCGCCCTTCACCTTGCCGGTAACGAGGCCGGAGACGATGGTGCCCTGCTCCATCGCGGCTTCGAGATCGTGCCACGCCTTGAGGCGCTTGGCCTTGTCGCGCGAGAGCTTCGTCTCGCCGTAGCCGTCCTCGAGGCTTTCGATGGCGACGGTGACGAAGTCGCCGGGCTTGACCTCGACCTCGCCCTTGTCGTTCTTGAACTCCTCGATCGGAATGAAGCTCTCCGACTTGAGACCGGCGTTGACGACGACCACATTGAAGTCGACGCGGACGACCTCGGCGGTGATGAGCTCGCCCTGGCGCATCTCCTGGCGGGAGAGCGATTCCTCGAACAGCGCGGCGAAGTTCTCGATGGGGGCGGACGTGCCGGAGGCAATGCTGGAAATGGCGGTAGCCATGGGGTTGGTTCCTTCTCTCGTCAATAGCCGCCGGGAGCGAGAACCCTGTTTCTCGCGCGGCGGGTTGGTTGTGGATTCCCCTCCGGAACGCCGGCCAAAGCGCTCGTGGAAGGCCTTTCTGCGCGGTCCCGCGAACCCGGGCCGCTAACTGCCGCTCGTCCCCGCCCCCGCTGCGTCGCCGGCCGATCCCCGTGCGAGGTACCGGTCGAGCACGAAACGGACCGCGGCGTCGATCGTCACGTCGGTCGTATCCAGGAGTACGGCGTCGGGTGCCGCGGCCAGCGGGCCTGCTGCCCGACCTGCGTCGCGTGCGTCGCGCTCCCGGATATCGCGCAAAAGACTTTCAATTCTACTGGAGATTCCTTTTTCGATCAACTGCTTATGCCGCCGCCTCGCCCGCTCCTCGGCGCTCGCCGTGACGTACACCTTGAGTCGGGCGTCGGGAAAGACCACCGTGCCCATGTCGCGGCCATCGGCGACCAGCCCCGGGGCGCGGCGGAACGCGCGCTGCCGGCCAAGCAGGGCCGCGCGCACGCCCGGGTGCACGGCGATCTGCGACGCGGCCGCACTCACGGCCTCGGTGCGGATCGCGTCGGTGACCTCGCGGCCTCCCAGCACGATCCGCCCCTCCCCGAAGCGGGCGTCGAGGCTCCCGGCGATCGCGGCGAGTGCCGGCTCGGCGTCGAGCGCGACTCCGGCCGCGAGTGCCTCGAGCGCAACCAGGCGGTACAGCGCCCCGCTGTCCAGCAGATGAAAGCCGAGCGCCTGCGCGACGCCCGCGGCGATCGTGCCCTTGCCCGATGCGGCCGGGCCATCGACGGCGATGACCGGAACCGACGGGCTCATTGGACTACCCTCCGCGCTGCGCGCTCCGGGGCAATTCGCGCTTGGGAGCGGCCCGGCGCGCTCATTGCGACCCCCTGCCACGCATCACGAGCGAACCACCGAGCGAAACGTCGCGAAGTAATCCGGAAACGTCTTGCGCACGCAATCGGGATCCAGGATGCGGATGGCGACTCCGCCCAGCGTCGCCAGCGAAAAGCACATGGCGATCCGGTGATCGTCGTAGGTCTCGATCGTCGCCGCGGTGAGCGCTTTCGGCGGGTGGACGGTCAGCTCCCCAGCGCCCGCCTCGACCGTCGCGCCGAGCTTGGTGAGCTCGCTCGCCATCGCCGCGACGCGGTCGGTCTCTTTGACGCGCCAACTCGCGATGCCGGTCAGCGTGGTCGGCCCGCGCGCGAAAAGGGCTACGACGGCGAGCGTCATCGCCGCATCGGGAATCGCGACACAGTCGATGCGGATGCCCTGCAGTGCCTGCCCGGCACGGGCCTCGATCCAGTCGTCGCCACCGGAAACATCCGCGCCCATCCGGGACAGCGCATCGGCAAACGCGACATCCCCCTGAATCGACTGCCGTCCGACACCGGTGACGCGCACCGGACCACCACCGATCGCACCTGCGGCAAGAAAGTACGACGCCGCTGATGCGTCGCCCTCGACCTGGATGGAACCCGGACTCGCATAGCAGGCGCCCGGAGGAATGCGGAACGATTGCTCGCCGCACGGCTCGACGTCGACGCCGAAGCGGCGCATCAGATTGAGCGTGATCGTCACGTACGGCTTCGAGATCAGTTCGCCCTCGACGTCGAGGGTACGCGCCGGGCCGCCGCGTCCGGTCAGCAGCGGCAACGCCATCAGCAGGGCCGACGTGAACTGGCTCGAAACGCTGCCGCGCACCGCGATTCGCTCCGGCATTCCGGGACGACCGGCCCGACCGGGACCCACCGCCAGCGGCGGATAGCCGTCGCGGCCGAGGTAGCGAACGTCGGCCCCGAGCCCGTTCAGCGCCTCGACCAGGTCGCCGATCGGCCGCTCGTGCATCCGGGCGACGCCGGACAGCTCGTAGGTTCCGCCGGCGAACGCGAGCGTCGCGGTCAGCGGCCGCAGCGCGGTGCCGGCATTGCCGAGAAACAGCCGCGCCGCCGCCACGGGGATGGCGCCGCCAAGACCGTGCACGACGAAATCGCGCGTTTCACCCTGGCGCTCGACGCGGATGCCCAGCGCCCCGAGCGCGTCGAGCATCCGGTCGACATCGTCGGCGTCGAGCAGGCCGCGCACCGTTGTCGTTCCGCGCGCGAGCGCCGCGAGCAGCAGCGTGCGGTTGGAGATGCTCTTCGATCCGGGCAACGCGACGACGCCCGCGGCGCCTAAGGCCGGCGGAAGGTCGAGATGGCGCGGCGCCGATTCGGTCGCGGCACTCATCGTTCCCGCGGCCTCACGTCTCGCGCGCTCCGTCGGCGGGGACCGTCGACCTCGCGGCGTAGCGCTCACCCCAGGCACGGCGCGCCGCCGAAGCGCGGGCGAACACCGCCTCGAGTGCGCCGCCATCGCCCGCCGCGACCATCGCCGCGACGCGGTCGAGCTCGGCGCGGTACGCGTCGATCTCGGCCAACAGCGCATCGCGGTTGGCGAGCGCTATGTCCCGCCACATTTCGGGCGAGCCCGCCGCGATCCGGGTGAAGTCGCGAAATCCGCTCGCCGCGTAGCGAAACACGTCGTCGGCGTCAGCGCGGGCGGCCAGCAGGTCGACGAGCGCGAATGCGAGCAGATGCGGCAGATGGGACACCGCGGCGAAGATCCGGTCATGGGCGAGGGGATCGAGCTCGCGGACCCGGGCGCCACAGGCCGCCCACAGGCTCGCCACCGTGGCCAGCGCCGATCGATCCGTTTCGGGCAGCGGCGTCAGCACGACGTTGCGATCGCGATATAGCGTCGCAAAGGCGGCCCGCGCGCCGGTGTGCTCGGTGCCGGCGATCGGGTGGCCGGGCACGAAGCGCGAAAATGCGCCGCGCAGACTCGCGCGTGCAGCGGCGATGACGTTCTGCTTGGTGCTGCCGGCGTCGGTGACGATGGCGTGCGTCGGGAGGCATTGGGCCAGCGCACCGAAGAGCGCGGGAAACTGGGCGACCGGCGTGGCCAGCAGCACGAGATCGGCGGAGGCGAGCTCGCGTTTCCAGTCGGCATCGAGCGCGACGGCGCAATCGACGACGCCGAGCTCGACCGCCGCGTCGAGGTTCGCGTGACCGCGGCCGATGCCGACGACGCGCCCGACCCTGCCGGCGGCTTTCAGCGCGAGCGCGAACGAGCCGCCGATGAGTCCGACGCCGATGACGACGAGCGTCGCGATCCGGGGTTCGCCTGCGGCCACGGTTGCGCGGAAACCGGTTGGCGTCAGGTTGCGAGCACGGACGCGAGTGCGTCGAGGAACCGGCGGTTTTCGGCGGGCAAGCCCACCGTCACGCGGAGAAACTCCGGCAGGCCGTAGTTGGCAACCGGGCGCACGATCACTCCCTGCGCAAGCAGGCGCTGATAGACCTTCGCCGCGTCGCCGACCTTGATCAGAAGGAAGTTCGCATGCGACGGCACGAAGGTCAGACCCAGTGCCGCGACGCCGTCCTCGAGCTGGCGCATCCCCGCACGGTTCACCGCCCGACTTTCCTCGACATAGGCCGTGTCGGCGAGCGCCGCGATCGCCGCCGCCTGCGCGAGCGCATTGACGTTGAACGGCTGGCGGACACGGTTGAGCATGTCGGCGACGGCGGCGTCCATGATCCCGTAACCGACGCGCAATGCCGCGAGCCCATAGGCCTTGGAGAAGGTCCGCGAGACGACGAGATTCGCGTACCGCGCAACCCACGCGGCCGACGGCGCCTGCTGCGCGGGCTCGAGGTACTCGTTGTATGCCTCGTCGAGCACGATCAGTACGTCGCCCCGCACGGACGCGATGAACGCCTCGAGCGCGTCCGGTGCGATCCAGGTGCCCGTCGGATTGTTGGGATTGGCGACGAACACGACGCGCGTCGCGGCCGTGATTGCCGCGCGCATCGCCGGAAGGTCGTGCCCGAAATCGCGCGCCGGTACCTCGATGCCCGCGGCGCCGCGTGCCTGTACGGCCAGCGGGTAGACGGCGAACGCGTGGCACGAATAGACGGCGCTGTCGCCGGGCCGCAGAAAAGCCTGGGTCACGAGCTCGAGCACATCGTTGGAACCGTTGCCGAGGACGATCCGGTCGGCGCCGACACCGAAGCGCGCTGCCAGCGCGGATTTCAGCGCGAACCCGTTCCCGTCGGGATAGCGGCAGAGGTCCTCGACCGCGGCGGCGATCGCCGCGCGCACCGCCGGACCCGGGCCACGGGGATTCTCGTTCGAGGCCAGCTTGACGATGTCGCGTTCGGCAAGCCCGTATTCGCGCGCGAGCTCGCCGATCGGCTTGCCCGGAAGATAAGGCGCGATCCGGCGTACATATTCCGGGGCCTG
Source organism: uncultured beta proteobacterium (assembly GCA_963783525.1). Taxonomy (GTDB): domain Bacteria; phylum Pseudomonadota; class Gammaproteobacteria; order Burkholderiales; family Casimicrobiaceae; genus CAIWHR01. The sequence continues at coordinate 118,333 of CAWAOF010000031.1, forward strand.
CTGAGCGAGGTCCGGATGCCGGTCGACGGTGGTGGGCGCGTTCATTTCGTTCTTAATAAACCGCTGCAGGATATGACCCCAAGATCTTGAGCATAGGAGCTTTTTTACCTAGCTCGGAGAGTGCGGTTGCGACCGGCGGGTCGGTTTCGTGGCCCGCGATATCGACGAAGAACAGATACTCCCATAGCCCCGTTCGGGCCGGTCGGGACTCGAGTCGCGTCATGCTGACGCCGTGGGTCGCAAACGGTTCGAGCAGGCTGTAAACCGCGCCCGGCCGGTTGGGTGCCGACATCACGAGGGAAGTCTCGTCGCGCCCTGAGCGCGGCACCGGATGCCGGCCGAGCACCCAGAATCGCGTCGTGTTGTTGGGCTCGTCCTCGATGTGCGCAGCGAGGATGTCGAGCCCGTAGATCGCCGCAGCATTCTCGCCGGCGATCGCCGCCGAATCCGCTTCCGCGGCGGCGAGCCGCGCAGCCTCCGCGTTGCTCGCGACCGCGACGCGAGCCGCGCCGGGCAGATGCTGCGCCAGCCAGCCGGCGCATTGTGCGAGCGACTGGGCATGCGAGTAGACCCTGGCGACGTCGCCCACGGTCGCGGCAGTGGACAGCAGGTTCTGCCGGATGCGCAGACGGATCTCGCCGCAGATCGTGAGCGGGGTCTGCCAGACCAGATCTAGCGTGCGGCCGACGGCACCTTCCGTGGAATTCTCGACGGGCACGACCGCGTGGTCGGTCTGCCCGGACTCGGCCGCACGGAAGACCTCGTCGATCGTGATGCAGGGCACGGCATCGACGAACTGACCGAAGTGCTTGGCCACGGCATCGTGCGAAAACGTGCCTGGGGGCCCGAGATACGCGATCCGCAGCTTCTGTTCGAGCGCGAGGCAGGCCGACATCACCTCGCGAAATACTCCGGCAACCGCCTCGCCGGAGAGCGGTCCGCGGTTCGCCGCCTGCACGCGGGCCAGGACCTGCGCCTCGCGCTCCGGTCGATAGGCATTGCCGCCGAGCTTCAGCGCGCCGATCGCCCGCGCGTGCGCGGCACGCGCATTCAGCCGCTCGAGAATCTCGCCGTCGAGCACATCGATCGCCGCGCGGTGGCGCGCGAGCGCGGCGTCGCGGTCATCAGGGTCAGCCATCGCTGCGCGCCGTCCCTCCGAGAGGCAATTCGGGCTCGGGACGGCCCTTCGCCCATGGTGCACCCTTGGCGCTGCGCGCCGTCCCTCGAGGGAGCATTCGGGCTCGGACGGCCCTTCGCCCTCATTCGTCGTCCTCGTCCGGCTCCACGACCCGTTCGAGGCCGGCAAGCTTTTCGCCCTCGCCGAGGTTGATCAGGGTGACGCCCTGCGTCGACCGGCCCATCTCGCGGATCGACTTGACTTTGGTGCGGATCAGCACGCCGCCCGTCGAGATCAGCATCACCTCGTCGTCGGTGCGGACGAGCGCGGCGGCGACCACGGTGCCGTTGCGCGTCGTCTGCTGGATCGCGATCATGCCCTTGGTGCCCCGTCCGTGCCGCGTGTATTCGACGATCGGCGTGCGCTTGCCGTAGCCATTCTCGGTCGCCGTCAGCACCGACTGCTCCTCGTCCTCGGCGACCAGCATCGAGATCACGCGCTGGCCGCGACCGAGCATCATGCCCCGCACGCCGTGGGCATTGCGGCCCATCGAGCGCACGTCGTTCTCGTCGAAGCGCACGGCCTTGCCGGCGGAGCTGAACAGCATCACGTCGTGCTTGCCGTCGGTGAGCGCGACGCCGATCAGCGAGTCGCCGTCGGCGAGGTCCACGGCGATGATGCCCGACGTGCGCGGGCGCGAGAACTCGGACAGCGGCGTCTTCTTGACGGTGCCCATCGCAGTGGCCATGAACACGAACTGCGTGTCGGTGAATTCCCTGACCGGCAGGATCGCCGTGATCTTCTCGCTTTCCGAGAGCGGCACCAGATTGACGATCGGCTTCCCGCGCGCAACCCGGGTGCCCTGCGGCACGTTGTAGACCTTGAGCCAGTAGACGCGGCCGCGATTGGAAAAGCACAGGATGAAATCGTGGGTGTTGGCGATGAACAGGCGGTCGATGAAGTCGTCGTCCTTGGTCGAGGTCGCCTGCCGGCCGCGGCCACCCCGCTTCTGGGCGCGGTATTCGGCGACCGGCTGGGCTTTCATGTAGCCGCCGTGGGACAGCATCACGACCATGTCCTGCGGCGCGATCAGATCCTCCATCGACAGGTCGACGCCCTGCGCGACGATTTCCGAGCGGCGCGCGTCGCCGAACTGGTCGCGGATTGCCGTCAGCTCGTCGCGGACAATTGCCGTGACCCGCGCGGGCTTCGCCAGGATGTCGAGGAAGTCGACGATCTGAGCCATCACGTCCCGGTACTCGCCGAAGATCTTGTCCTGCTCGAGACCCGTCAGGCGCTGCAGCCGCAATTCCAGGATCGCCTGCGCCTGCGCATCGGACAGGCGGTACCCCGGCGGCGCCGACTCGGCGTGCCAGCCGTATTCCGGCAGCAGGCCCTCGGGGCGCGCGGCGTCGGCCGCTGCGCGCCGCAGCATCTCCTCGACCAGCGGCGAGCGCCAGACCTTCGCCATCAGCGCGGACTTCGCCTCGGGCGGCGTCGCCGCGGCCTTGATCAGCGCGATGATCTCGTCGACGTTGGACAGCGCGACGGCGAGGCCTTCGAGAATGTGGCCCCGCTCCCGCGCCTTGCGCAGCTCGAAGCGGGTGCGGCGCACGACCACCTCGCGCCGGTGTTGCAGGAAATGCTGGAGGAACTGTCGCAGATCCAGCAACCGTGGCTGCCCGTCGACCAGCGCGACCATGTTCATCCCGAAGCTGTCCTGCAGCTGCGTCAGCTTGTACAGATTGTTGAGGACGATCTCCGGGATCTCGCCGCGCTTCAGCTCGATGACCACGCGCATGCCGGACTTGTCCGACTCGTCGCGCAGATCCGAGATGCCTTCGAGCTTCTTCTCGCGGACGAGCTCGCCGATGCGCCCGAGCAGGTTCGCCTTGTTCACCTGGTAGGGGATCTCGTCGACGATGATCGCCTGCCGGCTCCCCTTGTCGAGATCCTCGATGTGCGTGCGCGCCCGGATCACGACGCGGCCGCGACCGGTGCGGTAGCCTTCCCGGACGCCTTCGAGCCCGTAGATGATCCCGGCGGTCGGAAAGTCCGGCGCGGGTACGATGTCGATCAGCTCGTCGACCGAGGTCTCCGGGTTCGCGAGCAGCGCGAGGCAGGCGTTCGCGACCTCGGTCAGGTTGTGTGGCGGGATGTTGGTCGCCATGCCGACAGCGATGCCGGACGACCCGTTGATGAGCAGGTTCGGCAGCCGCGCCGGCAGGACCGAAGGCTCCATCTCCTTGCCGTCGTAGTTCGGCACGAAGTCGACGGTGTCCCGGTCGATGTCGGCGAGCATCTCGGCGGCGATCTTCTGCAGCCGGCATTCGGTGTACCGGTATGCGGCCGCGCCGTCGCCGTCGACGGAGCCGAAGTTGCCCTGCCCGTCGATCAGCGGATACCGCAGCGAGAATTCCTGCACCATCCGGACCAGGGCCTCGTAGGTTGCCGAATCCCCGTGCGGGTGATACTTGCCGAGCACGTCGCCGACGACCCGCGCACACTTGACGTACGGCCTGTTCCAGACCGTGTTCGACTCGTGCATCGCGAACAGCACCCGTCGGTGCACGGGCTTCAGGCCGTCGCGAACGTCCGGCAACGCACGGCCCACGATCACGCTCATCGCGTAATCGAGGTACGAATGCCGCATTTCGGCCTCAAGGCTTACGGGGAGGGTTTCTTTGGCAAACTGCTCCATGGGTACGGAAATCTTCCTGAAAGGGTGTTAATTGCGCTTCGCCGGACATTCCGCGCGTCGCCCGAGATGCCGACGGCGGCCGTCCGGCGCCCCGCGCGCACCAATTCGGCGCCCGCCGGGCGAGGTTCGCCGGTCATGACAACCGCGTGGTGCTTCTGAAGTTTGGCGCGGAAGGGCCTTGAAAAAGCGGCATTTTATCACGACGTTGCATTGCCGCGACACTTCCGCGCAGAGTGTTGCCAAAACCCGACTTTCTTTTGCACCCCCCGAAGGGCGTGTGCTATATTTTCGCGTGAAGCAAGGGATTCGGCGCGCGCATGGTTTAGCCAGTTTTCCACGGTCGCGCAGGTATTCACGGTCCGCAAAAACTTCTCCAAAACCAAAGTCTAAGGGGTGAAACAATGACTCGTCGTCTCGTTACCTGTGCGCTCGTCGGCGCGCTCGCCGCGGCGTTTTCCGCGGGTGCAGCCGCGCAGGCGAATCCGAACAACAGTGGTTACGTCGTGTCGCCACAAACGCCCCCCGAGACCAATGTTTGGCGGAGTGGTAATTACGGCGATCCGAAGATCCAGCAACCTCTGCTGGCGCACCGGCTACTGGACGCCGGCAATGGCGATCGTCGAATGCGATCCGGACCTCGTGCCCAAGCCACCGGCACCGGCACCCGCGCCGGCTGTACGCCGCCGCCGCCGCCGCCCCCGCCGCCGCCGCCCGCCGCCGGCACCCGCGCCGCAGGTGCAGAAGATCACGCTCGCGTCGAAGGCGCTGTTCGACTTCGACAAGGCGGTGCTGAAGCCCGAAGGCAAGGCCGCGATCGACAGCGAGATCATCGCCAAGCTGAAGGACGTGCAGAAGCTCGAGCTCGTGCTCGTCACCGGCCACACCGACCGGATCGGCACGCAGGCGTACAACCAGAAGCTGTCGGAGCGTCGTGCCGACGCGGTTCGCGACTACCTGGTGTCCAAGGGCGTAGCCAAGGACAAGATCGAGACGCTGGGCATGGGCAAGACCCAGCCGGTCCCGGGCGTGACGTGCACGATGAAGGCGACGAAGGAACTGATCGCCTGCCTCGCGCCGAACCGCCGCGTGGAAGTCGAAGTCAAGGGCGAGGCGGTCAAGCGGTAACGATCGCCACGTCACGAAAAAAGCCCCGCGTTCGCGCGGGGTTTTTTTTGCCGCATCGTTTTCCGCCGGTCCCTTCCGCGTTAGGCTGCGCGCATGCAAACCGTCGACCTCCGCCTCGACGCCGGCTGGATCGTGCCGATCGAGCCCGCCGGCGCGCTGAAGGACCATGCGCTCATCGTCGACGCCGGACGGATCGTCGCGCTCGCGCCGGCGGTGGCCGCGGACGCGCGCTATGCGGCGCGCGAACGGCTGGCGCTGCCGCACCACGTGCTGCTGCCGGGTCTCGTTAACGCCCATACGCATGCCGCGATGACGCTCTTTCGCGGCATCGCCGACGACGTGCCGCTCCAGGTCTGGCTCGAGCAGCACATCTGGCCGCGCGAGGGCCGGCACGCCAGCCCGGAATTCGTCTATGACGGCGCCCGGCTCGCGGCCGCGGAGATGCTTCGCGGCGGCACCACCTGCTGCAACGACATGTATTTCTTTCCCGACGCGAGCGCGCGTGCGTTCATGGAGCTCGGGATCCGCGCGATGCTGGGATTGCCCGTACTCGATTTTCCGACCCCGTATGCGGCCGACCCGGACGGTTACCTGCAGCGAGGGCTTGCGATTCGCGATGCGCTGAAGCACGAGCCCGGACTCGCGTTCTCCCTCTCGCCGCATGCGCCGTACACGGTCGGCGATGCGACGTGGGACAAGATCGTCGTCTATGCGCGTCAGCTCGACCTGCCGATCCAGACGCATCTCGCCGAGACCGCGCACGAGGTCGCCGAGGGCCGCGAGCGGCATGGCCGCACACCGCTCGAGCGATTGCACGCACTGGGGGCCACGGGCCCCGGATTCATCGCGATCCATGGCGTGCACCTCGCCGCGACCGACATCGAGCTGCTCGCGATCCAGGGGTGCCACGTGATCCATTGTCCGGTCTCCAACATGAAGCTCGGCAGCGGCATCGCGCCGGTCGTGGCGCTCCTCGCGCGCGGCGTCAACGTCGCACTCGGTACCGACGGCGCCGCGTCGAACAACCGTCTCGACCTCTTCGGCGAAATGCGGATCGCGACGCTGCTGGCGAAGGTGGCCTCCGGCGACCCGTCGGTGCTGCCCGCGCAGGACGCGCTCCACGCGGCGACGCCTCGCGGGCGCGCGCGCGCTGGGGCTCGACCGCGACATCGGCTCGCTCGTCCCGGGCAAAGCGGCCGATGTCGTCGCCGTCGACCTGTCCCCGCTCGACGCGACGCCCTGCTACGATCCGGTTTCGCACCTCGTTCACGCCGTGGGCCGCGACGCGGTGACCGATGTCTGGGTCGCCGGAAGGCGGGTGGTTGCGGGCCGCGTCCTCGCCACGGCGGACGAAGGAGCGATCATCGCGCGCGCGCGACTCTGGCAGGAACGCCTTCAATGACCAGCTTCACGGCATCGCGCCGCGCACCGTCCTCAGCGCCGACCACCAACGTCGACGAGGGAGAGCTCGAGAAATTCGCGGCGCTCGCGCATCACTGGTGGGATCCCGAAAGCACGATGTTCGGTCCACTGCACCGGATGAATCCGCTGCGCCTCGACTGGATCGAACGGACGTGCGGAGGGCTGGCCGCAAAGGATGTCGTCGACGTCGGTTGCGGCGGCGGCATTCTGACCGAGTCGATGGGAGCGCGCGGCGCCCGCGCACTCGGCATCGACGTCGGCGAAAAGGCGCTCGGCGTCGCCCGCCTGCACAAGCTCGAGTCCGGCGTCGCCGTCGACTACCGCCTCGTGTCCGCCGAGGCGCTCGCCGAGGAAGCCCCGGGTGCGTATGACGTCGTCACCTGCATGGAACTGCTCGAGCACGTGCCCGAGCCCGCACGCATCGTCACCGCCTGCGCGAGGCTCGCGAAGCCCGGCGGTCTCGTCTTCGTCTCGACGATCAATCGCAACCCCAAGGCCTACGCGCTCGCGGTCGTCGCCGCCGAGTACCTCCTCGGACTGCTGCCCAGGGGTACCCACGACTATGCGAAATTCGTAACCCCCGCGGAGCTCGCCGCGTTCACCCGTGACGCGGGTCTTGTGCCGGTCGCGCTCACCGGCGTCGCGTACAGCCCGTTCAGCCGGACATTCCGCCTCGTTGCCGATCCGGACGTGAACTACATGATGGCGTTTCGTCGTCCCGCGCATGACTGACGGTTCGCGGCCCGCTTCGCACCGCACCGTACGAACCCTTCCGATCGACGCGGTGCTGTTCGACCTCGACGGAACGCTCGCCGACACCGCGCCGGACCTCGCTGCGGCGTTGAACCGCGTCCGCTGCGCGCGCGGTCTCGATCCGGTTCCGGAATCACGCCTGCGGTCCTCGTCGTCGCACGGTGCGCGCGGACTCCTCGGCGCCGGCATGGGCGTCTCACCGGAGCATCCCGACTATCCGGCGCTGCGCGATGCCTTTCTCGTGCAATACGAGGCCGCGCTGTGCGTCGGCACGACGCTGTTCGCGGAAGTCGCGGCGCTGCTGGACGCTATCGAGGCCCGCTCGCTCAAGTGGGGAATCGTGACCAACAAGGCGACCCGGTACACGGCTCCGCTGCTCGATCGACTCGGACTCGGCGGACGCCCGGGCACCGTCGTCTGCGGCGACACGACACCGTACGCGAAACCGCATCCGGCGCCGCTGCTGGCCGCGGCCCTGCAGCTCGGCGTCGCGCCGGGACGCTGCGTCTACGTGGGCGACGCGGAGCGCGACGTCACCGCGGGGCTCGCCGCGGGCATGCACACGATCGTCGCGCGCTACGGCTACATCGAGCCCCACGAGGAGCCCGAGACGTGGCCTGCCGATGGCGTGATCGACGATCCGGGCGCGCTGCTGCGGTGGCTGCCCCCCGGGCGCGGCGGCTGAGCGCTCGGCCCGGTATCAGCCGGGACAGGCGCCGGCGTTCAGAAACAGCCATTCCGCCGGCTTGCCGTCGCGCGTGCCGACGACGCGAACCGGCTGACTTGCGGTAAGCGGCTTCACGAATGCGACGAGCAGGTCGTCGACCCCGCCAAGCGCGATGCCGTTCGCTTGCGTGACCCTGTCGCCGGCGCGCATGCCGAGCATCGCCGCAAACGCGTTTCCATCGCGAACGGAAAGGCCGCCGGCGACCGGCGCGAGCAACGCCTTCCAGCTCTCAGGCTGCGACGCGACGCCGGTCAGGAGCTCGGCGTTCAGCCGATAGACGGGCCCCTTGTACCCCGACGGAATCGCACACGCCATGCGGGCGAGGGCTCCAGTGCCCGTGGGCGCTCCGGTGCTCGCGCGGGCTTGGGTATTCGTGGCGGCTCCGGCAGGCACCGCGGGCGCAGCACCCGCGCTTGCGCGCAGCTCGATGTCCCGGATTTCGCCCCGATCGCGGATGCGCACGCCGTCGGGTCGCACTGCGTCCAGGATCACGTCCTTGTCGATCTCGGCACCCGCCTTGACGAGGACCGGCCCGCGATCGCCCAGGTGGAACAGCGCGAAGCCGGCGCCGCCGCGCTCGGCAAACACGCCCAGCAGGCGCGTCGGCCCTTGCAGCGTCGTCGGCGCGCTCGGTGCGGCAGCTGCGCCGGTCGCGGCCGGTTGCGCGACCCGGCCGAACAACGGCGATGCGGTGATGCACACTCGACCACCGCTCGGGCATCGTCGTCACGCTCGCCGGCGGCGGCGTCGGCGCGAACCAGCGCCAACCCCAGTGCGCTATCACGAATCCCAGAAGGAGCACGGCAGCCGCCGTCGCGATCCACGAGGCGACACCGTATACTTTTGTTTCCGCCTGCCGCAACCGCATCGTGAATCCCCGCCTCTCGCTGCTGCAGCCGTATCCGTTCGAGCGGCTGCGGCGATGGTTCGCCGGCGTCGCGCCGAATCCGACGCTCGCCGCGATCAATCTCTCGATCGGCGAGCCTCGGCACCCGACGCCACGCCTGGTGCTCGATGCGCTCGCCGGGGCGCTCGATGGTCTCGCGAATTATCCCATGACCGCCGGTGCGCCCGCGCTCCGGGAGGCGATCGCCGCGTGGCTTGCCCGCCGCCACGGACTCGCCGCGCTGGATCCGGCGACGCAGGTGTTGCCGGTGCTGGGCAGCCGCGAGGCGCTGTTCGCGTTCGCGCAGACCGTCGTCGACGCGAGCCGCGTCGGCGCGCTGGTGCTGATGCCGAATCCGTTCTACCAGATCTACGAAGGCGCCGCGCTGCTCGCGGGCGCCGAGCCATATTGCGTCAATGCGGTCGCGGCGCACGAATTCGCGCCGGCGTGGCACGACGTACCCGCGGCGGTGTGGGCCCGTACCCAGCTCGTCTATGTCTGCTCGCCGGACAATCCGACCGGCCGCGTGACGACGGCGGACGAATGGGCGTTCCTGTTCGAATTGTCGGACCGTCACGGCTTCGTGATCGCGGCCGACGAGTGCTATTCCGAGATCTACTTCGACGAGGCACGAGCGCCGGTCGGCGCGCTCGCGGTGGCGCACGCCCTGGGCCGATCGGAATTTCCGCGCCTCGTCGTTTTCGGCAGCTTGTCGAAGCGATCGAATGCACCGGGTCTGCGCTCGGGGTATGTCGCAGGGGACCCCGCCCTGATCGCGGCCTTCCTCCGCTATCGCACTTACCACGGTTCCGCGATGTCGCCGGCCGTGGCGGCCGCGAGCATCGCCGCCTGGAGTGATGAAGTCCACGTCCGCGCGAACCGGGCCGAATACGCGGCGAAATTCGCCACACTGCAGCCGAAGCTTGCGGCCGCGCTCCCGTGCGCGATGCCCGATGCGGCGTTCTACTTGTGGGCGAAGACGCCCATCGACGACGCCCAGTTCGCGCGGCGCCTTTTGGGCGAGCAGGCGGTGACGGTGCTTCCCGGCAGCTTTCTGGCGCGCGACGCCCACGGCACGAATCCCGGCCGGGGCCATGTCCGGATCGCGCTCGTCGCCACGCGCGAGGAATGCGTCGAGGGGATCGAACGGGTCCTGGCGCTCGCCCGGTCACTCTGAGCGACCGGCCGGGCCGCCGGCCGCGCTCGCACCCCCAGCGATTCGCGCCTGCCAGGGGCGCCCCGTCGGCATCGTCCGCGGTCCGTCGCCCGACGCGGATGGCTGCGCGCACCGCCCTCTACAATGGCTGCCATGACGTCGACCGTGTCGCATCCCAAGGCCGCCCGCCTGGTTGCCGGCTTCCGCAATCTCACGTGGAAGAGCGTGTTGGGGGTCGCCGCGATCAACGCGGCCATCGCGCTCGCGCTCTGGAGCGAGGATCCGCGAACGTACTGGCACCCGTTCATCACCGCCCAGTGCTTCGGCTTCGTGATCGCGTACTGCGTGCGCGCCGCGGCGCCGTGGGACCACCCGAAACCGATCCCCAGGCTCGTCGCGGCCGTCGCGCTCGGCGCAGTGCTCGCGATGGCGCTGACCAGCGTCGTCAAACACTACACGATCGACAGCGCCTACACGCTCGACTACGTGATCGAGCACCGCGGCGGTTTCGCGCGCACGACGCTGGCCGGTTTCGTCATCGGGTCCATCGCGAGCCTCGTGGTCCTTCTCCGGGTGCGGGAGACGCGCGCGGCCGCCGCGCTGCACAAGGCCGAAGCGGATCGGCTGCTGCTGGCAAAGCACGCGATGGAATCGGAGTTGAAGCTGATGCAGGCGCAGGTCGAGCCGCACTTCCTCTTCAACACGCTGGCGTCGGTCCAGTTTCTCGTCGAGACCGATCCACCGGAGGCGTCGCGCCTGCTGGGACACCTGCTGTCCTATCTGCGCGCGGCGCTGCCGCAGATGCGCAGCACGAGCACGACGCTCGGACAGGAGGTCGAGTTCGCCGAAGCGTATCTCAACATCCTCCGCATGCGCATGGGGCCGCGACTCGATTTCGGCATCGACGTCCCCGAACCGCTGCGCGCGCACGCGTTCCCGCCGGTGCTGCTCATCTCCGTCGTCGAGAACGCGGTGACGCACGGACTGGAGCCGATGGCTGCAGGCGGCCGCATCACGATCGCCGCTCGTGAGGAGGGCGATCGCCTGATCGTCACGGTCAGCGACACCGGGACGGGGCTCGCCACCGAATCACGCCCCGGGCGCGGCGTCGGCCTCAGCAACGTCCGCGAGCGGCTGGCGGCGCTCTTCGGCGCACGCGGGCGCTTCACCCTCGAGGATGGCGCGCCGCGCGGCGCGCGCGCGACGATCGAGATTCCGATCGAGGACAGCGTGCACCTGGCGTCGGCCACGACCGCCCCCGCGTGACCCCATGCCGACCGCCCTGATCGCCGACGACGAGCCGATGATGCGCGCCCAGCTCAAGGGCCGCCTGGTTAAGGCATGGCCCGAGCTCGAAATCGTCGGCGAGGCGGCCAACGGCGACGAGGCGCTGGCACTCGCCGAGGAGAGACGCCCGGACATCGCGTTTCTCGACATCCGGATGCCGTCGCGTTCCGGGCTCGACGTCGCCCGCAAGCTCGCGGGCCGCTGCCATGTCGTGTTCGTGACCGCCTACGACGAGTACGCAGTCGCCGCGTTCGACGAAGGCGCCATCGATTATGTGCTGAAGCCACCGATGCCGGAGCGGATCGCGAAGGTCGTCGCCCGCCTCAAGTCACGGCTCGCGCTGGCGCCGCTCGACCTCACGGCGGTGCTTGCGAAGCTCGCCGCGAAGGACGAGGGCGGCGGACCGCTCCGCTGGATCCGGGCCTCGCTCGGGAGCTCGATGCGGATGATCGCCGTCGACGATGTTCTCTATTTTCGCGCCGAGGACAAGTACACGAAGGTCGTCACCGCCGACGGCGACGCGCTGATCCGCACGCCGATCAAGGAGCTCTACGATGCGCTCGATCCCGACGTCTTCTGGCAGATCCATCGCGGCACGATCGTCAGCCTGCGGGCAATCGCGCGCGTGGACCGCGACTGGCGGGGCGAGCCCGTGATCCTGCTCAAGGACCGCGCCGAGAAGCTCGCCGTCAGCCGCACGTTTGCGCACCGGTTCAAGGCCATGTAGTTCTGCGCGGGCGCGGGGGGCTGCCCACTCTCGGTGCCTGCGCATTGCCGGCGGCGGTCCCCGATCGCGGCCACCGCCGCAGTCGGGGTAGAATTGCAGCTTTTTCCGCGGCAGCAAGCCATGACCGACCTCGAACGCGCGATCGATTCCGCGTGGGAAGCGCGCGCGACGCTTTCGCCCCGGAACGCGCCCGCGCTCGTCCGCGATGCGATCGCACAGGTCGTCGCCGATCTCGATGGCGGCCGGCTGCGCGTCGCCGAGAAGATCGACGGCGTCTGGACCACGCACCAATGGATCAAGAAGGCGGTGCTCCTCTCCTTCCGGCTCGCCGACAACAGGGCGATGCGCTCGGGGCGGCACGCGGATGTCGCGGAGCCGTTCGCGTTCTACGACAAGGTGCCTACCAAGTTTGCCGGCCTCACCGAGGAGCAGCTGGCGGCGACCGGTGTCCGGGTCGTGCCGCCGGCGGTCGCCCGGCGCGGCGCGTTCATCGCGAAGAACGTCGTGCTGATGCCCTCGTACGTGAACATCGGAGCGTATGTCGACGAGGGCACGATGGTCGACACCTGGGCGACCGTCGGCTCCTGCGCGCAGATCGGGCGCAATGTCCACCTGTCGGGCGGCGTCGGCATCGGCGGTGTGCTCGAGCCACTGCAGGCCAATCCGACGATCATCGAGGACAACTGCTTCATCGGCGCCCGCTCGGAGGTGGTCGAGGGCGTCATCGTCGAGGAGAACTCGGTGCTCGGCATGGGTGTGTTCATCGGCCAGAGCACCAAGATCTATAACCGTGCGACCGATGAGGTCACGTACGGCCGAGTGCCTGCCGGATCGGTCGTTGTTGCCGGAAGCCTTCCCTCGGCCGAAGGTCGATGCCAGCTCTATTGCGCGGTGATCGTCAAGCAGGTGGACGCGAGGACGCGCGCGAAGACCAGCATCAACGAATTGCTGCGCACCTGATTCGGGACGTCGTGGCCGTCGCGCTCAAGTCAGCCGAGGAGATCGCAAAGATGCGTGTCGCCGGACGTCTCGCGTCCGAGCTGCTCGACTTCCTCACCCCGCACGTCCAGCCCGGCATATCGACGGGCGAGCTCGACCGCATCGCGCACCATCATCAGGTCAACGTCCAGAATGTCGTGCCGGCGACCCTCAACTACGCTCCGCCGGGCCATCGCCCGTATCCGGCGACGATCTGCACCTCGGTCAATCATGTCGTCTGCCACGGCGTGCCGGGCGACAAGAAGCTCAAGCCGGGCGACATCGTCAACGTCGACGTCACGGTGATCAAGGACGGCTGGCACGGCGACTCGAGCCGGATGTTCTTCGTCGGGATGCCGTCGATTCAGGCGCGGCGCCTGGTCGAGATCACGTACGAGGCGATGTGGCGTGGCATTCGCGCGGTGCGGCCCGGTGGCCATCTGGGCGACATCGGACACGCGATCCAGAAGTTCGCCGAGAGCCACCACTGTTCGGTGGTCCGCGAATTCTGCGGCCACGGCATCGGGCGGCAGTTCCATGAAGAGCCGCAGGTGCTGCATTACGGCCGGCCCGGGACCGGGCTCGCGCTCGAACCCGGAATGATCTTCACGATCGAGCCGATGATCAACGCCGGCCGCGCGGCCATCCGGGCGCTCGCCGACGGCTGGACGATCGTGACGGCCGATCATTCGCTGTCTGCGCAGTGGGAGCACACGGTGCTCGTGACACCCGACGGTCACGAGGTGCTCACGGTCTCCCCTGGGGCACCTCCGCCCCCGCCGCGCTGACGCGCGCGCTGGCCGGCGTCGATGCCATGAGCAGCGAAGTCACCGCCGGGACCCCGCCGGCCGGGGTGCCGGTCGTCACGACGCAGCGCTGGCGCGGCGAGCTCAAGGCCGGTCGTGCCGCGCTCCGGGCCGCCTTCTGCGCGCGCGCCGACACGCGCCGACTGCTGCGCGAGCATGCCCGGCTCGTCGATCGCGTCATCGCGAGCGTCTGGGCCGAGCTCGGCGCCCCCGGAAAGGCCGCGCTGATCGCCGTCGGCGGCTACGGCCGCGGCGAGCTGTTCCCGTACTCCGACGTCGACGTGCTGCTCCTGCTCCCGCACGCGCTCGACCCGGCGGGGACGGCGTTCGTCGAGCGCTTCATCGGCGTGCTCTGGGACACGGGGCTCGAGATCGGCCACAGCGTGCGCACGATCGGCGAATGCGAAGCCGAGATGGCCGCGGATTCGACGATCAAGACCAGCCTGCTCGAGCACCGGCTCGTCGCCGGCTCGCGTTCGCTGCACCGCGAGTTCGGCCGCGCGTTCGCCGCGGCGATGGATGTGCCGCTCTTCTACGAGGAGAAGGTACTCGAGCAGCAGCAGCGGCACCTCAAGTACCACGACACCGCCTACAACCTCGAGCCCAACGTCAAGGAGAGCCCGGGAGGGCTGCGCGACCTGCAGACGGTTCTCTGGATCGCGCGTGCGGCCGGACTCGGACGCACATGGCGCGAGCTCGCGCAGGCCGGGCTCATCACGCTGCAGGAGGCACATACGGTGTCCCGGCAGGAGCGCCTGATCGGGGCGCTCCGGGTGCGCCTGCACTACCTCGCCGGCCGCCGCGAGGACCGGCTCGTGTTCGACCAGCAGACCGCGCTCGCCCACGAGATCGGCCTTGCCGACACGCCCGCCAAGCGCGCCAGCGAACAGCTGATGCAGCGCTACTACCTTGCGGCAAAGCTCGTGCGGCAGGTCAACGTCATCCTGTTGCAGAATCTGCACGCCCGGCTCTTCCCGATCCCGACCGAGCCCGTGCCGGTCGACGCCGAATTTCTCGCGATCGACGAGCTTCTGCACGTGCGGGACGAGGCGCTCTTCGAGCGGCGGCCTGCCGCGATGGTCGATGCCTTCCTGACGATGCAGCGCCATCCGGAGCTCAAGGGCATGTCGGCGCGGACGCTGCGCGCATTGTGGCGCAACCGGCATCGCATCGACGCCCGGTTCCGTCGCGACCCCGCAAACCGCGCCCGCTTCATTCAGATGCTTCGGGAGCCGCGCGGCATCACGCACGAGCTGCGCCGGATGAACCTCTACGGCATTCTCGGCAACGTGGTGCCGGCATTCGGCCGCATCGTCGGTCAGATGCAGCACGATCTCTTCCACGTCTACACCGTGGACGAGCACATCCTGATGGTCATCCGGAACCTGCGCCGATTCACCGAAGCGCAGCACGCGCACGAGTACCCGCTGTGCTCGCGGCTGATCGGCGATTTCGAGCGCAAGGAAGTGCTCTATCTGGCCGGGCTGTTCCACGACATCGCGAAGGGGCGCGGTGGCGATCACTCGGCGCTGGGCGCCGCCGAGGCCCGGCGCTTCTGCCGCGCCCACGGCCTGGCGGCCGACGACGTCGAGCTCGTTGCATGGCTGGTCACGCAGCACCTGACGATGTCCGCGACGGCACAGAAGCAGGACGTCACCGACCCGGATGTCGTCGCGTCGTTCGCGGAGCGGGTGGGCACCGAGCGCCGGCTGGTGGCGCTCTACCTCCTCACCGTCGCCGACATCCGGGGCACGAGCCCCAGAGTCTGGAACGCGTGGAAGGCGCAGCTGCTCGAAGACCTGTTCTACGCGACGCGCGCAAGGCTCGCGGGCGCCGCCGGCGGCATCACGCTCGCCGACAGCCTGCTCGCGCGGCAGAAAGAGGCGCAACGGCTGTTGCGGCTCTATGCGGTGATGGACGGCGCGGAGCGCGAGCTCTGGGGCGAGCTCGACAACACCTACTTCCAGCGCCATACCGCCGACGAGATCGCCTGGCACGCACGGCATCTGCACTGGCGCGTCCGGGGCACGGAGCCGGTGGTCCGGGCACGGCTCTCCCGCGCCGAGGCGGGGCTGCAGGTCGCCGCCTACCTTCCCGATCAGAAGAGCCTGTTCGCGCGCATCAGCGGCTACCTCGGTCGCCGCGGATTGTCGATCCTGGAGGCCAAGATCCACACGACGCGCCACGGCTACGCGCTCGACACGTTCACCGTCCACGATCCGGCCGACCCCGATGCCTCGTACCGCGATGCGATCCAGCTCGTCGAATTCGAGCTCGCCAAGGTGTTGCGGGAACAGGCGCCGCTCGAACCGCCGGTTGTCGGTCGCGCGAGCCGCCACCTGAAGCACTTCCCGCTGACACCCGAGGTGCGGATCTTCCCCGACGACAAGGGGACGCACTACATCCTCGAGATCGTCGCCGGCGATCGGCCCGGCCTGCTGGCGAAGATCGCCTACACGCTCGCCCAGGCAAACATCAACGTCGTGAGCGCGCGCATCAACACACTGGGCGAGCGCGCCGAGGACGTGTTCCTGATCGACGGCGCCCGCCTGCACGACGAGCACGCGCTGCTCCGGCTGGAGACGACGCTGTACGAGCACCTGCGCCTGTGACGACCGCACGCCGGCGTTGCCGCGCCCTGCCCGGCATCATCCCTCGTCGGGCGCGCTGTCCGGAAAGATGATGTCGGTGTAGCCGAAGCGCGAGAGGTCGCGCATGCGCATCGGATAGAGGATTCCCAGGAGATGGTCGCACTCGTGCTGGACGACGCGAGCATGGAATCCGGTCACGTCCCGCCGGATCGGCTGCCCCTGCGGATCGAATCCCTCGTAGCGCAGGTGCCGGTAGCGCGGGACGACGCCGCGCAATCCGGGAACCGAGAGGCAACCCTCCCAATCCTCGTCGACATCATCCGACAACGGCGTAAGCAGCGGATTGACGAGCTCCGTGTAGGGGACGGCCTCGGCGTCCGGATAACGCGGATTGCGCTCGACGCCGAAGATCACGACCTGCAACGGGACGCCGATCTGGGGCGCGGCGAGGCCGGCACCGTTCTTCGCGGCCATCGTGTCCCGCAGATCCTGCAGCAGCGCCGCGAGCTCGGGGGTACCGAAGCGGGCGACCGGCGTCGAGCGCTGCAGGAGCCGCGGATCGCCCATCCGCAGGACCTCACGGATCATCGCTGTGCCCCGGGGCATGTGCTGCGGATGCAAGCCATGGTGCCCTTCCCGCAGTCCATCAGATCAACGGCGCGACATGATCGAGCAGGACGCGGACCTTGTCCATGGCGATCTCCAGCACTTTCGCGATTCCCTCCATCGAGACCTGCTCGGACGAATCGCCACGGCCCGCCGCATGGTTGACGACCACCGCGATGGCCGCGTACGGCAGCGCAAGCTCGCGCGCGAGCGCCGCCTCGGGCATCCCTGTCATGCCGACCAGGGTTACCCCGTCGTGGTCCATGCGGTCGATTTCGGCGGCCGTTTCGAGCCGCGGGCCGGAAATCGCGCCATAGACACCGCCATCGGTCAGCGCGAGCCCGGCGGACTGCGCGGCGGCGAGACACTTGGCCCGCAACGCCGGCGTATAGGGATGCGTGAAGTCGACATGGACGACACGCTGATCGCCGCCGTCGAAGAACGTCGATTCGCGGTCGTGGGTGTAGTCGACAAGCTGGTGCGGCAGCACGAGGTCTCCAGGCACGGCGCCGCCGATGGCACCGACGGAGGCTACCGCCAGAATCGCCGTGGCCCCGCGACTCTGGAGCGCCCAAACGTTGGCCCGGTAATTGACGCGATGCGGCGGAATGGTGTGGCCATGGCCGTGTCGGGCGAGAAACACGGCATCCCGACCCGCGATCTGACCGAACAGCAAGGCCGACGACGGCTCGCCGTACGGCGTCCGCACGACTTCGCGATGCGCCACCGCGAGCGTCGAAAGCCGGGTGAGGCCGCTGCCACCGATGATCGCAAGCATGATTGAGGCTGTTCGTGATGTCGCGGTGACGGGGTGGGCCCACCCGGCGGCTGCCTGTTGCAGAAATATTGCCCCTGCCACAGGCCGGCGACCACCTCGATCGACGAAGCTGGAACTCCCCGTCAATTCATGACATTATCGTTCAAATTTGCGGCGTTTGCTCAAGGCACCGCCCGGATCGCATTGTAGCCTCAGGGGACTCGACATGTATCTCGACCGACTGTTCAAGATGATGGCGGAGCGGCAGGCATCCGATCTGTTCATTTCGTGCGGCGCGCCGATCAACATCAAGATCAACGGAATCGTGGCGCCGATAGCCGAGCGCCCGATGGACATCGACACGGTCCGCCGTGTCGCCTACGATCTGATGACCGAGGAGCAGGCGCGCACGTTCGAGAACGAGCGCGAGATGAATCTTTCGTACCTCGATCCGGCGGTCGGCAATTTCCGGATCAACATCTTTCGCCAGCGCGGAACGATTTCGCTCGTCGTCCGCTACGTC
>CAWAOF010000032.1:0-47272 GCA_963783525.1 uncultured beta proteobacterium
GGAGGCGTGATGCATCACGATGCGCCAGCCCGACGGCGTGCGCATGAAGACGTTGGTGCAGATCGCGGCGCCGCGCGGGCTGCCGTCGCTGCCGAGCGTCACGTGCTCGACCGCGCTCTGCATCGCGAGGCCGACGGTCTCGATCATCACGATCTGATCGAGCTGGAAGGAGAGCCGCGCGTCGCCGGCGAAGAGCTGGTCCCAGCCGGCGCGCACTGCGTCGTAGCCGACGAGCCGCGTGCCGCCCGGATGGACGCAGACGATCTCCTCGTCGTCGGCCCACGTCGCCATCATCGCTTCGACGTCCTTGGCCTCGAATGCCTGGTAGAAAGCGACCGCGGCGTCGGTGGGTGTCGTGTAGATCGGTGGAGTGCGGACTTTGGCCATGAATTGCCGCGACATCGGGTTCAGCGAACGGCCGGCCTGCCGTTTGCCGCGCTGGGCTGCGACGGCAATGCCGGGCGGGCGAGATCATACACTGCCGACGGCGCGAGGTCGCGCATGCACTTGAAGTGACCCAGCGGGCATTCGCGCCTGAAGCAGGGGCTGCAGTCGATGTCGATCCGGGCGATCTTCGCGCGCGCCGACATCGGTGGCGTGAAGGCGGGCGACGACGAGCCGAACAGCGCGACGAGCGGCACGCCGACGGCCGCCGCCGCATGCATGAGGCCGGAATCGTTGCTGACGACGATCGTTGCCAGCGACAGCAGGTCGATCGCCGTCCCGAGGTCGGTGCGGCCGGTGAGGTCGCGGATCGTCGGTCCACCAGCGCCTGCCGAGGTCACGATTTCGGCGGCCACGGCTTGTCGTTGGGCGAGCCCACGATCCAGACCTGCAGGCCGTCGGCGAGGAACTTGGCCGCGAGCGCGGCGAAATGGGCGGGCGGCCAACGCTTCGCCGGTCCGAATTCGGCACCGGGGCAGAGCATCGCGACGGGATCCGTGGTGTCGAGCCCGAGCGCGCGCACGGCGGCGATCCGGTTTGCCGCGTCGGGAACGAGAACCGGCGCTGCGGCCGGAACAGCGGGCTCGCCGCGGGCCACCGCGAGTGCGGCGTACCGATCGACGAGTCGGGGAAACGCCTTGCGATCGAGCCGGCGGGCGTCGTTGACGAGCCCCCAGCGCAATTCCCCCAGATAACCGGTGCGCAGCGGAATGCGAGCGAGCCATGGTATGAGCGCGGACTTCCACGAATTCGGCAGGACCAGCGCTCGCGCGTAGCCACCGGCGGCCACGGTTCTGGCCAGCGCCCGGCGCTGCCGCCAGTCGATGCGGCCGTGCGGGATCGTCGAGGCGACGACGCGCCCGACGCCCTGCATCCGGGCGTAGATCGGCGCACACCATGCGGGCGCCAGCACGTCGACGACCGGCTCGCCCTGCGGCGCCCGAACCTGCGCGATCAGCGGCTCCGAGAGAATCGCGTCGCCGACCCACGACGGCGCCACGACGAGGATGCGGCCCGGCGCGCTCATGTATTCGCGGCCGCGGAGCCGGGGCGCCGCGGTCAGTGAGCGCCCTTGAGCGGGCCGCCGATGAGCCGATAGCGCGTGCCGCAATACGGGCAGAGGGCTTCGCCCGTCTCGGCGATGTCCAGAAACACGCGCGGATGGCTCGACCACAGCGGCATCTGCGGATTCGGGCAGTACACCGGCAAGTCGCGCGGCGCGACGTCGACCGCGGCGAGGTTGTCGGCCTCGGTCATGTTCCGACTCTGGCGAGCCAGGACTTCTTCGACGGATTGCGGCCGTTGACCGTGTCGAAGTAGAGCGATTGCAGCCGGGTGGTGATCGGCCCGCGCGTACCTTCGCCGATCGTGCGGTTGTCGAGCTCGCGGATGGGCGTCACCTCGGCGGCGGTGCCGGTGAAGAACGCTTCGTCGGCAATGTAGATTTCATCGCGTGTGATCCGCCGCTCGATCACGGGGATGCCGAGCTCGTCCGCGAACGTGATGATCGTGCCGCGCGTGATGCCGTTCAGCGCGCCGCTCGACAGATCGGGCGTGTGCAGCTTGCCGTCGCGAACGATGAACACGTTCTCTCCGGACCCCTGACAGACGAATCCCTGCGGGTCGAGCAGCATCGCCTCCTCGTACCCGTCGTGCGTCGCCTCCTGGTTGGCGAGGATCGAGACCGCGTAGTTGCAGACGGCCTTCGCGTTGCACATCGTGATGTTCGGATGATGATGCGTGAACGACGAAGTCTTGACCCGGATGCCCTTTTCCAGCGCTTCGGCGCCCAGATAGGCGCCCCACGGCCAGACCGCCACCGCGACCCGAACCGGATTCGACTTCGCGGCCACGCCCATCGCCTGCGAGCCGTAGAAGGCGATCGGCCGGATGTAGCACGACTCCAGCTTGTTCTGCCGGACGCAGGCGAGCTGCGCGGCGTCGATTTCATCCTTCGTGTAGGGGATCTTCATGCCGAAGATCTGCGCCGACCGGAACAGGCGCTCGGTGTGGTCGCGCAGCCGGAAGATCGCGGGACCGTCGGGCGTCTTGTACGCGCGCACACCCTCGAACACGCCCATGCCGTAGTGCAGCGTGTGCGTCAGCACGTGCGTCGTGGCATCGCGCCACGCCACCATCTTGCCGTCGTACCAGATCCATCCGTCGCGGTCGGCCATCGACATGGCGCGGTCTCCCCAGAGGCGAAAACGGCTATTTTAGCCGATCCGGGGTCAGCTGCCACGACGCGCCGAACACGTGTGCCCACAGCGCGTCGACGGCCGCGCGGCGCTCGACGTGCGCGAGCGGGTCCACGCGCGCGTGCGGGGCGCCGGTCAGCCGGATCTGGTGCTGCAGCCGCCGATAGTCGCGATAGGCATTCGCCGCCGCCGCCGCGAGCGGCGCGGGAACGAGGCCGAGCTCGCCCGCGATCCGCAGCAGCGCGATGTTGCCCAGATTGCGCGTCAGCTCCTCGTGCTCGTGGGCGTGGGCGAGGACGAGGTACTGGACCGCGAACTCGACGTCGACCATCCCGCCCATGTCGTGCTTCAGGTCGAAGCGCGGCGTCGGGTTCGGGTGACCGGCCAGCATCCGGCGGCGCATGTCGACGACATCCGCTCGCGAGCTTCTCGTGATCGCGCGGCAGGCACAGGATCGCGTTGCGCTCGGCCTCGAAGGCGGCGCCGATCGCGGCGTCGCCGGCCACGAATCGCGCGCGGGTGAGCGCCTGATGCTCCCAGGTCCACGCCTGCTCGCGCTCGTAGCGGCGGAACCCGGCGAGCGACGACGACATCAGACCCTTGGCGCCGTCGGGACGCAGGCGCAGATCGATGTCGTAGAGCTGGCCGGCGGGCGTCATGCTGGTGAGCCAGGTGACGAGGCGCCGCGCGAGCCGCAGGTAGCGCTCCTGCGCGGAGTCGTCCGCGTCGTCGTAGAGAAAGACGAGGTCGAGGTCGGACGCATAGCCGAGCTCCTTGCCGCCGAGCTTGCCGAAGCCGATGATCGCGAACTTCGGCGGCGGCGCCTGCGGCCTTGCATCTGCGCCCACACCTCGCGCGAGCGCGCCGCGAGGATGACGTCGGCGAGCGCCGACAGGTGATCGGCGAGGCGCTCGACGGTGAGCGTTCCCGCGAGGTCCTGCGCGAGCAGCCGGAACGACTGCGCGTGCTTGAAATGACGCAGGACGTCCATCTGCTCCTCGACGTCGCCCGCCTGGTCGGCGAGGAGCCGCGCGAGCTCGCTGCGCCAGAGCGCCCAGTCGGGTTCGGCGAGCAGGACGCGCGCGTCGAGCAGCTCGTCCAGCAGGAGCGGGTGGCGCGTCAGGTAATCGGCCGCCCATTGCGAGGCGCCCATCAGCTGCGCGAGCCGCGGCAGGATCGGCGGATGCTCGGTCAGCAGCGCGAGGTAGGCGCTGCGCCGGCTCACCGCCTCGAGCAGCTCGAACAGGCGCTGGAACACGGTCTGCGCGTCGGCGCCGGCCCGCCGGGCAGGCTCGCCGCGACATGCAGCAGCTGCGGCACCAGCGCGTCGACGCGCTGCCGCGACAGCGCCGGCAGCTGCACATAGCGGCCGCTCGCGCGAACGCGGTCCAGGTTGGCGAGCAAGCCCGGCCGGATCGGCGAAGCCGGCCGCCGCCAGCGTCGCGCGGGCGGTGTCGGGCGCGACGTCGCCGGCCCAGACGGCGGCCATGCGCGGCAAGCCCTGGTCGGGCGTCTCGCGATCTCCGTCGGGGCGGCCGTCGACGGCATGCGCATCCGGGGTGGGCGAGGCGGGCGCCGCCGAACAGCTCCGCGAAATGCGCGGCGACCGCGGCGCGATGCGCGCGCAGCGCGTCGTCGAACGCGTCGGCGCTCGCGAAGCCCGCCGAGCGCGCCAGCGCGTCGCGCTCCGCCGGCATCGGCGGGCAGCGTCTGCGTCTGCCGGTCGTCGCGGTACTGCAGGCGGTGCTCGACGTTGCGCAGGAAGACGTAGGCGTCGCGCAGCGCGGCGATCCGGGCTTCGGGCAGCAGGCTGCGCTCGGCGATCGCCGCGAGCGCCGGCAGCGTTCCGCGAACCCGCAGGCCCTGCTCGCGCCCGCCGCGGACGAGCTGCAGCGCCTGCACGATGAACTCGATCTCGCGGATGCCGCCCGGTCCGAGCTTGATGTTCGGCCCGTAGTCGTTGCGCTTGCCCTGCTCGCTGATCTGGCGATGGACGTCGCGCAGGCCTTCGTAGGCGTCGAAATCGAGGTACTTGCGAAAGACGAACGGGGCGACCAGCGCATGGAGCTCGTCGTGCCGCGCTCCGGTCAGCGCGCGCGCCTTGAGCCACGCGTAGCGCTCCCACGCGCGGCCCTGCGTGATCAGGTACAGCTCGAGCGCGGCGTACGGCACGGCCAGCGGACCGCTGTCGCCGTAGGGGCGCAGCCGCATGTCGACGCGGAACACGTAGCCGTCCGGCGTGATGTCGTGGAGCGCGCCGATGACGCGCCGGCCCAGCCGCTCGAAGAACTCCCGATTCGCGAGCGGCCGCGCGCCGTCGGTCTCGCCGTCGTCGGGGTAGACGAAGACGAGGTCCACGTCGGACGAGACGTTGAGCTCGCCGCCGCCCAGCTTGCCCATGCCGATGACCACGAGCGTCTGCGGCGTTGCCGCGCTCGTCGCGCGGCTCGCCGTGCGCAGCGGCGAGGACGCGATGGTGCAGCTTGACCGCGGCGCGCAGCGCGACTTCGGCAAGCGTCGTCATGTTGGCGCAGACTTCGGCGAGATCGGCGCGTCCGGTCAGGTCGCGGGCGAGCGTATGCAGGAAGACGCGGCGACGCAGGGTACGCAGCGCCGCCGCGAGCGCGCGCAGGATCGCCGCCGTCGACGGCCGCGTCGGCCACGGCTTCCGCGCTGCCCAGGCGAACGGCGCGTCCAGCGTCGCCGCGAGCTCCGCGCGCTCGTCGGGGCGCACGGTCAGCACGGCGCGTCGCATAGCGGCTGTAGGCGAGGGCGTCGCGCGAGGTCGAGGGCGTTCGGCATCGAGTTCGGGGATTCGGGGTGGGATCGGTGCGTGGCCCTGGCGCAGCGGCGCGCACTTTCGTCGCGACCCGAACGGATGGCGCACGGGTGCGACAGCTGCGGCTACAATGCGGCAGCGGCTCCATTATGCCTTCCGTGCGCGCTCCCCTCCCGCGCCCCCGGCGCGTTTTCCTCCGCGCTGGTCCGATCCGTACGCATCGGTGCGTCGTCGGCGCCTTCGCGCTGTTCGCGAGCGCGTTGCTGCTCGTTCGCTTCGTCGTCTTTCCGTACGTGGAGTCCTATCGCGGCCGGCTCGCGTCGTCGCTCGCCGTGCAGCTCGGACATCCGGTCGAGATCGCCGCATTGACGACCGGCTGGGACGGCTGGAACCCGAAGATCGTCGATCGACGGCTTCCGCGTGCACGACCGGGCGATGTCCGGCGCCACGCCGCTGCTCGAGCTGCCCGAGGTCGCGCTGATCGTCGCGTGGACGTCGCTGCCGTTGCTCGAGCTCCGACTGAAGGAGCTCGTCATCGACCGGCCGCGCCTTGCGATCCGGCGCGACCGCGCCGGCATCCTGCACGTGGCCGGAATCGAGATCGATCCGGCACAGACGACCGACGATCTGCCGCTGACCGACTGGATCCTGCGCCAGCGCGAGATCGTCATCCGCGACGCGCTGATCACCTGGGACGACGATCAGCGCAATGCCCCGCAGCTCGTTCTCGATCGCGTCCAGTTCCGACTGGAGAACCGGTTCGGCCGCGCATCGCTTCGGTCTGAAGGGCACGCCGCCTGCCGAGCTCGCGTCGCCACTCGACCTGCGCGGCGATTTCACCGCGATGTCGATGACGCGACTGGCAGAAGGCGGAGGGTGGCCTGTTCGTACGTCTCGACTACGCCGACGTCGCGGCGTGGCGCGAGTGGCTGCCGCTGCCCGGCGCAGATCGCGAGCGGCAAGGGAGCGCTGCGGGTCTGGTTCCAGTTCGCGCAAGGCGAGGCGCGCGAGATCGTCGCCGACCTGGAGCTCGCGGAAGTCAAGGCTCGCCTCGCGGACGGCCTCCCGGAGCTCGATCTCGCAGCATCTATCGGGACGTGCGGGCTGGCGCAGTACGGCAGCCCAGAAGGAGTTCTTCACGCGCGGTCTGGCGTTTGCGACGACGAGCGGCGAACGCCACGAGCCGGCGAATTTCTCGCTCGTCGTGGCGCGACGGAGCGCGCGAGCGCCCGCCGTCGGGCCAGCTCGAATTCGACCGGCTGCAACTCGAGCCACTCGTGACCATGGCGGCCCACCTGCCGCTTTCGGAACGGATCCGGACAGACCTCGCGCGCTACGCGCCGCGCGGGACGCTTACGCAGGGTCGGGCGCGATGGGAGGGCATGGTGGATGCGCCCGCCGCATTCGCGCGTCGGCCGATTTCGACCAGTTGGGCCTCGTCGCCCAGGGCACCCTCCCGGGTGCGGCGGGACTCACCGGACGCTTCGACGTCACCCAGGACCGCGGCGAGGTCCGCGTGGCATCCAAGGCGGCGACGCTGGATCTGCCGCGCATCTTTCGGGCCCCGATCGACCTCGACAGCGTGCAGAGTCTCGTCCGATGGGAGCGGCGGGACCGGGCCACGACGGTGCGGATCGAGCAGTTGGCCTTCGCCAATGCCGACATCGCCGGCAACGCGTCGGGCACTTGGCGCACCGCCGAACAGGGGCCGAGCGAAGTCGACATCGTGGCGCAGGCGTCGCGGCTCGCGCCGGCGCAGATCCATCGCTACCTGCCGGCATCGGCGGTCGATGCTGCCCGCGAGTGGGTGCGCACGGCCCTCGTTCGCGGCGAGGTCTCCGACGTGCGGTTGAAGTTCGCCGGCAATCCGGCCGCGTTTCCGTTCGCCAACAACAAGGGCGGGCAGCTTCGTCGCCACCGCCAAGGCGAAGGGCGGAACCCTCGCGTACCTGCCGGGATGGCCACCCATCGAGGCGATCGATGCCGACGTCCGAATTGAAGGGACGCGTTTGCGCGTAGATGGCGCGCGCGGGGCCGTCTTCGGCGTCGATATCGGCAGGACCCGCGCCGAGATCGATGACGTCGCCGCCGCACTGCCCGTGCTCCGGATCGAAGGCACGGCGGGCGGACCCGCCGCGGGCTTCCTCCGGTTCGTCCGGGAAAGTCCCGTCGCCGCGTGGATCGGCAACATCACCGCCGGCATGGAGGCTGCCGGCAACGCGCGACTCGCGCTCAAGTTCGCACTTCCGCTCGGCGCGCCCGCCGGGACGACGGTTGCGGGAGAGCTCACCTTCGCGGACACAGAGCTGCGCATTCCCGGCGCTCCGGCCCTCGCCAAGGTGAACGGTCGGCTCGGGTTCAGCGAACGCGAGGTTGGCGGTCGCGATATCGCGATGGAGGTGTTGGGCGGTCCCACGCGGCTCGGAGTGGTCGGTACCGCGGGCCAGCTCCGTGTGACCGGCAGCGGAACGGTCAACCTTGCCTCCCTTCGGCGCGAGTTGGCGAACGCCTATCTGGATCGTCTCTCGGGTACCGTCGACTGGACCATTGCGGTCGACGCCCGCGGTGGCACAGCTGGCTGGGTGATCGAAAGCTCGATGAAAGGCGGAGTCGTCGACCTCCCGGCGCCGCTTGGCAAGTCGGCGGCCGAAGCGATTCCACTGCGAATCGAGCGGCGCGACGACGCGGCGCAGGCCGGGACGGACTTCGTGACCACCTCCTACGGCGACATCGCCCAGTTCGCCGCGCATCGCCGCCGGGGCGAGGCGGGACCGATCGTCGACCGCGCGCTGGTCTCGCTCGGCCGGGCAGTCGCGCGGCCCGATGCGACCCGGGCCGAGCGGCCGGGGCTGTGGGTGCGCGCCGAGCTCCCGACGCTCAATGTCGACGAGTGGCTGGCACTGATGCGCAGCAAGAACGCGGCGGACCGCGAGCGGTCGGACGACGGGCTTGCCTTCGCGGGCGCGGATCTCGATGTGGGACAGCTCGAAGCCCTCGGTGTGCGCTTCAACGATCTTCGGGTCCGCGTGCGCGAATCACCCGGCGCGTGGAACCTCGATCTCGACGGCCGCGAGATCGCAGGCACGGCCACGTGGTCGGTGCCGGGCGACGGCGCACCGAACGGCCGGCTCTTCGCGCGGCTGGCCCGCCTCACCCTTCCGGCACGGGACAATCTGCCATCGTGGCGGCGGGCCGAAGGCCGCGAGGGTCCGCCGGAGCTCAAGGCCGAAATGGCGACCAGCCCGTGGCCTGCGATCGACATCACTGCGGATGCGCTGGTGTCGAAGGAGCGCGACCTCGGCCATCTCGACGTGTCGGCGCAACCGAGTGGCGCCGATTGGCGGATCGATCGCCTCGTGCTCGCCAACGACAACGGCCGGATCGTCGCGGAGGGCGCGTGGCGGGCGTCGAGCCGGCCGCAGCAGACCCGGCTCGACGTCAATGTCGATGCGAAGGAGGCGGGCGCGTTTCTTGCGCGATTCGGATACGCCGATGCGATCCAGGGCGGGACCACCCGGATCGACGGCCAGCTCGCATGGACCGGAGCGCCGCACGAGTTCGATCTTCCGAGCCTATCCGGCGCGTTTCGCATCAACGTCGGCCCGGGCCGCTTCACCCAGATCGAGCCCGGCATCGGCAAGCTGCTGGGCGTGCTGTCCCTGCAGGCGCTGCCGCGACGAGTGACCCTCGACTTCCGCGACGTGTTCAGCGAGGGCTTCGCGTTCGACGAAATCACGGGCGATGTGCGGATCACGAATGGCGTGATGAGCACCGACAACCTGAAGCTGCTCGGCCCGGCGGCCAAGGTCGATATCGCGGGCGACACCGACATCGCGCGCGAAACGCAACGGCTTTCGGTCCACGTGCAGCCGGCGCTGTCATCGAGCGTCTCGGCAGGGGCCGCGCTGCTGTTCATCGCCAACCCGCTGGTCGGCGCCGCGGTCGGCGCCGGCTCGCTCCTCGCGCAGACTATGCTGAAGGATCCGCTCGAACAGATCTTCAGCTACGAATACACGGTCACCGGCAGCTGGTCGGATCCGGTCGTGACGCGCAGTGTCGGGGCCGGCGCGAAGGCGAGCGTCACGCCCGGCGCGACGCCGCCGCCGACGACGGGCGCCGTGAAATGACGCCCGTCGCCGCCACGATGCGCGTCGCCGCGGTGCAGACTGTTTCCGGGGGTGACGTCGCGGCAAATCTCGCGCAGTCGGAGCCGCTGGTCGGGCAGGCGGCGGCGGGTGGCGCGCGGCTCGTGGTGCTGCCCGAGTACTTCGGCATCTTCGGCGCGCGCGCGACCGACAAGATCGACGCGCGGGAGGCTGACGGCGACGGGCCGCAGCAAGCGTTCCTCGCCAGGCTCGCGAAGGCACACGGCATCTGGCTCGTCGGGGGCACGGTGCCGCTGGCCTGCGCCGACCCGACCCGCGTTCGGAGTGCATGTCTCGTCTATGGTCCTGACGGGCGACGTGTCGTCCGCTACGACAAGATTCACCTGTTCGCGTTCGCGCGCGGCGATGAACGTTACGACGAGGGCAAGACGATCGAGGCCGGGATCGCGGCCGGTGACCGTCGACCTGCCGTGCGGGCGCGTCGGACTCTCGGTGTGCTATGACCTCCGCTTTCCCGAGCTCTACCGCGGGATGGGAACGCTTGCGCTCATCCTGGTGCCCGCCGCATTTACCGCGACGACCGGCGCGGCGCACTGGCACCTGTTGTTGCGTGCACGCGCGGTCGAGAATCAATGCTACGTTCTGGCAGCGGCGCAGGGCGGCACCCACCCCGGCGGGCGGCGCACGTACGGACACTCGGTGCTGATCGATCCGTGGGGAGCGATCGTGGTCGAACACGAGAGCGGGCCCGGATGCATCATCGGCGACATCGATCCGGCGCGCCTTGCCGAGGTGCGCGAGCAGCTGCCCGCCCTCGCGCACCGCGTCTTCTAGTTCTTTCCCCGGAGCAGGATCAGCACGGCGCCGCCACCGCCGGCGTGTTGCGGCGCCTCGCAATACGCGAGGACTTCGTCCCAGTGCATGAGCCAGCGCCGGACCCGGCCTTTGAGCACCGGCTCCCGGTTGGGCGAGGTGAGCCCCTTGCCGTGCACTGCCCGCACGCAGCGATAGCCGCGCTGGAGCGAATCGGCGATGAAATCGGAGAGCGCGTCGTGCGCCTCGTCAATCGTGTGACCGTGGAGGTCGATTTCGCCCTGCACCGACCAGTGCCCGCGCCGCAGCTTGCGGAGGATGTCGGACGAGAGGCCGCGCCGGAGGAAGGTCTGGCCGGCCTCGTGCTCCTGCCCGACGTCCCACGTTTCCGGCGTCGGCTCGGCGCCGTATTTCGACGCCAGCAACGCGTCCCGGTCGTCGGCGATGCGCTGCTTCGGGATGGGCGCCGGCGCGAGCGCCTTGTGCTTCACGCGCGTGCTCGGTCGAAGCTGCCGCACATCGGCAAATGCCTGCGCGAGGTCGATGTCGGCATCGGTGTGCGCCTGTCGACGCCGTCGCGTGCCGGCCGGCGCGGGCTGTCGCCGCGCGTGTCGGCTTGCGCACCGGCGCCGGCGCGTTGTCGCGCGCAGAGTCGACGAGCTTCTTGAGGTCGGAGAGTTTCGCCATCGCGTCGGGCGAGCGGCGGTGCCGCCTCAGCGCTGCTCTTCGAGAAAGGCTTCCGCGTCGAGTGCCGCCATGCAGCCGGTGCCCGCCGATGTTACCGCCTGGCGGTAGACGTGGTCAGCGACGTCGCCAGCGGCGAACACGCCGGGAATGCTGGTGGCGGTGGCGCCGCCGTCGGTGCCGCTCTTCACCTTGATGTAGCCGCCGGCCATCGCGAGCTGACCTTCGAAGATTCCGGTGTTCGGCGTGTGACCGATCGCGATGAATACGCCCATCGCGGCAAGGTCCTCCGTCGCGCCGGTCTTCACATCCTTGGTGCGCACGCCGGTGACACCCGTGCCGTCGCCCAGAACCTCGTCGAGCGTCCTGTTCCACAACACGCGGATGTTGCCACCGCTGCCGGTCTTCGCCATCAGCTTGTCGATCAGGATCGCCTCGGCGCGGAAGCGGTCGCGACGGTGAATCACGGTCACGGAGCGGGCGATGTTGGACAGGTAGAGCGCCTCCTCGACCGCGGTGTTGCCGCCGCCGACCACGATGACATCCTCGCTCTTGTAGAAGAAGCCGTCGCAGGTGGCGCAGGCGGAGACGCCCTTGCCCATGAACGCGTGTTCGGACGGCAATCCAAGGTAGCGCGCGGACGCGCCGGTGGCGATGATCAACGCGTCGCAGGTGTACTCGCCGTTGTCGCCGATCAGCCGGAACGGTTTCTCGCCGAGTCTTGCCGTGTGGATGTGGTCGAAGATCATCTCGGTGGCGAAGCGCTCGGCGTGCTTCTGGAACCGGGTCATGAGATCCGGGCCCTGAACGCCGTCGACGTCGGCCGGCCAGTTGTCGACATCCGTCGTCGTCGTGAGCTGCCCGCCCTGCTCGAGACCGGTGATCAGAACCGGCTTCAGATTCGCTCGCGCCGCGTATACTGCGGCGGTATAGCCGGCCGGGCCGGAGCCGAGGATGAGCAGGCGGGCGTGTTTCGCGGACATGTTCCTCTCGCTTCGCAAAAACTCTGGATTCTACGCGGGGGCGTGGGCCGAGGTATCACGGCCGGACCCGCGCGACGCACGGCCAGACCCGCGCGACGCATGGGCGTACCCGCTTCGATGTGGGGCCTGCACCCCGGCAATCCAAGCGACGATGAAATGACCGCGGGGAGTGTTTCGCCGCCGTCCGCGCGTGTATAATTCGTGACATGAAGTCAGGGCGGCAAGCCAATGTTTTTTCATAAGAAAGGCACAACGGCCCGTGGCCGCGGTGCGACTGCCGCCACGGCCATCGCGCCGGCGCCGCTCTCGCCGCGTTTCGCCCGGCTGGTGCGCGAATCCTGGTGGTTGGTGGTGGTCGCGGCCTTCGCCTGGCTCGCGCTGATCCTCGCCACCTATTCGCGGTCGGATCCCGGGTGGTCGTTTTCGGGCGCCGGCGGTCCGATCGCAAACAAGGGTGGCGTCGCGGGCGCGTGGCTCGCCGATCTCCTTCTCTACCTGTTCGGACTGTCCGCGTGGTGGTGGGTGGTCGGCGGGATCGTCCTGGTCGTGGCCGGCTACCGTCGCATCGGACACCCGGAACTCGCGTCCGATCACCCCCTGTCGCTCGGCACTCTCGGGTTCTTTCTGGTGCTGGTCGCGAGCGCTGCACTGGAAGGTCTGCGCTTCTACGGCCTTCCGGCAGCGCTGCCGCACGCGGCCGGCGGTGCCATTGGCGATGTCGTCGGCCGCGGACTGTCGAAGCTCTTCGGCTTCAACGGGGCCACGCTGCTCCTGCTTGCGCTCCTTGCCGCGGGTAGCTCGCTCCTTTTCGGGATTTCGTGGCTGAAGCTGATGGAGCAGGTCGGCGCCGGACTCGAGGCGGGCATCGCGTGGGTCAGGCGCCGGGCGGACGAGCGTCGGGACCGCGAGCTCGGCGCGCAGGCGCTTGCCGTGCGCGAGGCCGTCGTCCAGTCGAAGCACGACGTCGTCGCGCGCGAGCCGGTGGTCGTCGTGCCGCCGGTCGCCGAGCTGCCGAAATCCGAGCGGGTCGTGAAGGAGAAGCAGCGGCCACTGTTCGTCGACATGCCCGACTCGCCACTGCCGCCGCTGGCGCTCCTCGACGACGCATTGTCCGCGCAGGAGTCGGTGAGCGCGGAGACGCTCGAGTTCACGTCGCGGCTGATCGAGCGCAAGCTCGCGGATTTCGGCGTCGCGGTGAAGGTGCTGGCGGCATACCCCGGCCCGGTGATCACGCGCTACGAGATCGAGCCCGCGATCGGCGTCAAGGGCGCGCAGATCGTCAACCTGATGAAGGACCTCGCCCGTGCGCTTTCCGTCGTCTCGATTCGCGTGGTCGAGACGATTCCCGGCAAGTCGTGCATGGGTCTCGAGCTTCCCAATCCGAAGCGGCAGATCGTCAAGCTGGTCGAGATCCTGTCGTCGGCCACCTACAACGACACCGCGAGCCCGCTGACGCTCGCGCTCGGCAAGGACATCGCGGGCAAGGCCGTGATCGCCGATCTGGCGAAGATGCCCCACCTGCTCGTCGCCGGCACGACCGGGTCCGGCAAGTCGGTCGCGGTCAACGCGATGATCCTGTCGCTGCTCTACAAGTCGGAGCCGCGGCAGGTGCGTCTGATCTTCGTCGATCCCAAGATGCTGGAGCTGTCGGTCTACGAGGGCATTCCGCACCTGCTGGCGCCGGTCGTCACCGACATGAAGCTCGCCGGCAACGCGCTCAACTGGTGCGTCGGCGAGATGGAACGCCGCTACCGGCTGATGTCGACACTCGGCGTGCGCAACCTCGGTGGATACAACGCGAAGGTTGCCGAGGCGCGGAAGGCGGGGCGCGCACTGACGAACCCGTTCTCGCTCACGCCCGATGCGCCGGAGCCGATCGAGGAAATGCCGTACATCGTCGTGGTCATCGACGAACTCGCCGACCTGATGATGGTCACCGGCAAGAAGATCGAGGAGCTGATCGCGCGGATCGCGCAAAAGGCGCGCGCGGCCGGGATACACCTGATCCTCGCGACGCAACGGCCCTCGGTCGACGTGATCACGGGGCTCATCAAGGCCAACATCCCGTCGCGGATCGCATTCCAGGTCGCGAGCAAGGTCGACTCGCGCACGATCCTCGACCACATGGGCGCGGAAACCCTGCTGGGGCAGGGCGACATGCTCTACCAGCCGCCGGGGGTCGGCTATCCGCTGCGCGTGCACGGCGCGTTCGTGTCGGACGCCGAGGTGCACAAGGTCGTCGAGCACCTGAAGGCACAGGGCGGTCCGCAGTACCTCGAAGGAATTCTCGAAGGCGGAGCGACGGGCAACGGCGAGGAGGGCATCAGTGTCGAGGGCGCCGATGCCGAATCGGACCCGATGTACGACCAGGCGGTAGCGCTGGTGCTGCAGACTCGCCGCCCGTCGATCTCGCTCGTCCAGCGTCACCTGCGGATCGGGTACAACCGCGCCGCGCGCCTCATCGAGCAGATGGAGCGCGCCGGACTCGTCTCGCCGATGCAATCCAACGGCAACCGCGACGTGCTGGTGCCGGCGGGCAAGGGCGTCGACGCGTGAGGTGGCGCGCGCTGGCGCTGCTCGCGGCGCTGGTGCTCGCCGGTGCGGGCGCGGCGCGCGCCGACGGGCTGGAGCAGCTCAAGGCCTTCCACGCGACGACGAAAAGCGGCAAGGTCTCGTTCAAGCAGCTGGTCGCCGGGAAGGGCGCCCAGGGCAGCCGCGAGTCGACCGGAACGTTCTGGTTCCAGCGGCCGGGAAAGTTTCGCTGGGCGTACGAGGCGCCGTACGAGCAGTTGATCGTCGGTGACGGCGAGAAGCTGTGGATCTACGACCGCGACCTCAACCAGGTGATCGTGAAAAGCCTCGACCGCGCGCTGGGATCGAGCCCGGCCGCCCTGCTCGCCGGGGACAGCGCGCTCGACAGGTATTTCGATCTCGCCAACGCAGGAACGGCCTGGGGGCTCGAATATGTCGATGCGCGGCCGCGCTCGCCCGACACCGGCTTCGAGCACGTGCGCATCGGGCTGGCCAACAACCTGCCGCGAACGATGGAACTGAAGGACACGTTCGGCAACGTGACGATGCTGTCCTTCAGCGGCTTCGAACGCAATCCGGCGGCGGACGCCGAGCGCTTCCGCTTCGTTCCGCCGAAGGGCGCGGACGTCGTCGGCGAAGGGCGGTAGCGCTCCAGCTGAACGCCCGCGCGTCATCGGGCTGCACGTCGCAGTGCCGGCCGCAACGGCCGTTGCCGTCCGGAGATCGATTGGAGTTAAATGGTGCGCCCAACCGGAATCGGCGCGAGCGGTCGGCAGTAAAGAGATCGCACGGCATGAGCGATCGCGCGACGAGACCGGAACGGCGCTCACTCCGGACGACGTCGTGCAAGGGAGGGTCGACGTGGCTCGCGTACCCCGTGGCGGCCTCGCGCTTTGGGCTCCTGCCGCGACGCTGCTCGTCGCCTCCCTCGCGCTTCCTGCCGCGCCGGCGCAGGCGCAAGGCGCGACGTGGGGGTTCAGCAATCCCGTAACCCCGTTCGAGCAAGCCAAAGACGACCGGATCAAGCTGTTCGCGCAGTTGATCACTGGCCTCGATGTGGCGGTAAGTCGGGCGGACAGCGAATTCGAGCTCAATACCCTGGCGACCACGCTCGGGCGGGAGCGCGCGCGGACGATTGCCGCTTTCCAAGGATCGATGCGAGCCGCGCTGGGGACCTTCACGGCGCACCGGACGGCGATCAAGAAGTACGAGGAACGGCTCAGCGGCTTGAACGCGGCGGTGGAGGCCGAACGCGCGCGGATCGCGGCACCGGTCGTCCCGCCGGAGGAATCCGCCCTCGAGGGCGTCATCGCCCAGGCCAGGGCCGTGATCGCCGACCTCGAAGGCCGGCAGCAGCGGGTGGCGACGCTCGAGGCGAAGCTGAAGGCGATGCCGACGCTCGGCTTCATGAACTCTGCGCCGCGCGAGGCGGCCGAGGCCGAGCTGGCGGAGGCCCGCACCAATCTGCCCGCCCCCGGAGCGTACGACCAGGCTCGGCGCGAGCTCGCGCACTACATCGCCGAATTGGATAGGTTGCAGGCGCGACGACCCAAGCCGCCCCCGAGCCGGTTGCCGGAGTTGGAACAGGAGATCAGCGCCATCAACGCGGCGATATTCGTCGATCAGAAGGCTGCTGCCGAAGCGAAAACGCAATTCCAGCGGCTGCGGGCGCAGGCACTGGGCTTCATCGAGCTGTTCGAATGGCTCGAAGGCATCATCAATAACCGGCTCCAGGCGCTGCGGGCACCGACGGGCACGCCCGCGGCGTTCGCCCAGTGCGCAACCACGCAGGGGCCGTTCCGCTGCACCGGCGCATTCGACGGGACCTGGAGCTCCGTTTGCGGGGACGCGCGGTTCCAGGGTCCCGCCAAGGTCACGATCGGACCCGACGGCTGGACCGAGGTGACGATGATCGACGCCAGCGCGCGGTCCGGCGCTTCCCCGACCGTCGTCGGCGGCAAAATTTCCGCGGACGGATCGGTAATCGTCGAGCACACCCGGCCGGGCCAGAAGGAGACCTACCGGGGCAAGTTCAGCCTGGTCAAGTCGACGGCCTCCAGCGGTGCAATGCGGCCCGTCGGCGGCGGCACGTACGAGCTTGTGTTGATCAGCGACAAGGGCGCGGTCACCTCGGGGTGCTCCGGGTCGATGAAGCTCAACTAGGGATGGCCGTGCCCTTCGCAACCCTTTGCCGAGCATGCAGGTCCCGGGCGCTTGCGGGCTGGGCTGCTCGTATGCCTGCTCTCGCCTTCGGCAGTGGCGACGTTGACCGACGATGTCACGCGATCGCTCGACCAGCTCGCCGCCAGCACCGCGTACGTCGCCGACTACCTCGCGGTGACGGCCGAGTTGCTGCGCATCCGGGAAGCGGCCGGCGAAATCTCCGCCGCCGATCGGCAACGCGGGCTGCAGGCCGCCGTCGCCGCCGTCCGATCCCCCGCCGGCGGCGCTTCGCTGGCGAAGTCGCGTCGCGAGCGGCACGCTGCCGCCGAGCGGCTGATGGCCGCGACCGAAGCCCGCATCGGCAATGCGCGCTGGCCGACGGATCGATCGGCCGCCATCTATCGTGAGCGCGCCAGGACGTCGATGCGCGATGCGCGGATCCTCCTTGCCTATCTTTCAGGACTCGACGTGTCGCTGGTCGACGCGGTGACGCCCGCGGCCGAGGTCTTCGGATGGACGCAGGGGCGCGTCGGCGGCGGCAGGATCTTCGACCCGCTCGATGCCGAAATCGAGGCGGCGACGAAAGGCGCGTTCGCCAACCTGCCGAAGTCGGGCGGCGCCGGACCCGCCGTCGCCGGTGCGTCGCCGCGAACGGGAGCCTCGCCGGCAGCCGGCACGGGTGCGGCGGGCGGCGCAGGACCTGCCACCGCCGGTGCGTCGCCGCGAGCAGGAGCCGCGCCAGCAGCCGGCACGGGCGCGGACGTCGGCACCGACGGGCAGACGCTCCAAGGCACCATCACGCGAACCTTCGCCGGTGCGGGCATCACGTCGGCGCAGTGCCGAGCGGCCTGCGACAGCGACGGCTCCTGCGGCGGGTGGGTGCTGGTCAAGCCCGCCTATGCCAATCCCGGCTGTTACCTGATGAATGCCGTGACCAACCGGATTGCCAGTCCCTGCTGCCGATCGGACGTGAAAGCGGGCCAGGCCGGTGGCACGATCGCGGCCGCCACACCCACGCCCGCACCGGCAGCAGCGCCGGCGCCGGGGGCGGGCACACCGTACGATGGCGTGTCGCTTACGGGACAAACGCTGCGTTACTACCCGCGGAGCACGTACCCGGAATGTGACGGCGACTGTCAGCGGGACCCCAACTGCCGAGGGTGGACCTGGGTGAAGCCGGGCGCCTACAACGCCGGCGATGCCGCGATGTGCTATCTGGTCGCGCGCGTCGACGCCCAGGCTCGGCACAACTGCTGCGTTTCCGCGGTCAAGGGTGCTGCCGGCGGCGCAGCGGCAACTCCGTCGCCGACGCCTGCGACATCGCCATCGCCGCCGAGTACGGTGGCCTTTCTAGGCTGCTTCAAGGACACCGCCGATTTCGACCTCAACGGCTATCTGGAACGCAGCGCCGCAGAACACGCCGCAGCGTTGCGTGTCCGTTTGTCAGGCACGGGGCTTTGCGTTTGCCGGCGTGCAATATGGCGAGAGCTGCCTCTGCGGCAACCGCTACGGAAAGTACGGCGCGGCGGCCAACTGCAACTATCCCTGCGCCGGCGATCGCGCTCAGGTGTGTGGCGGATACGCAGCCAACAGCGTCTACAGCACCGGGGTCGGCACCGCGGCGGGCGCGAGCGCGCAGCCATCCGCGCCGCCACCCGCGGCCCCGTCGCCCGCAGGCGGGTCGCCGGCGAGCGCCGTCTGGACACGCTGGATCAACCGGGACATCCCGGACGGCAGTGCCGACTGGGAAGCGCTCGCGGACATGCGCGGCGACGTGCCCTGCGCGAAACCGGTTGCCATCGAATGTCGCGTGGCGAGCGACAAGCGTGACTGGCGCCAGGCAGGTCAGCGTTATCGGTGCTCACTCGAGGAGCCCAACCCCGGGGGCACCTGCGTCAATGCCGACAACCCGCCGAACGGCTGCCTGGACTACGAGGTTCGCTACCTTTGTCCGGCCAGGTGACCTCGGTCGCCGGCACCCGTTCACCGGTTCGCTGCGGCCGCGGCTGCGGCAAGCGCGCAACGGGTTGCCGTCGGTCGCCGCAGTGCATCGCGCGCGCCAATGTCGCGATCAGGGCAGCGCCATGTTCTTCGCCGCCATCACGCTGCGCAGTCGGTCCGGATAGTCGGTGATCAGGCCGTCGACGTTCATCTCGATCAGGCGCGCCATGTCCGCGGGATCGTTGACCGTCCACGGCAGGACCTTGAGGCCGAGCGCGCGCGCCTCCGTCACGTCCGCCGGCGCGAGATTGCGCCAGAACGGTGACCAGGTGCCGCAGCCGGCGGCCTTGACCATCCGGGGCAGCGATCCGCCATGCGCGGACAGATCGAGACCCGCAAGCCATGGCGACGGCGTCGCTGCCGTGCGGCGAACGGTATCGAAGCTCTCGGTCTCGCTGGTGAGGCAGACCGTCTCGATCTCGGGCGCGAGCTTCTTCACCTGCAATCAGCGTGCGCCAGTCGAACGACTGAATCGTCACGCGCTGCGCGAGTCCCGCGGCACGTACGGCGTTCGACCGCCAGGCGCGCAAAGGTCGGCGCGTCGACCGTCTGATCGGGTTCAGTCGGCGTGATCTTGGTCTCGACGTTGAGCCGCAGCGGCTTGGCGCTCGTGCGGACGAGGTCAAGCACCTCGGCGAAGGTCGGGAAGCGCTGGCCGTCGACCGCCTGCTGCGTCGGGAAAGTCTGCGCGTATTTGCTCGCCGGGTTGATCCGGCCGATGTCGTAGCGCTTGAGCTCGGCGAGCGTCAGCGCGTGGATCGCCGGCCCCTTGGCCGCCAGCCAGCGGCCGTCGGGCTCGCGGACGAGGTCCGGATTGAGGAACGGGTCGTGCGCGATCACCAGCACGCCGTCGCGCGTGACCGCGAGGTCCATCTCGAGCGTCGATCACGCCGAGCGTCGCCGCGTGCGCGAACGCCGGCCAGCGTATTCTCCGGGCGCAGCCCGCGCGCACCGCGATGGCCCTGCAGGTCGAAGGCGTCCGCCGCGAACGTAGTCGTGGCGAGCAGCAGGACTCCGACCCGAGGCGCGACCCACGACGCCCGGGGACCGGCGCCGCGGGGGCGCACCTGGCGCCGCATCATCCGGCGAGCCGGCGCCCGTACGCGCGGATGGTCGAGGACCGCCCGGTCGACGACGAACTCGGGTTTGCGTCCGGCGAGCGCGTCGACGATGCTGTTGAGTCCGGTCACGGCCATGTTGCGGAAGCACTCGTCGGTCCAGCACAGCGAGTGGGGCGTGAGGATCACGTTGTCCATCGCGAGCAGCGGATTGTCGGGCGCGACGGGCTCCTGCTCGAAGACGTCGAGCGCGGCCCCGGCGATCCGCCCGCCGCGCAGCGCCTCGATCAGCGCGGCCTCGTCGACGATCGGACCGCGCGCGACGTTGACGAAGTACGCCGTCGGCCGCATCCGCGCGAACTGCGGCGCGCCGATGAGGTGCCGCGTTTCGGCATCGAGCAGGCAGCAGACGACGACGAAGTCGGATTCGTCGAGCAGCGTGTCGAGTTCGACCTTGCGCGCGCCCAGATAGCCGAGCTCGATCGCATTGACGTATGGGTCGGCGGCGAGGAGCCGCAGATCGAACGTGCGCGCCATGCGCAGGAGCTCCTTGCCAATGCGGCCCGCGCCGACGACGCCCAGCGTGCGGCCGGTGAGCCCGATGCCCATGTTGTCCATGCGCTCGTGCCAGCGGCCGGTGCGGGTGAGCCGGTCCTTCAGCAACAGCCGTCCGGCAAGCGCCAGCACGAACGACAGCGCGATGGTTGCCACCGGGCGCGGCATCGAGCTTGGCGTGTGCGTGACGATCACGCCGGCGCGCGTCATCGCCGCGACATCGACCGAGTCGTAGCCAACGCCGTGGCGCGCGACGACGGAGAGCCGGCAGTCGGCGCGCGCGACGGCGGCGGCGGGAACACGCGGGAGGTTGACGTAGATCGCGTCATAGGTCGCCGCGTGGTCGGCGGTGATCTCCGGGACGACCTCCGGCAGGTATTCCCACACGATTTCGCTCGCGCCGTCGAGAATCGCGAGCGGTGCGGCGCCGAACGCAGGCTGTCCGCGCGAATCGAGGATGTCCCGGGTCAGCCCGACCCGCAATTTTTCGGCCATGATCAGATGTGCCGCTTTGCAGTCGTCGCGCGCAGCACGTCGAGCCCGGAGGCGAGCGCGCGCTGCAGCAGCAGATGGTCGACACCGTAGGCCATCAACCGGAAGCCCTTGCCCGCGTAATCACGGGCCCACGACTCGTCGGTGGCGAGAAATGCCGGGGTCTTGCCGTGGCGCTCGCACGCCGCCACGATCCGATCGATCGCGCCGAGGTAATCCGGATGCCCGAACTGGCCCGGAATGCCCAGGAAATTGGTGAGGTCGAAGTGCCCCACCCAGAGCGCATCGACACTCGGCACCGCCGCGATGGCTTCGACGTTCGCGAGGCCTTCACGCGTCTCGATCTGCGCAATCACCATGGTCCGCGCGTGGAGCGCCGCGATCTTGGTGGCTACATCGCCGCCCTCGAAGTCATCGTGCGCGAAGCCGAATGCCGCGCCGCGGCGGCCCTGCGGCGGGTAGCGGGTGCAGGCGACGATCTGCGCGGCCTCCTCGGCGGTGCCGACCATCGGCACCATCACCCCCATCGCACCGACGTCGAGCGCACGTGCGATGAAGTGGTATTCGCCACGCGGCACGCGCACCATCGGCACGAGCGCGAGGCCGCGGCAGAGCGCGAACTGGGTCTTCAGCGTCTCGAAGCCGAGTCCGGTGTGCTCCATGTCGTACAGGATGAAGTCCGCGCCGGCATTGCGGCAGATCTGCGGCAGGCCGGGCGTGAAGAACTCGAAGACCATCGCGCCGAACGCGGTCCCGCCGGCGGCGAGGGTGTCCTTGACAGGGTTTTTGCGCATGGCGCTCAGAGTTTAGTTGTGGCTCGGCAGCCTGCGGCCCGCGCACGGCGTTCGCTCGCGTGCCGCGCAACCGGCCGTCATTGTGGCATGCCTGTGGCGCGCGGGCATGTCAGAGACCTGTTCGAACCTGAGCCGCGAGCGCGACCAGGCGGTTAGCCGGCGAGCCGCGCGAGATACGCGCGTATGCGCCTCGCGTTGGTCCCGAGGTCGCTCTTTCCGACGCGCGACACCGAGCGCACGTCGATCCGGCTGCCCACCGCCGACGGTGTCACGCGGATCACGACGTCGTCGCGAAAGCCGAACCACGGCGTCGTCGCCGTCGCCTCGATTTGACCGGCCGCGGCGTCCGCAGCGGCGACCTCCCAGCCTTCCTCTCTGACGGTTTCGAGCGCGCGCGCGAATGCGGTTGCGGGAGGCACCGGGAGTTCCAGAGGGCGAATGTCGGGATACGCGCGCCGCTGCGCGGCCGCGACGTCGCTCCCGGGATAGGTGGCCGGCACCGTTGCGCCGGCGCGGCGCGCGAGGAGTGCGACCAGCGGCGGCGGATTCTCCGGATCGGTCGTGATGTCGTTGATCGCGGGAACGGCACGGGCCGTCTGCAGCCAGTGCCACGGCAAGTAGGCGACGCCGGCGCCAAGCGCCAGGGCAAGCCCCAGCACGACGACCTTGCCCCTGCGGGTGCGAGGAATCAGCATGAACGCCAACGCCAGTGCGGCCGCCGCGAGGCCCGCGTAAAGACTGATCCGGACGAGTTGAAACCCGAAGCGATAATCCCACGCCCCGAGGCGCGCGCCGTAGCCCGATGCCGCGAGCAGTACGGCAGCCACCAACGCCAGCAGCAGCGGAACGCTCGCGACCCTCATCGGATCTCTCCAAAATGCAGGATAATGCGCAATCTACCCGCGCGTGTTCGAACGGGTCAACGCGCTGCCACCGGGAGCTCTCGACACGCCAGGTGGCGCGCCGCGTCACCCCCGACCCAGCACGGAGCCGCGCCCCTCCGGCGCGCGAACGCTCGTCGCACTGTGACCGACCTCTTCGCCGCCACCAATCCCGCAACACCCCTCGCCGAACGGCTGCGACCGCGGACGATCGACGAAGTCATCGGCCAGCGCCACCTGCTCTCGCCAGGCAAGCCGCTCGCGGTCGCGTTCACGTCGGGCAAGCCGCACTCGATGATCCTGTGGGGTCCACCCGGCGTCGGCAAGACCACCCTCGCACGGTTGATGGCCGATGCGTTCAATGCCGACTTCATCGCGCTCTCGGCGGTGCTGGCGGGTGTCAAGGACATCCGCGACGCGGTTGCCCGCGCCGAAGCGACGCTCGCCCAGTCGGGCCGGCACACGATACTGTTCGTCGACGAGGTCCACCGCTTCAACAAGGCACAGCAGGACGCCTTCCTGCCGTATGTCGAGCGGGGCCTGGTCACGTTCATCGGGGCGACGACCGAGAACCCGTCGTTCGAGGTCAACAGTGCGCTGCTGTCACGGGCGGCCGTATATGTGCTGGAGCCGCTTTCGCATGATGAGCTCGGCGCGCTACTCGATCGCGCGCTGACGGTCGGTGCACCGCAACTCGCCGTCAGCGCCGATGCGCGCGAAACATTGATTGCCTATGCCGACGGCGACGGACGCCGGCTCATCAATCTGGTCG
The DNA here is from genome assembly GCA_963783525.1 of uncultured beta proteobacterium. Lineage (GTDB taxonomy): Bacteria > Pseudomonadota > Gammaproteobacteria > Burkholderiales > Casimicrobiaceae > CAIWHR01. Next base: position 23,256 of record CAWAOF010000032.1, read on the forward strand.
AGTATCTGGCGACGGCCGCGGGGACGGGGCGCAGCGCCCCTATCGACGTCCCGTTCGTCGAGGCGACGATCGCGCGCAGCCTGCGCCGCTTCGACAAGGGCGGCGAGGCGTTCTACGACCAGATCTCCGCGCTGCACAAGTCGGTGCGCGGATCGGACCCCGACGCGGCGCTGTACTGGATGTGCCGGATGCTCGACGGCGGCGCCGATCCGCTCTATGTCGGCCGGCGGCTGATCCGGATGGCGACGGAGGACATCGGGCTCGCCGATCCGCGTGCGCTCTCGCTGACCACGGCGGCCGTCGAGACGTACGAGCGGCTCGGGACACCGGAGGGCGAGCTTGCGCTGGCCGAAGCCGTGATCTACCTCGCCTGCGCGGCAAAGTCGAATGCGGTGTACGCGGCCTACAACGCAGCACGTGCGTTCATCGCCGAGGACGGCTCGCGGCCCGTCCCGCTGCGGCTGCGCAACGCGCCGACGCGGCTGATGAAGGGTCTGGGTTACGGCAAGGGTTACCGCTATGCGCATGACGAGGAGGGCGCATTCGCTGCGGGCGAGCGGTATTTCCCCGACCACATGCCGGACGTGTCGTTCTATGCGCCAACCGATCGCGGGCTCGAGGCGAAGATCCGCGAGAAGCTCGAATGGCTGCGCGCTCAGGATCGCAACGCGCGCACCAGGGAGGACTGACGCGTCGCGACACCGTCGTTTGCTAGAATCGCGACATGCTCGACGTCAATCTCCTGCGCAACGATCTCCCGCTCGTCGTCGCCGGCCTCGCCCGGCGCGGCGTGGCGATCGACACCCCGCTCTTCGAGGCGCTGGAGCGCGAGCGCAAGGACATTCAGACGCGCACGCAGGACCTCCAGTCGAAGCGCAACACGCTGTCGAAGCAGATCGGCGCCGCCAAAGGCAAGGGCCAGGACGCCACCGCGCTGCTTGCCGAAGTTGCTGGCATCGGTGCGGAGACGAAACGCCTGGAGGGCGAGCTCGATCGCTTGCAGGGCGCCCTGCGCGACCTCCTGCTCGACCTGCCCAATCTCACGCATCCGAGTGTGCCGGTCGGCAAGTCGGCGGACGACAACGTCGAGGTGCGCCGCTGGGGCATGCCACGGAACTTCGACTTTCCGGCGCGCGATCACACGGACATCGGCGAGGGCCTCGGGCTGCTCGACTTCGCCACCGCGGCCAAGCTTTCGGGTGCGCGGTTCACATTCCTGCGCGGCGGTCTCGCGCGGCTGCACCGTGCGCTCGCGCAATTCATGCTCGACACGCACACGCGCGAGCACGGCTACACCGAGTGCTACACCCCCTACATCGTCAACGCCGAGTCGCTGGTCGGGACGACGCAGCTGCCGAAGTTCGAGGCCGACATGTTCGCCGTGAAGAGGGGCGGCGTCGACGCCGACGATCCGGCTGCCGGCGAGCGGCTCTACCTGATCTCGACGGCCGAGATCACGCTCACGAACTCGGTGCGGGGCGAGATCCTGCCCGGCGAGGCGCTGCCGGTGAAGCTCACCGCGCACTCGCCGTGCTTCCGCTCCGAGGCCGGAAGTTACGGCAAGGACACGCGAGGCATGATCCGGCAGCACCAGTTCGACAAGGTGGAGATGGTCCAGGTCGTCCATCCGGACCGTTCCTACGATGCGCTCGAGGAGATGACCGGGCATGCGGAGAAGATCCTGCAGCGGCTTGGCCTGCCGTACCGCGTCGTCGCGCTTTGCGCCGGCGACATCGGCTTCGCGAGCGCGAAGACCTACGATCTCGAAGTGTGGTTGCCGGCGCAGAACACGTATCGCGAGATCTCGTCCTGCTCGAATTGCGAGGCGTTCCAGGCGCGGCGCATGCAGGCGCGCTTCCGCAATGCGCAGGGCAAGCCCGAGCTCGTGCACACGCTGAACGGCTCGGGACTTGCGGTGGGCCGCACGCTCGTCGCGGTGATGGAGAACTACCAGCGTGCCGACGGCGGAATCGACATCCCGTCCGCGCTGCAATCATATCTGGACGGACAAACCGTCCTCGCCGCCGCGCGCTGAGCGTGCGGTGTTGCCGCGAAACCTGATCGCGTGCGCGGTGGTGAGCGCGTCCGCAATGCGCCAGCGGACACGCCCCCGACAGTCTAGGGCATGTTCACGCGATTGCGAACATCGCGTCAACAGGCCCTGCTAGCGCAGATTCCCCGTGTGGCCGAGCGAGTAGCGGCCGGGCTGCGGCCAGACGGTGAGGCCGTGCGGCTCCTTGCCGACCGGGATGATCTTCACGTTGCCGCTCCCTGTGTCGACCGCATAGACGACGTTGTCGTAGCGTCCGGCCAGCCAGAGAAGTTTGCCGTCGGCACTGACATTGCCCATGTCGGGGCTGCCACCGCCGGGGATGGGCCAGGTGACGACGACCTTCCGCGTCGCGAAGTCGATGACGGACACGCTGCCTTTGCCCCTGGGCGGGCCGTGGATCTTGTTCGATCCGCGATTGGCGACGTAGAGCTTCTTGCCGTCGCGGCTCGGATAGAGGCCGTGCGTCCCTTTGCCGGTCTCGATGAAGCCGACCTGTTTGAACGCATCGCCATCGACGACATGCACGCCATCGGCCATCATGTCGGCGACGAAGAAGAGCTTTCCATCCGGCGAAGCGCGAACGTCCTGCGGCATGCCTTGCCAGGTCGTGCAAATGATTTCGTCCTTGCCGTCCGGACCCTTGACGACCTTGGTCGGCCGCCCCGGCTGGATCACCTGGGTGTAGCCGAGCACCTTCCGGTTGACGAGGTCGATCTTGGCAACGGTACCGGAGAACTCGCAGGTGAAAATCGCATACCGCCCGTCGATCGAGAAATCGGCATGGTTGATGCCCTTGCATTGGGGCACGTCCAGCGAGTACTGCAGCGCCATCGTGCGCGGGTCGCGGAAATCGAGGCGCTTGAAGGCCTCGGCGACGACGATCGCCGACGCGCCGTCCGGAGAGAAGTAGAGGTTGTACGGGTCGTCGACCCTGATCGGCCGGCCCGGCCTGCCGGTGCGCGGATCGAGCGGCGTCAGGCTGCCGTCGGTGCGGCCCTCGGCATTGTTCGCAACCCACAGCGTTCGCAGATCCCACGATGGCACGACGTGCTGCGGATTGATGCCCACCTTGAACTTGTCGATGACCTTGAACGTCGCCGGATCGATCACGTAGACATCGTTGGACGTCACGTGCGGCACGTAGACACGGGGCAGATCTCCGGCGACCGCGGCGCTCAGCTTGTCGGCCGTGGTTTCGCTGTACAGATTCGCGGGATCGGGCACAGGGGGCATGCCCGGCACGGTGGCGATCGCCGGCGCGGCCGCCGGACGCGACGTGCCGGCCGGAGCCTGGGCCCATCCGGGTACGCTGCATGCTGCGCCGAGCCAGAGGAGGCACGCAAGCCGGCGTGGGGGATACGGGAATTTCATCGACGCTCCTGTCATTTGCGCAATAGCGGTGAATTCTGGCGTGAGCGGCAGGCGGGCTCAGCGCTGGGCGGTGGCGCGCCGGATCGCGCTCACCGATGCAGCCACGATGGCATCGACGCCCAGCTTTCCGAGCTCGGCGCTCGACCGACGCGGATCGCCGTACACGCCATCGGCGCGGCCGGCAGCCTCGCCGGATTGCAGGCGCTCGATACGGACCAGGCGCGGATCGACCGCCATCGCCAGCGAGGTGTCGGCGAGCCCCGCATGGGTTCCGATTTCCGCGTCGTGTGAGCCCTTTGCCCTGAGCGCCTGCGGGATACGCCGTTTCGCTGCTCAGGTAATACTCGTCGATGGCGTGCACGCGGACCGGCGCTCGCGGCCCACTCCCGGTTGAGGCGTGCGGCGACCGCCGAGAGATTCTTCTGGTACCCGCCGTGATCGCCGAGAAGGACGATGTCGCGGAAGCCGTGCAACCGGAAGCTCCTCGCCGCCGATTCGAGGACCTTCTCGAACGTTGCCTCGGGGATCGTGATGGTTCCGGGAAAGCGCATGTGCGCCGTCGGCGGATTGATGCCGCCCTCCGGAACATACGCGATGACTGGCGCCACGAGCGCATTGCCGAGCGCCTGCGCGATTCGCTCGGAGAGCGCCCGGACCCGCACGTTGTGCTTGCCCAGCACCATGTGCGGGCCGTTCTGCTCGGTGCCGCCGATCGGGACGATGACGCGTCGTCTCGCCCCGCCCGGATCTCGCTCCGCAGCTCGGTCCACGTCAGCTCGTCGACGAGGACGGTGGAAGGCGCGGCAGCCAGCGTGTCCGCCGATGCGATGAGCGAGATGCAGGCGAGCAGCCGCAACGTCATGTCGATTCATGAGCACGCATTATGACGGAACGAACCGCGACCGCATCCGATGACCGACGGATCGGAGCTTCCTAGCGCGGCGGCGCCTCGCCGCCGGCATCGTCCGCGGCGAGCTCCTTGTGCAGGCTGCAGCGGCGTGCCGTGCCTTGCGCAGGCGCAGGTTCAGCATCTCGACGCACGACCGAGAAGGCCATCGCGAAGTAGATGTAGCCCTTCGGAATGTGCAGCTCGATGCCCTCGCCGATCAGCGCGACGCCGACCAGGATCAGGAACGACAGCGCCAGCATCTTGATCGTCGGGTGGCGCGTCGACGAAATCGCCGATCGGCGGCCGCGAACATCATGATGCCGACGGCGATGACGATGGCGAGCACCATGACCGGGATGTCGCTCGACCATGCCGACCGCGGTGATCACCGAGTCGAGCGAGAACACGATGTCGATGATGGCGATCTGCGCCAGCGTCGCGTAGAAGTCGGCGTGTCGCGGCGCGCCGTGCTGGCCTCCCGGCGTCCTCACCCTCGAGCGAGTTGTGGATCTCCATCACCGACTTGGCGAGCAGGAAGAGGCCGCCGCCGATCAGGATCAGGTCGCGTCCGGAGACCTCGTGCGCGCGGATCGCGAACAGCGGGTCGGTCAGGCGCATCATCCAGGCCAGCGACAGCAGCAGCGCGATGCGCATCACCATCGCCAGCGCCGAGGCCGATCAGGCGCGCGCGGTTGCGCTGCTCCGGCGGCAGGCGCCCGACGAGGATCGAGATGAAGATGATGTTGTCGACGCCGAGGACGATCTCCAGCGCCGTCAGGCTGAGGAGCGCGATCCACGTCTCGGGGGAAGTGAGCCATTCCATGAACGCTCCTCGGTCTGCCTGAGCCGTCGGCGGGGGACGCCGGACGCCCGGCGCTCGCTGCTTCTTGCGCGGCATCGTGCCGTCGCCGGCCCGGATCCGGCGACTGCGAACAGGCGCAGCCGCGGCTGGTGCGGCCGCTCGTGCGCGAGCAGGACGTCGTAGTACTCGCGGACGCGATCGACGAACGCGACCGGCATCCCGCCGCGCGCATAGCCCTGCTTCGCCTGCGCGTAGTATTCGGGGAGCGCCAGCAGCGGCAGCACCTTCTTGACGTCGCTCCACAGGTCCGGGTTGAGCTTCTGCCGTTGCGCGAGGATGCGCGCGTCCTCGAGGTGGCCGAGGCCGATGTTGAACGCGGCGAGCGCGAGCCACGTCCGGTCCGGCTCCTGGATGCGCGCCGGCAGCTTGCCCTTGAGGTCGCGCAGGTAGCGCGCCGCCGCGATCACGTTCTGCGCCGGATCGAGCAGGTCGCTGATGCCGAGGTGCTTCGCGGTGTCCTCGGTGATCTGCATGAAGCCGCGGACGCCGGTCGCGCTGGTCGCGCGCCGGGTCCCACTGCGACTCCTGATAGGCGATGGCGGCGACCAGGCGCCACTCGATGCCGGTCTTCTCCTGCGCCTCGATGGAAGAGGTTCCGGTATTGCGGCAGCAGCGTCCGGATGCGCTCGTGGAGCACGCTCGGCGTCGACGCGCGGAATCTGGCGCGCGCTCCGGCATGTAGCGGTCGGCGAGCCGCGCGAGCGTGCCGTCGCGCTTGAGGCGGGCGAGGAAGCGGTCGAGCTCCTGCCGCAGGTCCGGGAAGCGCGGCGGCACGATCCACGCGACCTCGCGCTTGCCGCCCGCGGGAAAGGCGACGTCGAAGTCGAGATAGACGTTGCGCGCGAGCGATGCCGCCAGCGAGCCGACGAGCGCGTAGCCCATGGTGCCGTCGGACACCTGCGAGATCAGCGCGGCGGCGGACGGCAGCGCTCAGCGGCTGCCACAGAACTCCCGGGATGGGCGCTGCGCATCGCGCGATTTCGCGACGCGAAGCCGGTGTCCTCGAGATAGGCGACGGTCTCGCCGTCGAGGTCGCGCCAGTTCGCCGGACGGAAGCCGTCGCGGTTGTAGATCAGGACCGGCTCGACGGCGGCGAAGCCGGTCGTCCACAGCACGTCGGGCGCAGCGTCGCCGTCGATCGGCCGCCGGCGGCGACAGCGGCGGCGACGGCGATTTTCCGGCCGGACGCGGCCGGCAGCGGCCGGTAGCAGCCCGCCGGCGCCGATGTGCGCTTCGCCCCGGGCGATCGCCGCGATCACGTCCGCCGCGGAATCGGCGATCGCGAAGCGCAGCGAGAGCTTCTTCTCGGCGGCGAATTGCCGCGCGAGGTCGACGTCGAAGCCCGTCGAGCGCGCCGTCGGGCCCCGGAAAGTAGACGACGGGACCGGGATGGATCAGCACGACGAGTTCCTGCGCCTCCTCCGGCGACGGCAGGGGCTACGGTTGGCGCTGCATGGCAGACGGCGCGATCACGATCGCAATGCCGAGGCCGCGCAACGACGGCGAGTCCGGCGACGATCAGGGCAGGGCGGCGCGACGCACGCACTGGCGATTGGATGGCGATGGCGGCAAGTGGACGGTTGCTGCGATGCGGCCGATTATAGCGACAGCCGCGCCGGCTCTCGCTTGCCGCAAGTCGCCCGATGGCCGATAATCCGCAGCTTGCGCGCGTTGCGCAACCGATCAACGGCGGGTCGCCCCGCATTGCAGCGTCGTGAACCTGGTCAGGTCCGGAAGGAAGCAGCCACAGCGATCACTGCAAGTGCCGGGGGAACGGCTCGCCACCTCGCTTTTCCGTCATTTCGACGTGATGCTTCGCTGCTCCTCGACCGCGGTCGCTCGTGTACTTCGCCTGTACACGGCGCGCCCGCGGTCGTCGTCGCGCCTCGCCTGACGCCGAACTGACGAAGAACGTGCTCTCCGGCGTTTCCGGAGCAGTCCGCGGCATCGCTCGACGGATGAGCTACCAGGTCCTCGCCCGCAAGTGGCGGCCGAAGACGTTCTCCGAGCTCGCCGGGCAGGAGCACGTGGTGACGGCGCTGACCAATGCGCTCACCCGCGGCCGTCTGCATCACGCGTACCTGCTGACCGGAACGCGCGGCGTCGGCAAGACGACGATCGCGCGGATTCTCGCGAAGAGCCTCAACTGCGTGACGAACGGCGTCAGCGCCACGCCCTGCGGCACCTGCGCGGCCTGCACCGACATCGACGCCGGCCGCTTCGTCGACCTGCTCGAGCTCGACGCCGCGTCGAACACCGGCATCGACAACATGCGCGAGATCCTCGACAACGCGCGGTATGCGCCGACGGTCGGGCCGCTTCAAGGTCTATCTGATCGACGAAGTGCACATGCTGTCGAAGGCGGCGTTCAACTCGATGCTGAAGACGCTCGAGGAGCCGCCCGAGCACGTCAAGTTCGTGCTGGCGACGACCGATCCGCAGAAGATCCCGGTCACCGTGCTGTCGCGCTGCCTGCAGTTCAACCTGAAGCAGCTGCCGCGCGCGCTGATCGCCGAGCGGCTCGCCGCGATCCTGGCGGCGGAGAATATCGCGGCCGACGCGCCGGCGATCGCGCTGATCGCGCGCGCGGCGCACGGCTCGATGCGCGATGCGCTGTCGCTGCTCGACCAGGCGATCGCCTACGGCGACGGCGAGGTGCGCGACGGCGTCGTGCGCACGATGCTGGGTGCCGTCGACACCGAATACGTGTACCGGATCGTCGGATGCGCTCGGCGCGGGCGACGGGCCGGCGCTGCTCGCCGAGGTCGACGCGATGGCGGCGCGCAGCGTCGCGTTCGCGCCGGCGCTGGAGGAGCTCGCGTCGCTGTTCCATCGGATCGCGATTGCGCAGACCGTGCCCGCTGCCGCGGCCGCGATGGATGACGCGGACCAGGTCGGTGCGCTCGCCGCCGGCTCGCTCCGGAAAGTGGTGCAGCTCGCCTATCAGATCTGCGTGCAGGGGCGCGCCGATCTCGCCGCTCGCACCGGACGAGGCGACGGGCTTTTCGATGACGCTGTTGCGCCTGCTCGCGTTCGAACCGGCAGGCCGGTCGCGGCGACCGGCGTCCGGCGGGCGCCGGCGCCGCGACCGCGGCGCGCGGCGCCCGCGACGGAGCCCGCAGCGCGGCGGCACCGACGAGCCGGCGCTCCCGGCCGCGCCGGGGCCGTGTTTCGGCGCTGCGCCCGGTCGCAGCGCCGCCGCGCGAGGGCGCGCACGTCCAGGATCCGGACGCGGCGGTGGCGACCGCCGGGCGCGGACTGCGGCGCCACGGTTGCCGATGCCCGACGGACCCCGCCGATTGGCCGGCATTCGTGGCGGGACTGCGGCTTGCGCCGATGGTCGCACAGCTCGCCGCCCAGACCGAGTTCAAGTCGCTCCAGGGCAACGTGCTGACGCTGCGCGCTGCCGGCGGCGCACAAGCATCTCGCCGATCGGACCTATGCGGACAAGCTCAAGGCGGCGCTCGACCAGGCGACCGGACGGAAGCTGATGCTGGCGTTCGAGGTCGGCGGCCCGGGCGAGGCATCGCTCGCCGCGCGGAAGACCCGCGAGCAGGCCGAGCAGAAGGCGAAGACCGAGGCCGCGTTTCGGAGCGAGCCGTTCGTGCAGGACGCGCTCGCCCGATTCGATGCGAAAATCAGGCCGGATTCGATCAAACCGGTATCGTGAGCCCGCGCTGCCGTACCCTGCGCACGGGTCGCGCAATGACAAGGAACCCAAGTCCGATGATGAAGAACCAGCTCGCCGGCCTGATGAAGCAGGCGCAGCAGATGCAGGACAACATGAAGAAGGCGCAGGAGGAACTCGCGCAGACCGAGGTCGAAGGCCAGTCGGGGGCCGGCCTCGTCAAGGTCGTGATGACCTGCCGCCACGATGTGAAGCGCGTCACGATCGACCCATCGCTGCTGGGCGAGGACAAGGACATGCTGGAGGACCTCGTCGCCGCCGCGATCAACGATGCGGTGCGCCGGGTCGAGACGACGACGCAGGAGAAGATGTCGGGACTGACGATGGGCATGCCGATGCCGCCCGGCTTCAAGCTGCCGTTCTGATCGGGACTCGGCGAAGCGCAGGCCGTACCGGGCGCAGCTTTCCCGACGAGAACCTACCAGCGCTGAGATCGGTATCGCCATGGGCGGCGCGCCAGGCAACGACGCTTCCGGTCCGCTGTCCGGCACGGACGAGCTGGCGCGCGCGCTGCGCTGCCTGCCCGGGGTCGGGCCGAAAGCGGCGCAGCGGATGGCGCTGCACCTGCTGCAGCACGATCGCGAAGGGCGCGGTGCGACTGGCGCAGGCGCTGCTCCGTGCGGCCGAGACGGTCCGCCACTGCGAGCGCTGCAACACGTTCACCGAGGACGCGGTCTGCGCGCTCTGCCGGTCCGGCCAAGCGCGACCCGTCGCTGCTGTGCATCGTCGAGACGCCTGCCGACCTGCTGATGGTCGAGCAGACGCAGGCCTATTCCGGCCTCTATTTCGTGCTGATGGGGCGCTTGTCGCCGCTCGACGGCATCGGGCCGAAGGAGATCCGCCTCGAGCGGCTGCTCAAGCGCGCGACGGACGGGGTCGTGCGGGAGGTGGTTCTCGCCACCAACTTCACGAACGAGGGCGAGGCCACGGCCCACTACATCGGCGAGCTGCTGCGGCGCGCGGGGACTCAAGGTGAGCCGGCTGGCCCGCGGCGTGCCGGTCGGCGGGGAGCTCGAGTACGTCGACAGCGGAACGCTCGCGCAGGCGCTGCGGGAACGCGGACGCTCGACCCCTGAACCGACCCGGCGGCGCGGGCCGCGTGCCGGCGCGCCAACCTGGCGCGCGCAGGCGATGGACTTTCGAAGAGCGTGCGGGTATAGACTTGCCGGATCAAGAGCGGGGCGTCCCGGCGCGCTGGGCGCAAGCGCCATCGGCTTCGGGGTCGACCACGGTCGCCATCCTTTTTCGGCGTAAAGACGCCAATTCATTGGAGGAATCATGACGCGCAAATCGGTCGCATCGGCAGCACCGGAAGGCAACGCCCAGGCAGGATCCCGCCGCAAGTTCCTGAAGGCGGCCACCGGGGCCGCGGCTGCCGGCGCGACGCTCGGCTTTCCGACGATCGTCAAGGCCCAGGGACCGATCAGCATGCGCTGGCAGAGCACCTGGCCGTCGAAGGACATCTTCCACGAGTACGCGCTCGATTACGCGAAGAAGGTCAACGACATGACCGGCGGCGACCTCAAGATCGAGGTGCTGCCCGCCGGCGCCGTCGTGCCGGCCTTCGGCCTGCTCGACGCCGTGTCGAAGGGCACGCTCGACGGCGGCCACGGCGTGCTCGTCTACCACTACGGCAAGCAGAACGCGCTGGCGCTGTGGGGATCCGGTCCGGCGTTCGGCATGGACGGCCAACATGCTGCTCTCGTGGCACAAGTACGGCGGCGGCAAGGAGCTGCTGAACAAGCTCTACGCGTCGATCGGCGCGAACGTCGTCTCGTTCCCGTACGGTCCGCACCCGACGCAGCCGCTCGGCTGGTTCAAGAAGCCGATCACCAAGGTCGACGACTTCAAGGGCCTGAAGTACCGCACGGTCGGCATCTCGATCGACCTGTTCACCGGCATGGGCGCGGCGGTCAATGCGCTGCCCGGCGGCGAGATCGTCCCGGCGATGGACCGCGGGCTGCTCGACGCCGCCGAGTTCAACAACGCGTCGTCGGACCGGCTGCTCGGCTTCCCCGACGTGTCCAAGGTGTGCATGCTGCAGAGCTTCCACCAGAACGCCGAGCAGTTCGAGATCACGTTCAACAAGACCAAGTACGACGCGCTGCCGGACAAGATGAAGGCGATCATCGCCAACGCCGTCGAGGCGGCTTCCGCCGACATGTCGTGGAAGGCGATCGACCGCTACTCGCAGGACTACGTCGAGCTGCAGACCAAGGACAAGGTCAAGTTCTACAAGACGCCGGACGCGGTCCTGCAGAAGCAGCTCGAGATCTTCGACACCGTCATGGACGAAGCGGAAGGACAACGCGCTCTTCGTGGAGATCATCGAGTCGCAGAAGAAGTTCGCCGAGCGCGCGGTGCGCTGGGACCTCGACACCTACGTGAACCGGCGCATGGCGTACAACTACTATTTCGGCGCCAAGACGCGGCGCCACGAAGAAGGCGTAAGGGAGCAGCTCGGAAGATGGACCAGCCATCCGGCGCGAGCCGGATGGCTGTTTTCTTGTCCGCGCCGGGCGGCGGGGCAGTACTGCGTCGCCGCGCCACCGGCCGCCACGCGCGTTCGGACCCGACATGCAAAAACTGCTGCTGTTCGTCGACAAGGTGAGCACCTTCGTCGGCCAGACGTTCTCCTGGCTGATCGTCGGGCTCACGCTTGCTCATCTCCTGGGAGGTGTACTCGCGCTACGCGCTCGATCACCCGCATGCGTGGGCGTTCGACGTGATGATCATGCTGTACGGCACGCTGTTCATGATGGCCGGCGCCTACACGCTGGCGAAGAACAGCCACGTGCGCGGCGACGTGCTCTACGGGTTCTTCCCGCCGCGGCTGCAGGCGGGGCTCGACCTGGCGCTGTACTTCCTGTTCTTCATCCCCGGGGTTGTCGCGTTCGTGTGGGCCGGCTACACCTATGCCGGCGAGTCCTGGGCGATCAACGAGCATTCGAACATCACCTCGGAGGGGCCGCCGATCTATCCGTTCAAGACGGTCATCCCGGTTGCCGGGGCGCTGATCCTGGTGCAGGGCATCGTCGAGATCATCCGCTGCATCATCTGCCTGAAGCAGGGTGACTGGCCCTCACGCGAGGAGGACGTGGAGGAAGTCGACGTCGACAAGCTGAAAGCAGATGGTGCACGTCAAGGACGAGGACATCGCGAAGCTCGACCGTTTCGTGGTCGAACAGGAACAGGAAGAGGCCCGCACATGAGAAAGGAGGTCTGGTTCGGGCTTTCGATCATGGCCCTGGTCGTCATCCTGGTGTTCGCGCTGATGCCGCCGCCGTCGCAGATGACCAACGGCCACCTGGGCCTGCTGATGCTGGCGATGATCGTCGTGGGCATCATGCTCGGGTTCCCCACGGCGTTCACGCTGATGGGCATGGGCGTGTTCTTCGCCTGGCTTGCCTATCGCAGCGTCGACCCGGCGACCGCGGTAGGGCGCGTGCTCGACCTCTTCGTGCAACGCACCTATGGCGTGATGTCGAACGACGTGCTGATCGCGATTCCGCTGTTCCTGTTCATGGGCTATCTCGTCGAGCGGGCGCAGCTGATCGACCGGTTGTTCAGGAGCCTGCATCTCGCCACCGCGCGCATTCCCGGGGCGCTCGCGGTGGCGACCATCGTCACCTGCGCGATCTTCGCGACGGCCACCGGCATCGTCGGCGCGGTCGTCACGCTGATGGGCCTGCTCGCGTTTCCGGCGATGCTCAAGGCCGGCTACAACACCAAGGTGGCGGCCGGCGCGATCACCGCGGGGGGCTGCCTCGGCATCCTGATTCCGCCGTCGGTGCTGCTGATCGTCTACGGCGCGGTTGCCGGCGTGTCGGTCGTGCAGCTCTACGCGGGCGCCTTCCTGCCCGGCATCATGCTCGCGTCGCTCTACATCGGCTACGTCATTCTCCTCGCGACGTGGAAGCCGCACCTCATGCCACCGCTTGCCGCGAGCGAACGGCGTGTGGACCTTCCGCCGTTCGCGCAGGCGCAGGCGCGGCAGGGCAGCAACGCGGTCGACCGGGCTGTTGCGCGTGCTGAGCGGGCGGTCGGCGGCGCCGGCGTGGCCAAGCGCACCGCGCTCGGGCAACTGGTCGTCACGCTGCTGCCGGCGCTGTTCATCGCCGCGGTGCTCGGCGGCGTCTATCGAGTGGGCGACCACGCCGGAGATCGAGGCCAGCACGGCCGGGTTGATCCAGGCCGGGGGCCTCGTCGCGGCGCCCGGCGCAGGAAAGGGAGTCGTCGACGGGTCTGATCGGCGGAGGAAGCCGGAGGAAACGGAGGCGGGCGCCAAGGACTCGCCGGCCGACGCCGCGAAGGAGGCCATCGCCCGCCGAGGCGGCGACCGAGAAGGGCGCGAAGGAATCGCCCGGCGCGAAAGCGGACCGTCGAAAAGAAGTCCGCCGAGGCCGCCCGCCGGGGAGCAGGCGCGGCTGCCGGTGCCACCGTGGCTCTGGATCGTGTTCGGCATCGGCGTCGCCGTCATCGCCGTCCTCTACTGGCTCTGGAACTGGGAGCGGCTCGAAGTATTCAAGATGCTGCTGAGCTCGTTCTTTCCGTTGGCCCTGATGATCCTCGCCGTGCTCGGCTCGATCGTCTTCGGGCTTTCGACGCCGTCGGAAGCGGCGGCGGTCGGCGCGATTCGGCGGATTCGTGCTGGCGGCGGTCTATCGCTTCATCGGCAACTGGCGCGAGACGCGTCCCGGAGGCGCGAGTCGGCGGCGTCTTCTGGAAGACGGTGAAACAGCTCGGCACCATCGTCAAGGAATCGTCGTTCCTCACCGCCAAGACGAGCGCGATGGTCTGCTGGCTGTTCGTCGGCTCCGGCATCTTCTCGGCGGCGTTCGCACTGCTCGGCGGGCAGGAGGTCATCGAGAAATGGGTGCTCTCGCTCGAGATGACGCCGGTGCAGTTCATGATCCTGGCGCAGGTCATCATCTTCCTGCTGGGCTGGCCGCTCGAGTGGACGGAGATCATCATCATCTTCATGCCGATCTTCATCCCGCTGCTGCCGCACTTCAACATCGATCCGCTGTTCTTCGGATTGCTCGTGGCGCTCAACCTGCAGACCGCATTCCTCTCGCCGCCGGTTGCGATGGCCGCGTTCTACCTCAAGGGCGTGTCGCCGCCGCACGTGACGCTGAACGCGATCTTCGCCGGAATGTTGCCGTTCATGGGCATCCAGGTGATCGCGCTGGTCCTGCTGTACGTGTTCCCCGAAATCGGACTCTGGCTGCCGCACATGCTCTACAAGTAGCCGCCCGTTGCACCGCACGGTGCCGCGGGAGTAACCTGACCGGCGGGCACGGGGCTCGTGGATCACCTCGCGGGGGAGGGGCCATGCTGGTCAGCGAAATCCTGCGCATCAAGGGCACGGTGCTGTACACGACGCCACCGGACGCGCCGGTGCTCGAGGCCGTCAAGGTGATGGCGCAGCTCGACATCGGGTCGCTGGTCGTCATGGACCGCGGCAGGATGGCGGGCATCATCACCTTTGCCGAAGTGCTCCGCGCGCTGGCCGATCGCGGCGGTGCGCTGGGCGACCTCCGCGTGAGCGCGATCACCGAGCGCGACCCGGTCACCGCCGCGCCCGCGATCGACGTCATGGAACTGCGCCGGACGATGCTCGAACGCCACGCTCGCTACGTGCCGGTGATGGACGGCACGACGCTGCTCGGCGTGGTGTCGTTCCACGACGTGGCCAAGGCGGTCTACGAGGAGCAGAGCTTCGAGAACCGGATGCTGAAGAGCTACATCCAGGATTCGCAGGCCTAGCCTGACCTGGCGCGCGCAGTGTCGCTCACGCCTGAAGCACGAAGATCGCCGGCCGCCTGGCGTAGCGAGCGCGCTCGGCGCGGCGCCACCAGCCGATCGGTTGCGATACCACGGCCTCGGTCGGGAGCGTGAGGTCCGCCGCCACGCACAGTCGCGTCGCGGGCCTGCACGTTGCGGCGATCGCCTCCAGCAGCGCGACGTTTCGATACGGTGTCTCGATGAACAGCTGCGCGTATCCCGTGCGCAGCGAGTCCGCCTCGATGCGCGCAAGCGAAGCGCTTCGGGCATCGGCCTTCACCGGCAGGTATCCATGGAATGCGAAACCCTGCCCGTTCATTCCGGACGCCATCAGCGCCAGCGCGACCGACGACGGCCCCACCAGCGGGACGACGCGGATACCCTCTCGATGCGCTGCCGCGACGAGGAGGGCGCCCGGGTCGGCGATTCCCGGGCAGCCGGCGTCCGACAGCAGGCCCACGTCGTGGCCCGCCCGTGCCGGTGCGAGGAGCTCGGAACAGCGCGTCGTAGCCGGCGTGTCTCCCAGCTCGATGATGTCGATCTGCTGGAGCGCCAACGCGGGCGCCAGCGATTTGAGGAAGGCCCGCGCCGGCTTCGCGTTCTCGACAACGTAATGTGCGAGACCGCGCGCGACCGCGATCGTGTGGGACGGCAGCACCCGTTCGGGCGCAACGACGCCGAGCAGGTTCGGCACGACGAAGAGCGAGCCGCGCGTCATCGCCTCGACCCGAGCACCGGCACGCCGGCCGCGCGCAGCATGCTCGTGAGGCGGATCAGCGGCAGTCCGATCAACGCGGTGGGATCGTCGCTCTCGATCCGTTCGAAGAGCGCGATGCCGAGGCCCTCGGAGCGGACGCTTCCCGCGCAGTCGTAGGGTCGCTCGCGGCGCAGGTAGGCGTCGATCTCGGCCGCGGCGAAGACACGATACGTGCTGCGGACATCGACGAGCGCGCGCTGGCAATCCCCCGATGCCGCATCGAAGAGCGCGAGCCCGGTGTGAAAGACGACCGTCTGCCCCGACAGCTCGGCGAGCTGTTGCGCTGCGCGTGCATGGGTGCCAGGCTTTCCGACCGGGCGACCACCGCAGTCGGCGACCTGATCGGAGCCGATGATCAGCGCATCGGGATACAGGTGCGCGACGCTTTGTGCCTTGTCCGCGGCGAGCCGGAACGCCGTCGCCGACGGGAGCCTCCCCGGCAAGCGGCAACTCGTCGACGGCAGGCGCGACGGCGACGAAGGGGACGCCAAGCCGCTCGAGCAGCATCCTGCGGTAGCGTGACGTCGAGGCGAGGACGAGCCGGCGGCGCGCGCGCCCGGTTCCGGGCGCCGCCGGGTTGAGTGTTGTTTTTGCGGACATTTTTGACAGATCTCGGCGGTCAGGCTATTATCTAACGTTTTCGATCGGCTGGCCTTGCGGCAGACCTTCGGCGGCTGACCGGTGGATCGGATGGCGGTGCGGAGGGGGCATGGCCGGGCGGCAGGAAACGGCAGGACGGCGCGGCGGCTCGTTCGACGCCTTCGACCTCGCCCGTCGCGGTGCGAGCTTTGCCGGAAAGGTGGACGCCACGTCGTTTCCGCGCCTCGCCGATCGGCTTGCACCGGAAGCCGGCGAGGCCGAAGTCCGCTGGCGAATCAGCGGAGCCGCCGATACGCTCGGACGTCCCGCGCTGGAGATCAGCCTCGACGGCGTAGTACCACTCGTCTGCCAGCGCTGCCTGCAAACGTTTTCCTGGCCCGTGGCGCAACGCACGCTGCTGCTGCTGGCGCGTGACGAACGTGAGCTCGCGATCCTCGACGCCGAGGATGAACATGAGGTGGTGGCGGCAGCGGCACCGCTCGACGCGGCGACGCTCGCCGAGGACGAATTGCTGCTGACGCTGCCGTTCGTGCCGCGCTGCGGGCAGGCGACCTGCGGTGCCGGGGTAGTGTCGTCAGTGCGCGCCGACGAGGCGCCGGCGTCGGCGTTTGCCGCGCTCGCCGTGCTGAAGGCGGCTACGCGAAAGAAGGCAGGCAAGTCGGACAAATGAGTGCGCGTCGGCAGGGCGCGCGGCACGTGAACCACTTAGGAGAAGCACATGGCTGTCCAGCAGAACAAGAAGTCGCCGTCCAAGCGCGGCATGCATCGCGCGCATGATTCCCTTTCCAATCCGCCGCTCGCGCTGGAGCCGGTGACAGGCGAGGTGCACCGCCGCCACCACATCAGCCCCACTGGCTTCTACCGCGGCAAGAAGGTCGTCAAGACCAAGGCCGACGAGTAGCCGCAGCGTCTGCGCGCCCGGGCGCGCCGGCGCGACATCGCCGTCGCCAGCCGGGCCGGCCGGCAGCCGGTTCACCTGCCGGCCCGCGGCCGCGAGCGCCACGCTCCTCTGTCCCAGCGGATCACTGACGATTCCACATGCCGGTCACGGTAGCCGTTGACGCGATGGGGGGCGACCACGGTCCCGCGGTCACGCTGCCGGCGTCGCTGCGGTTCCTGGAGCAGACACCGGATGCGCGGGTGATCGCCGTCGGCCTCGAAGCGCCGCTCAAGGCCGCCGCCGCCCGGCTCAAGTCGCCGGCGATGGCGCGCCTCACGCTCCACCCGGCGAGTGAAATCGTCGAGATGCACGAGCCGCCTGCCGATGCGCTGCGCCGGAAGAAGGACTCGTCGATGCGCGTGGCGATCAACCTCGTGAAGGAGCAGGTCGCGCAGGCGTGCATTTCCGCCGGCAACACCGGCGCGCTGATGGCGATCTCCCGCTTCGTGCTGAAGACGCTGCCGGGGATCGACCGGCCCGCGATCGCGGCCCAGCTGCCCACGCGGCAGGGTGGCGTCGTGACCGTGCTGGACCTCGGCGCCAACGTCAACTGCTCGCCCGAGCAGCTCGTCCAGTTCGCCGTGATGGGCACCGCACTGGTCGCCACGATCGACGGCATCGAGCGCCCAACGGTCGGACTGCTCAACGTCGGCGAGGAGGAGATCAAGGGCAACGAACTCGCGAAGGAGACGGCGAGCTGCTGAAGGCATCGGGGCTCAATTTCCACGGCAATGTCGAGGGCGACGACATCTTCAAGGGGACGACCGAGATCGTCGTTTGCGACGGCTTCGTCGGCAACGTCGCGCTGAAGGTCTCGGAGGGTCTTTCGACGATGCTCTACGAGATTCTGAAGTCCGAATTCACGCGGAGCCCGCTGACCTGGCTCGCCGCGATCCTCGCCTACCCGGTGTTGCGCTCGTTCAAGCGTCGGGTCGACCCGCGGCGCTACAACGGGGCGACGTTGATCGGGCTCAAGGGCGTGGTCGTGAAGAGCCACGGCTCCGCCGACGCGCTGGCGTTCGAGGTCGCGCTGCGCAAGGCGTACACGGAGGCAGCGCACGGCGTGCTCGACCGGATCGCGCAACGGATGGCGGCGATGCCGGAACTCTCCCGCCTGTCGATGCCGGCGGCCGCCGCCGAAACGTCGGTCAGCGATGCATAGCCGCATCGCCGGGACCGGCAGCTACCTGCCGGCGCAGGTCCTCACCAACCACGATCTGGCGCGGCGCCTCGACACGAACGACGCGTGGATTCGCGCGCGGACGGGCATCCGCGAACGACGGATCGCCGCCCCCGACGAGCAGACGAGCGACCTTGCGCTGCACGCAGCGCGGGCCGCGCTGGCGGCCGCCGGGATCGCACCCGCCGATGTCGATCTCATCGTTGTCGCGACGACGACGCCCGACATGGTGTTTCCGTCGACCGCGTGCATCGTGCAGGCAAAGCTCGGCGCGCGCGGCGGGCCGGCGTTCGACGTCCAGGCCGTCTGCAGCGGGTTCGTCTATGCGCTCGCGGTCGCCGACCGGATGGTCGCCACCGGCATGGCGAGGCAACGCGCTCGTCGTCGGGGCCGAGATCTATTCGCGCATTCTCGACTGGAACGACCGCGGCACCTGCGTGCTGTTCGGCGACGGCGCGGGCGCGGTGGTGCTGGTTCCTTCGCCCGTGCCGGGCATCATGTCGGCGCATCTGCATGCGGACGGCGCCTATAGGGCGAATCCTTTGCGTGCCCGGGTCGTTGAACGGCGGCGAAGTGGCGGGTTCGCCGTTCGTCCACATGGACGGCCAGGCAGTGTTCAAGTTTGCCGTCAACGTCATGGCGCAGGTCGGCGCCGAGGCGCTTGCCGCGAGCGGTGCCGACGCGGGGGCCGTCGACTGGCTGATCCCGCACCAGGCGAACATCCGGATCATGGATGCGACGGCCCGGAAACTCGGCATCCCGGCCGCGCGCGTGATCGCGACCGTCGATCGCCACGCCAACACGTCCGCCGCATCGATTCCGCTGGCATTGGACGAGGCGGTGCGCGACGGACGCGTGGTCGACGGCCACCGGCTGCTGCTGATCGGCGTCGGTGGCGGCTTCACCTGGGGCTCCGTGTACCTCGTGTACTGATCTGATGACGATGAAGATCGCATTCGTTTTTCCGGGTCAGGGTTCGCAATCGATCGGAATGATGGCCGGGTTCGATGCGTATCCGGCCATTCGGGCGACGTTCGCCGAGGCCTCCGATCTGCTGGCGCAGGATCTGTGGGCACTGGTGACCGCCGGACCGGAGGCCGATCTCAATCAGACGGTCAACACGCAGCCGGTGATGCTGACCGCGGGCGTGGCCGTGTGGCGCGCATGGCAGGCTGCGGGCGGACCGTCGCCATCGGTCGTCGCCGGACACAGCCTCGGCGAATACACGGCGCTCGTCGCCGCCGGTGCGCTGGCATTTCGCGACGCGCTGCCGCTGGTGCGCTTCCGCGCGCAGGCGATGCAGGACGCCGTGCCGGCCGGCGTCGGCGCGATGGCTGCGATTCTCGGTCTCGATGCGGCCGCCGTCACCGCGGCCTGTGCGGAGGCGGCGGGCCCTTCCGGATCCGGGGAGGTCGTCGAACCGGTCAATTTCAACGCGCCCGAACAGATCGTGATCGCGGGCCATCGGGCCGCGGTCGAGCGCGCGATCGCCGTCGCCACCGCAAGGGGCGCCAAGCGCGGCGTGCTGCTGCCGGTCTCTGCGCCGTTCCACAGTTCGCTGCTGAAACCGGCGGCGGTGCGGCTCGCGGCGAAGCTGGTCGACGTGGCATCGTCGCGCCGGCGATCCCCGTGCTGCACAACGTCGACGTCGAGGAAGAGCCGACGGCCGACGGGATCCGCGACGCGCTCGCGCGGCAGGCGGCGAGCCCGGTGCGCTGGGTCGAGACGATCCAGGCGTTCGCCGCGCGCGGCGTCACGCACGTCGTCGAATGCGGGCCGGGACGGGTGCTTGCCGGGCTCAACAAGCGGATCGCGCGCGAGCTCGAAGTCGTTCGCGCTCGACCGACGGCGTCGACATCGACGCGACCAAAGCGGCGCTGACCGGCTGACGCAACGGAGGGGACGACATGGCGAACGGGACGCTCGACGGACAGGTCGCGCTGGTGACCGGCGCGACGCGCGGCATCGGCCGGGCGATCGCGCTCGGCGCTCGGCGCGCCGGGGCCACGGTCGTCGGCACCGCGACCACCGACGAGGGTGCGGCGAAGATCGCCGACGTACCTGAAGGACGACGGCAATCCGGCGACGGGCATCCGGCTCGACGTCACCGATGGCTGCGCCGTCGACGCGGCGCTCGCGGACATCGAGGCCCGCTTCGGCGCGATCACGATCCTCGTCAACAACGCCGGCATCACCCGCGACAACCTGCTGCTGCGGATGAAGGACGACGAGTGGGATGCGATCATGGCGACGAATCTCAAGCCCGCGTTCCGGCTCGCGAAGGGCGTCCTGCGCGGGATGATGAAGGCGCGCCATGGCCGGATCATCCAGATCGGCTCGGTGGTCGGCGCGAGCGGCAACGCCGGCCAGGCCAACTACGCGGCGGCCAAGGCCGCGCTGGTCGGGTTCACCAAGTCGCTGGCGCAGGAAGTCGGCAGCCGCAACATCACGATCAACTGCGTCGCGCCCGGGTTCGTCGACACCGACATGACCCGGGCGCTGCCGGACGCCCAGCGCGAGAAGCTGCTCGAGCGGATTCCGCTGGGACGCCTGGGCACGCCGCAGGACATCGCGCATGCGGTCGCCTTCCTGGCCTCGCCGCAGGCCGGGTACATCACCGGCGCGACGCTGCACGTCAACGGCGGGATGTACATGGCGTAGCCGGGGGCCGGGATGGCTGCGGCGACCGAACGGTTTCCGCCCGGGTCCGCCATCTGGTAAAATCGCGCAGTTTCGAATCAGTCACCCCCGCAACGGGAGGGAGAAGCATGGAAAACGTTGAACAACGAGTGAAGAAGATCGTTGCCGAGCAGCTGGGCGTGAACGAGGCCGAAATCAAGAACGAATCGTCGTTCGTCGACGATCTCGGCGCCGACTCGCTCGACACCGTCGAGCTCGTGATGGCGCTCGAGGAGGAGTTCGAGACCGAGATTCCGGACGAGGAAGCCGAGAAGATCACGACCGTCCAGCAGGCGATCGACTACATCGGTTCGCACGTCAAGAAGTGACCGCGCGGGCGGTCCGGGCGCCGCCGCCGTCCGGCCGGTTCCGTCACGCGGCCGCCGCGGATCCCGCCGGCGCGCAGCCGTCGCAGTCGCCGTCGCACTCCCCGCCGACTCGCCATGACCCGTCGCCGCGTCGTCGTCACCGGAATGGGCATCGTCTCGCCGGTCGGCATCGGTCTGCTGCCGCGTGGGACTCGATTCGCAATGCGCGCTCCGGCATCGGGCCGATCACGCGCTTCGACTGCGTCGACCTTTCCGACGCGGATCGCCGCCGAGGTCAAGGGCTTCGACGTCGGCAAGTACCTGTCGGCGAAGGAGGCGCGGCGCTACGATCTGTTCATCCATTACGGCCTCGTGGCGACGATGGAGGCGGTCACCGACGCCGGCCTCGACGACTACCGCGGCGACAAGGAGCGCGTCGGCGTCTGCATCGGCTCCGGCATCGGCGGCCTGCCGCTGATCGAGGAGACGAAGGAGACGTATCCTCGCCGGCGGCTGGCGCAAGATCACCCCGTTCTTCGTGCCGGGCTCGATCATCAACATGGTCGCCGGCCTCGTCTCGATCCAGTACGGGTACCAGGGTCCGAATCTGGCGCTCGTCAGCGCCTGCTCGACGGCCAACCACAGCATCGGCGAGGCGGGGCGCCTGATCGAGTACGGCGATGCCGACGTGATGATCGCCGGCGGCACCGAGGCGACGGTCAGCGCGCTCGGCATCGGCGGGTTCTGCGCCGCCCGCGCGCTGTCGACGCGCAACGACGACCCGGCGACGGCCAGCCGGCCCTGGGACGTCGACCGCGACGGCTTCGTGCAGGGCGAGGGCGCCGGCGTCCTCGTGCTGGAGGAATACGAGCACGCGAAGGCGCGCGGCGCCCGGATCTACTGCGAGCTCGCCGGCTACGGAATGAGCGCCGACGCGCATCACATCACGGCCCCGCCGGACGACGGCCACGGCGGCGCGCGCAGCATGATCAACGCGATGCGCAACGGCGGGCTCAACCCCGGCGACGTCGATTACATCAACGCGCACGGGACGTCGACGCCGCTCGGCGACATCGCCGAGTGCATCGCGGTCAAGCGCGCCTTCGGCGACCACGCGAGGAAGCTCGCGATCAGCTCGACCAAGTCGATGACCGGCCATCTGCTCGGCGCCGCCGGCGGCGTCGAGGCGGTGTTCACGGTGCTGGCGCTGCGCGACCAGGTCGCGCCGCCCACCGCGAATCTCTTCAACCAGGATCCGCAGTGCGATCTCGACTTCGTGCCGCGCGTCGCGCGCGACATGAAGATCCGCGCCGCACTCTCCAACTCGTTCGGCTTCGGCGGCACCAACGCCACGCTCGCCTTCCGCCTGATCTGAGCGAATCCGCCAGACGTTCCGCACGCAGGCCGACGGTCGCCTGCTGCAGCCGAGATCGCAATCCGACAACGAACTCCATGGCCCTGATCGTCCAGAAATACGGCGGCACGTCGGTCGGCACCACCGAGCGCATCCGCAACGTCGCGCGCCGCGTCGCCCACTATCATCGCGAGGGCCACCAGCTCGTCGTCGTCGTCTCGGCGATGGCCGGCGAGACCAACCGGCTGCTCGCGCTCGCGAAGGAGCTCTCGCCCGAACCCGGATCCGCGCGAGCTCGACGTCGTCGCCGCGACCGGCGAGCAGGTGACGATCGGGCTGCTCGCGATCACGCTCGAGGCGATGGGCCTCAAGGCCAAGAGCTACACCGGCGGCCAGGTCCGCGTCCTGACCGACAGCGCCTTCACCAAGGCGCGCATCCTCGCGATCGACGAGGCAGCGGATGCGCGCCGATCTCGCCGCCGGGACGATCGTCATCGTCGCCGGCTTCCAGGGCGTCGACGCGCGAGGGCAACATCACGACGCTCGGCCGCGGCGGGTCGGACACCTCGGGCGTCGCGCTCGCCGCCGCGCTCAAGGCCGACGAGTGCCAGATCTACACCGACGTCGACGGCGTCTACACGACCGACCCGCGGATCGTGCCCGAGGCGCGGCGGCTCGACACGGTCACCTTCGAGGAAATGCTCGAGATGGCGAGCCTCGGCTCGAAGGTGCTGCAGATCCGCTCGGTCGAATTCGCCGGCAAGTACAACGTCAAGCTGCGCGTGCTGTCGTCGTTCGAGGATCCGGAGTCCACGTCGAAGGGCACGCTGATCACGTTCGAGGAAGACGAGACCATGGAACAGGCGATCATTTCGGGCATCGCGTTCAGCCGCGACGAGGCCAAGATCTCGGTGATGGGCGTCGAGGACCGGCCCGGCGTCGCCTACGCGATCGTCGGCCCGATCGCCGCCGCCAACATCGACGTCGACATGATCGTGCAGAACATCGGCGCGTCGGGGCACACCGACTTCTCGTTCACCGTGAACCGCAGCGAGTACCAGAAGGCGCTCGAGGTCCTCGCCGGCGAGCGGGGCAAGACGTTCAAGGCGCGCGAGATCATCGGCGACAACCGGATCTGCAAGGTCTCGGTCGTCGGCATCGGCATGCGCTCGCACGTCGGCATCGCCGAGCAAGATGTTCAAGACGCTCGCCGACGAGGGCATCAACATCCAGATGATCTCGACGTCGGAGATCAAGATCTCGGTCGTCATCGACGAGAAGTACCTCGAGCTCGCCGTGCGCGTGCTGCACAAGGCATTCGAGCTGGACAAGGCGCCGCAGGAGGCGTAACCGCCGGTTTTTCCGCGAGTTTTTCTCGCCGCGTCGGTTTGACGCCGCAGGGCGGCGCCGATACAATCCGCCTCTCCCGGAGACGTGGCCGAGTGGTCGAAGGCACTCCCCTGCTAAGGGAGCATACGGGCCAAAACCTGTATCCAGGGTTCGAATCCCTGCGTCTCCGCCACGTGCACTTTGGGTCTGTTCCGGTTAG
>CAWAOF010000033.1:0-410009 GCA_963783525.1 uncultured beta proteobacterium
AGCCGTCATTCACGATCCAGCCTTCTATCTCAGCAACTCCTCCATCTGCACACGCAGATTCTTGCGCGCCTGCTCGGTGGCAGAAGGGCTATTGCCTTCCGTCGCGCCTTTCTTTACGCAGTTGGCAATGCTCTCCGGAGCGAGCGGGCCGAGGATGCTCGGCATCTTGACATAGCAGTCCGCCGGGTTGACGACATTCGGCAAGAAGACGGTGTCCCTCGCTTGATCGAACTTATGGTAGGCATCCGGATAGACGCTGATGCTGACGTCCTGGCCGGCCGCCTTGAGCGACCCGGCAAGATCAGCGCAGGGTTTCGCCGGCGTCCAATCGTCTGCGGCGCCGGTATGGATGCGCACTGGCGCCGATACGCGATCCCGCTCCGGAAATATCGTGTTGCAGTATGGGTAAAAGGGGAAGAAGGCGCGGAATGAGGGCTGGCCGGCGGGCGCGAAGTTCTCCTTGGCCCAGGTTGTCGACGCGAGCATGGTGACGATGCCGCCGTGGGAAAAACCCATCAGCGCCACCCGCTTCGCGTCGACTTTCGGATGCGCGGCAAGCAGACGCAGCGCGCCGTAGATGTCGGACACACGCTGCAGCGGCGAGAGCGAAAAGGGCTGGGTACAGACCTCGTTAAGGCCGCGCCCGCGGAGGCTGTCGACGTTAAACGTGGCATATCCGGCCTTGCGCAAGAACGGCCCCCAGACAGGCTCGACATTGCGATTCCCCTCGCAGCCGTGCGCGAGCACAATAGCCGGGAATGGTCCTGCACCCTCCGGAAAGAGAAGCTCGCCGGAAAGCGCCACAGAGGTTCCAACCAGTGCGAACGGCTCGCTGGCGACGCTCCGTTGCAGACTGCCGGCACTTTGAAAGGAAACTACGCCGGAGTCATTGGCCCAACTCGTACCAGACCAGAGCGCGACAATTGCCAACCACAGAGTGACAGTTGATCTCAGATCCCCTCCATCAGGAAATTCTGCCTCGCAAAAGTCTACGCCCGAATGACCGCTTTGGGTCGAGAAACCGCACTTTCCATCTGGGCTTCCCTAAGCCGCTGTGCTCTAACGCGGCGCGATGAGTCAGTGCGCGATCCGCCGTGACGTGGAATCTCCTTCAACCGAAAGGAGATCACCATGAACGAAACCCGCACTGCATCCCGTCGGGGAGCTTGGAACAAGGGAAAGCTCGTCGGCCAGAAGGCGCCGTTCAAGCTTCAAGAGATTTGGGCAATCCGCATCCGGCTGCAAATGCAAGGCCGGTTGCGCGAACTTGCCTTGTTCGACTTGGGGATCGACAGCAAACTACGGGCCTCCGACCTGGTCAAGCTGCAGGTCCGAGAGGTGTGCCACGGCGACCGACTCGCCGCGCGGGCGATAGTCCTTCAACAAAAGACCCAGCGTCCTGTCCAGTTCGGATCACGGCGCCAACTCGGGAGGCGCTGGACGCGTGGATCAAGTCAGCTGGGCTGAAGTCGGATAGCTTCCTCTTTCCCAGTCGCGTGCACGAATCGCCGCACCTCGGCACGCGGCATTACGCCCGGATCGTGCGTGAGTGGGTCGAGGAAATCGGCCTCGATCCGACGGCGTACGGCACGCATTCCATGCGTCGGACCAAGCCGACACTGATCTATCGCCGCACCAAGAACCTCCGAGCGGAGCAACTGCTGCTCGGTCATAGCAAGCTCGAAAGCACCGTCCGCTATCTTGGAATTGACGTTGACGACGCGCTTAAGATCGCCGAGCAGACCGAGGTGTAGCGGCCAGGCGGGAAAGTTGCCGGTCGGCGCCCGTTGCCAAAGGCGCTGACCGGCCATGAGCGGCCGGTCGCTGGCGGTACTCAGTCCGCGCTGTAGGCGTACGATGGCTGGACTTCCTCTCGTCGACGAGGTGATTCGATGATGGACCGGCGGACATTCGTCGCCGTAGCTGGAGGCACCCTGCTCGGGTTGTCCCCCAACCTGCGAGCCCAGAGCCAGGTAACGACACGCCGAATCGGATTTCTATCCGCGTTCGCCCGCGCCGACGTCGAGGCTTTCGTCAGAGAGCTGCGAGCCGAGCTGGAAAAGCTCGGGTGGACCGACGGTCGGAACATCGCGTTCCTGGAGCTGCGAACGACGGAAGGCAGGAACGATCGCCTGCCGGCCGTGGCGGTTGAACTCGTCGCCCAAGGTCCCGACGTCATTCTCGTCCAGTCCGCGCCGGCCACTCGCGCGCTCATGCAGGCGACGAAGTCGATACCCATCGTGATGGTCGGCGTGGGAAACCCGATCGAGTACGGGATGGTCGCGGACTACAGGAAGCCGGGGGGCAACGTCACCGGCGCGAGCTACCTCGCCGATGAATCCGTGCGCAAGACGCTGCAGCTCCTCAAGGAGGCGGCTCCTCGCTTGCGGAGCGTCGCCGTGTTCACCAATCCGAGCAACGAGGCCGCCGCTCCGATGGTCAAACTAATGCGGGTGGACGCCGAGGCTCTCGGGATGCAGGCGCAGATCGTCGAGGTTTCGAGCACCAGGTGATTTTGAGGCTGCGTTCGCGGCCATCCGCCGCGCGAACACGGAATCGATATTGCTTCCTCCGGAACCGCTGATCAGAAACAACCGCGTCGCAATCGCCGACTTCGCGCAGGCTCACAGGTTGCCGCTGGCCGTCGTGGGCAGCGGCCGGTATCTTCCGGCAAGCGGTCTGATCAGCTATGGGCCAACGACCACCCAGTACGCGCAACTCGGCGCCAGTTACGTCGACCGGATCCTGAAGGGCGCCAAACCAGGCGATCTTCCCGTCGAGCAACCGTCGCGGTTCGAACTCTCGATCAATCTCAAGACGGCCAAGGCGCTCGGCCTGACGATCCCGCAATCGCTGCTGCTGCGTGCGGACGAGGTGATTCAGTAATCGTATCATTTCGGATTGTTCCCAACTGTAGCCCACCTCTGCGGGGCGCGGCTGAACCCCAGCGTTGAAAGGCTGCTCTTGAGTACGTCGACCGACCGCAGTGGGTCGAACTCGGCCCGACGCGCCGCCGCAGGATTTCGCACCCCGCCTTACTGCTGCCTCGTTCCTGCCTCGCTCTTCCAGCCCGGGTGCCTCGTTCTGAGTACTGCGCTCTCGCTCTACGTTCTGGGTACCCCGCACTGCCTCACAGTGAGGCAGCAACAGGAGCCACCAGAGCCTCTTAGGCGCGCGTAGTGCTGCGGGAGGTGGTCTGGGCTCAGTGCGTCGTGCTGGGCGCTCAGGACTTCGTGCTGCCCGATATCAGTAAGGCCGGAGGGGGCGCGTCGAGCGGGCGACCCGAGACCTGTCGGACCTGAAATTGATATCAGCCAATTCGCGAGAAGTGAGGTTCCATTCCTTATGAATTGATCAAAAAGGTTGTTAAGGTTCCTCAGGTTGGTATCTGTCGGAGGAGAGATCTGCCCCCTCCCAATCGAATCCGTCAAGACTGGCCATCCCCTCAAAATATTTGCGGCAGGCCTCTAACGGAGGGAACTTATATACAGGTACGCGGCAAGCCACTCCCATGTAGTCAAGCTCCGTGACTGTGCCCTTCTTGGGGAAACCAGCTGGCAGTAGCCGTTTCAGACTTATGCCAAGCTGCGTCTGGGAAGAGCGGCGGGGTGTATTCGTCATTTTCTGATTTTTGACGTAATCGGCGTGAAGGTGATTGATGGGGATCTTGTCCCAGACCTCGTATTGCGTTCCTCTTGGAGCCAGGCGCGAATTCTGAATCGGCAGTACGCCCCTGGTCAGCACTTCGAACCACCAACGATCGGCTGGATCCATTGATAGCAGCTTCTGATCTGTGAGTGCCTTAGTCTTTGGTGCTGCCCGGAAATTGAACGATGAAATATCGCGGTGCAGGAGCTCATGCAGCATTGCTTCGGTTCCACCGCTTTCAATCTCGGCGCTTAGCGCGCCGAAGTACTTGTGGTCCTGCTGCTTTGAGTCATCCACGTCCAGAACGAAAAATCGACGTTCCTCGAGGCCCGCAGGGACGACCCATTGGTTGTTCGATGCCATAAGTACGTGTAGCAAATTGCGCGTGGATTCAACGTCCCGGAACTTGCGCTCGATGGGGAGAGTAGGTTCCGTGATCAAATGCTTGAGCACGCCCTCCCCCGGCTTATCTCCCGCCCAGAACGCCTCGTCCACGAAGAGAACAACGCATTCAGCGAGGTGGGCATTGAAATTGCCGGTCAGGTGCCGGGGCTGGCTGATCTGCAGGTAGTGCTGTCCAAAGATACGTCCAATCGTGTGGACGAAGATGCCCTTCCCTGTCCCTCGCCCCCCTCGCAAGACAACTGCCACCTCCGCGCGCCGATCGGGATATTGGACACAAGACGCCAACCAGCTGAGGAAGTATTCGAAGGCGATCGGGTCGCCCTTGCAAAGGACGTTTCGGATGTGGCTCCGCATCAGATTCCAATCCCCTGCGTGGGGCTCGACCGCAAAGCCGCGCCATAGGTTGTAATAACCGGGAACCTCGGCGTTTGGCGCGAGGATTACGCCGTCAAATTGCCGATGCTCTTTGTGCAGCAACCAAGCATCCGCGACAGTAATACTCTTTGGCCTCCCATTCGCGCCGCAGACGTCGACGCGGTCGCTTGTAAATAGATCACGAAAGTCCTTGAGGCTCATCGCCTGCAGAAACTCTCGGCCGCTAAGAGGATCGGTCTGTTCCTTGAAGACAAGTGTCTTGCCGCCCTGGGGTGCATGAAAATAGTCTGCGTTGAGGCGGGTCACGTACTCAGGCAGTTCGGCGCCCGGAGCATCGTGGTTCCAGCCCCTTTCCTGGGCCATGTAGAAGATGGAGCCAAGAGTGATGCTCGGTCCTGTGAGCTTGTCTTTGAACGATCCCCATGTCTTGAGCGCATCGTCCACATCAAACTTCTCCGACTTGCGCGACCAGGCGAGCCAAGGCGCAAGGCCGGAGTCACCGAGGTCATGCTTGATGGCAATCCCAAAGTTCACCCAAGTCTTGCGGTCGTCCGAGGGGATGAACCGCAGGGCGGCTTCGAGCCGTTGAAGCCGGTCACTGTGGTCGGCGGAATCCGCGGCAGCTTCAATATCTGGAGCCGGCCCACGAACGGGCGCCGGGTCTTCGTGAATTGCCGC
The DNA here is from genome assembly GCA_963783525.1 of uncultured beta proteobacterium. Lineage (GTDB taxonomy): Bacteria > Pseudomonadota > Gammaproteobacteria > Burkholderiales > Casimicrobiaceae > CAIWHR01. The sequence continues at coordinate 5,107 of CAWAOF010000033.1, forward strand.
GGGGGCGAATAAATCGCCATCCGCGGCGAAGCTCCGGAACAGGCTCGTCGCATCCGGCGGACACGCCGGCGTATACCAGAATTGGCAAGGTGTGGCGCAGGCCGGGTCGACATCTCCCTGAAACAGATCCTGAAAATACCGGAACACGCCAGCGTGCTGGTCCTTGGTGATGGGCTCGCGATACGGCACCAGCACACGCCATTTCTGCAACTCAACGCGGTGGCTATAGCTGGTGTAAGCGAGGTAGGCGTATCCCCTTAGCTGCCGCCGAATGTCCTCCTCGGTTGTCTTGCCAGAATCGAAGTCGAGCGTCATGCCGCAGAGAGCCTCGACGTTGTCGTTGCACCTTCTGCCATCTCCGCCGAAATGGCAGGCGACGAAATACGCTCCGTCCTTTTCGCGGTTGCGCTGTGCCTTCTGGACGGAATCCACCTTGTCGAGGGCGTGATATTCGGCTGCAGTGAGCGTCCCGCGCGCGCTGTTGGGATTCGAGAACTCTTGAATCAATTCGCCGAGGCTCAACGTGCGCGCGCTCGGCCGATTGTCGTTCGCGCACTGGCCGAAGGACAGCTTCAGAAGCTGCGTCAGGCATGACTGGCCGTGCGGGTCTGTCTCCCCCGCCTCGACGCTCTCAGTTGAAGCCGGAGCGCCGACGATCACATGGGCAATCGCGTTAGGCTCCGATAGGGTCGTCGGAGACGGGTCGGTTTGGCTGCCGTCAGGCGGAAAGATGGTCATGGCTTCCCCCTCACCGAGCGCCTTGGCGACTCTCGCTGATGCGAGAGTCGATCCAATCGTCAATCTCGTTCGAGGGCCATGCCACCGCCCTGGACCTAGGCCCCAGGTGCACGGGGGCGGGGAATTCCCCCTTGCTGATCTTGTCGTAGATCGCGCTGCGGCGAAGCCCGACGAGATGGCAGACCTCCGGAAGGCGGAGCAACCGGCGGCCGGGGCCTTGTGGGTATTCTTCTGTTGTGTTCATTTTCGCTCATCCGTTTTGGTTAGTGGATGAGCGGGAGCTTGAACGCGGCGGCTAATGCGGCATCGCGTTCGAACGCGGCGGCAGCGGTCCAGCCCGGGTTCCGGCGGACCAAGTCGGATGGGAGTTTCTAATGCGGCATGCTTTCATGCCGCATTGATACCGCATTAGATCAAAGCAAGGATGAGTCAATTTTGGGGAAATGCTCTTCGACCGCGAGGCGGACCTTTTCCGAGGGAAGGTGCTCTCTATCGACGAGCCATACAGCGATCTGCAGCGGGTCCCACTGCGATGCAGTCCCGGCCCGTCCAGTGCTGGCACGGGCAACCTCCAATTTGTATCTGGCGGCGTGACGCATCCGGTTGTCCCACCATTTCTTGTTCTCGGCCAGGTCAGGTTTGACCCGAAAGGCCGCAATGATCCTCGACGATGGCGCTGAACCCTTTTTCATCGCGATCGCTGCCCCCCCTCCCGCCTCGAGCTCCTCGGCGAATCCCTTCGCCAATGGAAAATCACTGACGCCCCGTCCCGCTGGCTGCCCCTGCGGGCCGGCCCGCGGCGTACCTCGCGTTGCGTCGTACCACGTCATGAATGCGGCCGGCATGCACGGAAAAGCAAGCGTTAGCTGGCGTGCAGCTTGGTGCAATTTGTGCTGTTCGATGGGCGTGAAGTCGGCCCCCCCTTCGCTCACACGAAGCGAAACCCCCGTCGGCCCCACTCGATAGATCCCGTGATCCCCAACACCAACGCCGGTCAGCTCCGTAAATTCCGCCAGGCCAAATTCGTCCATCAACGCGATTTCAGACGCGCGCGCCCCGGTGGCAAACGGGCCCGTCGTTTCGGCCATTAAGGCAATTTGGGCCGCATTGACCGAATTCTCGACCCGGGCTATCGCTCCGACTGCCGACACGCTCTCGATCCCGGTCGAGGGCGTGGCAGTTGGGTCTGGTTCGGCTGCCGGTACCGATTGCCCCTTGGTCCTTGTTGAGCGCGGCATGGGTCCTCCGTAGAGTTCACTTCAGTGGCTGAACATGATTGCCGGCACCGCCGACGGGCAGGACTTGCCGACATGGATAGCCGCGCCCTTCATGCCCTTCCGACCTGCCAACCCTGTAACAGGCGACAATAGTCTGATTCCCAAATACGCATTTCTGTAATAGTCACGCCGACTTGCCGCCGCGCAACGCGACAATCCTCGCTCCATCGCGCGCAGCGATCAGTTCGCGTTCATACCAGGCGATAAGCTCGCGCCGAGGTCCAAGCCTGTCCGCCCGGTCATAGCTCGCTGCCACCTTGCCGCCCACAACGTGGTCCAAGTGAACCTCCACCGCGTCCGTCGATTTGTCGGCGTTTTCCACCCACGTCTTCATCACGCTGCGCCATGAGTGCGGTGAGTGCCGTCCAGTAAGTTTCAGGGCGCGGCGATAATATTTCTCAACGGCCTCGCGCGTGATTGCCTTCTCGCCTCCGGGAGCGGTGCACACAAATTCGGCATCCTCGCCGTCGGTGCGCCTCCACTCGCGCACTTGCGCCAACAATTGCGGTGGGATCGGGACAAGATGTGCGCCCCGCTCGGACTCCTTGCGCTTCATCCGATGCCGCGGAATCGCCCACGTCCCCGCCGACATATCGAATTCGTCCCAGGTTGCGCCAACCACTTCGGAGATGCGCTGCGCCAGAAACGCAAGCAGTAGATGCGCGCGCTTCACTCCACGCGATGCCTCGGCCTTATCGCTGGCGCGAAGAATTGCGCCGACGCCGTCACGGTCGACCACGGCCGGGTAGTGCTTCGCGTGGCGCGCCTAGACGGCGCGAAGCGGGCAGCGGATTGCCGAGAATGAGCCCTTCCTCCACGGCGTGATCCAGGATCACACGCAGCCGCTGGCGAACCTTCGTCGCCATGTCCGGCGCCGACCGCTCGACCTTTCTGAGAATTGGGGCCACAGCGTCGCGTTGATTGCCGCTACGGGTAGGGCATTCAAGGCTGGACAGGTGATTGCGCAGAGACGCCGCCACTTCCTGTCGGTAATCAGCAGTCCACTTCACCCGACGTGCCTCAATGGCTATCCAATCGGCAGCCAACTTCTCGAACGTAGTGGATCGGCCAGCAGCGCGTTGAGCCCTTTCGATCCGTTTGGCCACTGTTAGATGTTCGCCGGCGGCCGCCGTCTGCGCGCGCCCTCCCAGCCGCGATGCGCGCCTCGGCCAGTGACATGCGGGGGTACTTTCCGAGGGTCGCGGTCTGTCCCTTTCCGTCGAGCTTGTAGCGGTATTGCCAAGATTTCACGCCGGACGGCGCGACCAACAAGAACAATCCGCCGCCGTCCTTCAACCGGTGCGGTCGTGCGCGCGGCACCGCGTTCTTCACCGCAAGCGCCCCGAGGAGCTCCCTCACTTCCCGCCCATTCCGTCGTTACCTCCTGCGATGAACGGGAATAACAGCCGTTACCTCCTTCTGTTACCTCTTTCCGAGCCGGAGCTTAGCACACGCCCACGGAAGTCACTGGATCGTTTTTCTTTATTAATCAAATAAAAACGGCCCCATGGGGGCCGTTCATTCTTGCTGTTGGTGGAGGTGGCGAGAATCGAACTCGCGTCCGGAAGCACTCGACAGTCAGGACTACATGCTTAGTCGCGTCATTTGGCTCTCGCCCCGTCGTCGCCGGCGGACAGGCTGCGGCAGGGCCAGTCACCTTGGTTTAACGCTTCGCCCAAGTGACCCGGGCGCGCGCGATCGCTCAAAATGTCCTCGCCGTGACTCAGTTGTTGCCAACCTGCATCACCCCAGCCGAGCGCTGCCGGGTGCGAGGTCCGGCGGGATTAAGCCGCCAGAGCGTACGTTTCGTCGTTCGCAGTTAAGTTTGCGATTGCAGTAGGATTTACGAGGACCTGCGCCTCGGCATGCCCCGAGCTGCTTTGCAACCCCCGTCGAAACCAGTTCACCCCCGGTAATCGTCGCGGTGCGCGCGTGAATCGCGGCGCGCATTGCGCTCAAGTCGGCCAATCATAGCACTCCGCGCCTCGCCGCGCGCGCGATGCCAATCGTCGGCGTCCGCGTTGCGACATGGGGTAAACTCGCGCGGTTTCAAGACGTTTCCGCATCGCGCAGAGCGATCGCGTCGGCACGTTCAGGCCCATCCGTCCTTCTCACCTGCCGCAGATGAGCGCACCGCCTGACCCGGCTGTTCCGGTCGTGATCCGGTGATCCTTTCCGGCGGCGCCGGCACGCGGCTGTGGCCGCTGTCGCGCGAGTCGACGCCGAAGCCGTCGATGCCGCTGCCCGACGGCGAGACGCTGCTCGCCAAGACCGCGGCGCGCGCGCTTGCGCTGCCCGGCGTCGCCGAACTCGTCACGGTCACCAACCGCGAGTACTACTTCCAGACGAAGGACGCCTACGCGGGATTGCGCGACCGGCAGACCGGTCACGAAGCTCGTTCCTGCTCGAGCCCTTCGGCCGCAACACGGCGCCGGCCGTTGCGCTCGCCGCGCTCTGCGTCGCCGATGCGCAGCGCGACGCGGTGCTGCTGGTGCTTCCCGCCGACCACCTGATCCGCGACCAGGCGGCCTTCGCGGCGGCGGTCGCGCGCGCCGCGCGGCTCGCGCGCGACGGACTGCTGGTCACGTTCGGCATCGGTCCGACGCATCCGGAGACCGGATTCGGCTACATCGAATGCGGTCCGGCGCTCGCCGGCTGCGCGCCGCCGGCGTTCACCGCGCGCCGCTTCGTCGAAAAGCCGGCGCTTGCGAAGGCGCGCGAATACCTCGCCGCCGGCAACTACGTCTGGAACTCGGGGATGTTCTGCTTCACCGCCGCCGCGATCGTCGCGGCATTCGCGCGGCACGCACCGCGACGTGCTCGACGCGGTGCGTCCGGTCGCGCAGGCGCTCGCGGGCCAGCGGCGACATGCCGATGCTGGAGATCGACGCCGGACTGTTCGCTGCCGTGCCGGACATCTCGCTCGACTACGCGGTGATGGAAAAGGCTGCGGCGGCCGGCGAGGTCGCGGTCGTGCGCGGCGCGTTCGACTGGAGCGACATCGGCTCGTGGCAGGCGGTGGCCGAGCTCGCGCCGGCCGACGCGCAGGGCAACCGCGGCCAGGGCGAGCGCGTCACGATCGCGACCACGCGACACCTACGTGCACGCCGACGATCGCGTCGTCGCGACGGTCGGGCGTCGACAACCTCGTCATCGTCGACACGCCCGATGCGCGTGCTCGTCGCGCATCGCGACCACCTGCAGCGCGTCAAGGACGTCGTCGGCGAGTTGAAGCAGCGCGGCCACGAATCGTACCGGACTGCACAGGACGGTCGCGCGGCCCTGGGGCGCGTACACGGTGCTGCAGGACGGCGCCCGGCTTCAAGATCAAGCGGATCGAGGTGAAGCCCGGCGCCGCATTGTCGCTGCAGCTCCATCACCGGCGCAGCGAGCACTGGGTCGTCGTCGCCGGCATCGCGCGGGTCACGCGCGGCGAGGACACCTTCGACGATCGGCGCCAACGGCTCGACCTACATCCCGGTCGAGACCCGGCATCGGCTCGAGAACCCGGGGAGCGAGCCGCTGGTGATGATCGAGGTGCAGTGCGGCGACTATCTCGGCGAAGACGACATCGTTCGCTTCGACGACAAATACGGACGCGTGCCTCAATAGCGCGCGAAGGTTCCGGGATCGGTCGGGCCCGCGGATCAGGGATCAAGTCCAGCCGTCGGAATCGGTCGGGCGCGCGGGTCAAGCCGAAACGTCGGGATCGATCTGCCGCTCGAGCCACGCGATCTGGTCCTTCAGCAGCAGTTTGCGGCGCTTGAGCCGCGTGAGCTGCAGCTGGTCGTGCGCGGCCTCGTTAACGAGGCGATGGATCACGGTGTCGAGATCGCGGTGCTCGACCTTGAGCGCCACGAGTCGCTGCATGAGCACAACGCGATCTGCGTTGCCGATGTCGCCCATCATCTGTCCACGTGGCCCATCGCGCATCGGATCCCCGGTCGATCGGTTCCCGCCGCAGCCGCAGCACCCGCCTTCGCGGCCGGTCGTTGGTCCCGATAGCCGTCAGGATATGCGCATTGGCGACGCCGTGAAATAGGGCGGACGCCCGCCGGGAATGTCGGTCCGGGGTCGCCGCGTATAATCCGCGCTCGATTCGCAGTTGCACGTGCCGCCGGCCAATTCCGCCGACGGGCCGGCGGCTGTGGCAGGTGTCGCGTCTTCGGATGCCGGCGCCGCCGCACCTAGCAGCAACGCCGCCGCGCCCGCGACCCCCGTCCCCGCAGCGGGCATTCCGATGCTCGCCGCGCTGCCCCCGCTCGTCCCGCCGCTGCCCGCCCCCGGCCAGAAAGCTCGCGCGCCGGCACTGCCCGGTTCCGCCGATGCGATGGCCCTCGCCCAGCTCGCGGCCGGGTGCGCGCGCGGCAAGCGCCTGCTCGCGGTGGTCAGCGCCGATGCGCTTGCCGCCCAGCGACTCGCCGACGAGCTGCCCTGGTTCGCGCCCGAGCTCCGGGTCGCGCTGCTGCCCGATTGGGAGACCCTGCCCTACGACCACTTCTCGCCGCACCAGGACCTCGTCTCGCAACGGCTCGCAACGCTGTACCGGGTCTCCCGCGGAGAATGCGACGTGCTCGTCGTCGCGGCGACGACGGCGCTCTACCGGCTCGCGCCGCGCGACTATCTCGCGGCGTTCACGTTCTTCCTGCGCCAGGGCACGACGCTCGATGTCGACGCGCTGCGCGCGCAGCTGGCGCTCGCCGGCTACCAGCACGTGACGCAGGTCGTCGCACCCGGCGAGTTCAGTGTGCGCGGCGGGCTGATCGATCTCTTTCCGATGGGAAGCGCGCTTCCCTTCCGGCTCGACCTCTTCGGCAACGACATCGAGAGCATCAAGACGTTCGACGTCGATACGCAGCGCACGCTCTACCCGGTGCCCGATGTGCGCCTGCTGCCGGCACGCGAATTCCCGACCGACGAGGCGGCCTGCACGCGCTTTCGCGGCCGCTACCGCGAGGTCTTCGAAGGCGACCCGCTGCGCTCGCCGCTCTACAAGGACGTCAGCAACGGCGTGATGCCCGGCGGCATCGAGTACTACCTGCCGCTGTTCTTCGACCAGACGGCGACCTTGGCCGACTACCTGCCGGAGAACGCAGCGGTCGCGCTCGTCGGCGATGTCGCGAATGCGGTGGAGCGGTTCTGGCAGGACACCGAAGCGCGCTACCGGCTGCTGCGCGGCGACAGGGCCCGGCCGCTGCTGCCGCCGACCACCGTGTTCCTTTCCCCCGACGCGTTCAACGGCTCGCTGAAGCCACATGCGCGCCTGGAGATTCCCGTCCCTGCGGCCGAAGCGGAGCTCCCGGCACGGCACGCCGGCGCACGTGCGCTGCCGTCGGTCCAGGTCGATCGCCGCGCACCCGATCCGCTGGTCGCGCTCAAGCAGTATGTCGCGGCGGGCAAGGTCCGCGTGCTGATCTGTGCCGAAAGCGCGGGCCGGCGCGAGACGATGCACCAGTACTTCGCGGAGTACGGTCTCGACCTGCCGCTCGCCGAGGACTGGCGCTCGTTCGTCGCCGGCGATGCCCAGCGCGCGCTCGTCGTGGCGCCGCTGCACGCCGGATTCGCGTGGCCCGCGGCAAGGCTCGCGTTCGTCACCGAGGCCGAGCTCTACGCCGGAGTCGTCCGGCGCGGAAAGCGCGACGCGGCACGGCGGTCGAACGTCGACGCGATGCTGCGCGACCTGTCCGAGGTGCGGATCGGCGATCCGGTCGTCCACGAGCAGCACGGCATCGGTCGCTACCTGGGCCTCGTCACGATGAACCTGGGTGAGGGGCCGGCGGAGTTCCTGCAGCTCGTCTATGCGAACGACGCGAAGCTCTACGTACCGGTCGCGAACCTGCACCTGATCGGGCGCTACAGTGGCGCGACGCCGGACGCGGCACCGCTGCACGAGCTCGGCAGCAGCCAGTGGGACAAGGCGAAGAAGCGTGCGGCCCGCCAGGCGCACGACACCGCCGCCGAGCTGCTCAACCTCTATGCCCAGCGCGCCGCGCGCAAGGGTCATGCGTTCCGGTTCAATCCGCACGATTACGAAGCGTTCGCGGAAGGCTTCGCCTTCGACGAGACACCGGACCAGCAGGCGGCGATCGAGGCCGTCGTCGAGGATCTCACCGCCGGCAAGCCGATGGACCGGCTGGTCTGTGGCGATGTCGGTTTCGGCAAGACCGAAGTCGCGCTGCGCGCCGCGTTCGTGGCGCTCGGCGACGGCAGGCAGGTCGCGGTGCTCGTGCCGACGACGCTGCTGGCCGAGCAGCACTTCCAGGTGTTCTCCGACCGCTTCTCCGAGCTCCCGGTCCGGATCGTCGAGCTGTCGCGCTTCCGCTCGCCCAAGGAAGTCAAGACGACGCTGGAAGGGCTGGCCGCGGGCACGATCGACCTGGTGATCGGCACTCACCGGCTCGTCCAGCCCGACGTGCCGCTTCCGCAACCTCGGGCTCGTCATCATCGACGAGGAGCACCGATTCGGCGTACGGCAGAAGGAGCAGCTCAAGCGGCTGCGCGCCGAAGTCGACGTGCTGACGCTCACGGCCACGCCGATCCCGCGCACGCTCGCGATGTCGCTCGAGGGCATACGCGACTTCTCGGTGATCGCCACCGCCCCGCAGCGGCGGCTCGCGATCAAGACCTTCGTCTCGGTCTACTCGCGGGGAATCATCCGCGAAGCGGTGCTGCGCGAGCTGAAGCGCGGCGGCCAGGTCTATTTCCTGCACAACGACATCGACACGATCAACACGACCGCCGAGCGGCTCGGCGCGCTCGTGCCGGAGGCGCGGATCGGGGTCGCGCATGGCCAGATGGGCGAGCGCGAGCTCGAGCACGTGATGCGCGAGTTCTATGCGCAGCGCGTGAACCTGCTGCTGTGCTCGACGATCATCGAGAGCGGGATCGACGTGCCGACCGCGAACACGATCATCATCGAACGCGCGGACCGCTTCGGCCTCGCGCAGCTGCATCAGCTGCGCGGTCGCGTCGGCCGGTCGCACCACCAGGCGTACGCGTACCTGCTGACGCCACCGGAGGAAGCGCTCTCCGCGCAGGCGAAGAAGCGGCTCGAGGCGATCCAGATGATGGAGGACCTCGGCGCCGGATTCTTCCTCGCGATGCACGACCTCGAGATCCGCGGCGCAGGCGAGGTGCTGGGCGAATCGCAGTCGGGCGAGATGCAGGAGGTCGGCTTCCAGCTCTACGCCGACATGCTCCGGGCGGCGGTTTCCGCGCTGAAGGCCGGGCGCGAGCCCGACCTCTCCGCGCCGCTCGGCGTCGCCACCGAGATCAACCTGCACGTGCCCGCGCTGCTGCCGGGCGACTACTGCAGCGACGTGCACGAGCGGCTCGTCCTCTACAAGCGGCTGGCGAACTGCGAGACGGCCGACGAGCTGGACACGATGCAGGAGGAACTCGTCGACCGCTTCGGCAGCCTGCCCGAGCCGGCGCAGGCGCTCGTCGCCTGCCACCGGCTGCGACTCGTCGCGAAGCCGAAGGGCATCGTCAAGGTCGACGCCGGGCCCGAGCGCAGCACGCTGCAGTTCGTCAAGGACCCGCCGTTCGATGCCGCGCTCGCTGATCGTGCTGGTGCAGAAGGACGGCCGCATCCGCTTCGCCGGCCCGGATCGCGTCCGCATCGAGCGCGCCGCGCCGACGCTCGCCGACCGGGTGGCGCTGGTGAAGGAATTCATCGGGAGGCTGGCATGAGGCGCAGGGCCGGCCCAACGCGCGAATCGCGCCCCCGCGGGGGGCAGCGCAGCGGCGCCAGTCCGAAGCGTGGGGGTACGCCGCATGACTGAGCACCTGCCCGCCGGCTTGCTTCCGCCGCAGCTGCACGTGTTCGTCCGCGACTGGCTGTCGTCGAACAACGTCCTGCTGAAGAGCCGCGACGGCCACGTGCTGATCGACTCCGGCTACGTGCGGCACGCGCCGCTCACGCTCGCGCTGCTCGCCAGCGAGCGCGGCATCGGCACCGGAGCGACTTGTCCTTCCTCGTCAACACGCATTGCCACTCCGACCACGTCGGCGGCAATGCGGCGATCGTCGAGCGCTACGGCTGCCCCGTGGCGGTGCCGGCAGCCGAGGCGCCGCTGGTCGAGCGCTGGGACGGCAAGGCGCTCCTGTACGACTACTGCGACCAGCAGGTGGAGCGCTTCACCGTCGATCACGTGCTGCCCGCCGGCGACGACGCACGTCTGGGGCGATCTCGAGTGGCAGGCGCTCGCGGCGCCGGGACACGACATGGGCGCGCTCGTGTTCTACAACCCCGAGTACCGGATCCTGATCTCCGGCGACGCGCTGTGGGAAAATGGCTTCGGCTTCGTGATGCCGCCGGAGATCGATCCCGCCGCCCTTCCCGCGACGCGCGCGACGATCGAGATGCTCGCGCGACTCGACATCCGCGTCGTGATCCCCGGCCACGGCGAGCCGTTCACCGACGTCGCGGCGGCGATCGCCCGCGCGCGCAAGCGCATCGACGCGTTCGAGGCCGACAGCCTGCGGATCGCGCGGCACGCGCTCAAGGTGAATCTGATGTTCGTCGCTGCTCGACAAGCAGCGCATGTCGCTGGCCGACATGCCGGCCTACGTCGAGCGCGTGGAAATCTACCGCGACTTCAACGCGCGCTTCTTCCAGTGGCCGCCGGCGAAGCTCGCCGAGCTGCTCGTCGGCGCGCTGGAGAGGCCGGCGCCGCCAGCCGCGAGGACGGCTGGCTCGTTCCCGGCCTGAACCCGGCGCTTGCCCGGTCGCGCAGCGCCGCAACTTGGCGGCTTTCCCGCGTCCCCGTGGCGGGGCCTACTCCCGGTACGCCTCGACCGGGAGTCCTGCAGTGTCACTTCGTCCGCCGGATTCGCCAATCGCGAGCGCCGTTCGTCATCGCCCCATTCGGAGCCGCTCGATCGTCGCGATCGCATCGCCGCCAGCACATCGGCCGCTCGTTGAACGGGTTCTCGCCGCACGCGAAGCTCGTGACCTTGAGGCTCGCCGGCCGGGTGACGCCCAGCATCGTCAGATTCGCCGTCGCACGCCGGATCACGCGGTCGCCGTCGAAATTCACGCTTCGCCGACCTGAAGGTCAACGTCGGGTCCTTGTCGATCGTTGAAGAATCGCTCGCCTTGAGGACGCGGCGAGCCTCGGATCCGATCAGGATCGGATCGACGTCGCGTCGATCGTGACCTCGACGGTGCCCGTCTTCGCGGCGCGGTCAAGCGTCGACCATGCCCGCGAGCATGCACGAGGCCGCCGCGCATTGCAGCGCAACAGCCGACGTGCCGGGTCTCGGCAGCACCGTCGCTGAGAATGCACGGGATCGAGCACGTACGTCTCGTCTGCGCGCCACGGGCGTCACCGACGAATGCAGCGAGAATCGCGCGGAGCAAGAAGGCGCGGCGCTCATGGGCGGATCCTATTCCTGGCCGTGTTGGACGTCGAGCTGCGCGCTCGCCGCGTCAGTGCAGCTTGACCCGCGGCTCGAGCCGGTGCCGGACCATCCGCGAGAACGTGTCGAGCGCGACGCGCAGGTAGCCGTGGATCGAGATCTGGTGCAGCTTGTACAGCGAGACGTACATCCAGCGCGCGATCAGGCCCTGGACGAGCAGGCTGCCGCCGATCAGCCGTCCCATCAGACTGCCCACGGCGGAGAGCTCCCCGAGCGAGACGAGCGAGCCGAAATCGGTGAAGCGGAAGACGGGCAGCGGCCGGCCGGCAAGGCGCGCGTCGATGCTCTTCACGAGCAGCGATGCCTGCTGCCGCGCGACCTGCGCCCGCGGCGGCAGGATCGCTCCGGCGCGCCCCGCCTGCGGCCAGGGACACGCGGCGCAGTCGCCCAGCGCGAAGATGTCGGGATCGCGCGTGGTCGCCAGCGTCGTGCCGACGACGAGCTGATGCGCGCGATTGACCTCGAGACCGTCGAGATCGCCGAGCCACGCCGGCGCCTGGATACCCGCCGCCCAGACGACGAGGTCGGCCGCGAGCACGCGCGCCGCTCGCCGTGTGCACGCCTTCGGCGTCGATCGCCGTCACGCGCTCGCCGGTGCGCACGGCGACGTCGAGCGGCGCGAGCAGCTCGGTGGCGGCAGCGGCGATCTCTTCCGACAGCGGCGGCAGCACCCGCGGCGCGGCCTCGATCAGCGTGAGCCGGATGTCGCGCTCCGGCCGCAGGTGATCGAGCCCGTAGCTCGCATGGGCGCCCGTGCAATGGCGGATTTCCGCGGCGAGCTCGACGCCGGTGGCGCCGGCACCGATGATCACGATGTCGACGGTGGCCGAATCGCCGCGCGCCGCGCGCTCGTCGGCGCGCACGCAGGCGGCGAGGAGCCGGCGATGGAAGCGTTCGGCGTCGGCAGCGGCATCGAGCGAGATCGCGCGCTCGGCGACGCCCGGAATGCCGAAATCGTTGCTGACGCTGCCCACGCAGAACACGAGCGTGTCGTAGGGCACGGTCCGCTCGGGCAGGACCTCGACGCCGTCCTCGTCGTGAACCGCACCGAGCCTGAGCTCGCGCCGCGCCCGGTCGAGTCCGACCACCGCTGCCCTGACGGAACCGGAAATGGTGCCAGTACGCCATCAGGAAATAATCGACACCGTGCACGTCCGCGTCGACGCGCCCGGCCGCCACCTCGTGCAGCAGCGGCTTCCAGAGATGCGACGCGCAGCGATCGATGAGCGTGACCGTGGCGCGCCCGCGGCGTCCGAGCGTGTCGCCGAGGCGCGACGCGAGCGGCAGACCGGCGGCGCCGCCGCCGACGATGACGACGTGATGCGGCGATGTCAACGTCCCGTTCATGTCCACGGTGCGCCGAAGTCGGGAGTCTTCATTCGCCCCGGACCGTGCCCTCGCGACGCGGATCGGCGCCGCCGATCCAGCCCTCGCGCGTGCGCACGATCACGTGCAGTCCGCTCGTCATCGGCGATCACCCGCGTGTCGTGGCCGAGCGCCTGCAGCTTCGGCTCGAGCGCCGCCGCCGGCGTGTCCCGTTCGAGCTCGGTCGGACCGTTGCGGCTGCCGAAGTTCGGCAGCGCGATCGCCGCCTGCGGATCGAGCCCCCAGTCGAGCACGCCGATCAGCGTCTTCGCGACGTAGTTGATGATCGCGCTCCCGCCGGGCGAGCCGGCGACCATGTGGATCCTGCCCGACCGGTCGTAGACGATCGTCGGCGCCATCGACGAGCGCGGTCGCTTGCCGGCCTCGACGCGGTTGGCGACGGGCTTGCCGCCGTCGGTCGGCACGAACGAAAAATCGGTGAGCTCGTTGTTGAGCAGGAATCCGCCTTCGGTCATGAGCCGGCTGCCGAATCCGTCCTCGATCGTCGTCGTCATCGCCACCGCGTTGCCGTGCGTATCGACGATCGAAAGGTGCGACGTCGACGGCAGCTCGAGCGCAGCGTCCGCGCCGTAGGCGACTTTCCGCGCCACGGCGCTCTGCGGCGGCGTGCCGGCAACTGCGCGGCCCATGCTGGCGTCGGTGCGGATCAGCCGCGAGCGCTCGCGCAGATACGCCGGGGTCGATGAGGCCAGCCGGCGGCGTGTAGAAATCGGGATCGGCCATGTAGACGTCGCGGTCGGCGTAGGCGAGCCGCCCCGCCTCGCTCAGGAAATGGACGCTCCAGAGCGACGCCGGCCCCATCGCCTCGAGGTCGAACGGCTCGAGCATGCCGAGCATCTGCAGCACGGTGAGGCCGCCGGACGACGGCAGCGGCATCCCGCAGATCCGGTACGCCCGATACGCGCCGCAGACGGGATCGCGCACCTTCACCTGATAGCCCGCGAGATCGGCGAGCGTCAGGTCGCCCGGATTTGTCGGATGGGAGATCGACCGTGGCGACGATGTCGCGCGCGATCGCGCCCTCGTAGAACGCCTTCGCGCCGCCGGTGGCGATCCGGCGCAGCGTCGCCGCGTACGCCGGGTTCGCGAGCAAGGCGCCGGTGGCGCGCGGCTGCCCGTCCGCGTCGTAGAAGTAGGCGCGGGCGCGCGGCTGATCGAATCGGCGTCTCCGCCGCAATCACCGCGTGGAGGCGCGGCCGAGACGCGAAAGCCGTTCTGTGCCAGCTCGATCGCAGGCACGAACAGATCCGCCCATGGCAGCCGACCGTGGCGCCGGTGGGTCTCCGCGAGCAGCGCGACGGTCCCGGGAACGCCGACCGACCGGCCACCGACGACGGCGTCGTGGAACTGCAGCGGCTTGCCGTCGGCGTCGAGGAACCGGTCCGGGCTCGCGGCGGCGGGCGCGGTCTCGCGTCCGTCATAGGCGACGAGCCGGTTCCGCCGCGCGTCGTGGACCAGCATGAACGCGCCGCCGCCGAGGCCCGAGGACTGCGGTTCGACGAGCCCGAGCACCAGTTGCACGGCGATCGCCGCGTCGACGGCACTGCCACCCTGGCGCAGCATCGCATAGCCCGCGTCGACCGCGAGCGGATTCGCCGCCGCGACCATGAATCGCTTGCGTGGCGACCGGCGGTCTTGTCCGCCCGCCCCGCTGGACCTTCCGGCGCTGGCGGCTGGGCCGTCGCGACGGCGCCGAGCGCGAAGCCGCCAGCAGCGTGACGACGCGCGGCAGCAGCCGCGCAACCCTCGTGACCCCGACACCCGGCGCGCAGAGGCGGATCATCGCGGCATTGTAGCGGCCTCGGCGCGGACACTGGGACGACGTCCGATCGTGCGGAAAGCACGAAGGGCAGCGGTTCGCACCGCTGCCCTTCTCGTCGTGCGCGCCGCACGCGGCGCGCGTCCCGGGTTACTTCAGGATGACGATCTCGACGCGACGCGCTTCCTCGTTGTCGCCGGAGCCCTGCGTCAGCTCGGGCTTCGCCATCTCGATCCTGTCCTCGGCGATGCCGGTCGACTTCAGGTGATCGCGCACGGCGAACGCGCGCTTCTTCGCGAGCTCCTGATTCTGCTCGAGGCTGCCCGTGGCATCGTGGATAGCCGGAGATCCTGACCTTGCTGCCACCCGCCTTCGCCTTGTCGGCGAGCGGGCGCGAGCTTCGTCGCGGCGTCACCGGGCAGGTCGGCCTTGCCCGTGTCGAAATAGAGCTTGACGACGTCGATGACCACGATCGTCGGCGCGGGCGCCGACATCGGCCGCGGGAGCGGCAACCGTCGCCGCCGGGGTCGCCGCGCTGGCTTGTTCGCGTACAGATTGCCGAGCAGCGGCACGATCATCAGCGCGACGATGTTGATGATCTTGATCAGCGGGTTCACCGCCGGGCCCGGCCGTGTCCTTGTACGGATCGCCGACCGTGTCGCCGGTCACCGCCGCCTTGTGCGCGTCGGAGCCCTTGCCGCCGTGATGGCCGTCCTCGATGTATTTCTTCGCGTTGTCCCAGGCACCGCCGCCGGTCGTCATCGAGATCGCGACGAAGAGGCCGGTGATGATCGTTCCCATCAGCAGGCCGCCCAGCGCCTGCGGCCCGAGCACGAGGCCCACGACCACCGGCACCAGCACCGGCAGCAGCGACGGGACGATCATTTCCTTGATCGCGGCCTTGGTCAGCATGTCGACGGCGACGCCGTACTCGGGCTTCGCCGTGCCTTCCATGATGCCCTTGATCTCCCTGAACTGGCGGCGCACCTCGACGACGACCGCGCCCGCCGCGCGGCCGACGGCTTCCATCGCCATCGCGCCGAACAGGTAGGGAATCAGGCCGCCGAGGAACAGTCCGATGATGACCATGTGGTTCGACAGGTCGAACGACACGCCGATCTGCGACGACTCGAGCGCGTGCGTGTAGTCGGCGAAGAGCACCAGCGCGGCGAGGCCCGCCGAGCCGATCGCGTAGCCCTTGGTCACCGCCTTGGTCGTGTTGCCGACGGCATCGAGCGGGTCGGTGATGGCGCGCACCGAGTCCGGCAGCTTCGCCATCTCGGCGATGCCGCCGGCGTTGTCGGTGATCGGACCGTACGCGTCGAGCGCGACGATGATGCCCGCCATCGACAGCATCGACGTCGCCGCGATCGCGATGCCGTACAGGCCCGCGAGCCAGAACGACGCCCAGATCGCGACGCACACGGAAATCACCGGCCACGCGGTGGCCTTCATCGACACGCCGATGCCGGCGATGATGTTGGTCGCGTGGCCGGTCGTCGACGCCTCGCGCGATGTGCCGCACCGGGCTTGAATTCGGTCGCCGTGTAGTACTCGGTGATCACGACCATCGCCGCCGTCAGCGCCAGGCCGATCAGCGCCGCGCCGTAGAGCCTCAGCGGCGAGAGCTCCGGATCGACGTGGCGATGACGCCGCCCATCATCCAGTGCGTGATGAACCAGAAGCCGATCGCGGAGATGACGACCGGCGACGATCAGCCCGCGGTAGAGCGCGTTCATGATCTTGCCGCCATCGCGCGCCTTCACGAAGTAGCAGCCGATGATCGACGCGATGATCGAGAAGCCGCCCAGCACGAGCGGATAGGTGACGGCCGCCTCGGCCATCGTCGGCATCAGCAGCGCGCCCAGCAGCATCGTTGCGACGATCGTCACCGCGTAGGTTTCGAACAGGTCGGCCGCCATGCCCGCGCAGTCGCCGACGTTGTCGCCGACGTTGTCGGCGATCACCGCCGGATTGCGCGGGTCGTCTTCCGGGATGCCGGCCTCGACCTTGCCGACGAGGTCGGCACCGACGTCGGCGCCCTTGGTGAAGATGCCGCCGCCCAGCCGCGCGAAGATCGAGATCAGCGAGCCGCCGAACGCGAGACCGACGAGCGGCTGGATCGCATGGTGCAGGCCTTCCTTCATCAGGTTCGGCGCACCGTGCGCGGAGCCCAGCAGGAACCAGTAGAAGCCGGCGACGCCGAGCAGCCCGAGGCCGACCACCAGCATCCCCGTGATCGCCCCGCCGCGGAACGCGACGGCGAGCGCCTCGTTGAGTCCGGTGCGCGCCGCTTCGGCCGTGCGCACGTTCGAGCGCACCGACACGTTCATGCCGATGTAGCCCGGCAAGCCCCGACAGCACCGCGCCGACGGCGAACCCGCCGGCCGTCGCGCCGCCCAGCGCCCACCAGATGATGACGAACAGCAGCGACGCCGACCATGCCGATCGTCATGTACTGGCGGTTGAGGTAGGCCTGCGCACCGGCCTGGATGGCGGCGGCGATCTCGCGCATCCGGTCGTTGCCGGACGGCTTGTTCATGATCCAGCCGATGGAGACGACGCCGTAGACGATCGCCACTACCGCGCAGAGAAGCGCGAAGATGACCCCTGTGGACATGGTGATTCTCCCTAACCCGTGATCGAATGGCACAGAAACCGTGAGGGAACCGCGGCGCGGAGCCTGTGGCCGGCCCGTCAGCCGGGGCGCGCCCGACGGGCGGCGCCCGTGCGTCATCCCGGCCGGCGCGTCGGCCGGCGAACACGCTATTGTGCCAGTGGCCCTGCGTCGAGCCGGCCGCGGTACCGCGCGTTGTGCCCGGTGCGCCGCCTCGCGGTCGCAAAGCCGACGCGGGTAGTTCGGTCCGGACTCTAGACCTTGAACTCCGTCGCGAGCTTCTTCGGCACGGCGACGTTCCTGAGCCGCACGTACTGCGGCAGTCCGTCCTTGAACGGCGGGTAGTCCTCGCCGCGGATCAACGGCGCGAGATAGGCGCGCGCCTTCGCGGTGATGCCGAAGCCGTCGGCGGTGATGTAGTCGCGCGGCAGCATCTTCTCGACGTTCGCGACCTTGGCGAGCGGCACCGGCACGATCTTCCAGCGGTACGGCTTGTCGGACATGCGCACGATCGCCGGCATCACGGCGTTGTCGCCCGGCGAGCGCGAGCAGCGACCGCGGCCCTGCCGACCGCGTAGCTGTGGTCGAGGTCGGTCTTCGACGCGATGTGCCGCGCGGCGCGCTGCAGGTAGTCGGCGACGGCCCAGTGATACTTGTACTTGAGCTTGTCCTTGACGATGCCCGCGATCAGCGGGCCGACGCCGCCCAGCTGCGCGTGGCCGAACGCGTCCTTCGTGCCGGCTTCCGCCATCAGCTCGCCGGCGGCGTTCTGCAGCCCCTCCGAGACGCCGACGCAGCAGTAGCCGTGCGCTTCACCCGGCGTCGACGGCGGCGAGGAACCTCGCCTCGTCGAACGCGAATCTCCGGGAACAGCAGCACCAGCGGGATCGGCGTGCCGCGCATCCTCGGCCATCCCGACGGCCGCAGTGATCCATCCGGCGTGCCGGCCCATCACCTCGAGCACGAAGACCTTGGTCGACGTTTTCGCCATCGACGCGACGTCGAACGCCGCCTCGCGCATCGACGTCGCGACGTACTTCGCGACCGAGCCGAAGCCCGGGCAGTTGTCGGTGACCGCGAGGTCGTTGTCGACGGTCTTCGGCACGTGCGACGGCGACGAGCGGATAGCCCAGCCGTCTGCGAGACCTGCGACACCTTGAGGCAGGTGTCCGCGGAGTCGTTGCCGCCGTTGTAGAAGAAGTAGCCGATGTCGTGCGCGCGGAACACCTCGATCAGCCGCTCGTACTGCGCGCGGTTCTCCTCCAGGCCCTTGAGCTTGTAGCGGCACGAGCCGAAGGCGCCGGCCGGCGTGTGCTTGAGCGCCGCGATCGCGCGCGCGCTGTCGCGGCTCGGTGTCGATCAGGTCCTCGGTCAGCGCGCCGATGATGCCGTTGCGCCCGGCGTAGACCTTGCCGATCCTGGTCCTTGTGCTTGCGTGCGGTCTCGATGACGCCGGCGGCGCTCGCGTTGATGACGGCGGTCACGCCGCCGGACTGGGCGTAGAAGGCGTTGCGTCGGGTCATGGTGTTCGCGGGATCGGTCGCGGGGTCAGCGTCTTCAGCGCGGCGAGGCACGCGTCGCGGATCGCCTCGACACCGCCCATGCCGTCGACCTTCCGGTACTTCGGCGCGCGCGCGTCGCCGCTCGCCGCCCATTGCGCGTAGTACTCGATCAGCGGCTTCGTCTGCGCGCGGTAGACGTCGAGGCGCTTCCGGACGGTTTCCTCGCGGTCGTCGTCGCGCTGGATCAGGTCCTCGCCGGTGACGTCGTCCTTGCCCGCGACCTGCGGCGGGTTGTAGCGGACGTGGTACGTGCGGCCCGAGGCGAGTGGACGCGGCGACCGCCCATCCGCTCGATGATCGCGGCGTCGGGCACGTCGATCTCGAGCACGTAGTCGATCGCGACGCCGGCATCGCGCACCGCGTCGGCCTGCGGAATCGTGCGCGGAAAGCCGTCGAACAGGTACCCGTTGCGCGCAGTCCGGCACCTTCAGCCGCTCCTTGACCAGCGCGATGATGATGTCGTCGGAGACGAGGGCGCCGACGTCCATCACCTTCTTCGCGGCGACGCCGATCGGCGTGCCCGCCGCGATCGCGCCGCGCAGCATGTCGCCCGGTCGAGATCTGCGGAATGCCGTAGGCCTGCGTGATGAAGCCCGCCTGCGTGCCCTTGCCGGCGCCCGGCGGGCCGAGAAGTATCAGTCGCATGATCGGGTGTCGTCCTGCGGAAGCCTGGATGGGGCGCTGCGCGGCCGGCCGTGCCTTCGCGGACACGTTCGCGGAGTCCGGCGGTGATTCTGTCCGCAATCGCCGATGGGTCAATTGCGCTGGATCAAGCTTCTCCGGCGGCGAACAGCGCGCGCACGCGCTCGAGGTCCTCGGCCGTGTCGACGCCCGGCGCCGGCGTGCCCGCCGTGATCTCGACGACGATCCGGATAGCCGTGCCAAAGCGCGCGCAGCTGCTCCAGCGCCTCGAAGCGCTCGATCGGCGCCGCCGCGAGCGTCGGGAAAGGCGCGCAGGAACGCGACGCGGTACGCGTAGAGTCCGTAATGCCGGTAGATCGGCAGCCCCTCCGGCAGGACGCGACCGCGCATCGTGGCCGGCCGCGAACGCGTCGCGCGCCCAGGGAATCGTCGCCCGGCTGAAGTAGAGCGCATAGCGCTCGCCGGTCGAGCACCACCTTGACGACGTTCGGGTTGAACGCCTCGGCCGGATCGGCGATCGGGTGGCACGCCGTGGCGATCGCCGCATCCGGATGCGCGGCGAGCAGGTCGGCCATCGCGCGGATCAGCGCGGGCGAGAGCAGCGGCTCGTCGCCCTGGACGTTGACGACGATCGTCGTCGTCGGCGAGACCAGGAGCTGCTGCGCCGCTTCCGCGAGCCGGTCGGTGCCGGTCGCGTGGTCGTGCGCGCGTGAGGCAGACGGCGATGCCGTGCGCCTCGACCGCGGCCTGGATCCGCGCGTCGTCGGTCGCGACGACGACGCGCGCCGCGCCGGCGCGCCGCGGCCCGCTCGGCGACGCGCACGACCATCGGCTTGCCCGCGATGTCCGCGAGCGGCTTGCCGGGCAGGCGCGTCGATGCGTAGCGCGCCGGAATGATGACGGTGAACGTCATGCGCGGCATGCCGCGATGCGGCACGTGCGTCGGCCGCCTCGTCGCGCGGCGACGCGCCCTTCGGGCCTGGGCTTCGCCTGCCGCTCACTCGCGGCCTCCGCATCGACTTGCGAGCACTGCACCTCGCGCCGTCGGCCGCCTCGATCGCGCGGCAGACGCGCCCTTCGGGCCTGGGCTTCGCCCGCTGCGCTCACTCGTACTCCGACGGCTCGAGCCGGCGCGCCTCTTCCTCGAGCATCACGGGGATGCCGTCCGGATCGGATACGCGAGGCGCGCGGACTTCGAGATCAGCTCCTGCTTCTGCTTGTCGTAGACGAGCGGGCCCTTGGTGACCGGGCAGACCAGGATTTCAAGCAGCTTGGGATCCATGCGAGCCTTCCTTCGATCAGGGTGACGAGCGCGTCGTCGACGCGCGCCGCGCACCGGCAGGTACCAGCAGCGCTCGTCGGCGAACGTCTCGCATTTTAGCGCGTCCTTCTCGGTCATCAGGATCGCGCGCGCGCCGGCGATCGCGAGGTCGCCGGCCGACGAAGCGATGATGGTCGGGAAACGGATGCGGCATCGCCGCGATGCCCAGGCCGCGAGCTGCGCGAAGAATCGCTGCCGGATTGCCGATTCCGGCAAGCGCGTGCACGTCCGGCGCCGGCGAACTGCGCCGCGGGCGCCGTGACGCGCGGAGTCGCCGACGCGCGCGAAGAGGGTCGCCCGCCAGCGTCATCGCCAAGCGCGCCGGGCAGCGTCGCCGGGCGCGGCCGCGCCGGGTCCGCGACCAGCGCGACCGATCGCATCGACTTCGCGCAGCCGCGAGGCGCGGCTCGCGCAGCGGGCCGGCCGGCAGCAGCCACGGCCTGACCGGCGCGCGCGTCGCGTCGACGACGGCGATCTCGACGTCGCGCGCGAGCCGGTAGTGCTGCAGGCCGTCGTCGGCGAGGATCACGTCGCAGTCGCGGATGCCGGGCGAGCAGCGCGCGGCCCGGCCGCCACGCGGTCGCGGGCGACGACGACCGGAAAGCCCGCGCGCGCGAGCAGCAGCGGCTCGTCGCCGACCCGCGCCGGGATCGTCGTCGACGGCGACCGCGATCGGCGCGCCGTCGTCGCGATCGCGCGCCGTAGCCGCGGCTCACGATGCCCGGGCGATGGCCGCGCTGCGCGAGCGCGCGGGCCAGCGCGGCGACGAGCGGCGTCTTGCCGCTGCCGCCGACCGTGATGTTGCCGACGACGACGACCGGCACGGGCAGGCGCACCGTGCGCAGGATGCCGCGGCGGTAGAGCGCGCGCCGCAGCGCGACCGCGGCACGGAACAGAAGCGACGAGCGGCCACAGCGCCGCGACGAGCACCGGCGACCGCGGCGCATACCAGTCGGCGACGAGTCGATCGGCAAGCGTCACGGCGTTCGCGCTCGCGAGCGCGCATTCAGCCCGTCACTTGCGGCGGCGGGGACTGCGTCGCGAACGTGATGTGGACGAACCCGGCGAGCCGCGCGGCCTCCATCACGCGGATCACCGACTGGTGCGTCGCGTTGGCGTCCGCGTTGATGATGACCACCGGCTCCTTCGCGTCGCCGGCGGCATGCTTCAGCGTGTCGGCCAGCGCGGCCGGGCGTCGTGAACGTGAACACCGTCCGGTCGATGACGTAGCGGCCCTGCGCGTCGATGCCGACGTTGATCTCCTTCGGCCGCTCCTTCGGCTGCTCGGCGTCGGCCTCGGGCAGCGTGATCTGCAGCTCGGCGACGCGCTGGTAGGTCGTCGTCACCATCAGGAAGATCAGGATGACGAGCAGGACGTCGATCAGCGGGATGAAGTTGATCTCGGGATCGTCCCTCGGTCGGGTGCCGCGGAGGTTCATCGGCCGGGCTCCGGGCTACTTGCGCTCGCCGTGCGCGAAGTCGACGAGCTTGATCGCCTGCTGCTCCATCTCGACGATGAGGCTGTCCACCGTCGCGCGGAAGTGGCGGTAGAAGATCATGCTCGGGATCGCGACGATCAGGCCGAACGCGGTGTTGTACAGCGCGACCGAGATGCCGTGCGCGAGCTGGATCGGATTGGAGCCGGTCGCCGTCTGCGAGCCGAAGATCTCGATCATCCCGACGACGGTGCCGAAGAGGCCGAGCAGCGGCGCCATCGCGGCGATCGTGCCGAGCGTCGTCAGGAAGCGCTCGAGGTCGTGGGTGACGACGCGGCCCACTTCCTCGATCACCTCCTTGATCACCGGCCGCGGGCTCTTGACGTTGGCGAGACCCGCGGCGAGGATTCGCCCGAGCGGCCCCTGCTGCGCGGTCCTGGCGACGAGCTCGGGCGTCGCGCCGTTCTGCCGGTACTCGGCGAGCACGCGATCGACGAGGTCCGGCGGCGCGACGACGCTCTGGCGCAGCGACCACAGCCGCTCGAAAATCAGCGCCAGCGCGATGATCGAGGCGACGATCAGCGGCCAGATCGGCCAGCCGGCTGCTTGAACGATGGACCACACGGTGGGAATGCTCCTTCGCGAAAAGCTGCCCGCAATGTAGCGTGGCCGCCTCGATTCGGCAAGCGACGAGCGCGCCTGCAACCGATGCTCGGCGCAGCGACCGGCGAACGACATCGCGGTCGCGCTATCGCGACGGCGCGACGCCTCGGGCCTGCAGCGGCACGCTGCCGCTCGGCAGCGTCGCGGCAGCGTCAGCGTCGCCGTGATCGCCGCGCCGGTCAGCACGATCAGCCAGCAGACGTAGATCCAGATCAGGAAGACCGGCAGCGCCGCGAGCGCGCCGTAGACGAGCTCGTAGGTCGGCACCTGCGTCAGGTAGAACGCGAAGCCGTGCTTCGCGCCCTCGAACGCGAGCGCCGCGACGAAGCGCGCCGGCGAACGCGTGCCGCCAGGGAACGTGCGGCTGCGGGGCGATCGCATAGAGCAGCGCGAGCGCCAGCGTCGAGAAGACCAGCGGCAGGGCCTTCAGGACGAGCACGGCCGGCGTACCGCGCAGCGGCACGCGGCGAGCGACTGCGTGAGCAGCCACGTCGTCGCCGAGATGCTCGCGCCGACGAGCACGGGCCCGGCGGTCGCGCCGAGCGCGTAGACGACCAGCCGGCGCGCGAGCGGCCGGGCGCGCGTGATCCCCCAGATCGCGTTGATCTCGCGCTCGACCGTCGCGATCAGCAGCACCGCCGTGACCACGATGAAGACGATCGACACGCCGGTCAGCGCGGCGGCCTTCTCGGTGAACTCGCGAATGTAGGTGTGGACGACCGTGTTGGCGCTGTCCGGGCAGCATGTGCTGCAGCAGGAAGCCCTCCAGCGCGTCGAGCCACTGCTGGAAGATCGGGAAACGCGCGACGAACGCGAACGCGACGGTCGCGAGCGGAACGAGCCCGAGCAGCGTCGTGAACGACAGGCTCGCCGCGGTGCGCGCAAGGCCGATGTCCCGCGTGTGCGACGCGACGCGGCGGACGAACGCGACGGCATCGGCACGAGGCGCAGGAATCGGGAGTTCCCTTCACGAAAGCGACCGCCGGTGCCGGGCAGCGGCGGCGGGGATTCTATCGATTATCGCACGGTGGCGGCGGGCTCCGTTGTAAGCTTCGCACAGCGCGCGGACGACCGATGCGAGCGCTGCGCCGCGCGCCGACCACGCCCATCGACCGAAGGAGCCTGCGATGACCTCCACGCCTGCCGACGACGCCCGACCTGGAAATCGCCGTTCTCGGCGGCGGCTGCTTCTGGTGCCTCGAAGCCGTGTTCGACGAGCTCGCCGGCGTGCATTCGGTCGAATCGGGCTATGCCGGCGGGCGCACCGCGGACCCGACCTACGAGGACGTGTGCAGCGGGCGAACCGGTCACGCCGAAGTCGTGCGGATCACCTTCGACCCGGCGACGCTCTCGTTCCGCGATCTGCTCACCGTGTTCTTCACGATCCACGACCCGACGACGCCCGATCGCCAGGGCAACGACGTCGGAACCCAGTACCGGTCGGTGATCTTCTGCCAGACGCCGGAGCAGCGCGCGACCGCCCAGTCCGTGATCGGCGAGCTCTCGAGCGGCCGGGCTGTGGCAGGATCCGATCGTCACCGAGATCGCCGGGCGCCGCGCCGTTCTACGAGGCCGAGGCCTATCACCAGGAGTACTTCGCGCGCAATCCGCGGCAGCCCTACTGCGCGGCCGTCGTCGCGCCCAAGGTCGCGAAATTCCGCAAGCACTTCACCGAGCGGCTGAAGACGCTAACGCGCGGGACGCCGCCCGTGACGAGGCATGCGCCGACCGACCAGAACACGGGCGCGATGCCGACCGATGCGCCGAGCGCGCCGAAGACGAGCGGCACGGCGACCGCCATCGACTGCACGAGCGACATCCGCACGCCCGCCGCCTCGCCCATGCGTCCGGGCGGCGCGTGCGTGTGCAGCAGCGACATCACCATCGGCTGGCCGCTGCCGAGGCCGAGCCCCAGGGTGAACGAGAGCAGCAGCAGGCCCGGCACGCTCGTCGAGAACGGAAACACGAGGTAGACGGCGCCGGCGAGCAGCAGCGCCGCGGTGAGCACCTGCTGCTCGTTCATCCGGCGCGCGATCGCCGGCATCGAGAAGCGCACGACGAAGGTCGCCGCCGCGAACGCCGACAGCACGATCCCGATCTCCGAGGCGCGACAGCCCGATCTTCGCGCCGTAGATCGGAACGAAGATCGTGTGCAGGTCCCAGCCCAGCGACAGCAGCGCGTTGATCGCGAACACGCGGCGCAGCGTCCGGTGCCGAAGCAGCGCGAGCACGCCTCCCGGGTGCGCCGCGCCGGCAGGCGGATGCCGACCCGGAAACGGCAAGCCGGCTGCGCGGCGAGCACGGCGAGCGGAACGAGCGGGACGAGCGCAAACGCGCCGAACGCCGCGCGGAAGCCGAAGTGGTCGATCGCGAGACCGGCGGCCAGCGGACCGATGAAGCCCGACACGCGAATAGCCGAGGGCGAGCAGCGTGAAGTTGCGCGCGCGCGCGGCGGGGCCGCCGAGCTCGCCCGTGGCATTCTGCGTGGCGACCTGGAACACCATGAACCCGAGCGCCCACCAGCGTCGCGCTGGCGAAGAGCGCCGGCATACCGGGGAGCGCGAACGGCAGCAGCGCGCCGAGGGCGATCAATGCCGAGCCGATCAGCATCGGCCGGCGGGTGCCGACGCGGTCCGACAGCCGGCCGGCCGCCACCGCGAGCAGCATCGGCAGCAGCGCGTAGAGCGCCATCAGCACGCCGACGGTGAACGGCGACGCGCCCCTCGACAACGCGTCGAGCGACACGATGACGCGACTGCCTGCGAGCACGGAGTGGTTGGCGATCCCGAGCAGGATCAGCACGCCGAGCGTGCGCGATTCACGGGCCGGCGAAGGCATCGATGTCGTCAGTAGATTGCGCGCACGCGGTACCCCTGGTCGCGCAGCAGTGCCAGCAACCCGTGCGCGCCGTACAGGTGGAGCGCACCGACCGCGACGAACACACGTCCGGCGCGCAACGGCAGGAACAGGCGGTGCGCCATCTGCGCGGAGCGGTTATCGATCAGATGGCGGGTCAGCTCCGCGAAATGCGGGGCGATCTCCGGGTCCCGGCGACCCGGCGCCCGATTCAGACGGGCCAGCAGCCGCGAGATCGCGTTCGAGCCACGCCGCGAGCACGGCTTCGTGGTCGCGCACGAGCACATCGCGATGCGCGACGGCGAATTGCACCAGGGCGACCTGGGTTGCGATCGGGATCGCGTCGAACGCCGCGATCTGCTCGTCCGGCAGCTCGAGTCCGACAATGGCGAGCTTCCGGTGCATCGCCTCGTCCAGCAGGATGCCGTCGAGCGTCGATCCGCCCTCCGCGATCGTCTGCTCGGAGAGTTTGAGCAGCACCGCCCACGGCTTCAGGCGCATCAGCACGTCGTCGGCCGGCGCGGGGGCAGGCAGCGCCGCACGGATCGCGGCGAGACTCGCCGGGTCGAAGAAGTCGGAAAGACGCCGGCCGTCGTCGAACTGCGCGGCAGCGAAGAACCGGGCAACCTCACCACCGGCGAGAGGTGTTTCGAGAGCGAAGGTGCGCGCCGTCCGGAACGCTGCGGCGACCGGTGGCGGAAGCGCGGTGACCCGCGGATCGGCCGAGTGGATCGTGCCGAAGACGAACGATGGGGAGACGCCGGGCTTGTCGAGCCGGAACAGCAGGCCCCGCGCGAACGGCACGCGCCATTCGTCCGTCGCGAGCGCCGGCGCCGCGGCGGCGAATGCGGCCGCCAGCGCGCACGCCGCGGCGAACGAGTGCCGCAATCCGTGCACGCTACCGCGGAAAACGCTTCTCGTAGTCGGCGACGATCCGCTTGAAGGTCCCGTCCGCCTTCATCGAGTCGAGCGCGTCGGCGAGGGACTTCACGGTCCTTCGGTCGAGCTGCGGATTGCACGCCAGGTACAGCGGCTGCTCGTTGGCGATGAACACGACCTTGATGTCGGTCACCTTCTCGGCCTTCGCCACGTCGCGGCCCGCGTAGAGATCGGTGAACCAGAGGTCGATGTGATCGGGATGCTCGCGCGGCAGGAGCAGCCGCGGCGGATTCTGCGCGTCGACTCGGCGCCGCGCGGAGCTCGGTCACGCCGTTCTCGCGCAGGAAGTCGTTCTTGGGGTCGCGGACCAGGGTGCCGATCCGGTAGGGGGACAGCTCCTTCACGCTGCGGATCGGCACCGCGAAGTCGGTCTTGCCG
This sequence comes from uncultured beta proteobacterium, assembly GCA_963783525.1. Classification (GTDB taxonomy): domain Bacteria; phylum Pseudomonadota; class Gammaproteobacteria; order Burkholderiales; family Casimicrobiaceae; genus CAIWHR01. The sequence continues at coordinate 32,104 of CAWAOF010000033.1, forward strand.
TAGATCGCCCACGGATTGGCGCCGATGGGCCCGACCCAGAGAAAGAGCTTCTCGCGGTTCTCGAACCGGGCCGTCGAGAACAGGCACGTTTCCCGCTCGCCCTGCGCCCGGACATAGGCCTTGTCCCAAGGCAGGACTTCGGTCTTCGCCGGCACGCCGGCGCGCGCCGCCATGTCCAGCACGATCTCGGCCGAGGATCCGGCGAGCTTCCCCTTTTCGATGAAGCTGAACGGCGGATTCTCCTCGGTGAGAAACGTCACGGCCGCCCCCGGCACCGGCGCCAGGGCGAACATGCAGGCGGTGAGCAGGGACAGCGGTGCGGTCAGTCGAACTCTCGTCTTCATCGGGCTCCGAGGGACGGTGGATTGGGAAAACAGTCGCTCGCCGTTGCGAAACGCGATCTGCGCGGCCACGTCCTCCGGCAACTGGACGAGCCAACCGCGATAATAGGCGATGATCTCGCGGTAACGCGCCCACCGTTCGTTCACCCACGTGTCCGAGCCGACCACGAACCGGCCGGGGTAGGCGAGGAGCAGCGCCCGCCAGGCGGGAGTGAGCTTGCCGTCGTCGGTGACGTCGTAGCGATAGGACAGCTCGCCGACGAGGTTCGGGTACCGCTCAAAATACCGTGCGATGGTGGCGGGAGGCGTGGAGAAGCCGGTATGTGCCCAGATGATCTTGACTCGGGGGTCGTGCCCGAGCAGGATCTCGAGCGCCGCGTCGTCGCAGTGCGCATGCAGCCAGAGCCCCCGCTCGACGGCGAGCGCGACGATCCGCCTCACCCACGGCGTGTCGGCATCGCGACCGAACACGTGGAACTCTCCGACGCCACGGTAGCCGACGTCACGCGCGAGCTCGGCCTCGATCAGCGCATAGATCTCGGGATCGTTGAACCACGTCTGGCGGTCGGCGTGGTTGCGGTACGGGCGGATGAACGGCACGACCCGCGGAGCGGAGCGGGGGTCGGCCTTCGCCGCGGCCACCAGCGCGCGCGAGCCGTCGTTCGGACGGCTGGTCGCGAGGACGGCGACCACGCCACTTTCCCGGAACAGCCGGAGGACATCCGGGACGGAATGGACGAGGGTTGCCTCGTCGTTGTAGTGCAGGTGCGCGTCGAAGATCGGCAGCAGGTCCGCCGCCCGCGCGGGGACGGCGCAGAGCAGCGCGGCCAGCGCGAGCGCCAACCCGAGCACGCAAGTCGGGAATCGGGTCCTGGCCGTCACGGTCGTCGTCGGGGCGCGAGACGAATGCAAGTGTGGCATCGCATGCCGAAGGACTCAAGCGCACCCATCGAAAAAAGCGCCGCCGAGGGATTCCCTTCCCTCGGAATTGCGCTATAGTTGCCGCCGATGGAGCAGGGTTACCCGTGACAGGAGGGGCTGCTTCAGAGTGCTCGGCGTCGTGTACCGCGTCAACTCACAGGAAGGAGAACTATGGCTACTGCCAAGAAAGCTGCAAAGAAGCCCGCCGCGAAAAAGCCGGCCGCGAAGAAGCCCGCCGCGAAGAAGCCGGCCGCAAAGAAGGCACCCGCGAAGAAAGCACCGGCAAAGAAACCCGCCGCCAAGAAAGCCGCTGCGAAGAAGCCCGCCGCCAAACGCAAGCCGAACGCCGCGTTCATGAAGCCGATGACGCCGTCGTCCGTCCTGGCCGCCGTCATCGGCGGCGCGCCGATGCCGCGCACCGAAGTGACGAAGAAGATCTGGGACTACATCAAGAAGAACAAGCTGCAGGATGCGATCAACCGGCGCCTCATCAACGCCGACGAGAAGCTCCGCGCCGTGTTCGGCGGCAAGGGCAAGGTGTCGATGTTCGAAATGACGAAGCTCGTCTCGAATCATCTGAAGTAGACGAAGCCCGTCCCGCTCGTTGTCGGGACGATGCCACGGCCGGCCGGGTCTGCCTCGCCGGCCGTGATTTTTTCAATTGCCGATGCGCGCGCGCCCCACCCGCCCGCTCCATCGAGGATGGCACCACAGTTCTTCAGCTATGCCGGTGCCGGCGCGATCGGCACCGCTGCCCACTACGCAGTGCTGATCGGGCTCGTGCAGCTCGCCGGCGCGGGCGCGGTGACGGCGTCCACGGCCGGTGCCATCGTCGGCGCACTCGTCAACTACGCGCTCAACCATCGGTTCACGTTTGCGAGCCGGCGCGCCCATCGCTCGGCGCTGCCACGCTTTCTCGCCGTTGCCGGCGCCGGTGTGCTGCTCAATGCGGCAGTGATGGCCGCGATGCTGGCGCTGGCGCCGCTGCACTATCTCGTCGCGCAGATCGTGGCGACGGGCGCCGTTCTCGTTGCCGGCTTCGTCGCCAACCGCCGATGGACGTTCTGATGCCCGAATCGCCGCAGCGCGTCGCGCGGACCGGCGCCCGGCATTCGCTGTCGGTGGTCGTCCCCGTCTACAACGAGGAAGCGGTGCTGCCCGAGTTCCATCGCCGGCTCGCGCGCGTGCTGGACCAGCTCGCGACCGCGGTCGATGCCGAAGTCATCTACGTGAACGACGGCAGCCGCGACGGCACGATGACGCTGCTCGAGGAGATTCACCGCGGCGACGCGCGCGTGGCCGTGATCGACCTCAGCCGCAATTTCGGCAAGGAGGTCGCGATGAGCGCCGGCCTCGATGCCGCGGGCGCGGACGCCGTCGTCGTCATCGACGCCGATCTGCAGGATCCGCCGGAGCTCATCCCGGACATGATCGACGCGTGGCGCAGGGGTCACGACGTCGTGCTGATGCGGCGCCGGACCCGGATGCAGGAGAGCTGGCTCAAGAAGAAGACGGCGAGCATGTTCTACCGCGCGATGGGTCGCATCGGCACGATCGACATTCCCGAGAACGTCGGCGATTTCCGGCTCCTGTCACGCCGGGCCGTCGCAGCGCTGCGCCGCCTGCCCGAGCGCACGCGCTTCATGAAGGGACTCTTCGTCTGGATCGGGTTCCCGTCGATCGAAATCGAATACGACCGTGCCGGCCGGGAGGCCGGCGCGACGAAGTGGAACTACTGGCGGCTCTGGAACTTCGCGCTCGAGGGCATCACGTCGTTCTCGGCGGTGCCGCTCAAGCTCGCGAGCTACGTCGGGCTGCTGACGGCACTTTTCGCGTTCGGCTACGGCATCAAGGTCATCGTCTGGACCCTGCTCTACGGTGACCCGGTCGCCGGCTATCCGACGCTGATCGTCGTCGTGCTGTTCCTGGGCGGCCTGCAGCTGATGGCGCTCGGATTCATCGGCGAGTACCTCGCCCGCATGTTCATCGAGGTGAAACAGCGTCCGCTGTACCTGGTCCAGCGCCACCTCGCGCCGGCCCGCCCGATTCCCGCAGCGAACGAGTCGGCAGGCGCGCAGGGGCCGCGATGGCCTTCGTCCTGACTGCGCGCGAACGCCGCTGGCTCGCGTTCCTCGTCGTCGCGGTCGTCGGCATCCGCATGGCGACATTGGGCGCCTATCCGCTGATGGACACGACGGAGGCGCGCTACGGCGAGATCGCGCGGAAGATGCTCGAGACGGCCGACTGGCTGGTGCCCCAGTTCGACTATGGCGTCCCGTTCTGGGGCAAGCCCCCGCTTTCGACTTGGCTCTCTGCGCTGTCGCTCGCCGTGTTCGGCATCAACGAATTCGCGGCCCGCCTGCCGTCGCTGCTGCTGCTCGGCGGTTGCGGTGCGCTTGTCGTGGGCTTCGCCCGCGCCCGGGGCGGAGGCGACCAGGCGTTGTGGACGCTCGCCCTGTTCGCCGCGACCGGGATCGTCTTCGTGGCGGCGGGCAGCGTGATGACCGATCCGGCGCTCGCCTTCGGCACGACCTTGTCGATGGCGGGCTTCTGGAACGCGGTATACGGCCCGCCGCAGGCGCGCCGCGGGGCCGGCGTCATGTTCTTCTCGGGCCTCCTCGTGGGCCTCCTCGCCAAAGGCCCGGTCGCGCTTGTGCTCACGTTCGTCCCGATCGGCGCGCTGACCCTGTGGAGGCGGACGTGGCCGGCCGTGTGGCAGCGCCTGCCGTGGATCGTCGGCGGCGCCGCGACGTTCGGCCTTGCCGCACTCTGGTATGCGGCGGCGGAGCGCGCGTCGCCGGGCTTTCTCGATTATTTCCTGGTCGGCGAGCACTGGCGGCGCTTCGTCGAGCCCGGATGGAAGGGCGATCTCTACGGCTCCGCCCACGCTCGGCCGCGCGGAATGATCTGGCTGTTCTGGCTCGCCGCGGCGCTCCCGTGGTCGATCGGCGCGCTGGCATGGCTTGTACGGGCGGCGATGCGCAGGCGCGATCGACTGCGCGCGCTGGCGGAGGACCCCTGGCGGCTCTACCTGCTGCTGTGGACCGTGACGCCGATGCTGTTCTTCACGCCCGCCGGCAACATCCTCGTGACCTACGTGCTGCCCGGGCTGCCGGCGTTCGCGCTGCTCGTGGGCGACCTCTGGCGGCCGGAGCACGATACGCCTGCAACGGCGAGCTCCGCGCGCGCGTTGCGGCCTCCCGTTCGGCAAGCGGTCGTGGCCGCCGCGATCGCTCCGCTCGCGCTCGTCGTCGGGATTGTCGCATTGCACGCGCGGCTCGAGAGCGAGTACTCGCAGAAAGCCCTCGTCCGCGACTACGGAGGGTTGCGGACGGGCTCCGAGGCGCGCCTCATCTACTTTCCCCGGCGGCCGCACTCGGCCGAGTTCTATTCGCGCGGCAAGGCCATGAGCGCCCCCGATGCGGACCGGTTGCGGGCGCTGCTCGACGATGCGACCCCGGACTTCCTCGCCATCCGCGAGCACGACCTCGCCGCCCTGCCCGCTCCCGATCGCGCGCGGATGCGCCTCGTTGGCGCGTACGGCGACTATCGGCTGTTGCGCGAGGTTCCGCCGCGCTAGGTGCCGCGGCCCGCCTTCGTCAGCGCGGCGATGCGCTCCTCGATCGGCGGGTGCGTCGAGAACAGCGCCATCACACCGCCCTTGTCGGTGATGCCGAAGCCGCTCATCGCCTTCGGCAGCTCGCCGGCCTCCAGCCCGCCCAGGCGCCGCAACGCATTCACCATCGGCGAGGGCGTCCCCAGATAATGAGCCGAGCCGGCGTCGGCGCGGAATTCCCGCAGCCGCGAGAACCAGGCGACGATCATCGAGGCCAGAATGCCCAGCAGAATCTGCGCGACGATGACGGTGATGAAGTACCCGGGGCCGTTGCCGCGTTCGGTGCGAAACACCGTCCGGTCGACGATCGAGCCGATGATCCGCGCGAAGAACACGACGAACGTGTTGACCACACCCTGAATCAGCGTCAGCGTCACCATGTCGCCGTTCGCGACGTGCGCGATCTCGTGGCCGAGCACCGCTTCGACCTCCTCCTTGTTCATCGACTGCAGCAGCCCGGTCGAGACGGCGACCAGCGCCGAGTTCCGGAACGCGCCCGTGGCGAACGCGTTGGGGGCCCCTTCGTAGATCGCGACCTCCGGCATCGAGATCCCGGCCGTGGTCGCGAGCCTGCGCACCGTCTCGACGAGCCAGGCTTCCGGTTCGCTCGCCGGCTGCTCGATGACGTGCGCCCCAGTCGACCATTTGGCCATCTGCTTCGACATCAGCAGCGAAATGATCGCACCGGTGAACCCGACAACGGCCGAGAACGCGAGGAGTCCGCCGTACGACACTCCCGCCTCCGCCTGCATTGTCCGATCGAGGCCGAGCAGCTTGAGCACCACCGACAGCACGAGTACGACCGCGAGGTTCGTCAGGAGGAAGAGAACGATGCGTTTCATGGAGCTGCCCTTCTCGGGGGAACGTACGGGGGACGCGATTCTAGCGCGCCTGCGTTGGACCGAACAGGCCCGGATGGGTTCGTCACCGCTGCGTCCGGGAATCCCTGAGCGTCACCGTGCGGTTGTAGACCGGGGTTCCGGGAGCGTGGTCCCCGAGATCGGCGACGAAGTAGCCATGGCGCTCGAACTGGAAACGGTCTTCGGCTGAAGCGTGAGCCAGCGCGGGCTCGATGAAGGCGTTGATCACGCGCTTGGAGTCGGGATTGAGGTCGTCGAGCCAGTTGCGCTCGACGACTTCGGCGCTCTCCTCGTCGTCATCCTCACCGGCCACGACCGGCGCATGGGTCGCGGCGGCCTCGGATTCGGCGCCCTCGCCGCGCGGCCCCCCCGGGTTCCGGGCACCCGGATAGGGCACCGCGAACAGGCGATCGTAGAGGCGCACCTGCGCCGCGACCGCGTCGGCCACGGACAGCCAGTGGATGTTCCCCTTGACCTTGCGCGTGTCGGCACCGGGCGTCCCGCTGCGCGTCGCAGGGTCGTACGTGCAATGGACCGTCGTCACGTTGCCGTTTGCGTCCCTTTCCGCACCGACGCATTTCACGATGTAGGCGTAGCGCAGGCGCACTTCGACGCCCGGCGCCAGACGGAAATAGCCCTTCGGCGCGTCTTCGCGGTAGTCATCGCGCTCGATCCACAGCTCCCGCGACAAGCGCAGCGCGCGCCGGCCGAGCTCCGGCCGCTGCGGATGATTCGGCGCGACGCACTCCTCGTGCGCTTGCGCCGGGTAATTGTCGATCACGAGCCGGATCGGATCGAGGACCGCGATGCGCCGCTGCGCCCGCTCGTTCAGGTCCTCGCGCATGCAATCCTCGAGCACACCCATGTCGATCCACGAATCGGCCTTCGATACGCCGATGCGCTCGGCGAACAGCCGGAACCCTTCCGGCGTGAATCCCCGGCGGCGCGCGCCGACCAGCGTTGGCATCCGAGGGTCGTCCCAGCCATCGACATGACGATCGGCGACGAGCTGGATCAGCTTGCGCTTCGACAGCGCGACGTGGGTGAGGTTGAGCCGCGCGAATTCGTACTGCTGGGGCAGCGGCACCGGCAGCTGGCCGCCCTCGGCGAGCCGCGCGAGCACCCAGTCGTACAGCGGCCGGTGATCCTGGAATTCGAGCGTGCAGATCGAATGGGTGATGCCTTCCAGCGCGTCCGAGATGCAATGCGTGTAGTCGTAGAGCGGGTAGATGCACCACGTGTCGCCGGTCCGGTGGTGCTGGGCGTGCCGAATCCGGTAGATCGCGGGATCGCGCATGTTGATGTTCGGGCTCGCCATGTCGATCTTGAGCCGGAGGATGTGCGCGCCGTCGGGGAACTCGCCGGCCTTCATCCGCCGGAAGAGATCGAGGTTCTCGGCGACGCTGCGCGCGCGAAACGGGCTCGGCGTCCCGGCCTCGGTCAGGGTGCCGCGCAGAGCACGCAATTCGGCCGGGGTCGAGCTGTCGACGAACGCGAGACCGTTTTCGATGAACCACTCGGCGAACGCGTAGAGCTGCCCATAGTAGTCGGAAGCGTGATACCGGTGCCGGCCCCAGTCGAATCCGAGCCAGCGCACGTCCGCGGCGATCGAATCCTCGTATTCGACGTCCTCCTTGACCGGATTGGTGTCGTCGAAGCGCAGATGGCAGCGGCCGCCGTTTTCGGCGGCAAGGCCGAAATTGAGGATGATCGACTTGGCGTGGCCGTAGTGGAGATAGCCGTTGGGTTCCGGCGGGAACCGCGTCACCACGTTGCCGCCGTATTTGCCGCTGCGGTTGTCTTCGGCGATGATCGCCCGCAGAAAATTCGACGCCGGACCCGCCGCGGCGGCCGAACGGTCCGCGGACGCGGGCGTCACCGGTTTCGCGGCGCCACTGGAACCGGCCGACTTCTTTTGCGGCGGTGCAGCACTCATCGGGTTTTGTTCATGAACAATCGAAAGCCAATCGCCATTCTAACCGGAGGGGTGGGACACGTCATGAGCCGGCTCCCCAGTGACGGCCGCGCGCACCCCGGAAACCCGCGCCGGATAAGGCTTTCCAAAGAGGTGGGTATCGGGTGTGACGACGCTTGTCCACAAATCCTGTGGATAAAAGTGTGCGTATCTTGTAAATTCGGACGCTAAGTAGTGCCCAGGCCGCAGAAAATGTTGCAATGCTCAATTTCGCGCCGCGATTTTCCGTTTGTATTTCATTGGCTTGCGCCTTCCCCGCAGGAGCGGCCGGCGGCCTTCCGAACGCCTTTGGCGACGTCGGCGCAGCGTGGCGACCCGCGCGTTCCAAATCGTTTTGACCAGGACAAGTTGGCCCGGAGCACGAACTTGTCAAACCTGGACCGACGCCCGCCGCCATGATTCGCTCATTCCAGCCAGTCGGGAACGGCCAGGGATCCGGCGCCCCGGAGCGTCCCGGCACAGCTTTGGGGCGGCCCGCCGTCATTCCGGTCTCGCTGCTTGTCAGCTCCGCGCGGCTCATCCTCGAGCGCCACCTCGGCCTCCTCTGGGTGTCCGGCGAGATCTCCAATTTCACCCGGGCGGCCTCGGGGCACTGCTATTTCAATCTGAAGGACAGCGGCGCCCAGGTGCGCTGCGTCTACTTCCGCCAGAAAGCCCAGTTCGCGGGATTCCCGCTGAAGGACGGGCTCGCCGTCGAGGTCCGGGCAACCGCGTCGATCTACGAGGCGCGCGGCGAGTTCCAGCTCAACGTCGAAGCAGTGCGCCTGGCCGGCGTCGGCGCGCTCTACGAGCGATTCGAGCGGTTGAAGACGAGACTGGCGGAGGCCGGGTGGTTCGCCGCGGAACGCAAGCGCCCGCTGCCGGCTATCCCCCGGGCAATCGGCATCGTGACGTCGCCGCAGGCGGCGGCGCTGCGCGACATCCTGACAACGCTCGCGCGCCGCTGGCGCGGTATACCGGTGGTGGTCTACCCGACCGCGGTCCAGGGCGACGGGGCCGCGCGCGAGATCGCGCTCGCGATCGACACGGCCAATGCCCGCGACGAGGTCGACGTGCTGATCGTCGCTCGCGGCGGCGGCTCGATCGAGGACCTGTGGGCGTTCAACGAGGAGGCGGTCGCCCGGGCCGTGTTCGAATCGCGAATTCCGGTCGTGTCGGGCGTCGGGCACGAGACCGACTTCACCATCTGCGATTTCGTGGCCGATGCGCGGGCACCGACACCGACCGGGGCAGCGGCGCTCGTCACGCCGGACCGGCGTTCCGTCGCGGCCACCATCACCGGCATTGCCGGTCGGTGGCTCCGGGCCGGCAACCGCACGCTCGAGTCACGCAGCCAGCGTGTCGACGGCCTTGCGCGACGGCTGGTCCACCCCGCCGCGCGGATCGCGCAGCAGCGGCGGGACGCGGCGGCGTTCGCCTCGCGCCTTGCCCGCGCGTACCGCAATCGTCTCGCCGTGCGCCGCCGGCGCCGTCGACGCCTGCGACCGACGTTTGCACTGGCTGCTCCGTCAGCCGCTGCGGCAGACCGCACGCCTGGCCCCTCTCGGTCCCGCTCTCGTGCGCGGGACGCGCACGCACGTGGAGCGTTGCCGCGTCCGCGTCGACGCGCTCGGCAAGAGCCTCGCTCTGCTCAATCCGCGCGCAGTGCTCGAGCGCGGCTACGCGATCGTCACGACCGACGAGGGCGCCATCGTCCACGACGCCGGAGCGCTCGCCGTCGGTGACGAAGTCACTCTCGCCTTCGCGCAAGGTCGTGCCGACGCGAAGATCGGCCGCGTGGAGCGCTGACCGGCGGCGCGCGCGCCCCGTCCGCCCCCGCACCGACGTCGTTCAGGCTTCGTCGGGATCCGGATCGTCGACCGCCGTGCCCGGCCGACCCGGTGCAACGGCGGCGGCGCGCGCCTGCGCGGCCAGGCGCGGCGTCGGGCAGACGACGTCGGCGTTCTGCGCGCGATGGCGCAGCGCATGGTCGATCAGCACGAGCGCGAGCATCGCCTCGGCGATCGGCGTAGCCCGGATGCCGACGCACGGATCGTGGCGACCGTGGGTGTTGACGGTGACCGCGCGGCCCGCCTTGTCGATCGAGCGCCGATCGAGCCGGATCGACGACGTCGGCTTCACCGCGAGCGTGACCACGATGTCCTGGCCGGTCGAGATCCCGCCCAGCACACCTCCCGCATGGTTCGACAGGAAACCGTCGGGTGTCATTTCGTCGGAGTGTTCGCTACCGCGTTGCAGCACGCTCGCGAAGCCGGCGCCGATCTCGACTCCCTTCACCGCGTTGATTCCCATCATGGCGTGGGCGAGGTCCGCGTCGAGCCGGCCGTAGACCGGCTCGCCCCAGCCGACGGGCACGCCGCTCGCGATCACGGTGATTCGGGCCCCGCACGAATCGCCGGACTTGCGCAGCGCATCCATGAACGCCTCGAGCTCGGGCACGATCCCCGCATTGGCCACGAAGAACGGATTCGCATCGACGTGCGTCCAGTCGGCGAAGGGTATCGGCTTGGGCCCGAGTTGCACCAGGTGCCCGCGAATGGCGACTCCATGGCGTTCGGCCAGCCATTTCCTGGCGATCGCTCCGGCGGCGACCCGCACCGCGGTCTCCCGCGCCGACGCGCGACCCCCTCCGCGGTAATCACGAATCCCGTACTTCTGCCAGTAGACGTAGTCCGCATGGCCCGGGCGAAACGTGTCGGCGATCGCGGCGTAGTCCTTGCTGCGGGCGTCCTCGTTACGGATCAGGAGCGCGATCGGCGTGCCCGTCGTGCGGCCGTCGAATACCCCGGACAGGATCTCGACGGTGTCCGATTCATGCCGCTGGGTGACGTGCCGCGAGGTCCCCGGCTTGCGTCGATCGAGCTCGCGCTGGATGTCGGCAACGTCGAGCGCAAGGCCCGGGGGACAGCCATCGACGACACAACCGATCGCGGGACCATGCGATTCGCCGAATGAGGTGACGCAGAAGAGCGTTCCGAACGTGTTGCCGGACATGGGACACCGCGAATGAGGATAGAGCGGCGGACGACCGAATCGAGTCTAGCACAGCGTCGTACGCGCACTGAGTGGGCGCACTCCCGCGGCCTGGCTTACACCGCGGGCCCGCCGTCCCCGCTGGATCCTTCGTCGCGCGCCGCCGGCGGGAGCGGCGCGAGATAGCCAACCGCGAGCAGCAGCACGCCGACGCCGAGAAACGCCACGACGCGCGGCAGCCCCGTCAACGCGGCAAGATCGACGAGAAACAGCTTGCCGACGACCACTGCGAGCAGCCCCGCTCCCAGCATCCAGAGCGGCCGCAGCTGACGTTTCGTCGCCGCAACCATCAGCGAGAGGGCGGTCGCGGTCCACGTGAGGGTCAGTGCAGCCTGCAGCGGCTTGGAGGCCAGCAGCGATCCGAGGCGCCATGGAATGTCGGCCCAGTGGTGTGCCGTGCGCAGCACGACACCGTTCAGCGCGATGAACAATCCGGCGCCGAGAAGACGATAGCGCGCGCGCCCGGAAAACGGCGCGTAGCAGACTGCCCACGCCGTGAGGGCCCACAGGGCCAGTGCCAGCGTGAGATCGAGCGGACTCGCCAGCGGTACGTACGGCAGCGGCGAAGCATCGCCGGGCGAGAGCACATTGACGGCGACGAACCACACGGCGAGCAGAGTGGCAATCGGCAGGCCGGCACCGATTGCATAGGCATGGCCGTGGGGAACAACGGGCCAGAGCGTGCGGCCGCGCAGCCGGACGGTCAGCCACAGATACGCGATCGGCGCGACGGCGGCAGCGCACGGGGTCCACGCGGTGTAGGGTGGCGTCCAGCGTCCCGCCCACTCGCTCGCTTCCCAGGCCAACTGTACCGTGAGCGCGAGCGCGGAAAACGCGTGCACGCTCGCCAGGAATCCGGGCGCCGAGCGCGCCGGCGTCGCACTCGCCAACCTGCCCGGGCGGGCGCCGTCGATCGCGCGCAATGCCCACCCATGGACGAACCATGCGCACGGCCAGACCAACCATCCGTACATGGTGAGCGAGGTCCGCGCAAGGTCGAAATCGGCGAGCGCAGCGACCCCCATCGTCGGCAGCAGGGCGACTCCCGCTCCGGCAAGCCGGGGCCACGCGAGCCACACCCGCGATGCGAGCGCGAGCCCGACCGCTGCGCTCACCCAGGCGAGGATCGCGTGCGTCTGTTCCCCGGGCGACAACTGCCGGACGAGCTCGACACCGCCCGCCGCGAGCCACCAGACGACGCCCCAGCCGAAGACCAGCGGTACGAGGCTGCGCTCGCCGGAGGTCAGCGCCTCGCCGCGGCGATCGGCGAGCCAGGCGGTCACGAGCCCGGACAGCGCGATCAGCATCGCCCCCATGAAGAACGCATTCGCGAACAGGCGATCCTCGTCACTGCCGACACCCGCCGCGGCGAACACGATTCCGGCACCGATCTCGACCGCGAGCGCGAAGGCACGAACGACGCGCGAGCGCTGCTGCAGGCCGATCCAGTAGACCCCCGCGGCCTCGACCGCCCAGAGCGCCGCGGTTTCCCGATTGTCGAGCGCAAACGGAACCGCGACGGTCGCGAAGACCACCGCGAGCACGAGGAACGCGCGGGAAAGCAGCGGAAAGCCGGGCTCGCTGCGCTTGCGCAGGGCGAGAAACAGCACCGCGTAGAGCGCGGCGAGCGCAAACGCGCTCCACGCGGCGCCATAGCGCGCATCGCGCAGGAGCGCCGCCTGCAGCACGAAGCCGGCGATCGGAACACCGAACACCAGCAGCCCATCGACCGGATCTCTCGCCGCCAGCGGGCCGCGCCGCGCATACAGGATTGCAATCGTCAGGTAGTAGACGAAGAAGAGGACGAGAAAGGGCTCGACGACCGCGAAATGCTCGGGCCGATAGAAACGATGGCCCCAGACCGCGCCCAGCACGAACGTGAACACGAATCCCACGGCGTTGAGCGCGCGCCAGGCCCGGATCCAGGCGAGCGCGAAGATCGCGCCATTGAGGAGCGCAAAGTAGCCGAACAGCAGCAATGGATCGTCGCCGGTCGCGATCAGGACCGGCGCCGTGAAGCCGCCCGCGATCGCCAATCCGGCGAGCGGCTGCGAGTCGCTGCGCACCGCAAGCGCCACCGCGAGGACCGAAATGCCGGCGAGCAGCACGACGGACCACGTCGCGGGAAGCAAACCGAACAGCTCGAATGCGGCGTAGGTGGTGAGGTAGAGCACGCCCGCCCCCGCGCCCTGCAGCGAGATCCCGTAGCCCGGACGCCTCTTCGCCAGACGCATGCCGAGGGCGATCAGCACGAATCCGCCCGCGGCGACCGCGCCCAGCCGCAGCTCGATCGACAGCGTGAAAAGCTCGGCGAAATACCTGAGCAGAAACGCGACGCCGAAGAACAACGCGACGACGCCGATGCGCGTCAACGCGTTGCCACCCGTGAACCAGCGCCACAGCGGATTCGGAATCGCCGGCACGGGCGCAGCGGCGCCCGCCGTCGTTTCGCCATCCACCGGAGTCACGACCGGCGCCTCGACTCGCGATTCGGCGCGGCCCTCGACCGGCGCTTCGACAGGCGCCCCGACCAGCGCTTCGACCGGCGCCCCGACCGGCGCCCCGACCAGCGCTTCGACCGGCGCTTCCACGGGCGTCGGACGAACCGCTCCGACCGGGCTGTATTCTTCGGGCTGCCTTCCCCCGGCGGATCGCTCGAGCACGCGCTCCAGGCTTGCGACGCGCCGCTCCAGTTCCTCGACGCGACGTAAGAGCGCGCGCTCCTCGTCGTGCATCGCCGGCGGGCGACGCGTGCCCGGCACCCCCGCGGGTGGCGGTGCGCCGCCGGTAGCCGCCGCGGCGGATGCACCGGCGCCGGGCGTCCGGCGTCCCAGGAACCGCACCCCGACGAGGAAGCCGGCAACCCCGCCCAGTGCGGCTCCCCATTCGTGCCAGACCAGGTTGCCGATGAAGGCCCCGGCGAACAGCCCGATCAGCGCCGCCATGGGGCCTCCGGCCGGGCGCCGGGGCTCATCGGCGCTCGCCACGCAGCGCGAGCACCGTGGCCTGCAATCCTTCGAGCGTCACGCGCTCGGGAGGCACCGGCGGCGCGACGACCAGCGCGATCCGGGAAAACATCCCGCGCATGCGGCGCATCGCCTTGCCGTCAGCGGAGCGGCTGAAGAAGCTGCCCCACAGCCCGGACAATGCCATCGGCACCACCGGCACCGGCGTCGTCGCGAGCATCTGCGCGACGCCCGGCCGGAAGCGGTTGAGCTCGCCGGTGTCGGTAAGCTTGCCCTCGGGAAAGATGCCGACGATTTCGCCGGCGGAGAGCGCTTCGGCGGCCTCGGCGAACGCGCGGTCCTTCATCGCCGCGTCCTCCCGTGCCGGGGCGATCGGGATCGTGCGCATCGTCCGGAAGATGAACGAGAGCAGCGGGACGCGAAAGATCTGGTGGTCCATCACGAAGCGCACGGGTCGGCGCACGCACGCGGCGATGACCACCGCGTCGACGTAGCTCACGTGATTGCAGACGACGATGCACGCTCCCTCCTCGGGGATATGCTCGAGTCCCGCCTTGTCGACGCGATAGAACGTGTGGACGAGCAGCCACGCGAGAAAGCGCATCAGGAACTCGGGGACGAGCCCGTAGATGAAGAGCGCGACGGCTGCGTTCATGAGCGCCGTGACGAGAAAGAGCTCGGGTATCGACAGACCGGCCGCGAGCAGCGCGATGGCGAGCCCGGCCGAGGCGACCATGAACAGCGCGTTCAGGATGTTGTTCGCGGCGATGATCCGCGACCGGTGCGATGGCGCCGAACGCTCCTGGATCAGTGCGTAGAGCGGCACGATGTAGAAGCCGCCGAAGAGCCCGATCAGCACGAGGTCGGCGGCGACGCGCCAATGCGCCGGACGCGCGAGGAACACGTCGAGCCCGGTCAGGGCATCCGCGTGCAGGTGCCGCGTGGCGAGCCACAGATCGAGGGCGAACAGGGTGAGGCCGATCGATCCGAACGGCACGAGTCCGAGCTCGACCCGGCGGCCCGACATCCGCTCGCACAGCAGCGATCCGACGCCGATGCCGATCGAGAACAGCGCGAGCAGGAAGGTCACCACGCCCTCGTTGCCGCCGAGCACGTCCCGCGCGAAGCCTGCGAGCTGGGCGAGGAACGTCGCGCCGTAGAACCAGAACCACGAAATGCCCAGCATCGACAGCCATACGACGCGATTCTGCTGCGCGAAGCGGATGTTCCTCCAGGTCTCGCTCACCGGATTCCAGTTGATCGCGAGTTCGGGGTCCACCGCCGGCGTGTGCGGGATGGCGCGGCTCACCCAGTAGCCGGCGAGGGCGATCACCACCGCGGTGGCGCCGGCGATGACGGGACCGCTCCCCTCGATCGCGATGATGAGCCCGCCCGCAATCGTGCCGATCAGGATCGCGACGAACGTTCCCATTTCGACCAGGCCATTGCCGCCGATCAGTTCCTCGGACTTGAGGTGCTGCGGCAGGATCGCGTACTTGACCGGACCGAACAGCGTCGAATGCACGCCCATCAGCGCCAGCGCCGTGAAGAGCAGCGCGAGGTCGCGCCGCCAGAAGCCGACGAGCCCGATCACCATGATCACGATCTCGAACAGCTTGATCCAGCGAATCAGCCGCGACTTCTCGACCTTGTCCGCAAGCTGCCCGGCGCTCGCCGAGAAGAGCACGAACGGCGCGATGAAAACGGCGCCCGCGAGATTGACGAGCGCGTTCGGGTCGAGCGTGGTGAGCGCCGCCGCATGGAACGCGACGAAGATCACGAGCGCGTTCTTGTAGACGTTGTCGTTGCCCGCGCCGAGGAACTGTGTCCAGAAGAATGGCCCGAAGCGGCGCTCCTTCAACAGGTCGAATTGGTTCGGTTGGTGCATGCTCGCATTGTGCCCGCAAAAGGCTACAATTCCGACGGCAACCGTCGGCATCGAGGCGCACCGCGCCGTGCCGATGCTCCGCAACGTTCGCCACCGTCCGCCCCGGCCACCGATGCGCCAATACCTCGAATTCATGCGGCACGTCCGCGACCACGGCGAGCGCAAGGACGACCGGACGGGTACGGGAACCCTTTCCGTGTTCGGCTACCAGATGCGCTTTCCGCTGGGCGACGGCTTTCCCCTGCTGACGACGAAGAAGGTGCACACGAAGTCAGTCATCCACGAATTGCTGTGGTTCCTGCGCGGGGAGACCAACGTGCGCTCGCTGCAGCGGGCGGGGGTGACGATCTGGGACGAATGGGCGGATGCCGAGGGCGATCTCGGCCCGGTCTACGGTTACCAATGGCGCAGCTGGCCGGCCCGCGACGGCACGACCATCGACCAGATGGCCAACGTCGTCGCGGAGATCCGGCGCAATCCGAACTCGCGCCGCCTGATCGTCTCGGCCTGGAACGTCGGCGACATCCCGCACATGAAGCTTCCGCCGTGTCATGCCTTCTTCCAGTTCTACGTCGCGGGTGGGAGGCTGTCCTGCCAGCTCTACCAGCGGAGTTGCGACATCTTTCTCGGAGTACCATTCAATATCGCGTCCTACGCGTTGCTCACGCACATGGTCGCCCAGCAATGTGCCCTCGGGGTCGGTGATTTCGTCTGGACCGGCGGCGATTGCCACCTCTACCTCAACCATCTGGAACAGGTCGAAACGCAGCTCGCGCGTGCACCGTTGCCGCCGCCGCGCCTTGTGATCCGCCGCCGCGCGGACTCGCTGTTCGACTACCGGTTCGAGGACTTCGAGATCGTCGACTATCGGTGCCACCCGGCGATCAGGGCGCCGGTCGCCGTCTGACGCGTGCCGCGCGCTGTGCTAACGTAGCCGACCCTGCCGATCCTCCGTCAAGGAGAGGCGCATGTCCCACGCGATGTTGGATCGCACCCCCGCCGGCGCGCTCGGCGCAGGCGTTGCCGCCGACACGGTTGCGCGCTTCGCGTCCGTCCGCCGCCAGACCGACGCGCTCGCGGCGCCGCTGACCCCCGAAGACTGCGCATTGCAGTCGATGCCTGACGCAAGTCCGGTCAAATGGCATCTTGCCCACACGAGCTGGTTCTTCGAGACCTTCGTCCTCGCCGATTTTCTGTCCGGCTACCGCGCGTTCGATCCGTCGTTCCGCGTGCTGTTCAATTCGTATTACAACGCGGTCGGCGAAAAGCATCCGCGACCCGAGCGCGGGCTGTTGTCGCGGCCGGATATCGATACGGTCCGCGCGTATCGCCGGCACATCGACGCCGCAATGTGCGAGCTCCTCGCGCGACGACTGCCGGCACGCGCCGCCGCGCTGGTCGAGCTCGGCCTGCAGCACGAGCAGCAGCACCAGGAGCTCATCCTTACCGACGTCAAGCACCTGTTCGCAAGGAATCCCGGGCACCCCGTCTACGATCCGCGGTGGCCGCCGGCGCCGGCCGCACCGCGCAATTGCGCGTGGCATCGTTACAGCGGCGGCCTCGTCACCGTGGGTCACGCGGGTCCAGGATTTGCGTTCGACAACGAGGAACCCGCCCACCGGGTGTACGTTGCGCCGTTCGCGATCGCTCACGCACCGGTCTCACACGGCGACTTCGCGCAATTCGTCGCCGACGGCGGATATTCCCGCCCCGAACTCTGGCTGTCGCTGGGCTGGGACACCGTTGTCGCGCGCGGCTGGCGGGCCCCGCTCTACTGGGAAGCCGACGGCGATTCGTGGCGAACCTTCACCCTCCACGGCATGGCGGCGATCGACCCCGATGCCCCAATGTGTCATCTCAGCTTCTTCGAAGCGGACGCCTACGCACGTTGGGCCGGGGCTCGGCTGCCGACCGAATTCGAATGGGAGCTTGCCGCGCGCGACCAGCCGGTTGCGGGCAATTTTCTCGAGTCCCGAGCGCTGCATCCGTTGGCGCAGGCGAGCGAGATGCCCGCCGCAGGCCCCGCGCAGATGTTCGGCGACGTCTGGGAGTGGACGCGCAGCGAGTATGCGCCGTACCCGGGCTTTCGGGCGAGCGCCGGCGCGGTCGGCGAATACAACGGCAAGTTCATGTGCAACCAATACGTGCTCCGCGGCGGCAGCTGCGTCACGCCTGCGGCGCACATGCGCGCGACCTACCGCAACTTCTTTCCACCCGACGCCCGCTGGCAGTTCGCGGGGTTGCGGCTGGCCTGCGATCACGCGCCGTAGAAGACGGCGAAATCCCGGTTGGCGTCCTGCCAGCACAGAACGCGAGCAAAGCCGGCATCGGCCAGCATTGCCGCGAATTCGGCCGGTGTGTACTTGTACGAGTCTTCCGTATGGATGCGCTCGCCTCGCGCGAAGGTTCGCAGCGCACCGGGCAAACGGACCCTCTGTGCCGTGCTCGCCTCGAGGTGCATCTCGATACGCCCGTGCGCCTCGTCGTAGAACGCCCGATGCACGTAGGATTCCGGCCGGAAATCGCTGCCGAGAATGCGGTTCACATGGTGAAGCACGTTGCGATTGAAAGCGGCGGTCACGCCGAGGGCATCGTCGTACCCGGCCTCGAGTCGCGCCGAATCCTTCCTGGTGTCGACGCCGATAAGCAGCCCACTGTCCGGGCGTTGCGCACAGTGGCGTCGGAGGGTGGCAAGGAAATCTCGCGCCGCGGCGCGCCCGAAATTTCCGATCGACGAGCCGGGGAAGAAGAACATCACGGGCCCGGGGCCGAGATCGGCATCGAGGTCGAGGCCGTGCGTGAAATCCGCGACGATGCCCAGCATCGCGATCTCAGGGAATGCGGGCGCGAGCCGCGCGAGCGCGGAGCGGATTGCGCCGCCGGCGAAGTCAACCGCCACGTAGCGCGCCGGCGCCATGAACGGCAGCCATTCGAGCGCCTTGCGGCAGTCGCCGGCGCCCAGGTCAACGAACTGCTTGCCGCGGCCCGCGGCCGCGACGATGGCTTCGCGATGCTCGACGAATATTGCCCGCTCGGTACGCGTCGGATAGTACTCGGGCAGCTCGCAGATGGCGCCGTAAAGCGCACAGCCCAGCGTATCGTAGAAGTACCTCGGCGGGATTGACGCGGGCGAGGCAAGGAGCCCGGCAACCAGCGCGCGCACCTCGGACGCCGGGTCGCAGTGGACGCGTTCAACGATCCGGAGTTCGCTCATTTCTGCATTCTTGGCGCTGCGGACGGTCATGATAGCCGGCCGCGCGCCCACCGCCGCCGTGTCGAGGCGCACCGTGCAGCCTGCGGTGCGGTCGATCGCGGCCGCGCATCCACGAGCGACGCCGGCCCCCGCGCGGGCACGACGGAACGTCGGCACGAACTACAAAAAAAGCCCGCCGGGAGGAAATTAGCGGGCAAGGGGGATCGAATCCGCCGACGCGTCTCCCCCGGCCCGGAGGGGGTCGGCCGGAGGAGGCCGCGCGTCGATCGACGCGGGTGACGGGATCAGTAGATGCTGCGCGCGGCGCTTACGCGCTCGACGAGTTCCTCCAGGGCTTCGCGTTGCGCCGGGGAGAGCAATTCATCGCGCGCTCCGCCGGCAGGCTCGTCAGTCGCCGTACCCTGCGTGGCGAGCCAGTGTTGTGCGAATTCGGGCGAGAAGGTGTCCATGATTGCCGGAGCGATGCGCGTTGATTTCCGCACACACCGAAGCAATTCGCGTGCCGGAGCGGCTCACAATCGTTGGCGGACCCGCGGTGAAGTTACGCTTGCCTCTGGCGCGGGGATGGATGGCGGGGGACGGGGATCGGCGCGACACCTCCGCACCGAATACCAATTGTCGCATTTTGCCGACGGCCACTGCGTCCAAAATGCTAACGGATTGAAATGCAGGGAATATATCTGTCGTCGATCGGCGACGGCGTGACCTTGCCGCTGCCCCAAGAATGACGATGACATAGAGGTCGCCATGGCCCGGCGCTGGCCGTGGCGATTCCTGCCGATCGGCGTCGCGGGCGCATCGTCCGTCGGATACGGCGCAAGACTGCGGTGTGACGCGGCGCTGCCGGCACCGGCGCGCCCAATTCGTCAGGTCGTCTTGCCTTCCTTGAACATCGCCGGCTCCAGCCGGTGGCGCTGCAGGAGCTTGTAGAACTCGGTCCGGTTGCGCTTGGCGAGCAGCGCCGCCTGGGTGACGTTCCCGTCGGTGATCTTCAGCAGACGCACGAGGTAGTCCCGCTCGAAGGTTCGCCGCGCCTCCTCGAACGGAACGAGTGCGCTTGCATCCTCACGCAGGGCGCCCTGGACGAGCGACTCGGGAATCAGGCTGGTCGTCGCCAGCGCGACCGCCTGCTCGAGCAGGTTCAGGAGCTGGCGGACGTTCCCGGGCCACGGGGCCGCGATCAACAGCGCCATCGCGTCGGGGGCGAGCGCGGGCACGGGGCGCTTGTAGCGCTCCGCGAGCTTGCGCAGGTAGTGCGCGGCGAGCAGCGGAATATCCTCCCGGCGCTCGGCGAGGGGGGGTAGGCTCAACGACACGACGTTGAGGCGGTAATAGAGGTCCTCGCGGAACTGGCCGGACGCCCGTTGCGCGTCGAGGTCGCGGTGCGTCGCCGAGATCACGCGCACGTCCACCGGAATCGACTGCGTCGCCCCGACCGGCCGGACCTCGCCTTCCTGGAGCACGCGCAGGAGCTTCACCTGCAGCGCCAGTGGCATGTCGCCGATCTCGTCGAGGAAAATCGACCCGCCATCGGCCGCCTGGAACAATCCCTTGTGCGCCTGTACCGCGCCCGAGAATGCGCCGCGCGCGTGGCCGAACAGCTCCGACTCGAGCAGCGGCTCCGGTATCGCGCCGCAGTTGACCCCGACGAACGCCTTGTCGCGCCGCGGGCTCGCGCGATGGATCGCGCGCGCGAGCAATTCCTTGCCGGTGCCCGAATCGCCATAGATCAGGACGCTCGCATCCGAATCGGCGACGAGACGTGCCTGGCGGAGGAGGTCCTCCATCCGCGGACTGCGGGTGATGATGCCGGCGCGCCAATCCCCGGACGTGTCCTGGCTCTCGGCAACGCCGCCGCCGGCGAGTCGAAGCGCGGCGGCGACCTTCTGCAGGAGCTCCTGGCTGTCGAACGGCTTCGTCAGGAATCCGAATACGCCGCGCTGCGTTGCCGCCACCGCATCCGGAATCGTTCCGTGCGCGGTCAGTATGATTACCGGCAGCGCCGGGTGGGAACGGTGTATGGCCTCGAACAGCTGCAGCCCGTCGATTCCGGGCATCCGGAGATCGGTGATCACCACACCCGGCCGGGCCACCGCAAGCGCGCCAAGCGCGGCCTCGCCGCTGTCTGCCGTACGCACGTGATATCCGGCCGAGGCCAGCCGGAGGCTGATCAGCTTGAGCAGATCGGGATCGTCGTCGACCAGGAGAATGTCGCCTTTGAGTGCTGTCATCATCGTCGAGCCGTCACCTAGCCCCCTCCGCCGCCGCCGCCGCCACCGCCGCCACCACCACTGGAACCGGATCCGCTACTGCCACCGCCGCCGCGGATACGGTCGCGCAGCAGGTCCCGCTCCATCGAGCGCAGCGCCTCGAGCTTCTTCACGGCGGCGTCGGCCTTCTGCTGCTCGTCCCGAACGGCGCGCACGCGTTCGGCCACCTGCGCCTGCAGCACCGCGGCCAGCTGCTTCAGCGCCGGCGTGCCGGGATTGCTCTTGATCACGATCTCGAACAGCTGGATCGCGCGCTGGTCGTCCTGCGGCGAGGTCTTTGAAAGCGTGTGGAGCACGGCGACCCGGACCCGAATATAGTCGGTGCGCTGCCGCGCGAGCAGCGCCGTGGCGACATTGAGCTCCCGGCGGATGTCGTCGCCATTCATGAGGCTGTAGCGCTGCAGATCGGAAAGCAGGCTCGTGAGCTGCTGCTCGTCGGTCGGCTCCGGCGGCGCCGCCGGAGCCGGCTGGGCCGCCGGCTCGCTCGCGAGTCCGGGGGCCACGGTCGTGCCCGGCGCACCCGATGCGGACGCGCGCGCGGCACCGGACTCCACCGGGGGCTCGGTCAGCTCCGCCAGCTCGATCGGCGGCGACTCGATCATCGGCTGCGGTTGCGGCGGCGGGGCAGGAGCAGCGATCGGTTTCGCCTCCGCCGTTGGCTGCACGGGTGCGGTCGGCGTCGCGCAGCCGGCGAGGAACGCGATGACGCAGACCGCGGCGGTCGCGAGGCGAACGCTCATCGGCGGACCCCGGACGCGGCGCGCGATGCCTCCGGCACTGCGCGCTCGCGCCTCGGCCCGGCCACGCTCTCTCCGCCCGCAAGCGTCTGGGGTGCCGGCACTTCGCCCGGGTGCAGGGCGGCGCCGGCATCGCCCGGCGCGAGGGGCAGCCACAAGCGGAAATGGGCGCCCGGCTTGCCATCGCGGCGGTCGTTCACCTCGACGCGGCCGCCGTGCGCCAGAGCATATTCACGCGCGATCGCGAGCCCGAGTCCGGAGCCCTTGACGCGACCGTCGACCGGAGGCTGGCCCTGATAGAAGGACTCGAAGATCCGCTCGCGCTCGCCCGGGTCGATGCCGGGACCTGCGTCGATCACGTCGAGAACGGCAAAACCGCGCTCGACGGAAAGCCCCACTTCGATCGTTGCCGAGCGCGGGGAGTACTTCACCGCATTCGAAACAAGGTTGTCGACGATCGTTCGCACCTTGTCGGCATCGCCGACGATCAGCGCCGGCTTGAGCCGGGCGTCGAACGTGACCATGCGCGCGAACGCCGCAAGCTTGTGCTCCCGCAGCACGCGCCGCACGACGTCCGCCATCAGCACGGGGCCGACCGTCTGCGGCTCGATCGCGCGCGTCTGGTGGTACGACAGCAGGTCCTCGATCAGCTTCTGCAGCGAGAGCGAGTTCTCGCGGACGATGCGCACGATCTCGCGCTGCTCGGGCGACAGTCTGCCCCCGACGTTGTCGCGCAGCAGCTCGGCGCCTTCGCGCACCGCCGTGAGTGGCGTCTTGAGCTCGTGCGAGACATGCCGCAGAAAGCGGTTCTGCTGCTCCTCGAGCTCGTGCAGCCGGGAGCGCAGCCATTCGAGGCGCTGCCCGAGATAGCGCAGGTCCTGCGGCCCGTTGACCTCGATCGCGTGCGCGAAGTCGGCGGTTCCCATCCGGCGTATCGCCTGGTCGAGCTGCCTGATCGGCCGCGCGATCAGCACCGCGAACAGGATCGCGAGGAGCAGCGCGATACCGACCGTGGCGAGCGCGAGGTAGAGCCACTTCTCGCGACCTTCGGTCGCTATCTCCTGCAGCCGCTCGATCGCGCGCTCGGTCAGCTGGTTGGTTGCCGTCAGCATCGCCTGCGTGCCATCGGCGAGCCGGGAGAAACCATCGGCGAGCTGCGCCTGGTTCTCCGGCGAGCGCTGCGGCATCGTCAGCACCTTGTGCAGCCGGACCTCGCTCGCAGTCAGCGCGTCCAATGCCGCGAGCGGCTCGGGGCCGAGCGGCAGCAGCGCGAGCTGACGGGCGGTGGCCTGGAATTCCTGGCGGACGCGGCCATAGTCGTCGAGCAGCGCGTTGTCCTCCAGGATCAGATGCTGCCGGACGATGCGCTCGAGCGTCAGCGACTGCTCGTACAACTGGCGGCTCGCGCGCCCGGCTTCCGCCGCCTGCTGCACCGCCTCGCGCCCCTGTGTCTGCAGCCGGTCCAACGACAGGATCAACTCGCCCAACGCATAGACGAGCGGAAGGCTCACCAGAAGAAAGGAGAGCAGGATGAACTTGAGGAAGGAACGGGGGTAGTACACGGGCCGGCCGCTATAATCTGCGGCAATTATGACACCCCGCCCGGGAGGCCCCACCCGCGCGCCGCAGAATTCGCGCCGGCCGCGCACCGTGCGCGCGCACTGCCCACTGCCGGCGATCGCCGTGATTGCGGCGGTGGCGGCCAATCGCGTCATTGGCACGAGGAACCGGCTGCCATGGCGGATCCCCGAGGACCTGCGCCGCTTCCGTGCGCTCACCGTCGGTCATGCGGTGATCATGGGGCGAAAGACCTGGGAGTCGCTGCCGCACCCGTTGTCCGCGCGCCAGAACATCGTCGTCACGCGGCGGCGCGACTACGTCGCCCCGGGCGCGGAGATCGCCGGCTCGCTCGACGCGGCACTCGCGCTCGTTCGCCTGCCGGGCCCCGCCTTCTGCATCGGCGGCGGGGAACTGTATCGCGCCGCCCTGCCACATGCGAAAGCACTCTATCTGACCGAAATCGCGCGCGATTTCGAGGGTGACGCCACGTTTCCGGCGGTCCCTCTCGGACTTTGGGCCGAGGTGGCGCGCGAGACGCACCGGACCGAAGGGCCGGATGGCTTCGCCTACGCCTACGTCACCTACGAGCGGATAGTTGCCGCGTGCTGACCTGCAGTTCGTCTGCGACCGCGGACGACAGGTCGCATGTCGTGTGTCAGCCGAGGCGGGCGACCAGCTCGCGGCGGAGCAGCTTCCCGGTCGATGTGCGCGGCAGTGCGTCAACGGCGATGCAGCGCGCCGGGCGCTGATGCGGTGGCAGCGCAGCCAGGGCGCGGTCGAGCGCCGCGCGTGCCGTAGCGTCCGCCCCGGAGCCCACGTACGCGGCCGCTAGCATCGTGAGGCCATCTTCGTCGCGCAGCGCCACGATCGCGATCTCGCGCACCGCCGGACCTGCGGCCAATGCGATCCGGGATTCGACGTCGGGGAGACTTACCCAGCGGCCACGGACCTTGACCAGAGCATCGGCGCGGCCAGCGTAGCGCCATCCATCGCCCGTCGGTGAAAAGCGATCGCCGGGCGTGAAGCCTTCCGGCCCGAACGAGGCGCGCTCGTCATCCGGCCGGTGCCAGTACCCGAGCGCAATCGTCGGCGCCTGCAACACCAGGCGCGCGAGACCCGCTTCTGCGGGGACCGGCGTCACGGAAACGCCGGGGGCGGGACGCAGAACCGTCGCGTCACCCGCCTCGGGCGTGCCCACCAGCATCAGCGACAGCGTTTCCGACGTGCCGTACCCGTCGCGAATCGGGACACCCGTCTCCGCGCGCCATTGCGCCGCGAGCATGGGCGCGATGGCCTCCCCCGCCGAGACAGCGAGCCGCAGGCCACGCGACAGCGCACGCGCCTTGCCACTTGCGAGCAATGCGCGGTAGAACGCCGGAACGCTGAAGAACACCGTCGGGCGGTCGCGCTCCGCGGTCGCCACGACATTGTCGACTGTCGGCCATTCGCGCTGCAGGATCACGGTCGCGCCACGGGCGAGCCCGGTGAACAGGCTGTTCGCCAGCGGATAGGCGAAGAACAACCGCGATGGCGCGAACAGCCGGTCCGTTGCGCCGATGCCGAAGACCTCGGCGCCGCAGCGTGCCGCCGCCGGCACCGCCGCGTGCGCGTGCACGACGGCCTTCGGCAGGCCGGTCGTTCCCGACGAATAGAGCCAGAACGCCGGCGCCTGCGCCGCCGTTCGCGCTGGCGCCGCGGGTGCGGCTGCCGCGAGACGGGTGCGCCACGCCTCGCGCGAAAGCACGGTGCTCACGTGGCGGGGAGCGTGCGCTCGTTCCTCGCCGAGCCACGCCGCGTATCCGCCTTCGGCGGCGAGCGCATCGCGATCGTCCGGCGCGAACCGCGGATTGACGGCGACCCCAACGGCCCCGGCGCGGATGGCGCCGAGGAAGGCGGGCACCCACATGCCGTCGTCGGCCAGCGCGATGGCAACGCGCGCGCCCGGGGCGAGGTCTAGTGCACGCCATGCGCCCGCCGCCTGCGCCACCGCCGCGCGCAGTTCCGCGTAGGTCGCAGCGATGCCGTCCGCGATGAGTGCAACCGCGTCGTCGCGACCATGCTCCAGCAGCGACTCGGCCAGATTCATCGGCGGACTCAGCCGAGGTTGCGCAACTCGCGGAGCGCGACCGCGAGCATCGCCGCGTCGGCGCCCGGCGCCTGTCGCAGCTCGACCATCAGCTGCTGCGCGCGCTCGATGGCGCGGCGATTGCGCTCCTGCCAGACGGCGAGCAGCGGGTCCCTTGTCGCAACGTCGCCACCTCCGGTCAGCACTTCGCTCGTGATTCCGCGCTGCAGTCCCGAGAGGTCGTCCTGCATCGCCGCCTTCGCGAGTGTCTGCCAGTGCTTGTCGCCCGGCAGCCGCGCGATCATCTCGCGCAGCCACGGCAGCCCGAGCCGCGTCGCCAGCTCGAAGTAGATCTCGGCAACGAGCTCGGCCGGGCGCCGCGTCGCACCCGCGACTTCGACGATGTCGAGCGTCGAGTACAGCGCATCCAGCGTGACGACGCGGGTGGCGAGCTCCGCGGGGACGCCCTTGGCCGCGTGGCCGGCGACGGCCGCCTCGACGCGCGCGCGACCCGCGGCATCCAGCAGCGCCGGCAGACGCCCTGCCAGCGTCTCGACCGGCGGCCGGAAATGGGCAATCGTCGCCGCCATGTCCTCGGACAGGCGCCGCGACCGCAGGAACCACGTCGTGTCGCGCTCGAGTTCGCGGCTCACCGCGATCAGCATCGTGGCCTGGAGCGCGTCGTCGACGCGATTGTCGAGCGCATCGATCGACTTCCACAGCGCGACGAAGCCGAATATTTCGCGGCTCAGCAGATAGGCACGTACCACCTCGTGCGGCCGCGCGCCGGTGGCTTCCCCGAGCCGATGCACGAACGTGCTGCCGACACGGTTCACCATGCTGTTTGTCACGTGCGTTGCGATGATCTCGCGCTTGAGCGGGTGACGGCTCATATGTCCGGCATACCGCCCGGCGAGCACTTTCGGGAAGTAGCGGCCGAGCGCGGCGCCGACCCATGGATCGTCGGGCAGCGGCGAGGCGAGGAGTTCGTCGTAGAGCCACATCTTGCCGTAGGCGAGCAGGACGGCCCGCTCGGGACTCGTAAGCCCCTGCCCGCCGGCGCGCCGGACGGCAAGCTCCTCGTCGGGCGGCAGGTACTCGATCGCGCGGTGGAGCCGCCCGGACTTCTCGAGGAACTGGATGAAACGCTGTTGCGCGTCGAGAAGCTCGCGCGCGATGCGTCCGGTCACCGACAGCACCTGCGTCTGGAAGTAGTTGTCGCGGAGCACGAGCGCCGTGACCTCGTCGGTCATTTCCGCCAGGAGCGCGTTGCGCTGCTTCTCGGTGAGCTCGCCGTCGGCGATCGGCAGACTCAGGAGGATCTTGATGTTGACTTCGTGGTCCGACGTGTCGACGCCTCCGGAATTGTCGATGGCATCGGTGTTGATGCGGCCGCCGGCCTGCGCATACTCGATGCGGCCGAGCTGCGTGCAGCCGAGGTTGCCGCCTTCGACGAAAACGCGGCAGCGAAGCTCGCGGCCGTCGACCCGGAGCGCGTCGTTCGCGCGGTCGCCGACCTGCGCATGCGTCTCCGTTGACGCCTTGACGTACGTGCCGATCCCTCCGTTGTAGATGAGATCGACGGGCGCCTTCAGCAGCGCGTTGACGAGCTCGGTCGGTGTCAGCGCATCGGCCGCAATCGCGAGCGCCGCCTTCACTTCCGGCGTGACGGGGATGGATTTCGCGCTGCGCGGATGCACGCCGCCGCCCGGCGAAATCAGCTTCGCGTCGTAATCGGCCCACGACGAGCGCGGGAGCCGGAACAGCCGCTCGCGCTCGGCGTAGCTCGACGCCGGATCCGGGTTCGGATCCAGGAAGACGTGCCGATGGTCGAACGCCGCCAGCAGTCGGATATGGGGCGAACACAGCATCCCGTTGCCGAACACGTCGCCGGACATGTCGCCGATGCCGACCACCGTGAAATCCGTCGCCTGGGTGTCGACGCCCATTTCGCGGAAATGGCGCTTCGCCGATTCCCAGGCACCGCGCGCCGTGATGCCCATCGCCTTGTGGTCGTAGCCGGCGGAGCCGCCGGAGGCGAACGCGTCACCCAGCCAGAACCCGTACTCGCCGCTGATCGCGTTCGCGTAATCGGAGAAGGTCGCCGTCCCCTTGTCCGCCGCGACGACGAGATACGGGTCGTCGGGATCGTGGCGCCGGACCCCCAGCGGCGGCACGACGCGGTCGCCGACGCGGTTATCGGTGAGATCGAGCAGCGCGCGCAGGTAGTCCTGATAGCAGGCGATGCCCTCCTTCATCGTCGCGTCGCGATCCGACGGCGGCGGCGGCCGCTTCAACACGAACCCGCCCTTCGAGCCGACAGGAACGATGACGATGTTCTTGACCATCTGCGCCTTGACCAGGCCGAGGACCTCGGTGCGGAAGTCCTCGTGCCGGTCGGACCAGCGCAGGCCACCGCGCGCGACCTTGCCTCCGCGCAGATGAACGCCTTCGAAGCGCGGCGAATAGACGAAGATCTCGAACATCGGACGCGGCTCCGGCAGCCCGGGCACCTTCGACGGGTCGAACTTGAACGAGACGAACGGGCGAGCGCGCCCTGCCGCGTCCCGGCGCCAGAAATTCGTGCGCGTCGTCGCGAGCATCAGCATCAGGTATTGCCGGAGCACGCGGTCTTCCGACAGGTTGTCGACGTGGTCGAGCGCGTCGTCGATCTGCTGGATCTTCGCAATCACCCGCGAGCTTACCGAGTCCGGAAGCGTCGGGTCGAAACGCAGCTCAAAGAGCTCGATCAGCATCATCGCGATACGGGGGTGCGCGGCGAGCGTCGCCTGGATGAACGGCCTGCGACAGCGCAAAGCCGATCTGGCGCATGTATTTCGCGTAGGCCCGCAGCACGACGACCTCGGTGGCCGGCATGCGCGCGGCAACGACGAGGCGGTTGAAATCGTCATTCTCGACTTCGCCACGGAAAATGCGCCCGAATGCATCTTCGAACACGGCGTGCAGGCGTGCACGTCGACGTCGGCATCCGCCAAAGCCGTCTGCACGCCGAAATCGTGCAACCAGATGGGCACGTCGCCCGCCGGTGACACCCGATGCGGGCGCTCGTCGATGACCCTGAGCCCCATCCGCTCCAGCATCGGCAGGCTGTCCGACATCGTGACCGGCGTGCCCCGATGGAAGAGCTTGAAACGGAGCATTCCGGGTCCGGCCTCCAGCGGGCGATAGAGGCTCATGCCGAGCGGCTCCGCGTCGGAGAGCCCGGCCATCGTCTCGATGTCGGGCACTGCCGCCCGCGCCGTGATCTCCTCGCGGTAGCCGGCCGGCAGCGCGCCGGCGAACCGCTTGAAGAGCTCGATGCCGCGCGCCTCGCCGTGCGCGTCGATCAGCGCCTCGCGCAGGTCGTCATCCCAGCGGCGGGCCGCGGCCGCCAGGCGCGCCTCGAGTTCGCGCACGTCGAAGGGCGGGATCTGCCCGGGTGTCGTGCGCACGGTGATCATCACTCGCGCCAGTGCCGCTTCGGACAGGTAGACGTTGAATTCGGAGCTCGTGCCCGCGAACGCCCCGAGCAGGATCGCCTGCCACTTCTCCCGCAAATCGGTCGAGTAGTTCTCGCGCGGCGAATAGATCATGCAGACGACGAACCGCTCGAACGCATCGCGCCGGAGGAACAGGCGAAACCGCTGCCGGTCCCCGAGGTGGAGGATGCCGATTGCCGTGCGCAGCAGGTCGTCCTCGCTCGTCTGGAAGAGCTCGTCACGGGGGTAGGTCTCGAGGATGTTGGTCAGCGCCTTGCCCGCGTGACTGCCGCGCGCGACCCCTGCCCGCGCGATGACGTTCGCCGCCTTCCGGCGCAGCAGCGGAATGTTGGGCAGGTTGGCGCTGTAGGCCATCGACGTGTAGAGGCCGAGAAAGCGATGCTCGCCGCAGACCTTCCCCGCCGTGTCGAAGCGCTTGATGCCGACATAGTCGAGATACCCGGGACGGTGGACGGTCGACCGCGCGTTCGCCTTGGTGACGATCAAGAGGTCGGGCATCCTCGCGTACGCGCGAACCTCCGGCGGAAGCGCGGCGAAGCTCGACGCGACGCCCTTGCCGTGAACCTCGCGGAGTATGCCGAGGCTCGATCCGGCGACGATCTTCAGCGCATCCTGACCATCGACCACGACGAGGTCATGGCAGCGATAGCCGAGAAACGTGAAGTGATTCTCCGCTAGCCACGAGAGAAACGCCTTGACCTCCGCGACCTCGTCCGCGGCGATCGGCACGGGATGCGCGTCGAGGTCGGCGACGACGTGCAGCACGCGCGCCTGCATCTTCTTCCAGTCGGCGACCGCCATCCGCACATCGGCCAGCACGCGGTCGAGATCGGCGGCGAGCGCGGTAAGTCGCGCCGGCTCGACCAGCCGGTCGATCTCGACGTGGATGAACGATTCGCGCCGCGCGTCGCGGGCATCGTCGGGCGCGATCTCGACCAGCGCCGCATCCTTGTCGCGGATCACCGCGACGATCGGATGCACGATGAGATGCAGGGTGAGCCGGTGGCGGTGGACTTCCATCGTCACCGAGTCGACAAGGAACGGCATGTCGTCGTTGACGATTTCGATGATCGTATGGGTCGACTGCCAGCCGTGCTCCTCGATCGTCGGATTGAACACCCGTACGCGCGCGTTCCCGACTTCGCGCCTGCGCGCGAAGTTCCAGTGCGAGAGCCCCGCGCCGTACAAATCGGCAGGGACGCGCGCTTCGAGATCCTCGGGGTCGACCTGGCCGAAATAGCGGACGACAAAGCGTTCGAGAGCTCCGCGCTGCGGCCCGGTGATCCTGGCCTGCACCAGCGCCACGACCGCGTCCACCTGGTGCGTCCTGCCGTCGTCCGCATTGCCCTTCATTGCTGCCTCCGCCCTTTCCTCTGGACTCATCGTACCGCGATCCCGTTTCGCGGCGCTGCGCGTTTACGCGATAATGACTTGGCGGGCATCCACCATGGGGGGCGGTGGTATATCGGTCGCCAGGGGTGGCGGGCCCGCATCCCGGCCGGGATGGCGGAACTGGTAGACGCAGCGGACTCAAAATCCGCCGGTAGCAATACCGTGGGGATTCGACTTCCCCTCCCGGCACCAATGAAATCAATCTGTTATCACGCGTTGCATTCGGAGCGCGATCCGACCGGCCGCGATTGGGTATTCAAGGGCAAACGGGACGACGCGCCGGCGAACATCGAGCTCGCGTGGCGCACGGCACGTGACGCCGCTGCGTTGACAGGCGGTAGGCACTGCCGATTCCATGATCTGCGCCACACAACGGCGAGCTATCTCACGATGAACGGGGCCACACTCGCTGACGTCTCCAGTCAGGGCTGCGATCCCGTTTCGCCGATCCTGTCCAGGAGCTCGGAAAAGCCTTCGCGGCAAGCCAGCGTGTGTGGATGACGCGGACCTTGGTAGCGCTCGAACAAAGCCAGTGCGCGCCGATAGCAATCCTCGGCCTCCGCATAACGGCCGGCATCGCGTAGGAACGCGCAGAGATTGTCGAGCGTCAATGCGACCTGCGGATGCTCGGCGCCCAGATTCTTCTCGCGCAATTGCAATGCACGCCGGTAATGCACCTCCGCCACTTCGTGCTTTCCCTGCGCTTCTGCGACCGTGCCAAGATTGCTGATCGTGAGCGCCACGTCGGGATGATCCTGGCCGACGCTCTGTTCGAGCACTGCGAGCGCCTGCCGGTAGAGCCCTTCCGCCTCCTGGTGGCGGTTCAGGCCCTCGACAATGGCGGCGAGCGCGCCAAGCTTTATTCCGTAGTCCGGATGCGCGTCGCCGCGCAGCGCTGCGCTGAGCGCCACCGCTTCCCGGGCGAAGGGCTCAGCCTCCTTGAAGCGACCGCGCGCATGAGCAAGACCGCCGAGGTTGTAGAGGAGGTCTGCCCGGCCCAGTGTCTCGCCGCTGCCGCTCTTCTCGATGATTGCGAGCGCGCATCGATAGCATTCGGCGGCCTCATCGTAGCGCCCTGCGTACTTGCACAGCACCCCGAGGTTTGCGTGAGCTGCCGCGGCTTCCCGGCTGTCGGGTGAAAACTGCCGTTCCGCGAGGCGCAATGCCTCGCGGTAGAGCACTTCGGATTCCGCGTACCGGCCCTCGGAACGCAACGCCGTGGCGAGATGCGCGAGCGAATGCTGGTGAATCAGTTCGATGACGGCCGTCGTGTCCGGGTCTACCGTCAGCGACCCGTCGGCGATGCTGGCGAGAATTCGCTCCGCGACTTGCCGTGCTCGACCTGAATGCCGTTCGGCTTCCGGGTAGCGACCACGCGCCTGCGCCAATGCGGCCAGGTTGTTGAGGACATTCGCGACGTCGGGATGGACGGACCCGTGCACCGAATCGAGGAGTTCGAGCGCCCGAGCGTAGTGCGCTTCGGTCACAACGTCATAGCGTCCGCTCCCCGCGCGCTGGTCCGCCCAGTCGTTGCACAGGCAAGCGACGTCCTCCAGGGCGGCACCGGTTGTCCTTAGACGCGCCTGCGCTTCGTTGAAATGGGCTTCGGCCAGTGCGTCATCGCCGCTCGCGAGGCAGCGCGCTGCCATGTCGTACAGGTAGGCGACCGAATCCGCGACGCGTTCCATTCATCCTCTCCAAGAGGCGCGACAGTTACGAGTCCGAAGCAAACGTACACCCCTTGTTGCGAGAGATGACACCCGACGGACGAACGGCGCTCGCGACGCGGGAGTCCTTGTGGCGCGGACGACGGGAGATGGGTGCCGCCGTCCGCGCGCCTGCCCTTATTTGCGAACGATTTCGCAGCGGTTGGAGAGACTGAGACCGCCTGCCTTTACACGAGACACCAGCCGAACGATTTGATCAATCTGTTGCATTGACCGGTTGAATCCGCAACTCAGGGCAGCCATTCGGCCTTGTGGCAAGCAGAAGTTCCAGCGCTCGAAGGAGTGTGCCATGCGGCTGCCGTCCTCAAAGCGCGAAGACCCCGCCACGCGGGCGGAGTCAGTGCGCCAAGACAATGTTGAGTGCAATCACATATGACTCACTGAAGCGCAGGGGACAAGAAATCGCTTTCCACTCCCACGTACGGCGAGGAGGAGCGCGCGGTCCCCTGCGCGGTTCACCGCCCGATTACCATGGTTTCACCGTCACGATCCAAGTGTTGTCGTAGATCACCCCGATATTGAACGAAGGGATGATGTACGGCTCGTAGAGATGGATGACATGCTTCCCCACGGGCAGGGGCAGGCTCACGAAGCCGTGGCCTTGGAAGGCTAGCGCGGCGTACGAGTGGTAGCTGGTCGGCGTCGGGTAGACGACGATCGGATCGAACGCGGTAGGCGGGACATAGAAGGTCGCCTCGTTCCTGTCTGATACGATCTTCCTCCCGTCAATGTAGAGGCTTGGAGAAACCCCTGCGAGATAGTCCGCGTTAGGGATCATCGGATCATCGGGGGTCCCGTTGTTGTATCTCTCCGCATACCAAACAGACAGGGGAAGCACAAAAGGAGTCCAGGGGCGAAGGGTGATCGCCAACTGGCCACGGTAAAGGGCGGGATCCTCCGGCGTGCCGCTGCCGCTAACGAACTCGCCCGCCGGGATGGGCATGAGCTTGACGGGTCCAACCATGCTGTCCGCCGGATCGGCCCCGGTCAAGGCCCACCGCCAGTAAGTGCTGAGCCACTCTTTCAGAATCTTTCCGTAGAAGTGCGAGGCCTGCTGGGCAATTCGAGAGGCGTCGCTGTCTGCGGCCGCGATAGGCGTTGCCCAAAGGGCCGTTGCCATGATGGCTAATACTGACATCACTGCCACACCGTTCTTCATCTTCATGATTGTTCCCCTTTGACGTGAGTTTTCGTATTCAAGCGCTCCCACCTTCGATCTACGTCTCAAGCTGCGACACACCATCTGCGCTCACGCGCAGACGACTCCTTTGAATTGAACAACGCTCCGATACAAGTGGCGACAAATTGCTCGTCGCCGGCCTTTGCACGACGCCTACTTGCGGACGATCTCGCAGCGGTTTTGCGTGGTGACGCCGCCCGCCTTCACATTCGTCTTGACCTTCATTTCGCGTCTCCTCGTGGGTTGGTTTTACGACGGTTCCAGTGTCCGTCCGCGGATCCCCGCAGGTCTTTAAGGTGTTCTAAGAGTTTCATTAAGGTTGCAGCCGACGATCGACTTCGACCCGCGGGGCGTTCGGGATAGGTGCCGGCACCGCAGGCCATTTCGGATGTTTGTTACCTAAAATCAATAAGTTGTAATAGACCAGCCAACTGGCCGACGGACGCAGACGTCCACGACGACCTCATGGGTATCGTCGGTTCGCGATATACTTTCCGACGTCGAAAGTCGTGGATGCCCGCTCCATGACCAGGGCACCGCCT
This sequence comes from uncultured beta proteobacterium, assembly GCA_963783525.1. Classification (GTDB taxonomy): domain Bacteria; phylum Pseudomonadota; class Gammaproteobacteria; order Burkholderiales; family Casimicrobiaceae; genus CAIWHR01. The sequence continues at coordinate 65,891 of CAWAOF010000033.1, forward strand.
CCGGCAAGACAGTCCCACACGCCCCGTCGCAGGGTGCGCGCAGTCACGACGTGGCTCGTCTCGCTCGTCATGTTCGCAAGTTGCCCGTTGGGCGCGGCGGACCCGGCGAAGGTCTTGCGCATTGCGTTGCCGCGCTCCGAGACGGGGTTCGATCCGGCGATGGCGACAAGCGCGCCGCATCGCGTTGACAAGCGTCCAGCGGCGCACGCACCTATCGCGCTGCCACGTCACAATTCGTTCGCGATGGACGCGCCGAACTCGCAGGTCGGCTTGGTTTGGTCATGACTGTCCTCAACCCGGCGATGGGCTACCGGTTCGATCGTTTCGAGCTGCAGCCGCAGCAACGTCGGCTGACGGCGGACGGGAAGCCGGTGTCGCTGGTGCCGCGCGCGTTCGATCTGCTGGTCGCACTCGTTGAGCGAGGCGGCGGGCTCGCCACGAAGGAGGAGTTGCTGGCACGGGTATGGCCGAAGCTGGTGGTCGAAGAGGGCAATCTGGCGGTGCAGATCTCCGCCCTGCGCAAGGTGTTGGGCAGCGGCGCGATCGAAACCGTCTCGGGGCACGGCTACCGGTTCACGCTTTCGGTCACGGCAGTCGAATCGTCGCCGTCGCCAGCGATAGCGCCGCGAAGGGACAACCTGCCGCATCAACCGACGTCGTTCGTCGGCCGCGAGCGCGAGCTTGCCGAGACGCAAGGTTTGCTGGCCGCTACGCGGCTGTTGACGCTTGCCGGTGTTGGCGGCATCGGCAAGACACGGCTGTCGCTGCAGTTGGCGGCGAGCGTGCACGACGGCTATGCGGATGGAGTGTGGTTCGTCGAGCTGGCGCCGCTTTCCGGTGCACGGCTGGTTGCGCAAGCGGTTGCATCGGTGCTCGGCGTGGTCGAGGAGTCGGGGCGGCCCGTGCTTGCATCGCTGACTCGCCACATACGCGATCGTGAGCTCCTGCTGATCCTCGACAACTGTGAGCATTTGCTGCAGGCATGCGCGGAGCTCGCCAGGCACCTACTGCAGGCGGGCCCGCGGGTGAAGCTATTGACGACGAGCCGGGAGCCGCTGCGGGTGTCGGGTGAGACCACGTATGTGCTGCCCACGCTTGCCGTGCCCGATCCGCGCCAACCGATGGCGGCCGAAGCGCTGTCGGCTTACGAGGCGGTGCGGCTCTTCCTGGACCGGGCGGGGGCGGCGCGGCCGGCATTCTCGCTCACTGCGCAAAACGCGCAGGCAGTTGCGCGGATCTGCCACGACCTCGACGGCATCCCGTTGGCGCTCGAGCTTGCGGCTGCGCGGGTGCGGACGATGGCCATCGAAGGCATTGCCGATCGGCTGACCGATCGCTTTCGCCTTCTTAAAGGCGGCGACCAGACCGCGTTGCCCCGGCAGCAGACGTTGCGCGCGACGATCGACTGGAGCTATGACCTGCTTGCTCCAGGCGAACGGGCGTTGCTCGGGCGGCTGTCGGTGTTTGCAGGAGGCTTCACGCTGGAAGCGGCGGAAGCGGTCGGTGCAGGCGGCGCGGTCGCCGGGGCCGATGTGATGGATCTGCTGAGTCAGTTGGTGGACAAGTCGCTGGTCGTGCTTGACGCGAACGCCGGCGGCTACGGGCTGATTGAAACCGTCCGGCAATACGCGTTGGAACGTCTCGGCGAGTCGAACGAAGAGAGTGACACTCGCCACAAACACTTGTGGTTCTACGTCGGCCTGTCCGAACGAGCCGAGCAAGAGCTGCTGGGACCCGAACAAGCGTCATGGCATGCTCTGCTCGACCGCGAGCGCGAGAACATCCTGCTTGCACATGCGCACTGCCGCGCCGCGCCTGGGGGCGGTGCGGCGGGCCTCACGTTGATTCGTGCACTGCGCCCGTGGTTCTATCGCAATCATCTCGAGCTGTGGCATCGCGTCTGCATGGAGGGACTGGCGCATCCTGATGCGCAAGACGATAGCCTTGCCCGAAGCCAGGCGCTCTTTGCAGCGAGTTCCATCAGCTATCTCGTCGGCCACTACGACCATTCGCGCGTCTTGGGCGAAGAGAGTCTGCGCATCGCGCAAGAGATCGGGGACGGTCTCGCGACGCTGGACGCTCACGTGCAGTTGGGCAATACCTGTCTCGGACTCGAATCATGGGGCGACGTGCGTGATCATTGTCTCGCGGCGCTCGCGCTGGCGCGAAGGCTTGGCGAGACGCTGCGCGCGGCCGACGCGTCCACCTGTTTGGGCGAGCTTTATTCCATCCAAGGCCAGCTCGCCCTCGCCCATCCACGTTACGTGGAATCGCTCGCCCTCTATCGACAAGTTGGAAGTCAGGACTACATCGCGCTCGGCCTGCTCAATCTTGCGCGAGTGTCGGTCTCACGCGGCGACGAGGTCGAGGCAGTTACGGCGTTGCGCGAAGCCGTGGCGATCAATGGCGCGACGATCGCAGCGCCGCAAAGGCAAGCTCTGCTGACGATTTGCACCGGCCTCGCCGCGCATCGCACGGACTGGCCGCGAGCGGCGCGGTTCTACGGCGCAGCGGAGGCACAGCACGAACACACTGGATATCGCCGCGAACCCGCAGACAGTGCGTTCCTGGCGCCCTTCATCGCGAGCACGGGGAATGCGTTAAGTGCTTCGGAGTTCGCGGCAGGCGTGACCGCGGGCCGCGAGCTAGGCTTTGCGTCGGCACTTGCGGAAGCGCGCACCTGGCTGGATTCTCTTGCGAAGCAGTGAGGGTTGGAAAAAAAGACCCCCGGGATACGCGGGGGTCAAGAACACTGCCAGAGGAGTGCAACAATTGCGCCGGTTGGCGGACTCCGGTTGCGGCGGCGCAAAAACCGACACCGACAGCGGCGGACAACCCGTATGCACCCGCCCGGGCGATGTCGCTCGTCGAGGAAACGAACCGCAGGCTCGTCAAAGGCCGCGGCGCCTATGAAGAGCCGTTTCGTTCCCGGCGCGCCAACGAGGGACGAGACGCACGACACGTGCCAAGACGGCAAACATGCGGAAAATCCTGAACTTGCAGTGCGTCCGTGCAGCGCAACGACCACGAGTGTAAGAGAGGCCGACAGCAACGATGGCGCATTACACGCTCTCCGACTTCGACTTCGCATTGCCACCCGAGCTCATCGCGCAGTCGCCGGCGGTCGAGCGTAGCGGCAGCCGGCTCCTTCACGTCGACGGCGCTGCGCTGACCGACCATGCGTTCGCCGATCTGCCGCGGCTGCTTGCGCACGGCGACCTTGTCGTGTTCAACGACACCCGCGTGGTGAAGGCGCGGCTTCATGCGCGGCGTCCCACCGGCGGCAAGGTCGAGCTCCTGCTCGAGCGCGCGCTCGCTTCGGATGTCGGACTCTTTCAGCTCCGCGCGAGCCATCCGCCGCATCCTGGCGGCCTGCTGCTGTTGCCCGGCGGAGTGCGCGCGACGGTGGAGAGCCGCGACGGCCGCTTCGTCCGGCTGCGGCTCGACGGAATCGGTTCGTTGCACGACTACCTCGAGCGATACGGGGAGGTGCCGCTCCCGCCGTACATCGAGCGCGCGCCCGAGGCCGGCGACGCAGCGCGCTACCAGACCATCTACGCACGGCACGCGGGTGCCGCGGCGGCGCCCACCGCGGGGCTGCACTTCGACGAGGCGATGCTGTCCTCGCTCGCTGCCGCCGGCGTCGCCTCCACCTATGTCACGCTGCACGTCGGCGCGGGAACCTTCCAGCCGGTCGATGCCGACGATCTCGCGGCGCATCGGATGCACGCGGAGTGGTACCGCATTCCAGCGGAGACGGTCGCCGCGGTCGATGCCACGCGACGGCGGGGTGGCCGCATCGTCGCGATCGGTACGACCAGCCTGCGCGCACTGGAGTCGGCGACGGACGAGGCGGGACGCGTGCGCGCCGGCGAGGCGGAAACGCAATTGTTCATCACACCGGGATACCGGTTCCGTACGGTCGAGCGGCTCGTCACCAATTTCCATCTGCCGAAGTCGACGCTGCTGATGCTGGTCTCGGCGTTCGCCGGCTACGACAGCATTCGCGCGGCATATGCGCATGCGATCGCCCGGCGTTACCGCTTCTTCAGCTACGGCGATGCGATGCTGCTCGAACGCTCGCTACAATCCCCGTGATGCGCTACACGCTCCTCGCGACGTCGGGTCGCGCGCGCCGCGGCCGGCTCGACCTCGTGCATGGCGCCGTCGACACACCGGTATTCATGCCGGTCGGCACCTACGGCACCGTGAAGGCGATGGCGCCGAACGAGCTCGCCGATCTCGGTACGCAGATCGTGCTCGGCAACACGTTCCATCTCTGGCTGCGACCGGGCGTCGAGGTGATCGGTGCGCATCGCGGCTTGCACGCCTTCATGGGCTGGCCGCGGCCCATCCTGACCGACTCCGGTGGCTTTCAGGTGTGGAGCCTGGGGCCGCTGCGCAAGGTCCGCGAGGACGGCGTCGCGTTCGCGTCTCCGGTCAACGGCGACCGACTGCTGCTGACCCCCGAGATTTCGATGCAGGTCCAGCACGCGCTCGATGCCGACGTCGCGATGGTGTTCGACGAATGCACCCCCTACCCTGCGACGCGCGACGAGGCTGCCGCATCGATGGCGCTGTCGCTGCGCTGGGCAGGCCGCTCGCGCGCCGAGTTCGATGCCCTCGGCAGCAGGAATGCGCTGTTCGGCATCGTCCAGGGCGGGATGTTCGATGACCTGCGTGACGCCTCGCTCGGAGGGCTCGCCGACATTGGCTTCGACGGCTACGCGGTCGGCGGACTGTCCGTCGGCGAGCCGAAAGAGGCGATGCTCGCCGTACTCGACCACACGGCGCCGCGCCTTCCCGCCGATCGACCACGCTATCTGATGGGCGTGGGAACGCCCGAGGACATCGTCGCGGGCGTGGCGGCCGGCATCGACATGTTCGACTGCGTGCTGCCGACGCGCAACGCGCGCAACGGCTTCCTGTTCACCCGCCACGGGGACATCAGGATCCGCAACGCGATCCACCGCGCCGACACACGCCCGCTGGACGAGAGCTGCGATTGCTACACCTGCCGCAATTTCACGCGCGCCTACCTGCACCACCTGCAGCGTGTCAACGAGATTCTCGGCGCGCGCCTCAACACGATGCACAACCTTCACTACTACCTGTGGCTCACCGCCGGCATCCGCGCGGCGATCGCCGCCGACCGTTTTGCCGCGTGGGTCGAGACGTTCCGGAGCGACCGGGCGCGCGGGGCCTGACTCACCCTCCGCGAACCCGCCCGGCGGCCGCACCGGGAAGGCGGGCGCGCTGCGGCGAGCCCGTCCAGCCGTGTTAGAATCTCCAGCTGTCCATTCGCGCCCCGGTGCCGCCCGGCGACCCCGCAATCCGCATTGCGCGAGCCCCACACTCGGAGGACCAGAACGTGTTGATCGACCTCTTGATCACCCGCGCGCATGCGCAGGCCGCCCCCGCGGGCCCATTCGGCAGCGACCTGATGGCATTCCTGCCGATGATCGCCATCTTCGTCGTCTTCTATTTCCTGCTGATCCGGCCGCAGCAGAAGAAGGCCAAGGAGGCGAAGGCGATGCTGGACGCGCTGCAGAAGGGCGACGAGGTGGTCACCGCGGGCGGCATCCTCGGCCGCATCTCGAAGATCACCGACCAGTACGTGACCGTCGAAGTCGCGTCGAACACCGAGGTCACCGTCCAGCGCGGAGCGATCTCGCAACTCCTGCCCAAGGGCACGATCAAGGCGTTGTGATCGTCGGCCGCCCACGCGGAGCCCGGAGCGTGTTCCCGGCCGCCGCGCACCGCCGCGACCGCGCCTGACCAACGTCACCGATCACCCGCGCCCTCCTCCCCGCCCCGGTCCGCGCCATGAATCGATACCCGCTCTGGAAATATCTGATCATCGTCGTCGCGCTCGCCGTCGGCATCGTGTTCACGGTGCCCAATTTCTTCCCCGAGGTGCCGGCCGTACAGGTGTCGTCGTCGAAGGCGGCCGTGAAGATCGACAATGCGCTGCTCGCCGCGATCGAAGAGGCGCTGAAGGCGGCCGCCATCCCGTACCGCGGCGCCACGCTCGATGCGACCGGAATCAAGGTGCGCTTCGCCGATCCCGACACCCAGCTGAAGGCCAAGGATGCGATCCAGGCGAAGGTCGGCGACAACTACATCGTCGCGCTGAACCTCCTGTCCGCCTCGCCGCACTGGCTGACGGCGATCGGCGCGCTGCCGATGTACCTCGGCCTCGATCTCCGGGGCGGCGTGCATTTCCTGCTGCAGGTCGACATGAAGGCGGCGCTCGACAAGGCCGCCGATCGCTACACGACCGACATCCGCTCGCTGCTGCGCGAGAAGAAGGTGCAGTACGCGGGCGTCGCGCGCGAGGGAACGAACGTGATCGTGCGCTTTCGCGACGAGGCGGAGCGGACGAAATCGCGCGCGGAGATCGAGAAGGCGTTTCCGGACCTCGCGCTGCGCGAGGCCGATGCGGCGGGTGAGCTGCGGCTCATCGGCTCGTTGAAGCCCGAGGCGCAGAAGCGCATCCAGGACGGCGCCGTCCAGCAGAACATCACGATCCTGCGCAATCGCGTGAACGAGCTGGGCGTCGCCGAGCCCATCGTCCAGCAGCAGGGCGCAGACCGCGTCGTCGTTCAGCTCCCCGGGGTGCAGGACACCGCGCGCGCCAAGGACATCCTCGGCCGGACGGCGACGCTCGAGATCCGGATGGTCAACGACGAGCCGGGTGCGCTCGAGGCCGCGATCGCCGGCCAGCCGCCGTTCGGCAGCGATCTCTACACCGAGCGCAGCGGCGGACCGCTGCTCGTTCGGCGCCAGGTCGTGCTTACCGGCGACCGGATCAACGATGCGCAGCCCGGGTTCGATCAGCGCAACAACGAGGCCGCCGTGCACGTCAACCTCGACGGCACCGGCGCGCGGATCTTCAAGGAAGTCACGCGCGAGAACGTCGGCCGGCGGATGGCGATCGTGCTGGTCGAGAAAGGGAAGGCCGAGGTCATCACCGCCCCCGTGATTCGCGAGGAGATCGGTGGCGGCCGCGTCCAGATCAGCGGCCGGATGAACACCCGCGAGGCCAACGACATCGCTCTGCTGATGCGGGCCGGCGCGCTGGCCGCGCCGATGGAGATCGTCGAGGAGCGCACCGTCGGGCCGTCGCTCGGCAAGGAGAACATCGACAAGGGCTTCAATTCGGTCTTCTACGGCTTCATCGTGCTGGCGCTGTTCATGTGCGCCTACTACTTGCTGATGGGGCTCATCTCGGCGATCGCGCTGTCGGTCAACCTGCTCCTGCTGGTCGCGCTGCTGTCGATGCTGCAGGCGACGCTGACGCTTCCGGGCATCGCCGCCATCGCGCTGACGCTCGGCATGGCGATCGACTCCAATGTGCTGATCAACGAGCGGATACGCGAGGAGCTGCGGTGGGGCGCCACGCCGCATGCGGCGCTGACCGCGGGCTACGAGCGCGCCTTCGGCACGATCCTCGACTCGAACGTGACGACGCTGATCGCCGGCATCGCGCTCCTGATCTTCGGCAGCGGACCGGTGCGCGGGTTTGCCGTCGTCCACTGCCTGGGCATCATGACGTCGATGTTCTCGGCGGTGTTCGTCTCCCGCGGGATCGTCAACCTGATCTACGGCGGGCGCAAGCACCTCACCAAGATCTCGATCGGACAGGTCTGGCGTCCGGCCGCCGCCGCGGGCACGCCCGCGAAATGAAACCCGGACCGACGTCGACGATGACCTGCGCTCGGCCGCCTGACGCGGGCCTGCTCTACTGAACGGCCGGACCGCGAGACCTGCCGCAGCCTTCCACGAGACCGAACCATGGAATTCTTCCGAATCCGGCGCGACATCCCGTTCATGCGGTACGCGCTCACGTTCAACGTGATCTCGCTCGTCACGTTCGTACTGGCCGTGTTCTTCCTCGCCACGCGGGGCCTTAACCTCGGCATCGACTTCCGCGGCGGCACGCTGATCGAGGTCACCTACGGCCACGCGGTGGACTTCAACCGCGTGCGCGCCGCCATCGACAAGCTGAATCTCGGCGAGTACTCGGCGCAGAGCTTCGGCAGCTCCGGCACGGCGCTGATCCGTCTGCCGTTGAAGGAAGGCGTCTCGAGCGCCCAGCTGTCCGAGCAGGTGATGGCGGCACTGCGTTCCGACGACCCGACGGCGCGGCAGCAGCGGGTCGAGTTCGTCGGGCCGCAGGTCGGCAAGGAGCTCTACGAGAACGGCGCGCTGGCGCTGCTGCTCGTCTCCCTCGGCATCGTCGGCTACCTCGCGCTGCGCTTCGAGTGGCGCTTCGCGATCGCCGCGATCATCGCGAACCTGCACGACGTCATCATCATCCTCGGCTTCTTCGCGCTCTTCCACTGGGAGTTCTCGCTGCCGGTGCTGGCGGCCGTGCTCGCCGTGCTCGGCTATTCGGTCAACGAATCGGTCGTGATCGCCGACCGGATCCGCGAGAACTTCCGCAAGATGCGCAAGGCGTCGGTGACGCACGTCATCGACAACGCGATCACCAGCACGATCTCGCGGACAATCATCACCCATGGCAGTACGTTGATGATGGTGCTGTCGATTCTCTTCTTCGGCGGCGAGACGCTGCACTACTTCGCGCTCGCACTGACGATCGGAATCTGCTTCGGCATCTACTCGTCGGTGCTGGTGATGGCCCCGCTCGTGATGTGGATGGGTGTGTCGCGCGAGGACCTCGTGAAGCCGGAGCGCAAGCGCGATGGCCCGGAGGGCGAGAAGATCCTGCCGTAGGACGGCGGGCCCGGAGACGATTTGCCGGCCCGGCGGCGCCGGGCGGCCGCCGTTCGCAGAGAGCCGTCGCCGACCCCTTTTTCCTCCCATGCTGACGACGATCTTCTACTCGCTGTTCGCGCTGGACCAGACGGTCACGCAGCTCGCCACCCAGCACGGCCACTGGCTCTATGCGGTGCTGTTCCTGATCATCTTCGCGGAGACGGGGCTGGTGGTCTTCCCGTTCCTGCCGGGAGACTCGATCCTGTTCATCGCCGGCACCGTGATCGCGACGGCCGACCTCAACGTCCACCTGCTGGTCGTCCTGCTCGTCGTCGCCGCGATCCTCGGCGATACCATCAATTACTCGGTCGGCCACTACATCGGACCGCGCGCGTTCGACAAACCCGATTCCCGCTGGTTCAAGCAGGAGCACCTGCGCCGCACGCAGCAGTTCTACGACCGTTACGGGGGCATCACGATCATCATCGGCCGCTTCGTGCCGATCATCCGCACGTTCGCGCCTTTCCTGGCGGGCGTTGCCGGAATGACGTATCGCCGCTTCCTCGCATACAACGTGGTCGGCGCGATCGCGTGGATCTGCTCGCTCGTCTACGCGGGCTACCTGTTCGGCAACATCCCGTGGGTCAAGCAGAACCTGACGCTGATCGTGCTGGCGATCGTCGCGGTTTCGCTGATTCCCGCGGTCAGCACCTTCGTCAGCGAACGCCGCGCGCAGAAAGGGCCGCGCTAGACGCAGGCGATCGGCGGGCGTCCGCGAAGGCCGCGCTACCATGCGCGAAGCCGGACGCCGCGGTCAGATGCGCTTCGCGAGCTCCGCCGCCTTGCCGACGTAGGTCGCGGGCGTCAGCGACTTGAGCCCGGCCTTGGCGTCGGCAGGGATCGCGAGCCCGTCGATGAACGCGTGCAGGCTCTCCCGCGTGATGCCGGTCACGCCGCGCGTCAGCGCCTTGAGCTGCTCGTAGGGGTTCGGCACGCCGTAGCGGCGCATCACGGTCTGGATGGGCTCGGCCAGCACCTCCCAGTTGGCGTCGAGGTCGGCGGCGATCCGCGATTCGTCCACGGCGAGGCGCGCGAGCCCCTGGGAGAGCGACATCCAGCCGAGCAGCGCGTAGCCCAGCGCAACGCCCATGTTGCGCAGCACGGTCGAATCGGTGAGATCGCGCTGCCACCGCGATACCGGGAGCTTCTCGGCCAGATGCCGCAGCATCGCGTTCGCAAGCCCGAGATTGCCCTCCGAGTTCTCGAAATCGATCGGGTTGACCTTGTGCGGCATCGTCGACGAGCCGACCTCGCCTGCCTTCGTCTTCTGCCGGAAGTATCCGAGCGAAATGTAGCCCCAGAGGTCGCGATCGAGGTCGATCAGCACGGTGTTCGCCCGGGCGATGGCGTCGAAGAGCTCCGCCATGTAATCGTGCGGCTCGATCTGCGTCGTGTACGGATTGAACTCGAGACCGAGTCCCGCCACGACCCGGGCCGCGAACCGCTCCCAGTCCACATCGGGGTAGGCGACGACGTGCGCGTTGTAATTGCCGACCGCGCCGTTGGCCTTGCCCTTGATCGGCACGCGCTCGATGCCGGCGATCTGGCGCTCGAGGCGCGCATAGACGTTGGCCATCTCCTTCCCGAGCGTCGTCGGCGTCGCCGGCTGACCGTGCGTGCGCGCGAGCATCGGCACGTCCGCGTGCGCGTGGGCGAGCGAGCGCAGCGCCGCCGCGATGTCCGCCAGCGCGGGCAGCAGGATCGTCCGCCTCGCGTCGGCGAGCATCACGCCGTGCGCGAGGTTGTTGATGTCCTCGGAGGTGCAGGCGAAGTGGATGAATTCGCCGACGCGGGCGATCTCCGGCTCGCCCGCGAAGCGCTCCTTCAGCCAGTACTCGACCGCTTTGACGTCGTGGTTGGTCGTGCGCTCGATCGCCTTGACGCGCGCGGCGTCCGCCGGCGCGAACGACGCGCACGCCGCGTCGAGCGCCGCCCGCGCTGCATCGCCGAAACGGCGCGATCTCCGCGATCCGCGGCTCCTCGGACAACGCGACGAGCCAGGCAACCTCGATCCGCACGCGCGCGCGGATGAGTCCGTACTCGCTGAAATGCGCGGCAAGCGGCGCAACCTTCGCGGCGTAGCGGCCGTCCAGCGGCGACAGCGCGGTGAGTGCGGTCGAGGATTCTGGCATCGATGCGCGGCCGGCCCGGAAACCAAACCGAACGTCCGGAAGTACGCGGGGAGTCTAGCATAGCCACTGCGCCCGCCGGCAGGTTGACAGCGACGCGTGCGCGCCCGTACCTTTGCCGTAACGCGACCGGAACGCGTTGCCGGAGCAGGGCCATGGCCAGGGAGACGCGGTTGAGCGAATCGAAACGAAGGGCGCCGCGCCTGGTTGCGCTGTGCATGCTCGGGTGCCTGCTGTTCAACTACCCGGTCCTCGCGCTGTTCAACGTCCGTGGCGCACTGCTGGGCATCCCCGTGCTCTACGCCTATATCTTCATCGCCTGGGCGCTGCTGATCGCGCTGATGGCGCTGGTGGTCGAGCGAGGCGACTAGCCGACCGAAGCCGGGGCGATGCCATGCTCCAGGGCTGGGTGATCGCAGTCACCGCGTTCGCGTACCTCGGGCTGCTGTTCGCGATCGCCTACTATGCCGACCAGCGCGCCGATGCCGGGCGCTCGGTCATCGCGAATCCGTATATCTACAGCCTTTCGCTTGCGGTCTACGCGACGGCGTGGACTTTCTACGGAAGCGTCGGAAGAGCGGCCGGCGACGGCGTGGGATTCCTGCCGATCTACATCGGGCCGACGCTGATGATCGCGCTCTGGTGGATCGTCCTGCGCAAGATGCTGCGCATCTCGAAGCAGAACCGCATCACGTCGCTGGCCGACTTCGTCGCGTCCCGTTACGGGAAGAGCGCGCTGCTCGGTGGCGTCGTGACGGTCATCGCCGTGATCGGGATCGTTCCCTACATCTCGCTGCAGTTGAAGGCGGTGTCGACCAGCTTCACGATCCTGGTCCAGTACCCGATGATCGTGATGCCCGCCAAGATCGGCGCGATGCCCATCCTCCAGGACACCGCGCTGTGGGTCGCGCTGATCCTGGCTCTGTTCACGATCGCGTTCGGCACCCGTCACCTCGACGCGGCCGAGCACCACCAGGGGATGGTTGCCGCGATTGCGTTCGAGTCGCTCGTGAAACTGGTCGCGTTCGTCGCGGTCGGCACGTTCGTGACGTTCGGGATCTACAACGGCTTCGGCGACGTCTTCGCGCGCACCGCGGCCGAGCCGAAGCTCGCGGCCATCCTGACGCCGCTGGAGGGAGTCGCCGGCAGCTACGCGAGCTGGGTATGGCTGACGATCCTCTCGATGCTGGCGATCGTGTTCCTGCCGCGCCAGTTCCAGATCGCGGTGATCGAGAACGTCGACGAAAAACATCTGCAGAAGGCGATATGGCTCTTCCCGGTATACATGCTCGCGATCAACGTGTTCGTGCTGCCGCTGGCATTCGGCGGGCGGCTGCACTTTCCGGACGGCAGTGTCGACGCCGACACGTTCGTCCTGACGCTGCCGATGGCCGAGAAGCAGGAGTCTCTCGCCCTGCTGGTCTTCATCGGCGGCCTGTCGGCGGCCACCGGCATGGTGATCGTCGAAACGATCGCGCTGTCGACGATGGTGTGCAACGATCTGGTGATGCCGGTGCTGCTGCGCCTCTCGCGCCTTCGGCTCACCGAGCGCCCCGATCTCACCGGGCTGCTGCTGGGAATCCGGCGCGGCGCAATCGTCCTCGTTCTGCTGCTCGGGTATCTGTACTTCCGTATTGCCGGCGAGGCCTACGCGCTCGTTTCCATCGGGCTGATTTCGTTCGCGGCGGTGGCGCAGTTTGGACCCGCGGTGCTCGGCGGGATCTTCTGGAAGGGTGCCACCCGCAGCGGCGCGCTGTGGGCGCTGATCGCCGGCTTCGCGGTCTGGTTCTATACGCTGATGCTGCCGGCGTTCGCGCGCTCGGACTGGCTGCCGACCGCGCTGCTCCACGACGGTCCGTTCGGCATCTCGCTCTTGAAACCCACGGCGCTGTTCGGCTTGGCGGGTCTCGACCAGATCACGCACGCGATGATCTGGAGCATGATCGCCAACGCCGGCGTGTACGTGGTGGTCTCGCTTTTCAGCGCCCAGACGGCCGAGGAGCATCGGCAGGCGAGCGTGTTCGTCGATGTGTTTCGGCACGAGGCCGGAGGCGCGCGGTTCTGGCGGGGAACCGCGTCGGCGCCGGATCTGCACAGCGTGCTCGCGCGCTTTCTCGGGGTGGCTGCCGCCGACACGGCGTTCGCCGAATACGCGCGCGGCCGCGGACTGCGCTGGCCCGACGACAATCTCCATGCCGATGCGGAGTTCGTGCACTACGTCGAGACGCAGCTTGCCGGGGCCATCGGCGCGGCTTCCGCGCGGGTCATGGTGGCCTCCGCGGTCACGGAGGACGCGCTCACGCTCGACGAGGTGCGCGAGATTCTCGACGAGGCGTCGCAGGTCGTCGTCTACAGCCACAAGCTCGAGCAGAAGTCGCACGAGCTCGAGGCCGCGACGGCCGAGCTCCGCGCCGCCAACGAGCGGTTGCAGGAGCTCGACCGGCTGAAGGACGATTTCATTTCGACGGTCACGCACGAGTTGCGCACGCCGCTCACCTCGATCCGCGCATTCAGCGAGATCCTGCTTGCCGACCCGCGGGTCGCGCTCGTCGAGCGGAAGCGATTCCTCGGTATCATTACCAAGGAAACCGAACGCCTGACCAGGCTCATCAACCAGGTGCTCGATCTGGCGAAGATCGAGTCCGGGCGCGCCGAATGGCAGGTCACGCAGGTCGACGTGCGCGAGGTGGTGGCGCAGACGCTGGCCGGCATGAGCCAGGTGTTCAAGGAGAAGGACGTTCGTATCGAGACGCGGCTGCCGGAGAGGGTTCCGCCGGTGAACGCCGATCTCGACCGGCTGGTCCAGGTCCTGCTGAACCTGCTTTCGAACGCGCTCAAGTTCTGCGTGGAAGGCAGGGGGCGGGTCGAGGTGGCGCTGACCGAGGCCGCCGGCCACGTGCGCATCGACGTACGGGATAATGGCCCCGGGATCAAGCTGGAGGACCAGGCGATCATATTCGACAAGTTTCGGCAGGCGGGCGACACGCTGACCGAGAAGCCGCCCGGCACCGGGCTCGGACTCCACATCAGCCGCCAGATCATCGAGCACTTCGGCGGACGCATGTGGGTCGAGAGCCGGAGCGGCGAAGGCGCGTGCTTCTCGTTCACCCTGCCGGTCGCGCCAACCGGCGCGCGGGCAGCGTGACCACGGAGGCCTCATGGCCGAGACCAAGCGCAAGGTGCTGATCGCCGACGACGAGCCGAACATCGTCGCGGCGCTCGACTACCTGCTCCGCAGCAACGGCTACGACACCCGGGTCGTGGGCAATGGCGAGGAGGCGCTCGCGCTCGTCGCAAGCTACCTGCCGGATGTCGTCCTGCTCGACATCATGATGCCGGGCAAGAGCGGCTACGAGGTGTGCCAGCGGATGCGCGAGCGGCCCGAGTGGCGCCACATCAAGATCGTGATGCTGTCCGCGAAAGGCCGTGAGGCGGAGGTGAGCAAGGGGCTCTCGCTCGGCGCCGATCTCTACATCACGAAGCCATTCTCCACGGAGGAGCTCATTGCCGCCATCGGCGGCTTCTTCGAAAAGGGCACAACCCCGGATGGCGCATGAGGGCCGCGCGCCGATACTGGGTCTGGCTGGCAGTGTTCTACGCCGGGATGCTCGCGATCATCGGCGCGTTCGCGCTGGTGGCTGGCGCCGGCCTCGACGAGACCCACCGCAGCAGCATGTCGGCAATGCTCGCCGAATCGGGCCCGGCGCTGATCTATGCGGCCGGAATCCTGCTTTTCATCTGCGCTGGCGTGCTGGGCTGGGTGTTCCGCCGCTACCCCCAGGCAGCGCACCAGCTTGCCGATCAGACGCGGGTACTGCTCGCCGCGAGCCCCGGGCAGACGGTCGCCTCGAACGGCGGGCCCGAGATGGTCGAGCTCGCCGCGGTGATCAACCAGCTCGCCGACGGCTATCAGCGGCTCGAGCGCGATCTCGACGCGAAAGCCGCCGAAGCCCGCGCACGGGTCGAGGAGGAGCGCAATCGCTTTGCCGCGCTGATGTCCGAGCTGTCGGAGGGCGTCGTCGTGTGCAACGCCGACGGGAGGATTCTCCTGTACAACGCGGTCGCGGCGAACCTCGTCGGCAGCGCGGAGGCGCGGTCCGCGCGCGGCAGTTTCACACCGCTCGGCCTCGGCCGCTCGGTGTTCGGCCTGCTCGAACGCGACCAGGTGGCGCATGCGCTCGACAAGATCCATCAGCAGCTCGAGCGCAACGTCGAGCGTCCGCACACGCGTTTCGTGACCGGCGCCGCGAACGGCTCGGTCCTGCGCGTGCAGGTCGCCCCGTTCCTCTCTGCCGAACGGCGCGTCGCCGGGATGGTGTTCACGCTGGACGACGTGAGCGGACTGATCGGACGCGAAGGGCAGCGCCTGAAACTGCTGCAGGCGCTGTCGACCGGGATCCGCGCGCCCGTGGCCAACCTGCGCGCGGTCGCCGAGAGCCTGGTCGCCTACCCCGAGATGGACGTTGCGCGCCGGACGCAATTCGTCGAAATCGTCGCGGCGGAATCGCGCGTGCTCACCGAGCGCCTCAATGCCGCGCTGAACGAGTATGCCGACGCGCTGAAGGGAAGCCTGACGCTGGAGGACATGCGCGTCGTCGATCTCCTGACTGTCGTCGAGCGGCGATCTGCAGGACGCCGTGGCGATTCCTGCACGCATCGAGGATGTGGATGAGAACCTGTGGGTGCGGGTCGACAGCTTTGCGATCGCGCAGGCGATTGCATCGCTCGCCGTCCGCCTGCACGCCGACTACGGAGTGCGCGAGCTGCGGTTTCGCGCAGCCGCGAGCGGCCGCTTCGCGGAGCTGGACGTGGTCTGGACCGGAGCGATCGTCGGCAGCGAGGCGCTCGCACTGTGGGAAACCGAACCGATGCGCATCGGAGCCGACGAGTCGCCGCTCACGTTGAAGGACGTGCTGGAACGCCACGACAGCGAGGTCTGGAGCCAGGCCGATCGGCCGCGCCAGAAGGCCTGGTTCCGCATTCTGTTGCCGCTGGGCGAGCCCGTCGCGAGCGTGGCGCCGCGTCCCAGTGCGGCCGACAACCGGCCGGAGTACTACGACTTCGACCTGTTCGAGCACATCGAGACGACCGGCGCGCTGGCCGAGCGCCGCCTCGCCGACCTCTCCTACACGGTATTCGATACCGAGACCACCGGCCTCGAACCCTCGGCCGGCGACGAGATCATCTCGATCGGCGCGGTGCGCATCGTGAACGGCCGGCTCCTCAAGAGCGAGGTCTTCGAACAGCTGATCAATCCGCTGCGCCCGATCGCGCGCGACGCGATGCGCATCCATGGCATCGACAGCCGTGCGCTCACCGGCCAGCCCCCGATCGGGCAGGTCCTGCCCGACTTTCACCGCTTCTGCGAGGACACGGTGCTGGTTGCCCACAACGCCGCGTTCGACATGCGCTTCCTGGAGCTGAAGGAGGCTGCGACCGGCGTGCATTTCGGCCAGCCGGTGCTCGATACGCTGCTGCTCTCCGCGGTGGTCCACCCCAGTTTCGAGAACCACAATCTCGACACGATCGCCGAGCGGCTCGGCGTGCGCGTGATCGGCCGGCATACCGCGCTCGGAGACGCGCTGGTCACCGGCGAGATCTTCCTGAAACTCTTGCCGTTGCTTGCCGACCGCGGCATCCTGACCCTCGGCCAGGCGCTGGAAGCCTCGCGCGCGACGTACCATGCGCGCCTGCAGTACTGAGCCGCGAGTACCGATCGATGCCCGTCCCCGACAACCCGCTCGAGCGGCGACTGGCCGGCGAGCATCAGACCCTCGCCCGCCCGTTGCGCACGCTCGTCCGGCGTCCGCCGGTGGTCTGCACCGAGCAGACCCCGGTGCGCGAAGCCGCTCGGGGTGATGCAGGCCGCCGGGATCGGCTGCATCGTCGTGGTCGATGCGCGCGGGCGGCCGGTCGGCATCTTCACCGAGCGCGATCTGATCGCCGTCGCGGTGAACGCCGGGCTGGAGCGACCCATTGTCGACGTGATGACGCGCGACCCGCTCGGGCTGCCGGGCCACACGCCGGCCTACGAGGCGGCATTCGAGATGATCGATCACCGGTTCCGTCACGTGCTCGTGACCGAGGCCGACGTGCTCGTCGGCGTCGTGTCCGAGCGCGACGTGGTCTCGCTGCAGCGGCTGGGACTGGGCGAGCTCACGATGGAAATCCGGCTGGCGCGGGACGTGGACGCTCTCGCGCGGCTCGCCGCGCGCGTCCGGCAGCTCGCGCGAATGCTCGTCGAGCAGGGCGTCGCCGCCGAGCACCTGACGAGCTTCATCTCGGTTCTCAATGACCGGATTTGCGAGCGCGTCATCGAGCTCGTCCGCAACCGGCATTCGTGGGAGCGCATCGGCTGGTGCTGGCTCGCCTTCGGGAGCGAGGGTCGACTCGAGCAAACCTTCGCCACCGACCAGGACAACGGGCTCATCTTCGAGTCCCACGGCGACGCGACACCCTCGGAGGTGCGCGCGAAGCTCGTGCCGTTCGCACGCGAAGTGAACGAGGCGCTGGATGCCTGCGGCTACCCGCTGTGCAAGGGCAACGTGATGGCCTCGAATCCCGAGCTGTGCCTGTCGGTGGCCGAGTGGAAGGCGAAGCTGGACGGCTGGCTGCACAATTCCGATCCGAAGGCGCTGCTCGACGCGTCGATCTGCTTCGATTTTCGCGGGCTGCACGGCGACGCCCGGCTCGTCGCCGAGCTGCGGGACTGGTTTCTCGGCGCCACGCGCGCGCGCCCCAACTTCCTGCGCCTGATGGCCGAGAACGCGCTGCAGACGCGACCGCCGCTCGGCAAGTGGCGCGGATTTCGCGACCGAAGGTGCGCCCAACGCGCCGAAGACGATCAACCTGAAGCTCTACGGCGTGCGCCCGTTCGTCGACACGGCGCGCATCATGGCGCTCGCGCGCGGCCTGCCGCAGACCGCCACCGCCGAGCGGCTGCGCGCCGCCGGCGCGGCCGGCGCGCTGCCCGGGGAGGAGGCCGAGGCTGCGGTCGCCGCGTTCTTCTTCATCCAGGGTATCCGGATGCGACACCAGGCCGCGCTCGAGACGCTGACCGACGACGCGGCGAACCGCGTCGAACCCGAGCGGCTGAACGAGCTGGATCGCCGGACGCTGAAGGAAGCATTCCGCATCGCCGGCGACCTGCAGTCGCGGCTCGGGCTCGACTACCAGCTCTAGCAAACCTCTGGCAACACTGCGTCGCATCGTCTACCTGATCTTCCGCCCGACCGCGGAGTGGGATCTGATCGCCACGGAAACGACGTCGGTGGATGCGTTGCTGCGCTCGTATATCCTGCCGCTGGCACTGCTCGCTCCGATCGCCACGGTGATCGGAATGAAGACCTTCGACCGCAACTGGGATCCGGCGCACGGCTACCTCGTCCCGGCCGACCAGATCCTCGCCGCCGGCACGGCGACCTACTTCGCGATCGTCGGTTCGATCCTGCGTCCTCGCGGCGATCTTCGTCGTCATTGCGCCGATGTTCGGCAGCGCCCGCGACTACGTATCCGCGCTCAAGGTTGCGACCTACGGCGCGATTCCCGTGCTGCTCGCCGGTGCGACGCTGCTGCTGCCGGTGATGGCGATCGTCGGGCTGGTCGGCCTGTGCCACACCGTGTACCTCTTCTGGCTCGGCGCGCGGCGGGTGCTGCGGGTGCCCCCCGGCGCCGGGACCGAGTTCGTCGGCATCTCGCTCATCCTGCTCACGTTCGTGTCGGTCCTTGTCGGCGCCGCGGCCAGCGCGGTCGGCCTGCTCTGAAGAAAAAGGCCCGCATCGCTGCGGGCCTTTCGCCTGGGGGCGATGCGGGCGGTCACGCTGCCCTCGGTCACCATCGTGTCGCCGGTCAGGTTCGGATACCGGACATGCTCGACCAGCTCCTGGACCTCCCGGTTGGGCGCCGGGGTCAGCAGGCTGACGACGATGATGACGATGAACCCGAGGGGCACGCCCCAGAGGCCCGCCGAGATCGCCGAAATACCCCACCACGTGTTGTCGGCAATGGAGCCCGAGACGTTGAACACCCCGCGCAGCCACGGCTGGGTCGTCGCCATGTAATAGAACGTGATGCCGAGCCCGGCGATCATGCCGAGCGTCGCGCCCCACCGGTTTGCCCGCTTCCAGAAGATCCCGCAGCGTCAGCGCCGGGAAGAACGCCGCCGCCGCGAGCGAGAACGCCGCCGACACCAGGAACAGGATGTCCGCCGGCTTCTGCGCTGCGACACTCGCCGCGATCAACGCCACCACGAGCAGCAGGATCTTCGAGATCGTCACGCGGCGCGCGGTCGACGCGTTCGGGTCGAGCATCTTGTAGTAGAAGTCGTGCGACAGCGCGTTGGCGATCGTCAGCAGCAGCCCGTCGGCGGTCGACAGCGCCGCCGCCAGCCCGCCGGCGGCGACGAGGCCCGATATCGACGTACGGCAGCCCGGCGATCTCCGGCGTCGCCAGCACGATGATGTCCCCGCCGATCGAGATCTCGGCGAGCTGCACGATGCCGTCCCTGTTGATGTCGACGATCGACAGCAGAGCCTGGATCGACCTTCTGCCACGACGCGACCCACTGCGGCAGCTTCGCGAACTCGGAGCCGACCACGAACGAGTAGACGTCGAACTTCGCCAGCACGCCGAGCGCGGGCGCCGTGAAATACAGCAGGAAGATGAAGAACAGCGACCAGAACACCGATTCGCGCGCCTGCCGGACCGACGGCGTCGTGTAGTAGCGCATCAGGATGTGCGGCAGCGCGGCGGTGCCGACCATCAGGCAGAACACCAGCGCCAGGAAGTTGCGGCGCGAGACGTCGCGCGCGGCGTCGTCCTTGCCGGGGAAGGCCTCCGCGTGGCGCAGCGGCGGCCCGGCCCGGGCGCGAGCGCCGGCATCCTTCGTCCATTGCGCCTTCGCGGCCGCGGCGTCCTTCGGATACGCGGCGAGCGCCTTCTCGGCCGCCGTCACCTGGTCGGCCGGCGCGTTCTCGGTCTTGAGCTTTTCCACGTCGCCGGCGAGCTTCGCCTTGCCGGCATCGAACGAGCCCGGCAGGCCCTTCAGATTCGGCGCTCGCCTCGTCGGCGCGCGCCTTGAAGATGCCGCGGACCTCGAGCTCCTTCGGATCCTTGATGAACTTCTCCTCGAGCGCCGTCACCTTCTCGAGCTGCTTGCCGTAGACGAGCTGCGGCACCGGGATGCCGGTCTGCTTCACCGACAGCCAGATCACCGGGATCATGTAGGCGATGATCAGGATGATGTACTGCGCGACCTGCGTCCACGTCACCGCGCGCATCCCGCCCAGGAACGAGCACACCAGAATGCCGCCGAGTCCGAGGAAAATGCCGATCTCGAACGGTACGCCGGTCAGCCGCGTCGTGATGAGCCCGACGCCGTAGATCTGCGCCACCACGTAGGTGAACGAGCACAGGATCGCGGCGAAGATGCCGACCGTCCGCGGGATGTGGCCGCCGTAGCGCGCGCCGAGGAAGTCCGGGATCGTGAACTGCCCGAACTTGCGCAGGTACGGCGCCAGGAACAGCGCGACCAGGCAGTAGCCGCCGGTCCAGCCCATGACGAACGCGAGTCCGCCGAAGCCGGTCAGGTAGAGCGTTCCCGCCATGCCGATGAACGACGCGGCGCTCATCCAGTCCGCGCCCGTCGCCATGCCGTTGAACAGCGCCGGCACCCGCCGGCCGGCGACGTAGTACTCGGCGGCGTCGGAGGTGCGGCTCATGACGCCGATGCCGGCGTAGAGGCCGACCGTCGCCAGCAGGAAGACGTAGCCGATCCACTGCGCGCGGAAGGCCCATCTGCTCGGCGATGGCGAGCAGGATCGACGAAGGCGATGAAGCCGCCCGTGTACCACGTGTACACCTTCTTCAGCTGCGACTTGAAACCCTTGTGCGAGCCCGCGGAGAAGACGCCTCCCGTCCCGCGTGCTCCTGGAGTGCCGGCCATTATTCGTCCTCCCCTTCGTGCACGTCGTAGGCGCGGTCGAGGTTGTTCATGTACCGCGCGTAGTACCAGATGATGATCACGTAGATGACGAGCGAGCCCTGGGCCGCCATCCAGAAGGCAAAGGTCCAGCCGAAGAAGTTGAAGGAAAGATCACGGGCGTAGTAGCCCATGACGAAGGTCACCACGAACCAGATGAAGAGCAGGATCGCCGTGATCGTGAGATTCTTGCTCCAGTACTCCTTGTGCTTCTCGGTCAACTGCATGGCAGGCTCCTCCTAACGAATGACCGTAATCAGGCGTGAATCCCCAACGCAGGCGGCCGACATCGGTATTTTTGTTGCTCCCGGACGAAGTCGGGAGAGCGGCCAAATCGATCGGAGTATAGCCAGCTTTTCACCGGCGCAACAGCCCGGTCGCGTTCGCGACGCAGTAACGATCTCCACCGCCGCGCGGGTGCAACGGCCGATGGACTCTTTATGACAACGTACTCGCCTTGAGGCCCGTCTCGCGTTCGAGCTGCCGCGCGATCTTCGGCTCGAATGTCGCCAGATGATCGAGGACCTGCTGCGTCTCGGAAACGCGACCGAGCTCGTGCTGGACCCGTCGCCAGCTGATACCAGCCGTAGGGGCTCATCGGCTGCAGCTTCGTGTTCCGCTTCAGCGGGGCCACCGCGTCCTCCAGGCGGCGGGTCGATATCAGCGACAGCGCCATCCCGTAGCAGGCCCGGTCGTGATCGGGGTTGTGCGAGAGCGCGTGTTCGAACGCGGCCATCGCCGCCTCGTGGTCATTGAGGCCCTGCAGCAGGAAGCCCCGATTGAAGTGTGCTTCGGCATCGTCAGGCTTCACCGCCAAGACCCGGTCGAACATCGCGAGCGCCTCCCGCTTGCGCCCTTGCTGCGCCATCTGGAACGCAGTCGAGGCGAGCGCCAGCGTGTCGTGCGGATCGAGCTCCAGCATCTTTGCGTAGAACTCGAGCGCGCGGTCGCGCCGCCGGAACAGGATGCACCAGGCGGCCATCTGATCGAAGAACCAGCGCTTGATCGGGTTCGGCATCGTCACCGGCTCTGCAGGCATTGCCCGACGGGGAGGCCTGCGCCGATGCAGGCATTGGCAATCGCCAGCATCGTCCAGACGTAGGCGACGACGAGCAGCGAAAGGGCAACGAGCGGCAGATGCCGGTCGGGGATGAACTTCGGCGTGATCCAGCGGCACGCCCGCGTGAACGGCGAGGCGACCGTCTGCAGGATGCGATAGAAGAAATTCGCGCCGGGGTCCTGCCCGAACATCCGCGCCAGCACGTGGACGATCCCCTGACCGGCGAGCGCGAACAGCGGTATCGCGAGCAGCAGCTGGACGAGCCGCAGCCAGAAAAGCGTCGATTGGAGGTTGTTCACCGGAAATGTCCGCGGGAGCAGTACGAAAAGGGCGGCACGTCCGCGAGGACGGCCGCCCCGATCATAACGCCACGCGCCTACAGCGCCTGCTTCAACTGCTCCAGAATCGCGGGGTTCTCGAGCGTCGAGACGTCCTGCGTGATCTCCTCGTTCTTCGCGATCGAGCGCAGCAGCCGCCGCATGATCTTCCCCGACCGCGTCTTCGGCAGGTTGTCACCGAAGCGGATGTCCTTCGGCTTGGCGATCGGCCCGATCTCCTTGCCGACCCAGTCGCGCAGCTCCTTGGCGATCTTCTCGGCATCGGCGCCATGGGGCCGCGCCTGCTTCAGCACGACGAACGCGCAGACCGCCTCGCCCGTCATGTCGTCGGGCCGGCCGACGACCGCCGCCTCCGCCACCAGCGGATTGGCGACCAGCGCCGACTCGATCTCCATCGTGCCCAGCCGATGGCCGGACACGTTGAGCACGTCGTCGATGCGGCCCATGATCGTGAAGTACGTGGTCGACTTGTCGCGCACCGAGCCGTCGCCGGCGAGATAGAGCTTGCCGCCGAGCTCGTCCGGGTAATACGACTTCTTGTAGCGGTCCGGATCGCCCCAGATCGTGCGGATCATCGCCGGCCACGGCCGCTTGATGACGAGGATGCCGCCGTGCCCGTTCTCGACATCGTGGCCGGTCTCGTCGACGATCGCCGCCATGATGCCGGGCAGCGGCAGCGTGCAGGAGCCCGGCACCGTCGGCGTCACGCCGGGCAGCGGCGTGATCAGATGGCCGCCGGTCTCGGTCTGCCACCAGGTGTCGACGATCGGGCAACGGCCGCCGCCGACCTTCTCGTGATACCACATCCAGGCTTCGGGATTGATCGGCTCGCCGACGGTGCCGAGCAGGCGCAGGCTCGACAGGTCGTAGTTGGTCGGCGCCGTCGCCGGCGTGACGCCCGATGCCTTGACCAGCGCGCGGATCGCCGTCGGCGCAGTGTAGAAGATCGATACCTTGTGCTTCGCGATCGTCTGCCAGAAGCGGCCGGCGTCCGGATAGGTGGGGACGCCCTCGAACACGACCTCGGTCGCGCCGACCGCGAGCGGCCCGTAGGCGATATAGGTGTGTCCCGTCACCCAGCCGATGTCCGCGGTGCACCAGAAGATGTCCGCCGGCTTGATGTCGAACGTCCAGCGCATCGTGAGCATCGCCCACAGCAGGTAGCCGCCCGAGCTGTGCTGGACGCCCTTCGGCTTGCCGGTCGAGCCCGACGTGTACAGGATGAACAGCGGGTGCTCGGCGCCGACCCAGACGGGCTCGCAGGCGTCGGCCTGCTTCGCGACGAGCTCGTGCAGCCAGACGTCGCGCGGTGCCGAGAACGCGACGTTGCCGCCGGTCCGCTTGTAGACGATGACGTGGCGGATGCCCTCGCACCCGCCCATGCCCAGCGCCTCGTCGACGATGGCCTTGAGCGGCAGATGCTTGCCGCCGCGCGCCTGCTCGTCGGCGGTGATCACCGCGATCGCACCGGCGTCGATGATCCGCTCCTGCAGCGACTTCGCCGAGAAGCCGCCGAACACGACCGAATGCGTCGCGCCGATGCGCGCGCAGGCCTGCATCGCCACCACGCCCTCGATCGACATCGGCATGTAGACGAGCACGCGGTCGCCCTTGCGCGACGCCCAGCGACTTGAGGCCGTTCGCGAGCCGGCAGACGCGGTGATGCAGCTCGCGGTAGGTGACCTTCGTCACTGCGCCGTCGTCGGCCTCGAAGATGATCGCCACCTTCTCCGCGTTGCCGTTGGCGAGGTTGCGGTCGAGGCAGTTGTACGAGACGTTGAGCTCGCCGTCGTCGAACCACTTGAAGAAGGGCGCGTTCGACTCGTCGAGCGTCCGCGTGAACGGCTTGTGCCACAGGACCTCGTCCCGCGCGAGCTTCGCCCAGAAGCCGGTGAAGTCCTTCGCCGCGCTGGCGTTCATCGCCTCGAAGTCCGCCTTCTTGACATTCGCCTGCGCGACGAATTCGCGCGGCGGCTCGAAGATCCGGCGTTCGTTCGATACCGACTCGATCGTGGACATGCTTTCTTCTCCTCCAAGGGAATGCCGCCCATGCGCTCCGGGGCCGGCGGGGCTCTCGACACCGCTCCGCAGTCTAACCAAACGCGCACACTACCGGCAATCCGCCGCCTTGATGCAGCGCAATCCCGCTGCGGATCGGGGCGCCGGCCAAGGCCGAGGATCGGGTCCCGCGGCGCCCACGCGCCGACGAGGGCCGTCCTGAAGGCCGTCCGCCCGCACGCGACCTACCGGCGACGGCAGCGTCCGGAGCGATGATAAACTTGCATGTTCGTTCAATATCTTAGCGACCGTCCGCTCATGCCCCAGTCCCGGCTCGGCCCCATCGCCAGCGTTCTCTTCTTCAGCCGCTGGCTGCAGCTGCCGCTCTACCTCGGCCTGATCGTCGCGCAGGCGGTCTACGTCTGGTACTTCATGGTCGAGCTGACGCATCTGGTCGAAGCCGCGTTCGGGAGCAAGGACGCCCTGGAGGTGATCCTCAGGAACGTCACGCCGGCCGGCGCCGAAACGGTCAAGGCCCCGCCCGAAACGGTCGTCATGCTCGTCGTTCTCGGCCTGATCGACGTCGTCATGATCTCGAACCTGCTGATCATGGTGATCGTCGGCGGCTACGAGACCTTCGTCTCGAGGATGCGGCTCGAGGGCCATCCGGACCAGCCCGAGTGGCTGTCGCACGTCAACGCCAGCGTGCTCAAGGTCAAGCTCGCGACCGCGATCATCGGCATCTCGTCGATCCACCTGCTGAAGACGTTCATCAACGCCAATTCCTACGACTCGAAGGTGCTGATCGCGCAGACCGGGATCCACATCACGTTCCTGGTCTCCGCCCTCGCCGTCGCTGCGGTCGACCGCATCATGCCGCAGGGCCGGCTCCACCCGGCGAAAGCCGCGGCCGTGCGGCGACCGAGCACAGCACCCACTGACATCCGGGAGTGCCGCATGACCACGATCAGGCAGGACGACTTCATCACCAGCATCGCCGACGCACTGCAGTTCATTTCGTACTATCACCCGCAGGACTACATCGAGGCGCTCGGCAAGGCCTATGCGGCGGAGCAGTCCCCGGCGGCGAAGGACGCGATCGCCCAGATCCTCACCAACTCCCGGATGTGCGCCGAAGGGCATCGGCCGATCTGCCAGGACACCGGCATCGTCGTCGCGTTCGTGAAAATCGGCATGAACGTGCGGTGGGATCGCGACACGATGTCGATCGCCGACATGGTCGACGCCGGCGTGCGCCGCGCGTATTGCGATCCGGACAACACGCTGCGGGCATCGATCGTCGCCGATCCGGCCGGCGCGCGGAAGAACACGAAGGACAACACGCCGGCGGTCGTCCACGTCGATCTCGTCCCGGGCGACACGGTCGAGGTGAAGATCGCGGCGAAGGGCGGCGGCTCGGAAAACAAGTCGAAGTTCGCGATGCTGAACCCGTCGGACTCGATCGTCGACTGGGTGCTGAAGACGGTCCCGACGATGGGCGCCGGCTGGTGCCCGCCGGGCATGCTCGGCATCGGCATCGGCGGCAGCGCCGAAAAGGCGATGCTGCTCGCGAAGGAAGCGCTGATGGAGCCGATCGACATGCACGAGCTCGTCGCGCGCGGGCCGCGCAGCGGGACCGAAGCGCTGCGCCTCGAGCTCTACGAGAAGGTGAACGCGCTGGGCATCGGCGCGCAGGGCCTGGGCGGCCTCTCGACGGTGCTCGACGTCAAGATTCTCGATTACCCGACGCACGCGGCGTCGAAGCCCGTCGGCATGATCCCCAACTGCGCGGCGACACGCCACGCGCATTTCACGCTGGACGGCAGGGGCGCGGCGAAGCTCGCGCCGCCGGATCTCGCACGCTGGCCGGACGTCGAGTGGGTTCCGGCCCCGACGGCAAGGCGGGTCGATCTCGACCATCTCACCCCGGCCGAGGTCGCGACGTGGAAGCCGGGCGAGACGCTGTTGCTGTCGGGCCGGATGCTGACGGGACGCGACGCCGCGCACAAGCGGATCGAGGACCTCCTTGCCAAAGGCGAAGGGCTGCCGCCCGGCGTCGATTTCACCAATCGCGTGATCTACTACGTCGGCCCGGTCGATCCGGTGCGCGACGAAGTGGTCGGTCCCGCCGGCCCGACCACGGCGACACGGATGGACAAGTTCACCGAGATGATGCTCGCCCGGACCGGACTCATCGCGATGATCGGCAAGGCGGAGCGCGGCCCGGCGGCGATCGAGGCGATCCGGAAGCATCGCGCGGCGTACCTGATGGCGGTGGGCGGCGCCGCGTATCTGGTCTCGAAGGCGATCAGGAGCGTCGCGCGTCGTGGCATTCGCCGACCTCGGGATGGAGGCGATCTACGAGTTCGATGTCCGGGACATGCCGGTGACCGTTGCCGTCGACGCGAACGGCACGTCGGTGCACCAGACGGGCCCGCGCGAATGGCAGCAGCGCATCGGCAAGATCCCACTGACGGTCGCATGAGGAAGGGCACCTGAGCGCGCGCATGAAGCTGTTCCGACGACACCTGACGCCGCTCGCGACGGACACGACCTCATCGCTCAACCTTCCGCCCGTGCGGATGGGGCTCCTGACGAAGCTCAATCTGCTGACCATCGGGCTGATTTCCCTCACCGCGATCGCCACCTCCGGCTTCCATCTCTGGCAGCAGTGGCGCGATGAGAGCGCCGAGCTGCGCCAGCGCGGCGCGACCGCGCTCGCGATGCTGGCCGAGCTCTCCGAGTTCGGGCTGCGTTCGAACAACCGCGCCTATCTGGACGCGATCCTGGAGAGCCTCACCGCCGATGGCGATCTCGCCTACGCGGTCGTCGTCGACGCGAAGCGCGAGACGATCGCGGCGCGCCGCATCGCGGAAGCGCCCGGCGGGCCCGCGCCGCCGGCGCTGTCCCCCGATATCCCGCTGCCGGCGCCAGGCACGACCAGTACCGCGGATCTCAACATCGGGGGCCAGAGGTACGTCGAGCTGATCGCGCCGGTCGGTGGCACGCGCACGGCGATGGCGCTGGGGATCGCGCAAGGCCCCGCCGAGGCCGGAGCGCGCAGCTCCGGCACCGCCCCGCCGAATGTCGCGCCGATCGGCTACGTCCGGCTCGGCATGACGTTCGACCGCATGCAGCAGCAGTTCCGCCGGCACCTGGTCGGCGCACTGTCCGTCGTCGCCTCGCTGATCGTGCTGACGATCGGCGCGACTTTCTTGCTGACGCGCGGCCTCGTCGCCCCGATGCACCGGCTGATGCGCGCGGCGCGCGCCGTGGGTTCGGGCAAGCTCGACGTCTACGTGCCGGCGAGCTCCTCCGACGAGCTGGGCCTGCTCACGCACACGTTCAACCACATGACCCAGCGGCTCTCCGAATCGCAGGCGGAGGTCGGCAGCTATCAGCGCACACTCGAGGAGAAGGTCGTCCAGCGGACGAAGGAGCTGGAGATCGCCACGGCGCACGCGTACAAGCTCGCGCAGCACGACATCCTCACCGGACTGCCGAACCGGGCGCTCCTGAACCAGCGGCTGAAGCAGATCATCGCGCAATCGCAGAGAAACGGCACCCATGTCGCGTGCCTGTTCCTCGACTTCGACCACTTCAAGCGAATCAACGACACGCTCGGCCACGACGCGGGCGACCAGCTGCTGCAGGCGGTCGCGCAGCGGCTCACCGCGGCCGTCCGCGAGTCCGACACCGTCTCCCGGCTGGGCGGGGACGAATTCGTCGTCCTCCTGCCCGGGCTCGATCCTGCGCACGCGACGTTCGAGACGATGACGGTGCTGGCCCGCATCCGCGAATCGTTCCTCGCGCCGTTCCGGCTCGCCGACCAGACGCCGACCCTCACCTGCTCGATCGGCGTTTCGATGTATCCACTCGACGCCAACGACACGGTCACCCTGATCAAGCAGGCCGATACCGCGATGTACGCGGCCAAGGAGGTCGGCCGCAACGCTTACCGGTTCTACACGGCCGACATGAACGCGCGCGTGCAGGCGCGGCTGCAGCTCGAGACCGACATGCGGCGCGGGCTGCTGCATCACGAGTTCTTCCTCACCTTCCAGCCGCAGATCGACATGCAGACCGGCCGCGTCTGCGCGGTCGAGGCGCTCCTGCGCTGGCGCGACCCGGCGCGCGGCGTGATCGCGCCGACCGAATTCATCCCGATCGCGGAAGAGTCGGGGATGATCCAGGCGCTCGGCTCGCGCGTGCTGCGCGACGCCTGCCGGCAGGTCGTGCAATGGCACCGGCAGGGAATGATGGTGCGCCTTTCGGTCAATCTCTCCGTGCAGCAGCTCCAGCACGACAGCTGCCTCGCGATCGTGGAAGAGGCGCTCGGCGCAAGCGGCCTCGCGCCGCAGTACCTCGACCTGGAGATCACGGAGAGCGTCATCATCACCCACCCGGAACGCGCGGTCGCCACGCTGGCGAAGCTGAAGGAGCGCGGCATCTCCATCACCATCGACGACTTCGGAACCGGCTACTCGAGCCTGTCCTACCTCGCGCGGCTGCCGATCCACGCGGTGAAGATCGACCAGCGCTTCGTCCACGGACTTACGCACAACAGCAACGACGTCGCCATCACGCAGGCGATCATCGCGCTGTCGCATTCGCTGGGCCTGCGCGTCATCGCCGAAGGCGTCGAGAGTGCCGCGCAGTTCGAGTTCCTGAAGCACCAGGGCTGCGAGGCCGCGCAGGGGTTCCTGATCGCGCACCCGCTCGAGGAGCGCGAGTTCGTGGCGTGGTACAAGGCGCAGGAGGAGCAAGCGCGGGCGGCGATGCTCCAGCCCGACATGTGGCAGCCCGAGGGCAGCGGTTAGGACAGCGCTCAGCAAGCCTCCGCGCAAGCGCTCGCGGTGGCGTTGGCCTGCCCGCTCAGGCGATGTCCGCCGGCGTGTCGATGTCCCGCAGCGTGCCCGGGTCGTCGACGTCGATCCGCGCGAGGCTGTCGTGGTGCGCGGTGACGACCGATTTCGCGCCCTCGTCGCTGTCGAGCGCAGCCAGCGCCGCATAGCAGGACGCCGCGAATCCGACCGGATGTCCGCGCGCGCCCCGGTAAAACGGCGCCGCCACCGGCGCGCCGTCCGCCACGGCCGCCGCGACCCGGGCGATCGTCGCCGGCAGGACCCACGGCATGTCGGCGAGCGCGACCACCCACCCGGCGGCCTCCGGGGTCGCCCGCACACCCCATGCGAGGCTCGCGCCCATCCCGTGATCGGCATCCGCGCACCGGACGATTCGCGCACCGGCGGCCCCGAGCGCCGCGGCGAGCGCGGCGGCGTCGGGCCGGACCACGGCGATCACGCGGGGCAGCGCCGCGAGGAGGTGCCGGCACGCGGTCGCGCCCACGCATTCGCCGGCGGCCGGCGACGCGATCCGGGCGAGCAGCTTGTCGCCACCGAAGCGCGTGCCGCGTCCGGCCGCGAGCAGCACGCCGACGATGCCGGATCCCGCGGGCCGGTTCGTCACTCCGCGGGCCCTGCCGTGGGCAACGCCGTGTCGCCGCCGCGCGTCACGAGCCGAAGAAGTCCCGGACCTTTTCCATGAACGACTTCGCGCGCGGGTTGTGTGCGCCCGGGTCCTTCTCGCTGATCGCCTCGAACTCGCGCAGGAGCTCCCTCTGCCGTGCCGTCAGCTTGACCGGCGTCTCCACCGCGACGTGGCAGAAGAGATCACCGGTCACCGAACCCCGCACGGGGCGGATGCCCTTGTTGCGCAGCCGGAACACCTGCCCCGTCTGCGTTTCGGCCGGAATCTTGATCTTCGCAGTGCCGTCGAGCGTCGGAATTTCGATGTCGCCGCCGAGCGCCGCGACGGCGATGCTGATGGGCATTTCGCAATGCAGGTCCGCCCCCTCGCGCTGGAACACGGCGTGCGGCTTCAGGTTGACCACAACGTACAGGTCGCCCGGCGGTCCGCCGTTCACGCCGGCCTCGCCTTCGCCGGAGAGCCGGATGCGATCGTCCTGATCGACGCCGGCCGGAATCTTCACCGACAGCGTCTTGTGCTTCTTCGTCCGTCCCGCGCCATGGCAGGCGGTGCAGGGATCGGCGATGACCTTGCCCGTCCCGCGACAACTCGGGCACGTCTGCTGGATCGAGAAGAAGCCCTGCGACACGCGCACTTCGCCGCGCCCGTGGCACGACGGGCACTGCTTCGGTTGCGTCCCGGGCTTCGCGCCGCTGCCGTGGCAGGCCGCGCACTCCTCCATCGTCGGAATGCGGATCTTCGCCTCGGTGCCGCGCGCCGCATCCTCCAGTGCCAGCTCGAGGTTGTAGCGCAGGTCGGCACCGCGGTAGACACCGTTGCCGCGTCCGCCGCGCTGCTGGCCGAAGATCTCGCCGAAGATGTCGCCGAACGCATCGGCGAAGCCGCCGAAGCCCTCGGGACCCGCGCCGCGCGCGCCACCGCCGCCGAAGCCTGCCGACGGATCGACGCCGGCGTGGCCGAACTGGTCATAGGCGGCGCGTTTGCGCGCGTCCGAGAGCACCTCGTAGGCTTCCTTCGCCTCCTTGAATTTGTCTTCCGACACCTTTTCGTCCGGGTTGCGGTCCGGATGATGCTTCATCGCGAGCTTCCGGTAGGCCTTCTTTATCTCGTCCTCGGACGCCTCGCGCTTGACCCCGAGCACCGTGTAGTAGTCGCGCTTTGCCATCGCTCTCTTTCGTGTTGCCGGGACCCCTGCGGCCGCTGCGGGCCGCCCGCGTCAACGCAAGCGGCCGGATCGAGTGCCGCCGCATTGTTGCTCAAGCGGGCGCACGCTCGAATCCGGCCACGAATCCCGTCGAGCGAGCGGCTCGCATCGCTCGCGGGCAGAGTTTACTTCTTGTCGGTGACCTCGGTGTATTCGGCGTCGACGACCTTTTCGTCTTTCTTCGCTCCGTCGCCGCCACCACCACCGCCTTCACCCGCGGGCTGCGCCTTGGCCTGCGCGTCCGCGTACATCGCCTCGCCCAGCTTCTGCGCCGCCTTGCCCAGCGACTCGGCCTTCGCCTGCAGCGTCTCCTTGGCGGCGTCCTTTTCCTTCAGCAAATCCTCGGCGTCCTTCACGGCGGCCTCGATCTTCGCCTTCTCGTCGGCACCGACCTTGTCGCCGAATTCGGAGAGCGATTTCTTCACGCTGTGCACCAGCGCGTCGAGCGAGTTCCTCGCCTGGACGACTTCCACCTGCTTCCGGTCGTCCTCGGCATGCGCCTCGGCGTCCTTCATCATCCGCTTGATCTCGTCGTCGGTGAGCCCAGAGCTCGCCTTGATCGTGATCTTGTTCTCCTTGCTGGTCGCCTTGTCCTTCGCGGACACGTGCAGGATGCCGTTCGCGTCGATGTCGAACGTGACCTCGATCTGCGGCATGCCGCGCGGCGCCGGCGGAATGCCCTCGAGGTTGAACTGGCCGAGGCTCTTGTTGCCGGAGGCGACATCGCGCTCGCCCTGCAACACGTGAATCGTCACCGCACCCTGATTGTCGTCGGCGGTCGAGAACACCTGTTGCGCCTTGGTCGGGATCGTCGTGTTCTTCTGGATGAGCTTGGTCATCACGCCGCCGAGGGTCTCGATGCCCAGCGACAGCGGCGTCACGTCGAGCAGCAGCACGTCCTTGACCTCGCCCTTCAGGACCCCGCCCTGGATGGCGGCGCCGACCGCGACCGCCTCGTCCGGATTCACGTCCTTGCGGGGCTCACGGCCGAAGAATTCCTTCACCTTGTCCTGGACCTTGGGCATCCGCGTCATGCCGCCGACGAGGATCACGTCGCCGATGTCGGTCAGCTTGACGCCGGCGTCCTTGATCGCGATCCGGCACGGCTCGATCGTGCGCTCGATCAGGTCCTCGACCAGCGACTCGAACTTGGCGCGCGTGATCCGCATCGACAGGTGCTTCGGGCCCGCCTGGTCCGCCGTGATGTACGGCAGGTTGATGTCGGTCTGCTGCGACGACGAGAGCTCGATCTTCGCCTTCTCGGCGGCTTCCTTGAGCCGCTGCAGCGCCAGCACGTCGTTCTTGAGATCGACACCCTGCTCCTTCTTGAACTCGGTCACGATGAAATCGATCACGCGCTGATCGAAGTCCTCGCCCCCCAGGAAGGTGTCGCCGTTCGTCGACAGCACCTCGAACTGGTGCTCGCGCTCGATCTCGGCGATCTCGATGATCGAGATGTCGAACGTGCCGCCGCCCAGGTCGTAGACGGCGATCTTGCGGTCGCCCTCCTTCTTGTCCATCCCGAACGCGAGGGCTGCCGCCGTCGGCTCGTTGATGATCCGCTTCACCTCGAGCCCGGCGATCTTGCCGGCGTCCTTGGTCGCTTGCCGCTGCGAGTCGTTGAAGTAGGCGGGAACGGTGATCACCGCCTCGGTGACTTCCTCGCCGAGATAGTCCTCGGCCGTCTTCTTCATCTTGCGCAGCACCTCGGCGGACACCTGCGACGGCGCGATCTTCCGGCCCCGCACCTCGACCCAGGCATCGCCGTTGTCGTGGCGGACGATCCGGTAGGGCATCAGGTCGATGTCCTTCTGCACTTCCTTCTCCTCGAAGCGACGACCGATCAGGCGCTTGACCGCGAAGAGCGTGTTCTTGGCATTGGTGACCGCCTGCCGCTTTGCGGACGCGCCGACCAGGATCTCCGCGTCTTCCTGATACGCGACGACCGAAGGCGTCGTGCGCGCGCCCTCCGAGTTCTCGATCACCTTGGGCTGTCCGCCTTCCATGATCGCGACGCAGCTGTTGGTCGTGCCGAGGTCGATGCCGATGATCTTGCCCATGTTTCCCTTACCTCCCGATGCTGGATTGGTTGCCTGTGCGAGACGTGGGGGTTTCGGACCGCCTAATCAAGCGGCACCCCGCGAGCCTGGCGTTCATTCGCTCGTATCCCTGGGTTTCGCCACGGCCACCATCGCCGGGCGCAACATCCGGTCGTTCAGAACGTAGCCCTTCTGGAAGACCTGGACGACGGTATTGGCCGGCTCCTGGCTGTCGACCATCGCCATCGCCTGGTGTCGGTGCGGATCGAATTTCCGGCCCGCCGCCTCGATTTCAACGACCTGCGCCTTGGCGAACGCGGACGCGAGCTCCTTGAGCGTGAGCTCGGCCCCGGCGCGCAGGGCCTCGGAGGTCGCGTTCTCCACTGCCAGCGACGATTCGAGGGCGTCCTTGACCGGCAGGAGATCACCGGCGAAGCGTTCGATCGCGTATTTGTGCGCCCGGGCGATATCGACCGCGGCCTGCTTGCGGACGTTTTCCAGTTCGGCCCGTGCCCGGAGCCAGGCGTCCTTCATCGCGGCCGCATCGTCCTCGGCCTTCTTCAGCAAGGTCGCCCACTCGGTTGCCGGCGCGTCGCCCGCGCCGGCGGTGGCGGCGCCAGGCTGGTCCTCCACGGCGGCCGGTGTGGCATCGTCGGCTCCCGGCGCGACCGCGGAAACGTCAGGATTCTGGTGTGTTGCCATCGGAAGTCCCTGAAAACCCGTTCAATATTCGCGGACGCCCCGCGTCCCACTGGCAGTATGGGGGCGCGGATCGACATTTCAACCTGGGCGAATCCGGTTTTCGCGGGCTCCCGGCGTTAGCGCAGCGCCCCTTGAGTCTTCGCCCGCAGCAGCGTCGTTTCGCGGGCGGCGGCATCGGGTGGCAACGCGAGCCAGCCCTGGAGGTGGGTGACCGCGAGATCGACCAGCGCAGCGATCCAATGGGGATTTTCGTTGAGGCAGGGGATCGCATGGAACTCGCGGCCGCCGGCGCCGAGAAACGCCTGCTTCACCTCGATCCCGATCTCCTCGAGCGTCTCCAGGCAGTCGGCGACGAATCCAGGACAGGCGACATCCACGCGCCCGATGCCGTCTTTCGCGAGCCGCACCACCGTGTCCTGCGTGTAGGGCTTGAGCCACTCGGCGCGCCCGAACCGCGACTGGAACGTGACCAGGTACTGCTTCGCGTCGAGCCCGAGCTCGGCGACGAGCAGGCGCGCAGTCTTCTGGCAGTGGCAGTGATACGGGTCGCCCAGTTCCAGCGAGCGCCGCGGCAGGCCGTGGAAGCTCAGCACGAGCTTGTCCGGCCGGCCGTGCCGCACCCAGTAGTCGTTGACGTTGCGTGCGAGCGCCCTGATGTAGCCCGGATCGTCGTGAAAGGAATCGATCGTCCGCAGGCCCGGCATCCGGCGCAGCCGTTGCGCCTGGGCGAAGACGGCGTCCAGCGCGGAGGCCGTCGCGCTCGCCGAATACTGCGGAAAGAGCGGGACCACGAGGATCCGCTCGCAGCCCGACGCCTTGAGCCGGCCCATCCCGTCGGCGATGCCGGGGTTGCCGTAACGCATCGCGAGCTCGACCACCGCGAAATCGGAGGGCAGTCCCATGTCCTTGAGGCGCTGCCCGAGGTAGCCCAGGAGCAGTGTCTTCTGCTTCAGGCTGTGCGCGAGCAGCGGCGAGCCCTCGCTGCTCCAGATCGTCTGGTATTTCTTCGCCGACCGCGCCGGGCGGGTGCGCAGGATCACCCCGTGAAGGATCGGCTTCCACACCGCGCGCCGGGATCTCGACGACGCGCCGGTCCGCGAGGAACTGGGCAAGGTAGCGGCGCACGGCCGCGGCCGTGGGCGCGTCCGGCGTCCCGAGATTGACCAGCAGGACACCGATCCGCGTCGGCCGGTCGTGCGCAAACGGCGGCTCGGGAAGAAACGCGCTCATCAGTCGTCAAGCTGCTGGGTCAGCGCGTTCGACAGGAGCCTCGCCGTGATGTCGACGATCGGGATCACGCGCTCGTAGGCCATCCGCGTCGGCCCGATCACGCCCAGCGTGCCGATCACGCGGCCACCCTGCTCGTACGGCGCCGTGACGACGCTGCATTCGTCGAGCGGAACGAGCCCCGACTCGCCGCCGATGTAGAGCTGCACGCCATGCGCGCGCTGCGCGAGATCGAGCAGATGCAGGAGCGAAGTCTTCTGCTCGAACAGCTCGAAGAGCCGGCGCAGCCGGTCCATGTTGGACGCGAGGTCGGACGCCGCGAGCAGGTTCTTCTCGCCGGTGACGACGAGCGCTTCGCCTTCGGTGAGCGCCGCGCCGCCAACCTCGACCGCGGCGGTCATCAGGCCGACGATGTCCTCGCGCAGCGATTTCAGCTCCTCGGCGAGCAGCGAACGAACCGCGTCGTACGGCTTGTCCGCGTAGTGCCGGTTGAAGAAGTTGGTCGCCTCGACCAGTTGCGACTGCGTGTACGGGCGGTCGGTGTGCAGGATCCGGTTCTGCACGTCGCCTTCGGACGTGACGATGATCAGCAGCACCCGCCGCTCGGACAGCCGCAGGAACTCGATGTGCCGGAAGCTCGCCTCGTGCCGCTTCGGCGTCATCACGACCCCGGCGAAGTGGGTGAGCTGCGAGAGCAGCGTCGCCGCGGCATTGAGCAGCTGCTGCGGGCGGTCCGCGGTGAGCTCGCCCTCGAGGCGGTGGATTTCGATCTGCTCGAGCGGCTTCGTCACCATCAGGCTGTCGACGAAGAAGCGATAGCCCTTGGGTGTCGGCATCCTTCCGGCCGAGGTGTGCGGACTCGTGATGTAGCCGAGCTCCTCGAGGTCGGCCATCACGTTGCGTATCGTGGCCGGCGAGAGCTCCAGGCCCGACTGGCGCGAGAGCACGCGGGAGCCCACCGGCTGTCCTTCGGCGATGTACCGCTCGACGAGCGTCTTCAGCAGATGTTGGGCGCGCGGATCCAGCATGCCGGCTATTCTACAGACGCCTTCCACGATCCGCTCGTGGCCGGGCGTGACGGGCAACGGCGCAGGAGCTCGCGTCACCGCACGCGGCCGCGTCCCGGGCCGGTTCCCGGTGCTGCGCCCGGGCGGCGGATCATGCATCCGTCGACTTTGGCCCGGGCGGCGCCTGTGCTCTAATCGCGGCGATGTCCCCGCCCGCGCCTCCCCGTTCGCCCGCCGCCCGGTTCCATCGGGTCGCGTTGGTCGGCCGCCACGTGAGCCCCGGCATCGGGGAGCCGCTCGCGCGCCTCGCCTCGTTCCTGGCCGACAGGGGGCACGAGGTCGTGATCGAGGCCGAAACGGCCCGCCTCACGCCGCTTCCCGGTTACGCATCCGCCGCGCCCGAGACCCTCGGCGAACGTGCCGACGTGGCCATCGTCGTCGGCGGCGACGGCACGATGCTGTCGATCGCGCGCCGGCTCGCGCCGTACGACGTGCCGCTCATCGGCATCAACCAGGGACGGCTCGGCTTTCTGACCGACATTCCGATCGCGCACGTGGAGCCGATGCTGACGGCATTGCTCGACGGCCGCTACGTCGAGGAGCGGCGCACGCTGCTCGCGGCCGAGGTCGTGCGCGCCGATGGCACCCGGGACGGCGCCTTCGCGCTGAACGACGTCGTGCTGAACCGCGGCGGCGGGGGCACGATGATCGAGTGTGGCGTCGAGATCGACGGCCGTTTCGTCTACTCGACGCGCGCCGACGGCATCATCGTTGCGACACCGACCGGGTCGACCGCGTATGCGCTGTCGGCGGGCGGCCCGATCCTCGATCCGCAGGTGCAGGCATTTGCGCTGGTGCCGGTGGCCCCGCACGCACTGACCCATCGGCCGATCGCGGTCGCCGACACGGCGACGATCGCGCTCACGCTCGAGCGCGGGCGCGACGCCGCGCTGCACTGCGATGGCCAGGCCCATTTCGCGCTTGCCGAGGGCGAGCGCATCACGGTCAGACGGGCGCCCCACACGGCCCGGTTTCTCCATCCCGAAGGCCACGATTACTTCGCGATGCTGCGCGAAAAGCTGCACTGGAGCGAGACGCCGGAGCGCCTGCGCGGGAGATGACCCGGGGCCGCGCTCCCACCGATTCATGCTCCGGCTGCTGTCCATCCGCAATTTCGTCGTCGTCGAAGCGCTCGATCTCGAGCTCGACGGCGGCTTCTCGGTGCTGACCGGCGAAACCGGCGCCGGCAAGTCGATCCTGCTCGATGCGCTGGCGCTGCTGCTGGGCGACCGCTTCGAGTTGCGGCAGCTCAAACCCGGCGCCGAGCGCGCCGAGCTCGCCGCCGCATTCGACGTCGGCGACCGTCCCGAGATCGGCGCCTGGCTCGCCGAGCACGACTTCGCGACCGGCGAGCCGACGTTGCTCCTGCGCCGGACGCTCGATGCGCAGGGCAGGAGCCGCGCCTGGATCAACGGCCGGCCGGCGACGCTCGCGCAGTTGAAGGAGGTCGGCGAGCGGCTGGTCGACCTGCATGGCCAGCACGCGCACCAGTCGCTCGTCGCCGCCGACGTGCAGCGCGCGCTCGTCGACGCCTTCGGCGGCTTCACCGCGCTCAGCCGGGAGACCGCCGCCGCGTGGCGCGCGTGGCAGGCCGCGCGTCGACCGGCATGATGCGGCAGCGCGGGCAGCGGCCGCGTCGGCGGCGGAGCGCGAATCGCTGGCTCGCACGCCGGCGCGAGCTCGCGGCACTTGCAGCTATCCGACGACGAATGGGCGTCGCTGTCGCAGGCGCAGTCGAGGCTCGCGCACGCAGCGGCGCTGCTCGAGACCGCGGCGGGCGCGGAAGACGCGCTCGCCGAGGGCGACGACGCGCTCGGGCGCCGGCTGTCCGCGGTGATCGCGCAGGCTCGCCGCCAGCGCGGCGCACGATCCTGCGCTCGTCGACATCGTCGCACTGCTCGAGCCGGCGCGGATCCAGATCGACGAGGCCGCCCGCGCGCTGCGCAGCTACCGGCAGAAGCTCGACCTCGATCCGGCGGAGCTCGCCCGCGTCGAGGAACGGCTCGCGGCCGTGTCACGACGTCGCGCGCAAGCACCGCGTGCGGCCGGAGGCGCTGCCGGCGCTGCTGGCCGAGACCGAGGCGCGGCTCGCCGCGCTCGCCGAATCGGCGGACGCCGCGACGGCTCGCGGCGCGGGCCGACGCAGGCCGACGCCGCCTATCGCGCGCTCGCCGAACGAGCTCTCGGCGAAGCGCGAGTTCGCCGCCCACGAGCTCGAGACGCGGGTGAGCGAAGCGATGCAGCACCTGGCGATGGCCGGCGGACGGCTCGAAATCGCGCTCGAGCCCCTGGCGACACCGGCAAGCTACGGGGCCGAGCAGATCGAGTTCCGCGTCGCGAGCCATCCCAAGCAGCCCCTCGGACCGCTGGCGAAGGTCGCGTCGGGCGGCGAGCTGTCGCGGATCGCGCTCGCGATCCAGGTCGTGACGAGCGAGATCGGCGAAGTGCCGACGCTCGTCTTCGACGAAGTGGACGCCGGCATCGGCGGAGCGGTCGCCGCGACGGTCGGCCGGCTGCTGCAGACGCTCGGCACGCGCCGGCAGGTGCTCTGCGTCACGCACCTGCCGCAGGTCGCGGCGTTCGCCGATACCCACTTCCGGGTGACCAAACGCGGCGATGCGGCAGACCGTCCGCGCGGAGGTCGAAGCGCTGGCGCCGGGCCCGGATCGAGGAGATCGCGCGCATGCTCGCCGGCAGCGCGATCACGGCCAAGACGCGCGCGCATGCGACGCGAACTGCTGGACCAGCATCGGCGCCGCGCTGACGGGCACCGGCCGATCGGCCAATGCGGCGCGAGCGACGTCCTCGTGCCGTCGGGCGGGGGAAGCGACCGCGTCAGACGCGACGCGCTTGGGCGCGGCGCGCCGCCTTGCCGGCCGAGGCCACCTTCGCCGGCGGCCGCGCCGCGTGGCGGAGGTCTTCGCCTTGGCGGGCTTCGTCGCGCGCCTTCGCCCGCGCCGCGACCGGGAGCGGCCGGCCGGTTTCCAGCCAGTGGCGGCACGCGCTGCGCGTCGCCGAGCCGCGTGTACTTGCCGGCCGAATCGAGCAGCACGATCACGAACGGCCTGCTCGCGATCGTCGCCAGCATGACCAGGCACTTGCCGGCCTCGCGGATGTAGCCGGTCTTCGACAGCTGGATGTTCCACTCCGAGCTCGCGACCAGTCGGTTCGTGTTGTTGAACCCGAGCACCTGACCCGTGGGCTGCACTTCGACGTAGTGGCTCGGCGTGTCGTGCTGAAGTCGCGGATCTCCGGGTACTGCGCCGCCGCCGCGACCAGCGTCGCGAGGTCGTTCGCCGTCGAGACGTTCTGCGCCGAGAGGCCGGTCGGGTCGGCGAAGCTCGTCCGCGTCATCCCGAGCGCCGCCGCCTTCGCATTCATCGCGGCGACGAACGCCGGCGTGCCGCCGGGATAGTTGCGCGCGAGGCTCGACGGCCGCGCGGTTCTCGGAGGACATCAGCGCGAGCCGCAGCATCTCGCTCCGGGGCAGCAGCGCGCCGATGCGCAGCCGCGACCGCGTTCCCTTGAGGTAGTCGAAATCGTCGGTGTCGATGGCGATCACCTCGTCCAGCGGGAGGCCCGCGTCGAGCGTGACGATCGCCGTCATCAGCTTGGTCAGCGACGCGATCGGCGTCACGTCGTCGGCGCCCTTCGCGTACACCGCGTGTCGGCCGACGCGTCGATGACGATCGCGTTCGCCGAGGCGAGCCGGAGCTTGCGCCGGATCGAGCGCAATGTGTCGCTGCGCGCCAGCCGGCCAGCAGTCGCAACGCTCGCGAGTAGCGCCAAAAAAACAATAAGGAAGCGTCGGTTCATCAAGTCAGTCCTCAAGTTCAGCCGCTTTATAGCACGCGCCCGCGGGGATTCGCCAATACCCCTTCCAAATCAGCCATTGAGAACCGGACCGCGGACGCGGCGGGAACACCACCCGCTCACGGCCGCCGGCGGCCGCTCGCGCCGCGTGGTCAGCTCGCCGTTCAGCGACCGGGCGAGGCGACTCGCACCTCCGGGGCGATCTCGGCGGCCGCATCCGGGTCGAACGCGCCGACCCCGTGCGGCGACGACCGTGGGCCGGCGCCGCGCGTCGCCGGCCGCCTCGTCGCCCGCCTCGGTCTGCTGCAGCTGCCACATCCGCGCGTACACGCCGCCCAACGCAAGAAGCGCGCCATGGGTGCCGCGCTCGACGATCCGGCCGCGGTCGAGGACGAGGATCTCGTCGGCGTCGACGATCGTCGACAGCCGGTGGGCGATGGTGAGCGTGGTGCGGTTCTGCGCGATGCGCCTGAGCTCCGCCTGGATCGCCTTCTCCGACTTCGAGTCGAGCGCGGAGGTCGCCTCGTCGAAGATCAGGATCCGCGGCCCCTTGAGCACCGCGCGCGCGATCGCCACCCGCTGCTTCTCGCCGCCGGAGAGCTTCAGGCCGCGCTCGCCGACGGGCGTCGCGTAGCCCTCGGGCGTGCTGGCGATGAAGTCGTGGATCTGCGCGAGCCGCGCCGCGGCGACGATCTCGTCGTGCGTCGCGCCGGGACGGCCGTACGCGATGTTGTACTCGATGCTGTCGTTGAAGAGGACCGTGTCCTGCGGCACGATGCCGATCGCGGCGCGCAGGCTGTCCTGCTGTCACCCGCCGGATGTCCTGCCCGTTCACCGTGATGCGCCCGCCGGTCACGTCGTAGAAGCGGAACAGCAGGCGCGAGAGCGTGCTCTTGCCGGCCCCCGACGGCCCGACCACCGCGACGGTCTTGCCGGCGGGAATCGTGAAGCTCACGTCGAACAGGATCTGCCGGTTCGCTCGTAGCCGAAGTCGACGCTGCTCGAAGCGGATCTCGCCCGCTCCGACGTCGAGCGCGCGGCGCGCCCGGCAGCG
Source organism: uncultured beta proteobacterium (assembly GCA_963783525.1). GTDB lineage: Bacteria > Pseudomonadota > Gammaproteobacteria > Burkholderiales > Casimicrobiaceae > CAIWHR01. Next base: position 106,775 of record CAWAOF010000033.1, read on the forward strand.
TCGGCCATCTCGGTGTTCTCGGCGGTCAGCGCGAACATCCGCTCCATGTCGGCGAGCGCCTGCTTGACCTCGCGGTAGAGGACGCCGAGGAAGTTGAGCGGGATGTAGATCTGGATCATGAACGCGTTGACGAGCACGAGGTCGCCGATCGTCATCGTGCCGTCGACGACGCCGACCGTCGCCCGCCACATGATCAGCGTCACGGCGACGGCGATGATCGCGCTCTGCGTGACGTTGAGCAGCGACAGCGACGTCTGGCTCCTCACCGCGGCCTTCTCCCAGCGCTGCATGCTCTCGTCGTAGCGGCGCGCCTCGAACTCCTCGTTGCCGAAGTACTTGACGGTCTCGTAGTTGAGCAGGCTGTCGATCGCGCGCGTGTTCGCCTTCGAGTCGAGCTCGTTCATCTGCCGGCGGAAGTTCGTCCGCCAGTCGGTGATGAGGATCGTCGCGACGATGTAGAGCGCGAGCGCCGACGCGGTGATCGCGATGAACGTCCAGTCGTAGCGGACGATGAGGATGGCCGACACGAGCCCGATCTCCACCAGGGTCGGCAGGATCGAGAACAGCGTGAAGCTGATCAGCGTCGATATCCCGCGCTGCCCGCGCTCGACGTCGCGCGTCAGCCCGCCCGTCTGCCGGGCGAGATGGAAGCGCAGCGAGAGCGCGTGCAGGTGGCGGAAGACCTCGAGCGCGATGGTGCGCACCGCGCGCTGCGTGACCTTCGCGAACAGGTACTCGCGCAGCTCGGTGAAGGCGGTCGTCGACAGCCGCAGCAGGCCGTACGCGGCAAGCAGCGCCAGCGGGACCGACGAGCATCGCCGTCCGCGGGTCGAGCGCGTCGACGATCGACTTCATCAGCAGCGGCACGCCGACGTTGGCGAGCTTCGCCGCGACGAGCGCGACCATCGCCAGGACGACGCGGCCCCGGTAGGCCCAGACGTACGGCAGCAGCGTGCCGGATCACGCGCCAGTCGCCGCCGCGGGCGGGGCCCGGCAGCGGCAACGACGAGGAGGAGTGGTGACGCATTCCGGGAAGGCCGACGCGGCGCACCGCGGCGCGGCCGACTTCGATTCTAAACCACGCACCCCGGCGCCGCCCGGTCAGTTCGTCCGCGCGCTGCGACGGAAACCAGACGCGGGGCTTGCGGCGAACGCCGCGGAACCACTCGTTGCCGCCGTAGCCCAGCAGGCCCATGGCCACGCGCACGATGCCGTAGGCGATCCAGACCAGCGCCTTGTAGGCCGCGGTCGCAGCGCCCAGTGCTGGGACCGCACGCGCCGCGAACCCTCCTCGATCATCCGCAGCAGCTCGTTCGCGCAGCTGGGCGGAGAAATCGGGATCGCGGACGACGACGTTCGCCTCGCGCGCCATCAGCAGGCTGTAGGGGTCGATGTTCGACGAGCCGACGGTCGCCCAGTGGTCGTCGATCGACCGCGACCTTCGCATGCAGGAACGACTGGTGGTACTCCTGGATCGTGACGCCGGCCGACAGCAGCTGCCCGTAGAGCGCCCGCGTCGCGTAATGCAGCAGCAGGTACTCGACGCGCCCCTGCAGGAGCAGGGTCACCCGGACGCCGCGCGCCGCGGCGGCGATCAGCGCGCGGCGAAAGCGGATGCCCGGAAAGAAATACGAGTTGGCGATCAGGATCTCGCGCTTCGCCGTGCGGATCGCCGCGAGATAGGCCCGCTCGATGTCGCGGCGGTGGCGCAGGTTGTCGCGGATCAGGAACTTGCCGGTCTGCGCGCCGGCCCGCTGCGCGCGCCGGGGCGACGGAAACAGCGGCACGACGCTGCGCTGGAACTGCACGAGCTCGTTGATCGCCCACACCCGCTGCATCGTGCGCACGATCGCCACGAGCAGCGGGCCCTCGATGCGCAGCGCGAAATCGACGCGCGGCGGCTTCTGCCCCGGCGTGTTGACGTCGTCGATGATGTTGATCCCGCCGACGAACGCGATCCGGCCGTCGACGTGGCAGAGCTTGCGGTGCAGCCGCCGCAGCCGGTGCGAGCGGAACTGCCACGGCGCGACTTCGGGCCGGTACTTGAGCAGCATCACGCCGCCGTGGACGAGGTCGCGCTCGAGCGCGGACGTCAGGTAGTGCTTCGCGCCCCAGCCGTCGACCAGCACGCCGCACCGTGACGCCGCGCTGCGCCGCGCGGACGAGCGCCGCGGTGACGATCCGGCCGACGTCGTCGTCGGCGTAGATGTAGGTTTCGAGCCAGATCTCGCGCTCGGCGCGCTCGATCGCGCGCGACGAGCGCCGGGAAGTACTCGCCGCCGCTGCGCAGCAGCGCGACGCGATTCCCCGGAAGGAACCGGCTCACCGCGTCTTCCCGCCGGTTTCGAACGTTGCGGCCAGCGCCGCGTGGTCGGAGATCCGGCCCCACGGAAACGCGTAGTGGACATGCGCATCGACGATCGCGAGGCCGCGCGCGTAGATGCGGTCGAGGCGGAAGACCGGCATCACCGACGGAAACGTGCGCGCCGGCCGGCCGCGCACCGCCTCGAAGACCTCGACGACGCCGAGCTCCTCGATCAGCAGCCGGTTCGCCTTGTGCCGCCAGTCGTTGAAGTCGCCGGCGATGAGCAGCGGCGCGTTCCTGGGCACCGTCGCGCGGATGCGCTCGCACAGCGCGCGAATCTGCCACTGCCGCCCGCGCTCGAACAGTCCCAGGTGGACGTTGAGGCAATGCAGCACCGGCTCGCCGGCGCCGAGCCGGATCGTGCAGTGGAGCAGCCCGCGGCTTTCGAACGCGTGCGCCGAGATGTCCTGGTTCTCGTGCGTGACGATCGGGTAGCGCGACAGCACGGCATTGCCGTGATGGCCATGGCGGGAGATCGCGTTCTTGCCGTAGGCGACCTCGTGCCAGACGGTGTCGGCGATGAACTCGTGCTGCGGCTTGACCGGCCAGTCGAGATGTCGCGCGGCGTGTCCCCGGTGGACGCCGACGACTTCCTGCAGGAACAGGATGTCGGCGGAGAGTCCGTGCAGCCGCTCGCGCAGCTCGTGGATCACGACTCGCCGGCTGAGCTGCGTGAAACCCTTGTGGATGTTGTAGGTCGCGACGGTGAAGCGCATGGTCCCGAACGGCGGTTGAGCCTCGATGTTAGCGGGTTCTGCGCCGCCGCGCAGGCGGACACCGGAGCGGTGCGGCGGCGAGCGCGCGGTATTGCTCGATTGCGGCCGAACCGGCACGATGAGCCGATGGCGAAGCCCGCGCACTGGCTGTTGTCGTATCGTCGCTCGTGGCTGCGCGGCGATCTCGTCGCGGGCCTGACCACCGCCGCGGTGGTGATTCCGCAGGCGATCGCCGCGGCGGCCGTCGCCGCGCACGAGGCGCAGGCGGCAGCGCGCGGGCAAGCGCAGGCAGCGCCACACCGGCAAGCTTGTTGAGGAGTCTTCCATGTGCAAAGGCAAGACGGCACTCGTGACTGGTTCGACCAGCGGCATCGGCAGCGGCATCGCGAGCGCACTCGCCGCGCGCGGCGCCAATGTCATCCTGAACGGCTTCGGCGAGGCCGCCGACATCGAGCGCCAGTGCGCGCAGCTCGCCGCCGACTTCGGCGTGCAGGTTCGTCATGATGGCGCCGACCTGACGCAACCGGAAGCGATCGAATCGATGATGGGCCGGGCGATCGGCGAGTTCGGCGCCGTCGACATTCTCGTCAACAACGCCGGCATCCAGTTCGTCGCGCCGATCGACGAATTTCCGGTCGCGAAATGGGACGCGATCATCGCGCTCAACCTGACCGCGTCGTTTCACACGATCCGCCTCGCGCTGCCGTCGATGAAGGTAAGGAAATGGGGCCGGATCATCAACATCGCGTCGGCGCACGCGCTGGTGGCGAGCCCGTACAAGGCGGCCTATGTCGCGGCGAAGCACGGCATCGCCGGCCTCACCAAGACCGTCGCGCTCGAGGTGGCGACACACGGGATCACGATGAACGCCATCTGCCCCGGCTACGTGTGGACTCCGCTCGTCGAGAAGCAGATCCCGGATACGGCGAAGGCGCGGGGGCTCACCGAGGCGCAGGTGATCAACGACGTTCTGCTCCTTGCGCAACCGACCAAGCGCTTCGTGCAGATATCCGAAGTGGGGGCCCTCGCCGTGTTCCTTGCCGGCGACCAGGCCGCGTCCATCACCGGCGCCATCCTGTCGATCGACGGCGGCTGGACCGCGCAGTAGGCACTTCCGCAACGAGGCGCGTTTGGGCGCGTTGCCGGATAGAGGCCGACCTGTCGCGCCGGCAACTGCACATCGGCACCTGTCGGAGAAACTTACAGGCGCGCGACGTCACTGGGGCAGCGCTGCGACAACCTGCTGTATCCATGTGCGAATTTCCGCTGCCACGATTATTGCTTTGATCGTGGACGACTGTTCGTTCGACCCGGCGCTGTGCACTCCATGACCAAGATCGAAATCTGGCCCGCGCAACGTCGTGCGCGCGTCGCGCTCCGCGAGGCGCGAATCAGGGCGTGGATATTCGGCTCCGAGTCACGACGGATGCCGATGCAGTTGCGCCGCCCCCGCGGCGAGGGCAGTCATCGGCCGGCGCTCGTCAGCGGCCGCCCGCGTCTGCGCTGGTCGTACGAGCGCAGCGCGCCGCGGCGCTCGCCCGGCGTCGAACGAGCGTCGAACCGCCGTTACGCGTGCCGGGCCGTTACGCGCCCACGCGGGACCTGACGCGAATTCCCTTCCGCGAAGTCCCGTCCGTTCCGGCCGTCCGCTCGTACGTCCGGCCGTGCCCGCTTTCGGAAGAGCGAGTCACCTCACCCGAGCCCGGGCACGGTTATTGCTGAACACGGTTATTCGTGAATTCCGCTGGACTTCATTTGGCGGGGTTCGATTCGCTTCCCGGCGCTGAACGCCCGCCATCGGCCCGCTGTGCTGCTCCACCTTGGGGAGGACGCCATGATTTTTGCGAGAAGCTCCCTCGTCGGCGCGGTTGCCGTTTCCAGTGCCGCGCTCTCGGCAGTTCTCTTCGCCGCGACCGGCGATCCCCTTCCCGATGTCGACGTTTCGCTCGAACGGAAGCCGGGCCGCCTAATCCGGCAGGTCAGAACCGATCCCCAAGGAAACTTCAGCTTCGGCTTCGTTCAGGAAGGCGACTACGTGATCAGAGTCACGCCGAGCCCCGCACCGGCACCCCGTCATGCGAACATTGACGCCAATCCGGTGGCACCGGGGTCCACCACCAAGAGCTTTTTCGAGTCGCGCTCCAATACGGTCAGAACCGACGGGACCAGCCCGATGCGCTACCAGGTTATCGTCAACGGCGCCAGCCCTGGATCGGAAAGACGAGCCTCGGGAAACGATGGCAACCGGGAGTTGCACGTCACCACGTCGGGCGGTCAGCTCGGGGGCAGAGTCATTTCCCAATAGACCAATGCCGTGTACCGGCACTGGCCATCAGGCGATCGCCAGCCACGCCACGCGGGCGTCGAATCAGGGAAGCGGCAAGGAACTGGGGTGGCTGATGGGATTCGAACCCACGACAACCGGAATCACAATCCGGGACTCTACCAGCTGAGCTACAGCCACCGTAAACCCTTGGTGCATCACGCGCGCCAAGCAGCGTGGTTGGCGCTTCGCACGTCCGACACACCGGCAATCTGGCACGCCCGACAGGACTCGAACCTGTTACCCCCGGCTTAGAAGGCCGGTGCTCTATCCAAATGAGCTACGGGCGCCCTGTCGGATCGGTTCCGGCTCCCGAACCAATCGGGCGATTATAGCGCGCGCTGCCGAACCATCAAAGGCGGTGCATCGTCTCCAGGAGCCCGCGGCGGCCGGAATTCCCCGCAATTGCAGCGCCATTGCAGCCCCAGTACTGCGCGAGTGCAACGCCATTGCGGTGCCATTGCGGTGCCATGGCGGATCGTCGAAACTGCGCTGCGGACGCCGGCACACCGCGCTCGCGAGGGGCGCCGCGCACTTCGCCGCGTTCACGTCCGCAGCCACGCTACGGCGTATCGTCGGCGCGGACCCGGGCACCGAAGCCGAAGTGTCAATCGAACATTGGATCGGGACAAGGAGCATCACGATGCCGGATCTCTTCGACAATCCGATGGGACTCATGGGCTTCGAATTCGTCGAGTTCGCGTCGTCTGCGCCGGGCGTCCTCGAGCCGGTGTTCGAGATGCTGGGCTTCACACGAGTTGCGAAACACCGCTCCAAGGATGTCACGCTGTATCGACAAGGCGACATCAATTTCATCGTCAACAACGAGTCGAACAGCGTCGCGTCGTACTTCGCCGCCGAGCATGGCCCTTCGGCCTGCGGCATGGCGTTTCGCGTGCGCGACTCGCACAAGGCCTACAGGCGGGCGCTCGACCTCGGCGCGCAGCCGGTGGATCTGCCGCCCGGCCCGATGGAGTTGCGGCTTCCGGCGATCAAGGGAATCGGTGGCGCGCCCCTCTATCTGATCGACCGCTTCGGTGATGGTACGTCGATCTATGACATCGATTTCGAGTTCATCGACGGGGTCGATCGCCATCCGCAGCGGGCACGGTCTCAGGCTGATCGACCATCTTACGCACAACGTGTACCGTGGCCGCATGGCGCACTGGTCCGCGTTCTACGAACGCATCTTCAACTTCCGGGAGCTCCGGTATTTCGACATCAAGGGAGAGTACACGGGCCTCGCGTCGCGCGCGATGACGGCTCCGGACGGCAAGATCCGCATTCCCCTGAACGAGGAGGCGTCGAAGACGACGGGTCAGATCGAAGAGTTCCTGATGAAGTACAACGGCGAGGGCATCCAGCACATCGCGCTGCTCTCCGACGATCTCCTCGCCAGCATCGACAGTCTGCGCAAAGCGGGCGTCCCGCTGATGAAGGCGCCCCCGGCAACGTACTACGAGATGCTGGACGAGCGGCTCCCGGGCCACGGCGAGAATGCGGCCGAGCTCGCCGCACGCGGCATCCTGCTCGACGGGACGACGGAAGGCGGCAAACAGCGCCTGCTGCTGCAGATTTTCTCCGACACCCTGCTGGGCCCCGTGTTCTTCGAGTTCATTCAGCGCAAGGGGGACGATGGCTTCGGCGAAGGCAATTTCAAGGCATTGTTCGAGTCGCTGGAACGTGATCAGTTGCGCCGCGGTGTCATCAAGGCAGCGTGACGGGCCGTCGACGGCGCGAACCCGTTCGAGGACCCGAAGCAGCTCGCCGGGACTGCCGATCGCGCCGCCCGGCTACGCTCAAGCCTGCCACCCCTAAACCTCCAGGATCTCAGCGATGCCCATCTATCGACTCGGCGACGCCACACCCAAAATTCCGGCGTCCGCATACGTCTCTCCGGAAGCGACGCTCATCGGGAGGGTGACCCTCGGCGAGCACGCCAGCGTGTGGCCAGGCGCCGTGATACGCGGCGACGACGACACGATCACCATCGGCGAGAACACGAACATCCAGGATTGCGCGGTCCTGCACGTTGATCCGGGTTGCCCCATGTCCGTCGGCGCCAACGTCACCGTGGGACACCAGGCGACATTGCACGGCTGCACAATCGGTGACGGCACGTTGATCGGCCTGCAGTCGATCGTCTACAACAAGGCGGTCATCGGCAGGAATTGCCTGGTCGCCGCAGGGGCGATCGTCACGGAAGGCAAGACCTTCCCGGACCGCTCGCTGGTGATCGGCGCACCCGCCAAGGTCCAACGCGAGATCACGGAGCGGGATGTCGAGGCAATGCGCGCCAATATCGACACCTACGTCCGGCGTGGCCAGGCGTTCAGGAAAGGCCTCGTGCGCATCGCTTGACGCCACGGCTGGAACCCGGTCCTGCGCCACGCGATTCATCGCGCACGGAGCGTGCGTGGCTTGGCTACGGAGCGCCGAGGACGAACCGGGACAGCCGCCAGAGCAGCGGCAGGAGGAACGCCGCGAACGCGCCATGCAGGCCGAACGCGAGCCCGGCATAGGTCCCCGCCTCGGCGTTGACCTGAAACGCGCGCGCGGTGCCGATGCCGTGCGCCGCGAGCCCCAACGCGAAGCCACGGGCGCGCCAATCGCGCACGCGCACCGCGTCGAGGACATACTTGCCGAGCGCTGCACCGATGATTCCGGTGGCCACCGCGAACACGGCGGCCAGCGCGGCGACCCCGCCAATGCGCTCGGCGATCCCCATCGCAATCGGTGCGGTGACGGACTTCGGAGCGAGCGACGACAGCGTACCCGGCGATGCCCCCAGTACCCAGGCCACGCCAACCGCGGTCACGAGGGCCACACCGGAGCCGACCGCGAGCGCGCCGGCAACCGGAACGGCAAGCCGGCGCATGTTGGGCCAGGTTCGCGCCAGCGGAACGGCGAGCCCGACCACGGCAGGGCCAAGCAGGAAGTGCACGAACTGGGCGCCCGCGAAATAGGTACCGTAGGCGACATCGCCGATCTGCAGGCAGACGACGATGGCAACGACTGCGATCAGCACCGGATTGGCGAGCGGGTGCAGCCTGCAGCGCGCGTACAGGGCGTAGCCGAACACGTACGCCACCAGCGTCATCGTCAGGCCCGCGAGCGGTGTCGCGGCGAGATAGACCCAGAGCTCGAAGATGCGTTCGCCGGTCATGAATCAACCCCGGGCGCGCCGTCGTCCGACGCAGTGCGTGCACGGCGAACGAGGGCCGCGAAGGTCAGTGCGGTCGCGGCAATGGTTACGATCGTGCTCGCCAGCAGCGCCAGCACGATCGGCAGCCACTCGCCGGCCAGACGCGCGAAATACATCATGACGCCCACGCCCGCCGGAACGAACAGGAGCGAAAGATGCTTCGCGAGCGCGTCGGCCGCGGCGCCGACCGAGTCCGGGACACGGTTGCGTACGCGCAAGGCGACAAAGAGCAGCAGCATGCCGACCACCGGTCCCGGCACCGGGAGGTCGAGCAGGCGGGAGACTACCTCTCCGGCGCACTGAAACAGCAGCAGCCACGTCACGCCGGCGAGGAAGGGACTCATCTCAGGGCAGCCGGTCGAGCTCGGCGAGGATCTCCGCCGTGTGCTCGCCGAGCTCCGGCGCCGGACGACGGAACCCTCCTGGCGTCGCCGCGAGGCGCGGCACGATGTTGTGCATGGGGACGCTGCCCATGGCGCGATCTTCGAGATCGACGATAACCTGCCGCCCCTCGACGTAGGCGCTGTCGATCAATTCCGCCACGGAGCAGACCGGTCCCACCGTGACGCCGGCAGCTTCGAAGAGCGCGAGGTTCTCTTCCTGCGTGCGGGCGCCGATGAATTGCCCGATGATGGCATCCAGTTCGTCGCGATTGGCAACCCGCGCGTCATTGGTGGCAAAGCGCGGGTCGGCCTTGAGATCGGGGCGTCCGATGGTCTCCAGGATTCGCATCGCCATCGATTGCATCGACCCGGACATTGCGACAAATCTGCCATCCCAGCAGCGATAGATATTGCGCGGCGCCGTATGGGTCGACTGGTTGCCGGCGCGCATCGTGGGAACACCGGTCAGCTTGTACTTCGCCGCCTCGGAGGCGATGAGCGAGAAGATCGACTCGAACAGGGACAGGTCGACGACCTGGCCACGCCCTTCGGTCTCGGCAACCCGCAAGGCGGTCAGCGCGCCGACGGCGCCGTACAGGCCGGCGACCATGTCCGCCAGCGCGAGCGGCGGCAGTACCGGCGGCCGATCGGCGAACCCGTTGAGGTGGGCGAATCCCGACATCGCCTCGACCAGGGTGCCGAAGCCGGGCTTGTGGCTGAACGGTCCCGTCTGCCCCCACCCCGAAATGCGCACGATCACGAGCGCCGGATTCAGTGCCAGCAGGTGATCCGGCCCGAGGCCCATTCGCTCCAACCCGCCGGGAACGAAATTCTCGACGAAGATCTGCGAGTGCCGTACCAGCTTGCGCAGATGCCCCAGGTCCTCCTCGGACTTGAGATCGAGGACGAGCGAGCGCTTGTTGCGCCCGTAGACCTTCCAGTAGACCGGCTCGCCCATTTCGCGCCACTGGCGCAGATCGTCGCCGACGCCGCCGCGCTCGACCTTGATCACGTCCGCGCCAAGATCCGCCAGCACGAGCGACAGCATGTTGCCCGCTGCCAGGCGCGACAGGTCGACGACCCGGACACCCTGCAGGGGGCCCGCCGCATTGGCGTCGAAGGTCTTCATGCGCTCCTTTCGTCTCTCGAATCTCGCGGCGCGCAGCTCCGCGTTCCGGCTCACCCATCGTGCCCGGCACCATCGCGATCTGCGGTCGACACTGCCGCGTTGCCGCGGTCCGCGACGCCATGGTACCTTCATCGACGCCATCCGCTCGCGAACATCGGTGCGTGACCGCCGGGCGCCGAGCGGGCGCAGGAAGCCATGGAAACTCGCATCGCAAGCCACGGGCTCCAGCTTCGCTCGCTGGTCAGAGGAGAACGGCGAGCTGGAACTCTCGCTCGTCAGTGTGGCAACACCGCGTCCGCAGCCGGACGAGGTCGTCGTCCGCATCGAAGCGAGCCCGATCAACCCATCGGACCAGGGACTCATGTTCGGCGCTGCCGACCTGGGCACCGCGCGGGCGACGGGAACGCCGGCAAACCCTGTCGTGATCGCCCGCATTCCCGAATCCCGGATGAAGAGCATGGTGGGCCGCGTCGACCAGTCGATGCCGATCGGCAACGAAGGGGCGGGCGTGGTCGTCGCGGCCGGCCCGTCCGAGCGGGCGCAGGCATTGCTGGGCAAGACCGTGGCGCTCTTTGGTGGCGCCATGTACTCGCAATACCGCTGTATCAAGGCGGAGCAATGCCTCGTCCTGCCGGACGACACGCGCCCGGCCGAAGGCGCGTCCTGTTTCGTCAATCCGCTGACGGCGCTGGGCATGGTCGACACCATGCGTCGCGAACGCCACACCGCACTGGTGCACACCGCGGCAGCCTCCAATCTCGGTCAGATGTTGAACCGGATCTGCATCGAGGACGAAGTGGGCCTCGTGAATATCGTGCGCACGCAGGAACAGGAAGACCTCCTCCGGGCGATCGGCGCCAAACACGTGTGCAACTCGAGCGCACCGACATTCATGCACGACTTGACGGAGGCCCTCGTCGCCACCGGGGCGACGTTGGCCTTCGACGCGATCGGCGGCGGCGCATTGGCCGGTCAGATACTGACCTGCATGGAGGCCGCGCTCACGCGGTCGGCGAAGGAGTACAGCCGGTACGGCTCGGCAACCCACAAGCAGGTCTACATCTATGGAGCACTCGACCTGGGACCGACCGTGATCACGCGCAATTTCGGATTTGCCTGGGGTGTCGGCGGGTGGCTCCTGTGGCCGTTCCTGCAGAAGATCGGGCCCGCGGCCGCGGACAAGCTGCGGCAGCGGATCGTTGCCGAACTGAAGACAACGTTCGCCAGCCACTACACCAAGGAGGTTTCGCTCGCCGAGGCCCTGCGACTGGAAGAGATTGCCGTCTACGGCAAGCGGACGACCGGTGCCAAGTACCTCATCAATCCGAACAGGGAGGTCTGAGCGCAGGTCTTGCCCTTCCCCGCAGGCAAGACATGCGGATCAATGTTCGGCAACCGCGCAAAGCATTGCGCAAAACGGACACCGCGGCAAGCGATCGCTCAGGTCGAAAGCTTGCGGCCCAACTTCCTTTCGACGGAAACGACCTTGGATTTCAGCCGTCCGCCGGGTCCTGCCCGGTAGTCAACCCTGATCTGGGTGCCAACGCGATCGCAGTCCACGCGCATCGCCTCAAAGCAGGCGGTCACGACGGCGATCACCTCAGCCCACTCGCCTTCGATGATCGTGCCCATCGGTGTGAGTTGATACGGCAGTCCGCTCTTGTCGACGATGTCGAGAGAACGCGCGATATAGGCGCTGACGCTTTCGCCCTTGGTCATCGGGGTCATCGAGAATTCGAGCAGGACCATGGAAATTGCCTTCGTTCAGGTTGCTGGCTGCAAAAAATACCGCGTCGGCATCCCGTCGTCTTGTCAGATGCCGAGCGCGGCGACGCGCTAGAGGAGAAACGCTTGCGTCGAAAGCCTCCTTTTACTCCGCGCCGATGCAGCCTGTCTTGACGCAAATCATGGTCGGCTCACCGCCAAATCCAGCTCGCTGGTTCCGTCGATGGCGTGGCGCAAGTGCAGGACAGGCTGGACGTGCGGACCTGATCCTGTCGGACAATTGACCACAGAAGAATGAGCGCCGGTCTTACCGACCGCACTTGAAACCACCCGTAAGCGCGCTGTCAAATGATCACTGCTCGTGCCGATGCACGACAGCAACGATGACGTTGGCGCCTCGGCGCCGACGGCCGTTTAACCAACCTGGAGATGAGCAATGCGTATTCCACACGATAAGCGCACCACATTGATCGCGACTATCGCCGGCTGCCTCGCGGTGGCGGGCACGGCCCTTGCGCAAACGCAACCCGCGACCCCAGCGCAGCCGCAGGCCCCTACCTATTCGAGTCCCGGGATCCAAATGTCGGCCGTGACCCCCAATAAGTCGGAGACGGCCTCGTCGGCGTTCGAGAAGCTGGACTCGGCGCACGTCGGTTACGTGACCAAGGCGCAAGTGGCCAGCCTCGATGGCTTTGACAAGGCATTCATGCAAGCCGACAAGGACAGGGATGGCAAGCTCAACCGGGACGAATTCAAGGCCGCCTGGGCGATTTACACAGGAAACCCGCAAGGCTGATTGAGTTTTCTTGAAAGTCGAGGAAGCGGCCCATCCGCCGATGACCGCTTCCAAGCAATTTGCGCGGCAACGCTGGCCGGCTGCTCGTGGCCGGTCAGCGACCTTCAAGGCTGAGAGCGAGCGGTTTGATCGTTCTTACATCCCGCCGTTGTACGGGATGGTCACGCGATCATCGCCGCCGCCGGCCACGCTCGCCATCGTCGCTAGCTTCGCGCGCGCGGCCGCGCTGCCGCGAACCTCGGCGTCGAACCAAGTCAGCGACCAGGTATAGATGTCGGGGATCGACGCGGTGTCAAGGCCGTGACGCACGCCCTCGAGCACGACGAGCTCGAAAGTTCCCGCGAGCCGGTTCATGCCCTGCTGCGTCGTGATCAGCGGCGACGTCGTGTCGGCGCTGCCGGCAATGGCGAGATACGGCAGCGTGATGCCGTCGAGCCCGTGCTGGTCGCGACCGAACGTCGGGAAGAAGGGTTGGCCGAAATAGGGGACGTAGCCCACCGCCGCCTTGAGGCGCCGATCGACTTCCACCGTCGTCCAGGAGAAACCGAGCGACGTCGTGAGCCCGGCGCCGGCCATCAGCAACATCGTCTCGCCGCCGTAGCTCGCGCCGAATCCGCCGATCTGCGTCGGGTCGACGTGGTCGCGGTATTGTGGGTGCGCGAGCAGGAGGTCGATCGCCGCCGAGACCTCGAGCGATCGCACGCTCTGCGACGCGACGAAATCCCGCAGGTGCGTGACGATCTGCGCCACGTCGCGGATGTCGTCGATCCTGAGGTCGGAGATCCGCGGATCGCCGTGAAACGGCGCGAGAACGATGTAGCCGTAACTCGCGAAATTCGACAGCGCGGCGATGTAGTCGTTGGAGAGCGGGCTGCCCGCGTAGCCGTGCGAAAACGCGATCACCGGGTAGCGCACGCTTCCGTCGGCGAATAGCGGCGCGTCGACGCCCGATTGCATGTGCGGCACCACGTTGCCGGTCGGCAGCGGGTAGTTGGGTCGAGAATTTCCGGCGGACGTGGGATAGCAAACGATCAATACCGACGCGACTTGCTTGCCCGCGAAACTGCCGTAGAGCTCGTCGTTGTTCGGCACGTTGACGCTGACGGAGAGGGTGTTCGCGGGATCCGTCAGCAGGTCGGTGAGATAGCGCGCGGCGCCGTTGTCGGCCGGTTTGCCCTCCCAATACGACGGCACATCGCCACCCGCGGGCACGCGACTGAAATCCTGCGTGACGTTCGAACATCCGACCGCGCTTGGTCCCGGAAGCGGCAACGGACTGACAACCGTCGTCGGCGTCACGCCGGGCGGGTTGTTGTTGTTGTCGCCACCGCCACCCCCGCAGCCGGCGATCGCCAGCGCGATGCCCGATACCGCCAGTGCGAGCAGATGCTGCAGATATGTTTTCATTGTTGATCCTGCTGGCAGGGCACCAAGATGGAACGCAACTTAGCGCTCGGAGTGCCATGCGTCAGTGCGGTGGCGAACACAAGTGAGCAATTGAGCTTACGCTGGCTGTCGATTCGCCGTTCCGTCGTATGCGGCCTTGAGGGCGGCGATGTCGAGCTTCACCATCTTCAGCATCGCGTCGGCGGCACGCTTCGCTTTAGCGCGATCCGGGTCGCCCATCATCTTGCCGAGCGCCGCCGGGACGATCTGCCACGAGATCCCGTAACGATCCTTGAGCCAGCCGCATTGTTCCGCCGACCCACCCTGTAATAACGCGTTCCAGTATTTGTCGATTTCCGACTGGTTATCGCAGTTCACGACAAACGAGATCGCATGGTTGAAGGGGTCGAGCGGCCCCGCGCTCATCGCGACGAAGGATTGGCCGCAGAGAACGAACTCGACCACCTTGACTGACCCAGGTGGGCCGCTCGGCGATTCGCTGGGCAGCGACGTCACCCCGATAACACGTGAATCGGGAAAGATCGACGCGTAGAACTTGGCAGCCTCCTCGGCCTCCTTCGAGTACCAGAGAAACGGGGTGATTTTCTGCATCGTGATCTCCAGAAGATTTCAACAGCGTCGGACCGCGCAGTGAGCGCGAATTCAATTAGACCGATAACGCTCGTTGGGTTGCATCATGCTGACACGGTTTCCTTCGGTGTCGAAGGCCTGCAACAGTCGGCGTGGGCCCGATGGGGACGAAGCGACACAGGCTAGAGAACGGGGCAACGACTCTCGATATGGCGCTCACGATGCTTCCGCCTCGGCCGTTTCAATAATCTACGTGACCGGCGGGACAAGTTCGCCCATCCCGCGCCCTATTCTTGTGTCAGAAATCGCCGACACGCACGGTCTCGCCTAGACCACTTTCATACGCGGGTCATCGTCGCACTCGGCATCACATGGGTGCTCGATGGGCTCGACGTGACCCTGGCCGGCGCTGTCTCTGGGGCCCCCAAGGACGAGCCCGTCACTGCAGTTCAGCGATGCGCAAGTTGGACTCTCGGCGAGCGCCGGCTCCGGGTGCAAGGCCGTAGATGTCTCGGGTTGAGTGACGGGATGGCCGCATTTCGGTCGCATTCTGAGCGTCAAGCACATCTTAATGTGGGCGCTTATCGCCCACCATGTTCGAAAAGTGTTGCATAGCGTCCGCCAGATGATCAGTATTCTTCATCGGGCGTATGCGCATTGCCCCAATAGCAAACCAGGCGCAACTCCGTATCGCCCGCCAACCTCTTTCACTTACAAAGGGACATCCCGAGGAGATTCGCAATGAACCGCCGCAATGCATTCAAGTACACGACCATGCTGTCGCTCGCGCTCACTGGTTGGCGCGACTACCGCGGCCCAGGCGCAGGACGCGAAGAAGTTCCGGATTGCGATCGCCGTAAATCCGGGCACCGCCCACTACGATGGCGGCCAGAAGTTCACCGAAATTCTCGACGCAAAGAGCGGCGGCAAGCTGAAGGCCACGATGTTCGGCGGCGGCACGCTGGGCAAGGACATCGCGGTGGTCTCGTCGATGCAGGGCGGCATCCTCGACATGGGGATCATGAATGCCAATCTGCTGACTGGCCTGATTCAGGACTTCGGGGTGCTGGACTTCCCGTTCGCCTTCCCGACCGAGCAGGTCGCCTACACGGTGCTGGATGGCCCGTTCGGGACCAAGCTCGCGAACAAACTCCTCGACAAGGGCTTGGTGCCCCTCGGGTGGTGGGAGGCCGGTTATCTCAACTACCACACGGGGCGCAGGGCGATCACCAAGATGGACGACATCGCCGGCCTGAAGATTCGCGTGACCGAGACTCCACTGCAGATCGACTTCCAGAACTGCGCTGGGCGCCAACGCGGTACCGCTCCCGTTCGTCGAGCTCTACACCGCGCTCGAGCAGAGGACCGTCGACGGCGGCAACCAGATCCTGATCAACCTTCAGGCGAGCAAGCTCTACGAGGTGCAGAAGTACGTGACGATCACGAATCACATGTACAACCCGATTCTGCTGCTGATGAGCAAGAAGAGCTACGACAAGCTCTCGCCGGCCGAGCAGAAGACGCTGCAACGAGGCGGCACGCGAGGCCACCGTGTATCAGCGTCAGCTCTCGCAGAAGTACAACAAGGATGCGCTGGAGTTCCTCAAGACCAAGCTGCAAGTCGACGTGATGCCGCCGGCGGAGATCGCCAAGATGAAGGAGAAGTCGAAGCCGATCATCGAGAAGTACAGCAAGGTCTACGGCGAGCAGACGGCGAAGGAGATGTACGCCGAGATCGAGAAGGCCAGCAAGGCGAAATAACATTCGCGGCGTCGCACGAGACCGTCCACAGCGCAGCGCCACCCAGCAGCACTTTCCAATTTGGCGAATGAATCGCCGGCCCTTCGGCTGGCGATTCCGCGCCCCGGAGGACTACGCCACAGTACTTCCAGCTCTGCTACGAGCTAGGAACATCCCCGGCGTGATGGTCACGATTCCCCACAAGGTGGCCACAGTGGCGCTGCTCGATGATTGCAGCCTGGCCGTCAAAGTTTCGGGGTCGTGCAATGCAGTCAAGCGTCGGCCGGATGGCAGCCTGTACGGCGACATGTTCGACGGCGTGGGCTTCGTGCGTGCCGCGGAAATCGCCCGATTCATTGTGGTTAACGCGACGCCGCTGGGGATGGAGCCGGACGATCCCCTGCCGGTATCCGTGGACGAGATCACGCCCGAGATGACTATTGGCGAGATCGTGATACGACTTCACCCCGCTGGTCGCTGCGGCGCGCGCGAAGGGCTGCCGCACAAGCCTGGGGCGCGAGATGCTCAGGGAGCAATTGCCGCTCTATCTCCAATTCCTGGAGCTGCCGCCCGCAGAGCCAATCGTTGCCTGACGCTGAGCGCAGTTGACCGCGTCAGCGGCTGGGCACCTTGTCGGCAGGAAGACCTGAGCGCGCGGCGGCGGCGTTTGCTTCCACTGTGGCCGGAGGCGGCCAGACGTCACCGGCCACTTCGACCCCCCGCCGGCGACGGCCAGGGCCTTCGTGCGATGAAGTCGATCTCGACCAGCGCGTGGCGCGCGAGCCCGTTCACGCCGACACATGTCCGTGCCGGCAAGCGATCCTCCGGAAAGTAGGAACGATAGACTTCGTTCATCGGGCCGTAGTCGCGCTCGAAATTGGTGAGGAAGGCGCGCGCCGCCACTACGTGCTCGAGCCCGAGGCCCGCGCCGTTCAGCACCAGGACAAGGTTGTCCATCACGCGGCGGGTCTGGGCCACGATGCCGGAGGGCAGCGGTGCGCCATCGTCGTTCGGATCGGTAGGCATCTGACCCGTGAGAAATATCCATCCGTCCGCTTCGACCGCGTGCGAGAACGGTGCAACAGGCGCGGGTGCGCCAGGAATCATCATGAAACGGGCTGCACTCATCGAAAGCCTCCGCAATTTGCCACACTCACGGGACAGTATTCCTCACATCATAGAACCTGGTTCCGGGGGGCGTGACCATGGGCATTACTATGGAGGCGGTCTTACGTCGAGTTCATCCCGGTGGCCGCTGGGGTCGCGACCACAGAACGGTGGCAAGATGAGGTTGGTCCATGCACTGACCAAGGCTTCGTTCCATCCGTCAGCAGAATGAGGAGCAGATCATGAAAGTTGGAATCCTGGGTTCGGGCGATGTAGCCAAGGTGTTGGCCGGCGGATTCGTCAAGCATGGGCACGAGGTGATGATGGGCACGCGTGCGCCCGACAAGCTTGCAGCTTGGGGCCGCCAACACCCGAAGGTCCAGTTTGGCAGCTTGGAGGCTGCGGCGAAGTTTGCCGAAATGGCGGTGCTGGCCGTGAAGGGTGCGGCCGCGGCCGAGGCGCTGCGCGCAGCCAATGCGCGAGCGCTGGCCGGCAAGCCAGTCATCGATGTGACCAACCCGATCGCGGATGCGCCGCCCACCAATGGCGTACTGAAATTCTTCACCAATCTGGACGAATCGCTGATGGAGCGTTTGCAGAAGGAATTTCCGGACGTGCGGCTGGTGAAGGCATTCAATTCGGTCGGGAATGCCCGCATGGTCAATCCCGAGTATGCGGGCGGCAAGCCGACAATGTTTATCTGCGGCAATGACGTGGTGGCGAAGACGACCGTGGCTCGGGTTCTCGATCAGTTCGGCTGGGAGGTCGAAGACATGGGCGGGGTCGAAGCGGCCCGCGCCATCGAGCCGCTATGTATGCTTTGGTGCATACCCGGTTTTCTCCGCAATCAGTGGAATCACGCCTTCAAGCTGCTGCATTAGGTACTGGCAGCCTTCGCTGGCCGCACGATGACTGCTTCCGGGAGATCTCAGCGAGGCACAACCCGATCGCAACCGCCATCGACCAGTATTGATCGAGAGCAGTGACGGGCAGCCGGTCCGGCGAGCGCGCGATACGCGCTGTGGTTGCAACTACTTCTACGACGGCCCCATGCGCGGCAGTTGGCCCGCCCGCTGGGATTGCTCGAAGCTGTGGCGCAGCATTGGGTCGGTCAGACTGGACGCAATGCCGCGAATGATGCGACTGGCGCGGGCACGCGCGTCGAGTGCATCGTCGGGTCTGCCCGCGCGCTCCAGAATGTCACCAAGCAGCGCATGGCTCTTCCACCACTGAGTCGGGTTGCGGATTCGCTCCGCGAGCACCACTGCTCGGCGCGCGTGCGCCTCCGCCGCGTTCAGGTCGAGACGCTGCAAGGCGATCTCGGCGTTTATCCGGTGGCCGATGGCGATGTATTTGCGCGACGTCGTAGCCATGGCGATCTCCATGCTGCGCTCGGCGAAGCCAGCGGCCTTTTCGGGGTTTCCGCGCGAGAGCCAGTACTCGGCCAGGCTGGCGAACAGATGGGTTGAATAGCGCCACTTCATCCACACGTGCGTCTTGGGATTCGACACGACGCCATGGGCCGCGTCGTACACCTCGCCCGCCGCGGCGAGCTCGCCCTTGCGCAGCAGCGCGTCGCCCCAGTTCAGTGTCGCGTAGGTTCCCATCTCCACGCTGACCGCGTGGCGGCGCCCGCGCGCGCGTTCCACGGCTCGGGTATTGTGGTCGATGCTACGGTCCAGATCCCCGCACTCCAGATACAGCCAGCCGAGGGTGTTCAACATTCGCGGCGCCATGGCTTCATCGCCCACCTTGTCGGCCAGATCGAAGCCTTCGGTGAGCAATGCCTGCGCCCGATCGTAATCGCCCTTGCCGATCAGCGGCATACTGTTTGCCCACAGGCTGCGGATGAGCAGTGGCAGCAACTTACGTTCGCGGGCGATGCGCAGACCCTCGCTGGTCACATCCGCCGCAGCGTCATACTCCCCCTGCCAGCCATTGAGCGTTCCAAAGCAAAAGCGTGCGATGACCTCCTGCACCACGTCGCCCGCCTCGCGGCTCACCTGCATGGCCCGCTCGAGTATGGGCCGCGCTTCGTCGAGTCGTCCCGATACAGCCGGAATGTAGCCGCTCACGACGAGCGCCCCTGCCAGGGCCGACTGGTTGCCGCTCTCGCCGGCGATCCGCGTCGCCTCGTCGGCATAGGCCAGCGCCTGGTCGAAATCCTCGTCCCATTGCGTGGCCCAGGCCGCACCGGAGAGAGCGCCCGCTTCGTTGTAGCGGTCCCCGGCCTCCCGACAGCGCGTGAGAAGTCGCTCCCAGTCGGCCCGGGCGCCGGCGTAGTTCCCGACCGAAAACTGCAGGTGCGCCCTGGCCCGCAGGAATCGCACACGCTGCTCTGCGTAGCGGTCGTCGTTCGCCTCGTCGATGAGGTCGAGAGCGCGACGATAGAGCTCCAGTGCCTCGGACACCGCAAAGGCCTCAACGGCCTTGGCGGCCGCTTTCCCGAGATAGTCAACGGCCTTGTCCGTGCGACCGGCACGCTCGAAGTGCCAGGCGAGCACCCCGTAGTGCTCGGCGATGCGCTCGACGTAAATCTCCTCGATGGCGGCTCCGACGAGCGCGTGCAGCTCCTTGCGTTGCGGGCGGAGCAGAGAACCGTACGCGACGTCCTGTGTAAGGGCGTGCTTGAAGACGTAGGACAGCTCCGGGAACAGGGTCTTCTCGTAGATCAGCTCGACGGCCTTGAGTGCCTGCAGCGACGTCTCGGCACGCATCGCGGCACCGCTCAGACGATCCACGAGGCGGCGGGCAAACTCCCGGCCGATGACCGACGCGGTCTGCAGGGTTCGCTTGACTTCAGCGTCGAGACGATCGATGCGCGCCGCCAGCACACCCTGGATCGTGTCCGGCACGACGACCTGTTCGAGCGCGCGTTCCAGCACGTAGGTGTTGCCGTCGCGGCGGATGACGCCGTCTTCCAGCAGCGAGCGCACCACCTCCTCCACGAAGAAGGGATTGCCGTCCGCGCGTTCGGCGATCCGCCGCTCGAGCACGTCGGGAAGCCCGCGCCCCATGAGCACCGCCCGGATCATGGCGACACTAGCCCCCTCGTCCAGACTCGGCAGCGAAATGTGGCTGTAATACGTACGCTCGCCGAGCGTCGGGGTATAGCCCGGCCGGTGGGTGAGCAGCACGAGCACCGCGGTGCTGGCAACGCTGTCGACCAGATTGCGCAGAAATTCCTCGGTCACCGGGTCGATCCAGTGCAAGTCCTCGAGCACGACGACCTGGGTTCGATGCTCGGCCGCACAGAGCACCAGCCGACGCAGCGCATCGAACACGGCGCCGCGCCGCAGCCGGGGGTCGAGCTCCAGCACGGACGAGTCACCTGGATCCACGCCGAGCAGATAGCGCAGGAACGGCAGCCCAACGGTCACCTGCGCACCAAGCGCCACTGCGACCGCGTAAGCCTTGTCGATGACGGCCTGCTCCGGATCGTCATCTTCGATGCGCATCCGCCGCCGCAGCAAGTCGATCAGCGGATGGAACGCCAAGTCTCGGCCGAAGGATCGAGCCCGGCCTTCGAGCCAATCCGATCGTGCATCGAGACGCCCGCGAAGTTCCAGCAGCAGGCGCGACTTGCCCATGCCAGGGTCGCCGACCAGGAACACCACCTGACCGCGGCCGCCGGCGGCGGCAGCGAAGCGCTCCTCCAGAAATGCAAGCTCCTGGTCACGTCCGACGAACGGCGTCAGACCCTGCCGCTGCGCCGCCTCCAGACGGCTGCGCGCGCCGGTGACCCCGTCCAGACGAAAGGCTTCCACCGGCTCGTCGAGCCCCTTCACCGCCTGGGGGCCGAGCGGCTCCACCTTCACAAAGCCGGCCACCAGACGCAGGGTTTCGCCAGTCATCAGGATGCTGCCGGCGGCCGCAGTCTGCTCCATGCGCGCGGCCAGATGCGCGGTGAGTCCCACCGCGTCGTAGTTCATGGAGAGGTCGTCTCCGATGGAGCGCACCAGGACCTCGCCGGAATGAAGCCCGACCCGAACGCGCACGCCGGTGGCGGCCGCGACACCACGCTGTGCGGCGAGCCCGGAGATGGCGCGCTGGATCGCCAGCGCTGCGTAGCAGGCGCGCAGTCCGTGGTCCTCGAGGGCAATGGGCGCGCCGAACATGGCCATGATCCCGTCACCCTGCACGTGGGTCACGGTACCTTCGAAGCGGTGCACCGCGTCCATCATCACCTGCACCGCGGGTGTCATCGCCTGGTCGGCGTCCTCGGGATCGAGATCGCGGATCAGTTGGGTGGAGCCCTGGATGTCGGCGAAAAGGACCGTAACGTGCTTGCGTTCCCCGGGGGTCAGGTCGCGCAGCGCGGACACCTTCTCGGCGAGATGAGGAGGCGCGGAGATCCGGGACGCAGGCACCGGAGACTCCGGGCTCCCAGATCCGGGCGCGTCGGCTTCGGTCGCCAGCGCACGCGCGGCTTTTAGGATCCTGCGGCGAGGGCCGATCGGCAGACCCAGCTGCTGCAGGTCCGCATCGGTGAGCTCGGACAGCACGTCCAGTTCGATCTCGTGCGCCGCGAACACCGACGCATACTTGCCGAGGCCCAACGTCTCGAGCCACTCGCTCACGCGTTGCATCGCCGTCCGCTGCACTTCTGGTGCATCGAGGCAATATACGCCGAGAACAGCGCCTAGGAAGCAGCGGCGTCAGCGGGCTGCGGACTCAGCTCGCGCCACGGGCGCAGCGCGAGCAGCAGAAGCACGACTCCGGCCACCAGAGGGACTGCGCGCATCGCGATTTCGGCGCCGATCCTGAAATTCTCGGCGGGCATCAGGAACGAGAACCAGCCGGCGATCGTGTCGATGTAGTAGCGCGCATACATCGCGAACAGCAGCGGCGCGAGCCACGCCCCGATTCGCGTAAGCGCGCGGGCGGCACCGCCCAGCACCGCGCGTCCCGCGAGCAGGAACAAGGCCGAGGCAATGAACACCAGGGTGAACACGGTCCCGGCGATCGGCTGCGCCGCGCCGAACGCCTCGTGCCAGGTCCGGAAGGGCCACCAGGCAAGACACATCAGACCCAGGATTCCGGCCACGGCGCGGGCACGCGTTGGCGCGGCGTTGTCGGCGAAAGCCTCGCCGGCCTTGCGCGCCATGAACGGAATCGCCGCAATGCATATCGTGCCGAAGATAACGTCGACCAGCATCGTGCGCGGGTAGCCCCAGGCTTCCGCCGCGATGCCCTGCCATGCCGCGCTGTAGGAGATCGTGAGGTTCATGAGCGCCATGTAGGCAGTGAATTGCGTTGCGGCGACTCGCGGGTTGGTCACGTCCATGCAAATGGCCGAGCGCGTACCGTACATGAGCCCGTTGAACAGGTTGTATACGAGCGTCGCAATCCAGAGGGCGGTCACGAGCGCAGCGGGCACCTCCGGGCGGTTCGGTGCGTTCGGGCTCACCGGCATGATCCAGCCATGTTCGGTCAGCATGGCCATGAGATACAGGACAGGGAGACCTATGCACGCGATGTAGGTGGCAAGCATCAGACGCCGCCCGAGGCGGTCCGACAGGTAGCCACCGGCCACCATGGCCGCCGCAGCGACGACCGCGGACCAGGCATTGAGTGCCGCCACCTGGTCGTTGTCCATGCCGAGTTCCACCGCAAGGTTCGACTGCAGCGACAGCCCGAGGCACATCGCGCCCGCCGGCAACAGGGCGAACACGAGTCCGCTGAACGCGCCACGGGTGCCAAGAAAGGAGCGGAACGAGTTGATCGCGAAATCGTGCATCTCGCGGCCGGCCGCGCGCACGCGCGAGCCTACGACGGCGGCTCGTGGCGGACCCGCCTGTTCGCGCATCGGCAGAACGACGAACGCGGTCACCATCAGGATGCAGCCGGCAACGAAGAAGAACGTCGACTGGAAGCCGGTGTGGCCCATGATGAAGAGCACGCCGCTGCCGCCGATCAGTTGGCCGATCGATGCGCCGGCAAACATCATGCCGTTCGCCGTGCCGCGCTCGTGCTCCTGCAGCGTGCCACAGGCAAGGGCGTCGATCGCCACGTCCTGCATCGCGCCAAACGTGTTGTGCACGAGCAGGATCACGGTGAAGAGCGCGAGCTGCTCAGGGAGCTTCAGCATCACCGTGGAGAGGAGCGTCAGCGCCATGAGCACTTGCGTGCCAAGAATCCAGCCTCGCCGCCGCCCGAGCCGTTCGGAGCTGAACACGTCGATCATCGGCCCGAACGCCCACTTGAACGCCCATGGCAGGTAGAACGAGGCGACGAAGGCGCCGATCTCCGCCGGGCCGACGTCCTGGCGACGCAACTGCGTTGCAACCGCGGTGGCGGCGAAACCGAGGGGGATGCCCTCGGTCATGTAGAGGAAGAAGAACGCGGCGAGGCGCCCCTTCGCCGTGGCAAGCAGATTGGGCAGGCGCATGGTCGCGAGGCTTGCAGCAACGCGAGGCTGGGTCAAGCCGTGCCGCAGTTGCGCTCGCGGCGGAGCTTTCGCTCGACGTGATGCCCGGACCGCGCGTCCGCCGAAAATCTCGGGTTATTTCTTCGCTGCTGGTGGAGCCGCCGGGGCTTGGGTCGGCGCTGGAGGAGCGGAGGGCGCAGGCGGCGCATCCGAATTCCAGGTATCGCGGATGTAGAGCCACTTACCATCCTTCTTGCGAGAGACCGAGAGAAACTTGCCGGTATCGACGACGGCGCCCTTCACTGTCACTTTGTAGGTGCCTGATTCCCAAGCCATGTTGCCCGAGACACCGACATCGGTCTTGGGATTGAGGACAAAGACCGCACCGGCAGCTTTCGAGTCAGCGATGTCCTTGGTGAAAAACGTCAGAATCGCTGCCCGGCCGCTCACGCCAGGCGCTCCCGGTGGAAGCAGCAGCGCGTCTTCGGCATATTGCGCGGCCACCGCTTTCGCGTCGCCACCGTTGTACGCTTTCTCCCAGCTCGTCGTCTGTGCGCGGAGGGCGGCCTCATCCGCACTCGTCGGTGACGCTGCGTGCGCAAGACCCGTCAGCGAGCCCATGAACGCGAAAGCGCCGACAGCAAACCAGGACACACTCGTGGAACGAATCATTTGCTTCCTCCGTGTCGAAATGTTGAGATGCGATGAGCAACCGCGAAAGCGCGCAGTTCTCAATGCGGCATGCGGACAAACATCGGCACACTGCCGACGTCCTCGAAGCCGAGTCCGAGATAGACGGAATGGCCCGCTGCGGATGACTGCAGAACCCCGACGCCATATCCCAATTGGTGCGCGGTGCGTAGTGCCTCCGCCGTAACATGCGCACCGAGACCCTTGCCCCGTTCGTCGGGCACCGTGGCCACGCAGTAGATGCCGGCGAGACCGTCCGCCAAGTGGAGAAGCGAGGTTGCCACGGTGCGGCCATCGCGAACGACCGAGAAATACTGGGTTCGGGCATCGGCGGCCATGTCGGCACCAAGCGACTCGGGAGAGAAGAGACGCGCCAAGCCGAGGGGAAGGCCGTACCCGGCGCCCAGGGCCTCCGCCCATGCGCGACCGCCGTTGCCCACGCCAACCCGCGCCCAGGTGTAGTCCGGCGGCAGCGCCGTCGCGGCCATGCGCTCGACGTCCACGGCCATCGCTGGCATTGCGCCCTGGTCCTCGAATCCCAAGGCTAGGAGCGATCGCGCCGATGCAGCGGAAACGCCTGCGGGGAAGAGCACCGCCGAAGGGAAGCTGCGGGTGACCAGAGGTTCGGCGGCAGCTCGCGTGCTCTCCCCGTCCCCCGAGTCCGAAACGATGACCACGTTGCCAAGCGGATGCGACTCGCGGGTCACCCAGCGCAGGTAGTTCGCCCCGAGTTCGGCGCCGTGTCCAACCGTGAAATCGCGAAACGCGAGGTCCAGGTGCCGCGCGGCCCGGATGCCGATCGAGTCATGGCCCGCATCAACCGATCTCGTCACCGCCGTATCGTGCATGAGCGGTCCCTCCCCAAGGACCGGTGATCCAGCACCCCTCGACGAAGTATCAGGGGAACCACCGGTGCGGTCAATCTCGAAGCTCAGGACTGGCACGATCGAAAGTTCGGGCCGGCCCTGGCTGTCGAGCGTCCAGGTGAAGTGAATCGGTTGGCGAACGGTCGACTTCGCATAAACTATTGACCGCGCTCAAAGGCAGGCGCCTACCCTCTGAGGTATGCTCTGTCGCCGTTTCATCCCCATTCACTCAGTAGGAGCACGCTATGCGCAAATTGCACCTCGCTCTCGTCGCTGCCGCCCTTGTCACCGGCGCGGCACTCGCCCAGGCTCCCGCCCCGCCAAGGCTCCCGCCGCCACAGCGCCTGCCGCCGGTACCGTGAAGGCCATCCAGCCGGGCCTGTTCGAAGTGGCCGGCCCCCGCGTCAACGACGTCGTGGCCGCCGGCATCGGGAAGATCATCGCAGTGCCGGACAAGGGCGTCCGCTCCATCCACGTGCAGTCGCAGTGGGGTGACAGTTTCTTCAACTGGCCCAAGAACGTTAAGCCCGTCGCCTTTACGATCGAGACCGGTAAGCCCGCGGGCGGCGCGACGATCAGCGCGCCTGGCTTCACCGAGGCCAACAGGGCCGACTACAAGGCGGCGATCGAGGCAGTCGTTCCTTTCGCGATCGCCTGGACAAAGCAGAGCAGGAATTGGAGGGAAACAGGCGCGCCTGGCGGGAATTGACGCCTATCGACCACCCGCGATGTCGCCATCGCGGGTCGCGCTTGTTCGACGAGACCCCCGGTGCGAGCCGGGGGTTTACTTTTTCGCGGCGTCAGATGAACTCGCAGCACCGCGAGCGACAAGAGCTCCGCCCAAGAAATGCAACGCTGCCGCGGCTTGGTCCCAACCCGCTCGCCGCTTGCAATCCCGCGGGCACCGGTCGAGAATGAACTCGGGGGACGGCACGAAAAGGAATGATATCCACAAGAGGAGACGCTCGATGGCTAACACGATAGAAGCGATTCCCGAGAAGACGCGGTGGGAGATTTCAACGAAAGGATTGACGGGCGCATACATTGCAATTTCGAAGGCCTTGAAGGAGGCTGGCGGACAAAAGAAATTCGAGGAGTTCAATGGGTCGCTCTGGTATCAGGCAGGAAAGGGCGCGAAGGAATTTGCGGATAACCTCGGACTAGCCACCGAGAATGCCAAAGATCTCGAAGGGATTACACATCTGCTTGCCCACGCGTCGATGGGGCCGGAGTTCGTGTTCGAAGTTGTTGAAGCCACCAAAGACAGATGTGTGGGCAGGACTACACAGTGTCCCTGGCACAAGAGGTGGAAGGAGCAAGGCGTTGACTTCGATACCTGTGGCGTCGGGCATCAACGATGGGGGGACGGAGCGGTCGAGAGTCTGAATCCAAATTTCACGTTCAGGCTTACCAAGAACATGCTCCATGGCGACTCGCATTGCGAATGGGTCGTTGAGCGGAAGAAGTAGACGCGACAAGGGACGATGTTCGGCGCTGAAGGTGTGGCCGATACGACGCCGCAGCGTGGGATCGCCAGGCTCTGGTCGTGTCGCCAATGGCCGCAACGGAGCCCCGTGACGCAATCATCGCGCTGATTCGTGGGCAGTGGAGCCCGTGCAAACGGACGTCCCTCGATCAAGCGCCTTCGACTCCAGCTCTACGGTACTGACCGCCCGCTTGGTCATTCACGCGTAGCATGTGATGGGCTCGCTACGAGCCCACGGCAACCTCACATCTGTCAAGAACGAAGGGGTCCGACTTCGTGGCCGATGACGTCGTGATTGCAAGCCGGAACGACCTCGAGGCTCTACTGACGTCGATGGCGCGTGCCCATCGCATGGTCTTCGTTGCCGGACTGCCGGGCGTCGGCAAGAGCCTGTTCATCCGCGAACTGACGAGTGTGGCGCACGGTACGGGACGCCGCCCGCATCTTCTGCAGTGGGACGTCGCGCGACCCGCGTTCGTGTCGCCGGCCATCCGGGCCCGGTATCCTGATCGCGATGGCGCCACTCACCCCGTGGTCCGCAAGGCCATCGGTCGATGGGTTCGCAAGGCCGTGCTCCGCTGGCACCAGGAGCTTGACACGCGAGCGCTCGCAGTCGAAATCGGCGCGGCTGCGCCCATCTCCGACCCGCAGGTCCCGTTCGACCCGGACATCTACGCGGCTGTCTACCGCCACCTCCTGCGCCACCGCAACGCGATAACGGTGCGAGTGGATGTAGCGCTGGAGCAGAACGGGTCGGTTTACGATCTCCCCGTACAGGCAGCCGCCATCCTTCCGACCGGCGACGAAGCCGCCGAGTCTCTCGCACGCCTTGAACGCGAGTACACAACTGCCGAGATCGAGGCGGACGTTGCTCGCTGGTTCCACTCGATTTGATAGTGCGGGCTCAAGCGGCCTTCGAGCGGGAACCGGCTCGCTGCGCCATCATCGTGGATTGCACCAAGATACCGGTTTCCCGGAGGCATCATGACCGCACTGGCATTTGAACCGCCCGACGCCGGCATCTGGGAGCAGGATGCCACCCATTTTCCGCGTCCCATGACCCGCTTTCTGCAGGAGGCCTTTCGCGACGGATTCGTCAAGGGGTTCCAGGCCGGGACCGCCTGTTATGGGCTGCTGCTCGACCATATCGAACCGGGATTCGTAAACGGATTCTTCTACAACAAGAAGGTCATCGTCGGCGCGCCGGAGAACGCCAAGGGCCCGCCGCCGAAGCCGGTTTTCAAGCTGATGTGCATGCTGCATCCGGAGACGCGCCGTCGCCTGACGACGGCCGCGACCGTACTGCGGGAAAAGCCGTGGCGCGAGCACATCCGACATTGGGACGCGGTGCTGAAGCCGGAGTCGACGAAGAACCACCTGCGTCTGCAGTCCCGGGACCTCGACGGCGATGTCCGATGCGGAACTCGCGGCGTACGTTGCGGAGTGTTTCGAAAATTCCAAAGCCATGGCGTTCCAGCATCATGTGTACACGATCACCTGCGCCGTGGTGATCGGTGATTTCATGGCGTGCGCGCAGGAATGGACGGGCCTGCCACCCTCGGAGATTGCCCAGGCCCTGAAAGGCAGCACGCCCATTTCGTCGGGCGTGACCGACGAGTATCTGACAGCGCTGCGCGCAATTGCGGCCGACGCGAGCGCGGCCGCCATACTGAACGGCACCGTCCCGCCATCCGAGAAATTGCGGCAGCTGCAGGCCCTGCCCGGCGCAACCGGACCCGCGGTCAAGGCGTATCTCGATCTCGTAGCGTATCGCGTCGTCGGCGGCTATGACATTACCTGCCCCACGGCCATCGAGACGCCAGAGGTGCTGGTCCATGCGCTGCAGTTCACACATTCGTCCGAAGCGCAGGCAAAGACCGACGAGCAGGTGAAGATGCAGGTCGCGAAGATTCGGAATGCCGTCCCGGAACCGCACCGTGCGCAGTTTGATGAGGTGCTTCAGGAAGCGCGGCTGGTCAACAGGCTGCGGGACGAACGGGGCTATTGGAGTGATCTGTGGGCGTCCGGAATTTCGCGGCGGGCGCTGCTCGAAGCCGGCCGCCGCCTCGCGACCAAGGGCAAGACCAAGGCCGCCGAGCATGTATTGGACGCGACCTGTGCCGAGGTGGAGGCGCTGCTGACCGGGATGGGCAGCGGTCCCGCGCCCAGCGCGGAGGAGCTGGCCGAGCGCAATCATTTCCGCGTGACCGTGCCCAATGACGTCGCGCCGCCCTTCTTGAATGGCACCCCAGCGCCGCCCCCGCCGGTCGAGTGGTACCCGGAAAAGACGCGGCGGACGATGCGCGCGATGAATACGCTGCTCATGCATATGTTCGGCGCCAGCGAGAAGGGAAGCGAGGGCAAGACCGTGCGTGGCATCTCGGTGAGCGCGGGCCGGTACGAGGGCCGGGCACGGGTGATCGACAATATCGAGAACCTGAGCCAGATCCAGAAAGGCGAGGTACTGGTCACGCGTTCCACGTCGACCGCGTTCAACTACGTGCTGCCGCTGGTCGGGGCCATCGTCACCGACCGTGGCGGACTCATGTCGCACGCGGCGATCGTCGCGCGAGAATACGGCCTGCCCGGCGTGGTCGGATGCCAGGTGGCCACCCGCGTGATCCCCAACGGGGCCATGGTGCGCGTGGATGCGGACAATGGGGAAGTAACAATCCTTTCATGAAGGGACCCGTCGAACTTCGCCTCGCCGATGACGAGGCCCTTTTCGGGGGCAAGTCGGTCCAGCTGGGCGCGTCCCTGCGCGGTGGTTTGCCCGTCCCGCCGGGCTGGGCCCTGTCGGTGGATTTCGTCGCTGCGATCGTCAGCGGCGATGCGCCCGCATTGGCCACGCTGGAATCGTTCCTGCGAGACAAGCCCGAGCCATTCGCGGTGCGTTCTTCCGGCGTCGGCGAGGATGCGAAGATCGCCAGCTTCGCCGGTCAGCATTTCACCGAACTGAACCGTATCGGCTTCGCGGACATCGTGCAGGCCATTCATCTGGTGTGGGACTCGGGCCACTCGGAAGGTGCGCGCGCCTACCGGGCCAAGCTCGCCATCACCGAGAAGCCGCGCACCGCCGTGACCTTGCAGAAGATGGTGTTTCCCGATTGCGCGGGCGTGATGTTCACCCGCCATCCGGTGACCGGCGCCGATGAAATCGTCATCGACGCGTCGTGGGGCCTGGGCGAGGCGATCGTCGAAGGGCTGGTCATTCCCGACCATTTCCGTTTGTCCAAGGACGGCACGCTCCGCGAAAGGACTGCCGGCACCAAGGACATCTTCATGAAGGCAATGCCCGGTGGCGGCGTGGAAGAAGCGCCGATCGATGACCCGGCAAAGATCGGCGGCTTGTGCGTGAGCGATGCCCAGCTGGGCGAGCTCGTTCGCCTGGGCGTGCTCTGCGAAAAGCACTTCGGGCCGGGCCGCGATATCGAGTGGGGCATCGAGAAGAACATCCTGTACCTGCTGCAATGCCGGACGATCACGACGGGCTTGCGGGCGTGACCCGAGCTGGCGCGCCCGCGCATTACTCGCCGCTGCGGTTGATGGGGCTGGGGCTCTCGGCGATGCTGGTCCCGCTGGGGTCCACCATGATCGCAGTCGCGCTGCCCGCAATTGGCGCGGACTTCTCCCGCACCCCGGGCGAGCTGACGCAATGGTTGGTGAACAGTTACCTGCTGATCAACATCATCGCGCTGGGGCCCGGCGGCAAGCTGGGTGACCACTGGGGCTACCGGAACACGCTGCGTCTGGGGCAGGCGATCTTCGGTACAGGCTGCGTGCTGCCGGTTGTCTTTCACTTCTTCGAGGCGCTGGTCGCGAGCCGGTTATTGATGGCGCTGGGTGGCGCCATGATGGTTCCCAATGTGATGGCGGTCTTCCAGATCACGGTGCCACCCGAGAGGCGCCATCGCGTGTTCGGCTACTTCGGCGCCATGATGGGCTTTGCCGCCGCGCTCGGGCCGTCGCTGGGCGGCCTGCTGGTGCATCACTTCGACTGGGGCGCCATATTCCTGACGAACCTGCCGCCGCTGCTGCTTTCGGTGTTCTTCTCGGTTGGCTTCTTCAGGGACAAGCTGCAGACGCAATCCGCAGCGAGGTTCAGGTTCGACTGGACCGGCACGCTGCTCCTGGCATGCGCGCTGGTGTGCCTGGTGACCGGAATCAAAGACCAGCCCCTGCTCCTGGCACCGGCCCTGGCACTGCTGTGGCTCTTCATCTGGTGGGAAGGAAAGGCGGGCCACCCGCTGATGAACATGAAACTCTTTCTTGATCGGTCGTTTGCCGCCGGTTGCGCGCTGGTCGCTCTGCAGAATCTCGGCATGTACGCACTGCTCTTCCAGTTGCCGTACCTGCTCAAGCTCCTCTACCACTGGGGACCGGAACAATCGGGACATTTCATGACGGCCTTCATGTTCAGCATGATGGCGGCGTCTGCCCTCGGAGGACGGGTGGCCGAAGCCATCGGCGTGCGGGCCACGTGCGTGAGCGGGTCGCTGATCTCGGTGGCCGGCCTGTACTGGCTGTCGATCCTTACGCCCGCCAAGCACGAAATGCACATCGTCGCCGGCCTGGTGCTGGGCGGCGTCGGGTTGGGCCTCGCCAATGGTCCCGCGCAGTCTGCCGCCATGGCTACGGTCGCGCGCACGATGAGTGGAATCGCGTCGGGCGTTCTCTCGACTTGCCGTTACTTGGGAGGCGTGGTCGGGATTTCCGTGTTGGGATTGCTGCTGTCGGCGCCGGCATCCGCACAGTCTCTCGACCAGTACCGCCAGGCGATCCTGGTGTTCGCCGGATCGTTCCTGATCGCGGCGACGGTATCGCTGTTGTTCCCGGGGCGTTCGAAGCGCGCTTGACCCGTTCGCACAAATCGTCCAACTACAAATCGCGCGTTGCTTATCCCAAAGCTGAGCTTCGAGAATAGGCAATCGCACCCATCGCGTTTCGCGGTCGGTGTCAAATTGCGCGCCGACCACGACTATAATAAGGTCGTTCGCTGATCCCCAGGTAGTGACCTCGCTTGCATTCGCGGAGCGGCTCCAAACGAAAATGCCGCGGGCGATCGCAGCAGAAGGCACTCCACAAACAGAACTCTCACGCTGGGGATACGCATGAACTTCACACGGTTTTTAGCGGGACCGGTTGCGATTGTCGCAGCCGGGTTGGCATTGACCGGTTCGCTGGCGCTGGAGCCAGGTGCTGCGCGCGCGCAAGGGGTTCCGGCCACGCCCAACCATTTCGATCCCAAGGGCAACCTGCCGTCGACCTACACGATCGAACTGCGCAAGGGCGTCTCCGCCACGCTGCCGTTCGAGGACAAGCGTGACTTCGACGAGGCCAAGAAGGGCTTCATCGCCGAGCCGCCGTTCATGAAGATCATGGCCGACGCCGGCAACGTGGCCTGGGACATGGGCAGCTACCAGTGGCTGCTGCAGGGCAAGGACTTCCAGAGCATCCACCCGTCGCTGCAGCGCCAGGCCGTGCTGAACATGGCCTACGGCCTCTACGAAGTCGTGCCGGGCAAGATCTACCAGGTGCGCGGCTTCGACCTCGCCAACATCAGCTTCATCAAGGGCGACACCGGCTGGATCGTCTTCGATCCGCTGACGGCCAAGGAAACCGCCCGGGCGGCGCTCGAGTTCATCAACGAAAAGCTGGGCAAGCGGCCGGTGCTCGGCGTCGTCTACTCGCACTCCCACGTCGACCACTTCGGCGGCGTGCGCGGCGTCGTGGACGAGGCCGACGTGGTCAGCGGCAAGGTCAAGGTGATCGCGCCCGAGGGCTTCATGCAGGCCGCGATCGAGGAGAACGTGTTCTCCGGCAACGCCATGTCGCGGCGCACGCAGTACTCGTACGCCGTGCTGCTGCCGCGCGACCCGTTCGGACACGCGGACCAGTCGATCGGCAAGAACGTGGCGAGCGGCAACGTCGGGCTGATCGCGCCGAACCTCATCATCAAGAAGGACTTCGAGGAAGTGACGATCGACGGCGTGAAGATGGTGTTCCAGAACACGCCGGACACCGAAGCGCCGGTCGAGATGAACACCTGGTTCCCGCAGTTCAAGGCCTTCTGGGCGGCGGAGAACATCACCGGCACCATCCACAACATCTACACGCCGCGCGGCGCGCCGGTGCGCAATGCGCTGAACTGGTCGAAGCAGATCAACGTGGCGCTCTACAAGTTCGGCCAGGACGCCGAGGTGATGTTCGCCTCGCACAGCTGGCCGCGCTGGGGCAACGCCCGCATCCAGGAAGTGATGCGCACGCAGCGCGACACCTACGCCAACCTCAACAACCAGTCGCTGCACTACGCCAACCTGGGCGTGACGATCAACGAGATCCAGAACGTCTACCAGCTGCCGCCGAGCCTGTGGAAGCAATGGCCCGCGCACAGCTACCACGGGTCGGAACAGCACAACAGCCGCGGCGTCATCAACCGCTTCCTCGGCTACTGGGACGGCAACCCGGTGAACATCGCGCCACTGTCGCCCAAGGACTCGGCGCCGCTCTACGTCGAGATGATGGGCGGCTCGGACAAGATCCTGGCCAAGGGCAAGGAACTCAATGGCCAGGGCAAGTACCTCGAGGCGTCGGAGATCCTGAACAAGCTGGTGTTCGCGCAACCCGGGAACCAGGCGGCGAAGGACCTGCTGGCGGACGCCTTCGAGCAGCTCGGCTACCAGAAGGAAAGCCCGACGCTGCGCAACATCTATCTGCAGGGCGCCTACGAGCTGCGCAACGGCCTGCCCGGCGGCACACCCGTCAGGTCGTCCGGGCCGGACATGATCCGGGCGATGTCGACCGAGAACTGGCTCGACTTCATCGGCATCAGCATCGACCCGAAGAAGGCCGAGGGCATGGCGTTCGTCATCAACCTGGTCACGCCCGACAACGGCGAGAAGTACCTGATCGAGATGAGCAACGCGACGCTGACCAACATCAAGGGCGAGCAGGCGAAGAAGCCCGGATCTCACCATCACCGTCAATCGCGCCGACCTCAACCAGGTGATGATGGGCACCAGCACCTTCGACGACCTGATCAAGGCCGGCAAGGCGAAGTTCGACAGGCGATCGCAAGCCCTTCGATCAGCTCCGGGGCATCCTGGTCGCGTTCGCGCCGAATTTCGAGATCCTGCCGGGAACCGCGCCGAAGACGCGCCTCGAAAGGACTGAAGCCGTTCAAGATGCCCGACCTGATGCCGCCGGACGCGGCCGGCGACTGACCGCGCGTCGGTAACGGCGAGGCCTTTGCACGCGTGCGCACGCCTGTGGGCTCTCGGCGTACCGAGGCGTGAACCCGGCGCTTACAGTACATATCGCCGGAAACGAAGATCAATCATGCGTTGCACATGACTGACTTGCATCGCAATTCTGGTCGGGGTGAGAGGATTCGAACCTCCGACATCTTGCTCCCAAAGCAAGCGCGCTACCGGACTGCGCTACACCCCGCGGGTAGCAATTATGCCATCACGGCGCGCCCGCCGACCGGGCATCGCTCGTCGCGCCGCGACCTGCCGCGATCACCGCGCGCTCGCCTCGAATCCGGCCCCGACGATCGCGGCGATGATGGCCGCCGGCTGGAGCGCGGCGCCATCGTACTCGACCGTCGCGCCCTTCCTCTCCAGCGACACGTCGACCTTGTGCACGCCCGGCAGCCGCGAAATCGCGCCCGTCACGCTCTTCACGCATCCGCCGCAATGCATGCCCTCGACCGCGAATTCCTGCTTCACTTCGGTGCTCATCGAACCTCCTCGGTGATCGTGCTCCGGATCGTCGCTCGCGCCGAGCCGGGTGGCGTGTCCGGTGCCCCGTGCATTGCCCCCTGCGGCGGCCGCCAGCGCTTGAGCAGCAGCGCGTTGGTCACGACCGACACCGAGCTCGCGGCCATCGCGGCGCCGGCGATCACCGGCGAGAGCAGGCCGAAGGCCGCGAGCGGAATGCCCAGCACGTTGTAGACGAAGGCAAAGAACAGGTTCTGCCGGATCTTCGAGAGCGTGGCACGCGACAGGTCGACCGCCGCTGCCACCGCGGCGAGGTCGTTGCGCAGCAGCGTCACGTCGGCCGCCGACAGCGCGCTGCCCGCGCCGGCGCCCATCGCGAACGAAACATCCGCCTGCGCGAGCGCGGGCGCATCGTTGACGCCGTCGCCGACCATTCCGACCACATGCCCCTGCTTCTGCAGCTCGACGATCGCGTCGCG
The DNA here is from genome assembly GCA_963783525.1 of uncultured beta proteobacterium. Classification (GTDB taxonomy): domain Bacteria; phylum Pseudomonadota; class Gammaproteobacteria; order Burkholderiales; family Casimicrobiaceae; genus CAIWHR01. The sequence continues at coordinate 141,853 of CAWAOF010000033.1, forward strand.
CTTGTCCTGCGGCAACTGGCCGGCGCGCCAGCGCTCGATGCCAACGGCCTTGGCGACAGCCGCCGCAGGCCGCGGATGGTCGCCGGTCAGCATCGTCACGGCGATGCCTTCGGCGCTCAGCGCGGCTCAGGGCCGCAGCCGCATTCGGACGCAACGCGTCGGCGAGCGTGATCCAGCCAACGACGGCCGTATCGGCGGCGACACCGACGAGCGTCGTCCCGGCGGACTGCGCCTCGGCGAGAATCGCATCGTCGATCGTGATCCCCGCCTCGGCCAGATACGTCGGCGACCCCAACCTGATCGTTCGCCCATCGTGCTCGCCGCTGACGCCGCGGCCCGCGTGGACGCGGACGTCGGCGATCGGCAGCGCTTGCACTGCGCACGCGGTGGCATGATCGAGGATGGCCCGCGCCAGCGGATGCGTCGCGCCCTGCTCGAGTCCGGCCGCAATGCGCAGCACATCGCGCTCGGCGGATCCCGGAGCGGGATGCACGCCGACAACAGCCGGGGCGCCCATGGTCAGCGTGCCGGTCTTGTCGATGACAAGCGCGTCGATTCGTTCCGCGCGTTCGAGCGCCGCCGCGTTCTTGATCAGGATGCCGGCCTGCGCGCCCCGACCGACGCCGACCATGAGCGCGGTCGGGGTCGCGAGCCCAAGCGCGCAGGGACAGGCGATCACCAGCACGGCGGTCGCCCGCATCAGTGCGGCGGCCCAGTCGTTCAGCAGCCACCCGTTGGCCACGAGCGTCACCGCCGCAAGCACGAGGACGGCCGGAACGAACCGTGCGGACACCTGGTCCGCGAGCCGCTGCACCGGGGCCTTCGATCCCTGCGCCGCGGCGACCTGGCGGACGATCGCGGCGAGCAGCGTCGCCTGGCCGACAGCGGTGGCTTCGCACCGGAGCGGGCCTGTTTCGTTGACCGTTCCCGCGAACACCGGGTCACCCGCCTTCTTCGCGACCCGCTCGCTCTCGCCGGTCAGCATCGCCTCGTTGACCGCCGACACCCCGCTCGTGCACGCGTCCGTCGACGGGGACGCTGTCGCCCGCCCGTACGAGAAACACGTCGCCAGCCCGCACCGCGGCGAGCGGCACCTCGCGCGTCTCGCCCGCGCGTTCGCGCAGCACGACCGGCGGCTGCAGCTTCAGCAGATCGCGGATCGCGTTGGCGGTCTTCGCCTTCGCACGGCCCTCGAGCAGCTTGCCGAGGAGCACCAGCGTGATCACGACGGCGCCGGCCTCGAAGTACACGTGCTGCCCTGGCACCGGCAGGAGCCACACGGCGACACTGAATGCGAATGCCGCCGTCGTGCCCAGCGCAACCAGGACGTCCATGTTCGCCGCGCCGCCGCGCAATGCCTTCCATGAGCCGGAATAGAATCGCGCGCCCGCCCAGAACTGCACCGGAACCGCAAGCGCGAACTGCAGCCAGATCGGAAGCTCGACGCCGTGCCGGGCGATCGCCATCGACGTCATCTGGACGACGAACGGCGCGGTGAGCGCGGCCGCGATCGCGAACCGCGCGAGCTCGCGCCGATAGCGCAACGCCTCGGCCCGCGCGTCCGCTTCGGGCTGCGCGAACGGATCGACCGCCGGCGCGGCATCGTAGCCGGCCTTGCGCACCGTTTCGATCAGCGATTCCGGCGTGGCACGTGCCGGATCGAATTCGACGTGCGCCGTCTCGGTGGCGAAGTTGACCGCCGCATGGACGCCCGGCCGCACGATTCAACACCTTCTCGATCCGCGCCGCGCACGCGGCACAGGTCATCCCGGTGAGCTGGAGGTCGAGAGCCTGCGTTTCCATCACATGCAAAATGGCCCCGATTGGCGCGTAATGCAAGCGGTGCGGTCCGGCGCCCCGTCAAGCGCAGCGAACCCGCGGGTTCGCTCAGCCCCGCTGCGCGAAGAAGGCGTCGACACACCCGATCGCGGTGTCGATGTCGGCGCGCGTGACGTCGAGATGCGTGCACCAGCGCTGGCGGGCCGTGCCGTAGGGCCGCACGCCGGCGGCGGCAAGGTGCGCGGCGAACGTCGAAGCGATGGCGTCCGGCACGGTGACGAAGACCATGTTCGTCTGGGGCGGCGCGACGGCGAGAGCACGATGCTTCGCCAGCCCCGCGGCCAGCCGCGCCGCGTTCTCGTGGTCCTCGGCGAGCCGCGCGATATGGTGCGCGATCGCGTAACGTCCGGCCGCCGCGATGATGCCGGCCTGCCGCATTCCGCCCCCCAGCATCTTGCGCCACCGGTGCGCCCGCTCTATGAAATCGCGCGAACCGCAGAGCACCGATCCCACCGGCGCGCCGAGGCCTTTCGACAGGCAGACGGACACCGAGTCGAAACCCGCCGCGATGGCCCGGGGCTCGACCTTCTGCTTGACGGCGGCGTTCCACAGGCGCGCGCCGTCCAGATGCATCGCCAGGCCGCGCCGGTCGGCCAGTTCGCGCACCGCCTGCGCATAGCCTGCGGGCAGGACGCGTCCGGATATCGTGTTCTCGAGCGCGATCAGCCGCGTCTTCGCGAAATGGGCGTCGTCGGGCTTGATCGCCGCCTCGATCGCGGGTAGCGGCAGCGTGCCATCGGCGGCGTTGTCGAGCGGCTGCGGCTGGACGCTGCCCAGCACCGCGGCGCCACCGGCTTCGAAGCGGTAGGTGTGTGCCTCCTGGCCGACGATGTATTCATCGCCGCGGGCGCAGTGCGTCATGACGCCGACCAGGTTCGACTGGGTTCCGGAAGGCACGAACAAGCCGGCCTCGAAACCCAGGAGCTCCGCAACCTCGGCCTGCAGCGCGTTGACGCTGGGGTCGTCGCCGAACACGTCGTCGCCGACCGGCGCGGCCGCCATTGCCGCGCGCATCGCGGCGGTGGGGCGGGTCACGGTGTCGCTGCGGAAATCCGTTGCCATGATGCGACCTCGTTCAACGCGGGACCGGCTTCAACCGAGCGCGATCGTCAGCCTTCCGCCTTCAGCTGCGGAAACAGGATCACGTCGCGGATCGACGGCGAGTCGGTGAGCAGCATCACCAGCCGATCGATGCCGATCCCCTCGCCCGCCGTCGGCGGCAGCCCGTATTCCATCGCCCGGATGTAATCGGCATCGTAGTACATCGCCTCCTCGTCGCCGGCCTCGCGCGCCTCGACCTGGCTGCGGAAGCGCGCCGCCTGGTCCTCGGGATCGTTCAATTCGGAGAACCCGTTGGCGAGCTCGCGGCCCGTGATGAAGAGCTCGAAGCGGTCGGTCACCGCCGGGATTCGCGTCGCTGGCGCGCGCGAGCGGCGACACATCGGTCGGGTGGGCGACGATGAACGTCGGCTGCACGAGCTTGTCCTCGGTCGTCGCCTCGAACAGCTTCAGCTGCAGCAGACCGACGCCGTCGGTGGCGAACACCTCGACATCGAGCGGCGCCAGCGCGACCTTCAGATACTCGGGTTTCGCCAGCTCCGCCAGCGGGTACCGCGGGTTGTACTTGTGGATCGCCTCGGCCATCGTCAGCCGGTCGAACCGCTTGCCGAGGTCGATCGTCACGCCCTGGTAGGACACGGCGGTCGTGCCGGCGACCTTCAGCGCGACGTCGCGGAAAAGATCCTCGGTCAGGTCCATCAGGTAGCGGAAATCCTGGTAGGCCTCGTAGAACTCCAGCATCGTGAACTCGGGGTTGTGGCGCGTGGAGATCCCCTCGTTCCTGAAATTGCGGTTGATCTCGAACACCTTCTCCAGACCACCGACGACGAGCTTCTTCAGATAGAGCTCGGGGGCGATGCGCAGGAAGAGCTGCATGTCGAGCGCGTTGTGGTGGGTGGCGAACGGTCGCGCGGCGGCGCCGCCCGGAATCGGGTGCATCATCGGCGTCTCGACCTCCAGGTAGCCGCGCGCGATGAAGAACTCGCGGATCGCCTGGACGATCCGCGAGCGCGCGACGAAGACGCGCCGGGAATCGGGATTGGTGATCAGATCGACATAGCGCTGCCGGTAGCGCTGCTCCTGGTCGGCGAGGCCATGGAACTTCTCGGGCAGCGGCCGCAGCGCCTTGGTGAGGAGCCGCAGTTCGGCCACCTTGACCGACAGCTCGCCGGTCCGGGTGCGGAACAGCACGCCCGTCGCGCCGACGACATCGCCCAGGTCCCAGTGCTTGAACGCATCGTAGGCGGCGGCACCGAGCCCGTCGCTCGTCACGTAGAGCTGGATGCGCCCGCTCATGTCCTGGATCGTCGCGAAGCTCGCCTTGCCCATCAGGCGCTTCAGCATCATCCGGCCGGCGACGGCGACGCGGATTCCCGCCGCCTCGAGCTCCTCGTTCGGCCGGGAGCCATGCTGCGCATGCAGGTCGGCCGCCAGCGCGTCGCGCCGGAAGTCGTTCGGAAACGCGTTGTTCCCGTTCGCGCGCAGGACGGCGAGCTTCGCGCGCCGCTCGGCGACGATCTGATTCTCGTCGGCCGGAGCGGTGGACTTCGGCGATGTGTGGGCGTCATCCATGGCGATCGATTCGCTCCGTTCAGTTTGCTCGGGCCGCGAGCCGCAGCGCCAGCGTCCGCGGATCCAGCGTCGTGAAATCGGCGGCCTGCGCGACGACATGCGCCGGAGCGCCGAGCTCCGCCGCCGACAGGGTCGACGTAATGGCGACCGCACGCATCCCGGCACGGCGCGCACCCTCGATACCGAGCGGCGCATCCTCGAACACGAGGCACTCGGCAGGCCGGGCGCCGATCCTGGCCGCCGCCAGCAGGAACAGATCCGGCTCGGGCTTCCCGCGCGCAACGTCGTGCGCGCCGACCGTCGCGTCGAAGAATCCAACAAGCCCGAGCCCGCCGACGGCGAACGCGATGTTGTCGGCGTCGCCTGCCGTCGCGCAGGCGAGCCGCACGCCGAGCGCCCGGGCGGTGCGCGCGAACGCGGTGAAGCCGGCGATCTCGCGGAACTCGGCGGCGAAGAGCTCGCGGTAGATCGCCTCCTTCTCGCGCACGTGTTCGCGGGCCTCGTCGTCGGTGAGCGGGCCGAACAGCTCGCGCATCACCTCGGTGCCGGTGCGGCCCGCGGTGCGCCGGAAGAAGTCCGCGCCGACCGTCGGTACGTCCCGGCGCGCGAGAAAGACGTCCCACGAACGCTCGTGGCAGCGCATCGAGTCGATGATCGTCCCGTCGATGTCGAAGATGAACGCGGTCATCTCAGTGCCCGCACGGCCGCCCCAACGAAACTGAGGGGCACTGTGCGCCCCTCGGGGGGCAGTGAACACAAGGCCGAAGGCCGCAGGACAGCCGAAGGCTGGTCCCGCGAAGCGGGATGCGGCTTTGCCGCACAAAGTGAGCGTGGGGGCAGTTCATGAGACGCCCTGCTTCAGGCTCGCCGCGATGAAGTCGTCGAGGTCGCCGTCGAGCACCGCCTGCGTGTTGCCGACCTCGTAACCGGTGCGCAGATCCTTGATCCGCGACTGATCGAGCACGTAGCTGCGGATCTGATGCCCCCAGCCGATGTCGGTCTTCGAGTCCTCGAGCTTCTGCTGCGCCTCCTGCCGTTTGCGCAGCTCGAGCTCGTAGAGCCGCGACTTCAGCATCGCCATCGCCTCGGCGCGGTTGCGGTGCTGCGAGCGGTCGTTCTGGCACTGGACGACGATGTTGGTCGGCAGGTGGGTAATCCGCACCGCCGAATCGGTCTTGTTGATGTGCTGGCCGCCCGCGCCCGAGGCGCGGAAGGTATCGATGCGCAGGTCCGCCGGATTGATCTCGACCTGGATCGAATCGTCGACTTCCGGGTACACGAACACGCTCGCAAACGACGTGTGCCGGCGTGCGTTCGAGTCGAACGGGCTCTTTCGTACCAGCCGGTGCACGCCGACCTCGGTGCGCAGATAGCCGTAGGCGTAGTCGCCGGCCACCTTGATCGACGCGCTCTTGATGCCGGCGACTTCACCGGGGGACTCCTCGAGCACTTCGGTGCGGTAGCCCTTGCGCTCGCAGTAGCGCAGGTACATCCGCTCGAGCATCGCCGCCCAGTCCTGCGCTTCGGTGCCACCGCTCCCCGCCTGAATGTCGATGAAGCAGGGCGAGGGATCCATCGGATTGCTGAACATCCGCCGGAATTCGATGTCGGCGACCCCCCGCTCGACGGCGGCGACGTCGGTCGCGACCGCGCGGAGCGTCGCATCGTCGTTCTCGCCGCGCGCGAGGGCGAAGAGCTCGGTACTGTCGGCGAGATTCGCGTCGAGCTTCGTCAGCGCGTGCACGACGCCTTCGAGCGTCTTTTTTTCCTTGCCGAGGTCCTGCGCGCGCTTCGGATCGTCCCAGATCCTGGGATCTTCGAGCTCCCGTTCGACCTCGGTGAGCCGCATCGACTTCACATCGAAGTCAAAGATACCTCCGCAGATCGGCGATGCGCTTGGCGAGATCCGCCAGCATCGCGGCAATCTGGTTGAGTTGTTCGGCTTCCATGATGAGGCGTTCCTTTGGAGCAAACATGAATTATAGCGGATTTCGATCCTAAGCCCTTGCCCGGCCATGGGTTTTCGTCGTGGCTTCGCGCCAAGCCACCTTGGGCGCCGGCATCGTTTCACCTATCATTGCTCGTCTTTGGGCCGCGGCGTTCGGAGGACGAGCGCGAGCATGCCCGGCGCCTCCCATGCACACCCCCGAAGGCTTCACGCCGAGTCACGCGATGCCGACCGAGCTTCGGGTCGGAACGCTCGCGTTCGCGTTCTGCGGCACGAAGCTCCTGGTCGGTGGTTCCGAGGATGCGCCGGTCGTCCCCGCCCTGGCGTGGGTCGAGAGCCTGCGTATCGCGGACGCCCTCCACTACCTGGGCACGCTCGGGCAGACGGATTGCGTCGCGCTCCGCCTGCGCGATGACGCCCCCGAGCCGGAGGGCTGGCGCTACGCAGGCCTGCGCTCGCTGTTCTTCAGGCTCCCCGATCCGCTGCTCGCGCTCGCCGCGCGCGCCTTCCAGATCGTCGAGTGGGACCGCACGCATCGCTTCTGCGGTTGCTGCGGAACACCGACGCGTGACAAGGAGGGCGAGCGCGCGAAGGAGTGCCCCGCGTGCGGTCAGGTCGCATACCCGCGCGTGTCGCCGGCGATGATGGTGCTGGTCACGCGCGGGCGCGAGGTCCTGCTCGCCCGCGCGCCGCGCTTTCCGCCCGGAATGTACAGTGCGCTCGCCGGATTCGTCGAGCCCGGGGAAACGATCGAGGACTGCATCCGGCGCGAGGTGCGCGAGGAGGTGGGTATCGAGGTCGGCAAGATCACCTACTTCGCGTCGCAGTCGTGGGCGTTTCCGCATTCGCTGATGATCGCGTTCACCGCCGAATACGCGGGCGGGGTCTTGACGCCCGACGCCTCCGAGATCGCCGAGGCGCGCTGGTTCGCATGCGACGCGGTCCCGGACTTGCCACCGAGCATCTCGATCTCGCGGCGCCTGATCGAGGCGACCGTGTCACGGCTGGCCGGCGAGCCGGCGCGCTCCTGCTAGAATTCAACGCTGCAATGCTTCGTCACCTGCGGGTCCTCCTCTTCGTCGCCGTCGCCAGCGCACCCGTTTCCGCCCAGGACGGCCGCGAACTGAGCGAGGAAGCGCGCAAGGAGTATGCGACCGGACTCAAGGAGGCGGGCGCGCTCGTCAAGGAACGCAAGTTCGACGATGCGCAGAAGAAGCTCGACGCGCTGCTCGTGCAGCGCCCGCGCGAGCCGCAGGCGCGTTTTCTCGTGGGGGTCGTCGAAACCGAGCAGGGTCGGCCGGACGCGGCGATCGCCGTGTTCCGCGGGCTGATCGAGGATTACCCGGAGTTGCCCGAGCCCTACAACAACCTGGCCGTGCTCTACGCGCAGAAGGGTGATTTCAACGGCGCGCGGATCGCGCTCGAGACCGCCACGCGCACCGCGCCGGACTGGGCTGTCGCGCGCGAGAACCTGGGTGACATCTACGTGCGCCTCGCCGCCGCCGAGTACGATCGAGCGGCGACGCTCGACCGTGACAACAAGACGGCGCCGGCGAAGTTGAGGCTCGCCCGCGACCTGCTCACGGCGGGCACGCCTGCAAGACCGAAGTCGTAAGCGTTATCTGCCGATCCGATCCAACCACCGAGGAGCCTGCCGATGTTGCGTCGCCCGTTTCTGATTGCCACCGCTGCGTTAGCGCTCACCCTCGCGCTGCCCGTGCTCGCCGCCAATCCGCAGGTCGAGTTCGACACGACCGCCGGCAAGATCCGGGTCGAGCTCATCCCGGACGCGGCGCCGAAGACCGTCGCCAACTTTCTCGACTATGTCAAGGCGAAACATTACGACGGCACGCAATTCCACCGCGTGATCTCCGGGTTCATGATCCAGGGCGGCGGTTTCACTCCGGAATTCATGCAGAAGCCGACGAAGCCGCCGATCGCGATCGAGTCCGAGCAATCGAGCAAGGCCGGTCTCCTGAACGTCCCCGGCACGCTGGCGATGGCGCGGACCGGCGACCCGAACTCCGCGACCGCGCAGTTCTTCATCAACGTCGCCGACAACAAGTTCCTGAACTTCCGCTCCGCGGATGCGCAGGGCTACGGCTACACGGTATTCGGCAAGGTCGTCTCCGGCATGGACGTCGTCGACAAGATCGCCAAGGTACCGACGGGCGCCGGCGGTCCGTTCCCGAAGGACGTCCCCGCCGAGAAGGTCATCATCAACAAGGCCGTCATCGTCGACGCCGCCAAGTAAGGACCACGCTCATGGTCATCCTCCACACCAGCCACGGCGACATCACGCTCGAGCTCGATGCCGCGAACGCGCCGGCGACGGTCGCCAACTTCCTCCAGTACGTTCGCGACGGCCACTACGACAACACGATCTTTCACCGCGTGATCGATGGCTTCATGATCCAGGGCGGCGGCATGGAGCCTGGAATGAAGCAGAAGCCCACGCGCGCGCCGGTCGCCAACGAAGCCGGCAACGGCGTCAAGAACAAGCGCTACACCGTCGCGATGGCGCGCACCAACGAGCCGCATTCGGCGACCGCGCAGTTCTTCATCAACGTGGCCGACAACGACTTCCTCGACTACAAGGGGCCGAGCCCGCAGGGCTGGGGCTACTGTGTGTTCGGCAAGGTCAGCGCAGGGCAGGACGTCGTCGACCGGATCAAGGCGGTGGTAACGGCCAACAGCGGCTTCCACCAGAATGTCCCGCAGGACGACGTCGTGATCCGGCGCGCAGAGGAAGTCGCATAGAGCCCACGCTGTTCATCTCCGACCTCCACCTGTCGCCGGCGCGTCCGGCGCTGCTGGTGGCGTTCGAAGCGTTCTGCGCGGCGCCGGCACGCGCCGCGGCGGGGGTCTACGTGCTCGGCGACCTGTTCGATCAGTGGATCGGCGACGATCAGCTGCGCGAGCCGACGGCCACGCGTGTCGCAGCGGCGCTGCGCGCGCTCGCCGAATCCGGGGTGCCGGTCGGAGTCGTCGTGGGCAATCGCGACTTTCTGCTCGGCCGGCGATTTACCGACGCCGCCCGCGCGACGCTGCTACCCGAACAGGTCGTCGTCGATGTCGCGGGCACGCCGACGCTCCTGATGCACGGCGACGAAATGTGCACCTCGGACCTCGCCTACCAGCGCTTCCGCCGGTTCTCCCACAATCGGCGCTGGCAGCACGGCTTTCTCGCGCTGCCCTATCCGCTGCGCCGCGGCATCGCCGACTGGCTGCGGGGCCGCAGCCGCGCCGCCACCTCGGCCAAGCCCGAGGCGATCCTCGACGTCGAGCCTGCCGCGGTCGACGCGGCGTTCCGCGCGGCACAGGTCACGCGGATCATCCACGGCCACACGCACCGGCCCGCGCAGCATCGGCTCGTCGTCGACGGGCGCCCATGCGAGCGCTGGGTGCTGGCCGACTGGTACGATCGCGGAACCTACCTCGAATTCGACGCCGCGGGCGGACGCATGCGCGACGTCCGACCCGCGTAGGGCCGGTTCACGCTGTGCCCGCGAGCGCCTGCGCAAAATCGCCGACGAGGTCGTCGCCGTCCTCGATGCCGACCGACACGCGGATCAGCCCGTCGGCGATGCCCATCGCCGCCCGGCGCTCGGCGCCCATCTCCCAGAAGATCGTGTGTGCGACCGGTATCGCAAGCGTCCGGTTGTCGCCGAGATTCGACGACGACACGACGATGCCGAGCCGGTTCAGGAAATCGAAACAGTCGATCCCGTCGGCCAGCTCGAACGCGAACAGCCCGCCGAAGCCGCGGAACAGCGCGCGCGCGAGCGCATGCTGCGGGTGCTCCGGCAGTCCCGGATAGTAGACGGCGCGCACCTTCGGCTGCGTCACGAGAAAGTCCGCGAGCGCCTGCGCATTGGCACAGGTGCGCCCGATCCGCAGCGCGAGCGTCTCGGCGCCGACCGCGATGTGATGGGCGTCGGCCGCCGCAAGCGTTCCACCCCAGTCGCGCAGCCCCTTCTTGCGGATCTGCTGGATGCCCCAGTTCGCCGGCGGCTGCGACTTGTAGTTCTCGGCGATGTTGGGGTAGCGCGTCCAGTCGAAGAGCCCGGTGTCGGTGATGCTGCCGGCAAGTGCATTGCCGTGCCCGCCGATGTACTTGGTCAGCGCATTGACGATGAGCCCGGCGCCCACCGTCTTCGGCCGGAACAGTGCCGGCGACGTCATCGTGTTGTCGACGATGTAGAGGATCGCCCGCTCCCGTGCCAGCGCGCCGATCCGGGCGAGATCGGCAACCTGGGTGCGCGGATTGGCGATCGTCTCGACGAAGATGAGTCGCGTCGACGGAGTCAATGCGCGCTCGACGTTGGCGGCATCGGTCGCATCGACGAACGTGATCTTCGTCCCATGCGCGGCGAGCGTGTTGAACAGGCTCACCGTGTTGCCGAACAGGAACTGGCTCGCCACCACGTGGTCTCCCTCGCGCAGCAGCGCGAGCATCGCCGCGCCGATCGCCGCCATCCCCGTCGCGAAGCAGATGGTGGACACACCGTCCTCCATCCGCGTCACCTTCGCCTCGAGCGCGGCGGTCGTCGGGTTCCCCTGCCGTCCGTAGGCGTAGCCCGGCGCTCGTCCCTGGAACACCGCGGCGAGATCGCGCGCATCGCGATAGCCGTAGGCGACCGACAGGTGCAGCGGCTTGTGCAGCGCGCCGTGCTCGACGCCGGCGTCGCGGTCGGAATGCAGGATCGCGGTGGTGAACCCGCGTGGCGGCTTGTTCGTGCTCATGGGCACCTCGAAAACAAAAAACCCGTTCGACCTCCGCCGAACGGGTTTGCCGCGTGCGCCGGATTGACCCGGCTGCAGGCTAACCTCGCTTTAGCGGCATTTGTTACGCGCCCGCAAGCTGGGGCTCAAATCGGCGCGATGGAGAAGCTTAGTCGTCGTACCCACCGCCTGTCAACGGGCGAGCATCGCCTTCAGCTGCTTCAGCCGTTCACTGCCCGCCGACTTCTCGCGCGCCGCTTCGTCGGCGGGCAATGGCGTGCCGGCCCAGCGCAGGTCCTCCTGTGCGAGCTCGGCGAGGAAGCGCGAGGGCTGACACACGGCTGCATCGCCGGCTCGTTTGCGGCGGCGGCAGAACGAAAGATGGAGGCTGCGCTGGGCCCGGGTGAGCCCGACGTAGAAGAGTCGCCGCTCCTCCTCGACGTTGCCGCTCGCGACCGACTCGCGGTGCGGCAGCAGTCCCTCCTCCAGACCGACCAGAAACACGTGGGGGAACTCGAGACCCTTGGCCGCGTGCAGCGTGGAGAGCCGCACCGAGTCCGGCGTGCGCTCTTCCTGCCCTTCGAGGATCGTGATCAGCGCGATCGTCTGCGTGAGCTCGAGCAGATTCTTCCGGTCCGCCTCGCCCTTGGTCGACAACCAGCCGACGAAATCGCGGACGCTGCGAATGCGGGCCTCGGCCTGCTTGCGCTCGCAGGTCGACTCCAGGAATTCCTCGTATCCGATCGCCGCAACCAGTTCTTCGAGCAGCCGCCCCGCGGGCTCGCGCGTGGCCCGGTGGCGCAGATCGTTGATCATTGCGCAGAAAGCAACGAGGATCTCGTGCTGGCGCGCTGGTATGGCTGAATGGACGCCGTCGGCGAACACGGCGGCAAACAGGCTCTCGCTTCGCGCGCCGCCGATGGCACCGAGCTTTTCCAGCGTCGTCGATCCGATGCCGCGCTTCGGCGTGGTCACCGCGCGGATGAAGGCGGGATCGTCGTCGTCGTTCGCAATCAGGCGCAGGTACGCGACGATATCCTTGATCTCGGCGCGTTCGAAATACGACTGGCCGCCGGAGATCTCGTAGGGCACGCTCTGTGCCCGCAACTGCTGCTCGAACAGTTTCGCCTGGTGGTTGCCGCGGTAGAGGATCGCGTAATCGCCATACCCGCCGCGATGCTCGAAGCGGTGGGCGAGGAGGCGCCGGACCACGCTTTCGGCCTCGGCCTCGTCGTCTGCCGCCGGCGTGACGCGGATGGCATCACCATGACCGTGCTCGCTCCAGAGCCGTTTCGCGAAGAGCTTCGGGTTGTTCGCGATCAGCGTGTTCGCCGAGCGCAGAATCCGCACGGTCGACCGGTAGTTCTGCTCGAGCTTCACGACATGGAGCCGCGGAAAGTCCTTCGGCAGCTCCGCGAGATTGTCGAGCGAGGCGCCACGCCAGCCGTAGATCGCCTGATCGTCGTCGCCCACGACGGTGAACGCCGCGCGCTCGCCGACCAGCAGCTTGAACAGCCGGTACTGCGCGGGGTTGGTGTCCTGGTATTCGTCGACCAGCAGGTGGCCGCAGCGCTCGCGCCATTTCGCCGCCGCCGTCGCATCGCGCGCGAGCAGGCCCACCGGCAGCGCGATCAGATCGTCGAAATCCACTGCCTGATAGGCACGCAGCGCGTCGTCGTAGCGACGGTACGCCTGCGCCGCCGCCATGTCGTCGTCGCTGCGCGCCGCCTTGGCCGCCGCGGCGGGCGAGACCAGCGCATTCTTCCAGCCGCTGATCCGCCCTTGCGCGGCACGGGCGCGGGCACGATCGGTCGTCTGCATCAGTTCGGCGACGATCGGCTCGATGTCGCCGGGATCGAGAATCGAGAATCCCGACTTCAGGCCGAGCGCGGCGGTATCGCCGCGAATGATCCGGAGGCCCAGCGCATGGAACGTGCAGACCGTCACGGCAGCGGCGGCTTCACGCTTGCCGGATGCCTCCAGCAACTCCGCCGTGCGACTGCGCATCTCGCGCGCCGCACGGTTGGTGAACGTGATCGCCACAATCCGCCGCGGTTCGTGGTTCTGCTCGATCAGGTGCCCGATCTTCGCGGCGATGACGCGGGTCTTGCCGCTGCCGGCGCCCGCCAGGACCAGCAGCGGACCGTCGAGGTAGCGCACCGCCTCGCGCTGCGCGGGATTGAGCGGAAACGCCATGAAGGGGAAACGAAGGAAGGTTCAGGCGGGTGCTAGAATCGACGGCGATTCTAGCATCGGCGTGGTCATGACTTGCCGTTCATTGCGCGAGCGCGCGAGCGCTCTGCGCGTCGCAGTTCTTCCATGAGCCTCTACGCGATCGGCGATATCCAGGGCTGCCACGCGGAGTTCTGCCAGCTGCTCGAGCTCGTTGGCTTCTCGCGGGCCTGCGACCGTCTGTGGCTCGTCGGTGACCTCGTGAACCGCGGGCCCGAATCGCTCGCGGTGCTGCGCGAGGTGAAGGCGCTCGGTGACAGTGCGACGACAGTCCTCGGCAACCACGATTTCCATCTGCTGATGGTCGCCGCCGGGCATGCGAAGCCGCATCGGCAGGACACGATCGCGCCGATTCTCGAGGCCGCCGATCGCGACGAGCTCCTGGAGTGGCTCCAGCGCCGGCCGCTGGTCGCAGGCGACGGCGATCACCTGCTCGTCCACGCCGGGCTGCTGCCGGACTGGACACCCGCCAAGGCGATGGCGTTGTCAAGCGAGGTGCAGGCGATGCTCGCGAGCGAGCGCGCCGACTGCTTCCTGCGCGAGCTCTACGGCGACGAGCCCCGCACCTGGCGCGACGACCTCGAGGGCTTCGACCGGCTGCGTGTGGTGGTCAACGCGTGCACGCGCCTGCGCTTCTGCACGGCCGAGGGCACGATGGAGTTCCGGGAAAAACGCGGGCCGCATGCGGCGCCCGCGGGCTTCCGGCCATGGTTCGAACACGAACACCGCGCATCGGCCGGCAGGACCGTCGTCTGCGGCCACTGGTCGACGCTCGAACTGAAGCTCGCGCCGAATCTGCTGATGCTGGATTCGGGCTGCCTGTGGGGCGGCACGCTGACCGCGATCAGGCTCGAAGACCGGCGCGTATATCAGGTGCCCGGTCGTCGTCCCGTGACTCCAAAACCGTTCGGATAGCCTCGGCCGCGGCGCTCGAAAGGTCGCGCCGGTGGCTCGCCTGCGCGGGCAGCGGCGGCATCAGATGCAGTTCGGCGACGAGCGCGCGCTCGCCGGTCACCCGCCAGAACGAGCCCATCAGGCTCAGTTCGCCGACGTAGGCCGGCGCGTCGGTGTACTCATCACGTGGCGTCCGGTACCGGATCGCGATTGGCTGCACGTGACCCTCGGCGTCGACGATCGATTGCAGCAGCGAGCTGTGGAACTTGAGCAGGCCCCGGCCATCGCTCGTCGTGCCTTCCGGGAACACGGCCACCAGGTCGCCGCGCGCGAGCGCCTCGACGGTGTGGCGATTGACCGTGTGCGTGTCGCGGCGACGTTCGCGCTCGATGAACAGCGTGCCGACGTCGGCGATCAGCCGGCCGACGATCGGCATGCGCCGCAGATCGGCCTTGGCGATGAACCGTGCCGGCTGCAGCGAGTTGAGCACGAATATGTCCAGCCACGAAACATGGTTGGCGACGATCAGCCTGTTTCCGGGCAGCCCGTCATCGTGGCGCCAGTGCACGCGCGTCTCGATGCCGAGCATCGCCAGGAACTGGCGCGACCAGCGGCGGATGAGCGCCTGCTTGCGCGGCGGATCGATCCACGGGAAGACGAACACCGTGGTCACGAGCCCTCCAGCCACGTGGGCCGACGCGCGCGCCGAGCGCAACAGCCGTACGGAGAGCGGTGCCCGGCGCGCCGGCATCACCACGGATAGGCGGCGAACTGCTCGTAGTACCGCGTCGCAACCGCGTCCCTGCTCACCGGGTGATTCTGGCCGCCGCGGCTTGCGATCTTGAGGGCGCCGAGCGTCGCCGCGAGGCGCCCCGTGCGTTCCCAGTCCCAGCCCTGCGCGATGCCGTACAGGAGGCCCGCGCGATAGGCGTCGCCGCAGCCGGTCGGATCGACGAGCGACGCCGCCTTCACCGCCGGCAGCTCCAGCCGATGGCCGTCGACATGGATCTGCGAGCCGTCGGCGCCACGGGTGACGATCAGCGCGTCGACGCGCTGTGCGATCGCATCGAGCGCGAGCCCGGTGCGCTCCGCGAGCAGACTCGCCTCGTAATCGTTGACGGCGAGGTAGGTTGCCGCCTCGATCATCTCGGAGAGTTCCGGGCCCGAGAACAACGGCAGCCCCTGGCCCGGATCGAAGACGAACGGAATTCCCGCGTTCGCAAACTGCTCGACGTGCGCGCGCATCCCGTCGCGGCCGTCCGGGGCGACGATGCCAAGCGCGATGCCCTCGACGTCGCCGACACGGTTCTCGTGCGAGGCGTTCATCGCTCCGGGATGGAACGCCGTGATCTGGTTGTCGTCGAGGTCGGTGATGATGAAGGCCTGGGCGGTGTAGCTGTTCTGCACCGTGCGCACGCCGTCGCCGGCGATCCCCAGTCCGGCGAGCCGTTCGCGGTAGGGCGCCCCGTCGTCGCCCAAGGTCGCCATCACGACTGGCTCGCCGCCCAGCGCCTTCAGGTTGTAGGCGATGTTTCCGGCGCAGCCGCCCCATTCGCGGCGCATCTCGCCGATCTGGAACGACACCGACAGCATGTGCGTCTGTTCGGGCAGGATGTGCCGCGCGAAGCGGTCCGGAAACACCATGATGGTGTCGTAGGCGAGCGAACCGCAGATCAGCGTGCGTGTAGGCATGGGTCGAGGACGATGTGGACTTGGAGAGCTCACTGATTCTCGCGGCCGATCTCGCGGACAATCGACTGCTGCCGGCGCGATACCGGCAGCGTCTCGGGAACGTCCTTCAGCAGCACCTCCCAGTGCGCGTCGCCGCCGTCACCGACGCGGCGCTCGAAACCGCGGATGAAATCGCGGGCGACGAGGCAATTGCGATGGACGCGGACGAGGCGCGGGGCGAATTCCTCCTCGAGCTTGGTCAGCGATTCCTCGAGCAGGTATTCGCGCTGCACCGTGCGGATCGTGATGTACTTGAGCTCCGCCTTCAGGTAGACGATCTCCTCGACCGGGACGAGTACCACGCGCGAGCGCTCGGTCACCGAAAGGAACCGGCGGGTGGCTGCCGGAAGCTGGTCGAGTTTCGCTCCCGGGACGGGCTTCAGTCGCGGCACTTTCTCCAGCGCGGCCAGCAGCCGCTGCACGCGCACCGGCTTCATCAGATAGTCGATCGCGTTCACCTCGAAGGCCTGCAGCGCGTGCTCGTCGTGCGCCGTCGTGAAGATCACCACCGGCGGCTGCGGCAACTTGAGCACGTGACGCGCGAGCTCGAGGCCACTCATCTCGGGCATCTTGATGTCGGTGAGCACGAGGTCAGCGCTCACCGTATGGAGCATTTCGAGCGCCTCGCGCCCGCTGGCCGCCTCGCCGACGACCAGGACCGGCAGCGCCCCGGCGCAATCGTCGAGCAGCTCGCGCAAGCCGGCGGCGGGCCGGCGCCTCGTCGTCGACGATCAGTACGCGCAGCGGCGCGTCAGCCATGGCGCGGCCCGCGATTGCCGTCGGCGAGCGCCGCCCCGTCGGAACGCGCCGGCGCACGCGATGCCGGAACATCGCGGCCGGCCTTCGCCCGCTCGTCCGGCCCCGCGGCGCCGACCGTGCGCGTCGCCATCGCCTTCGGCGACCGGTAGGGCATGCGGATGTGGACCTCGTAGATCGCGTCGCGCACCCGCGACTCGAGCGAGCCCTCGGCATCGAAATGCAGCTTGAGCCGCTCGCGGATGTTGGCGAGCGCCATCCTGTTTCCCACGTGGTGCGAGCCGCCGACGGCCGTGTACGGATTGCGCAGGATCGCGTGAACCTCGCCGCCCTTGTAGAAGATGTTGATCGATATCACGCCCGGCGTGCTCGACGGCTCGATGCCGTGATAGACCGCGTTCTCGAGCAGCGGCTGCAGCACGAGCGGGGGGACCAGCGCGTCGCCCGGCATGCTGTTCAGGTGCCACTCGACATTGAGCCGCTCGGTGAGGCGGAGCTTCTCCAGACCGAGGTACTGCCGGCAGAGCTCGATCTCGTCGGCCAGCGGCACCAGCTCCCGGTTGTCCCGCATCAGCACGCGAAACAGGTCGGCCATGTCGACGAGCGCGGTCTCGGCCTGTTTCGGATCGGAGCGGATCAGCGAGAGCACCGCATTGATGCTGTTGAAAAGGAAATGCGGTCGGATGCGCGCCTGCAGCGCCTGCAGCCTCGATTCGGCGATCGCCGGGGAGAGCGCCTTGGCGCGCAGCGCGAAGTAGGCGATCAGCACGCCACAGACACCGAGCGAAAACAGCAGATGACGGAGCAGAGCGAACAGCGGCTGCGGAATCTGGCCGGCGACGAGTATCTGCACCGCAAGCCCGACCGCCACCGTGAGCGTCGCAACCGCGAACACGGCGTTCGTAGGCGACTGCCGCGCGAGCCACGGCGCGATCGCGTAGAGGACGGCCAGCTGGAAGATCAGGTGCGGCTCGACCGTCGCCGACATTTCGACCCATTGCGCGGCCCAGAGATCGAACTGCGGCTCGCGCACGAGCGCGGCGACGGCCGTCAGCACGTTCACGGCGAGCACGATGCGCAGAATCGTGCCGAGGTTGCGAAAATCGGGCAGTTCGGGAGCGATGGCGTTTTGCCTTATAATCGACCGGATAGCGAAACGGGCATGCACGGCATGCAAACACCGTGCCCGGGGATTGCACCGGATCGCGCCACCGGTTCCGCAGTTTCGGCAGCTATCGGCTATTGTATTGTCGGCAACCCGCGCGGGCGAGGCAAGCGCAACCCGAACGGGCGCCGGACGCGGACCGCCGATTCGCTCGCTCGCGTACGTGATTATTCGCGCCGCTTCGGCCCCGATCCGGCGACAAACCGATCAATTCGCCATGGCCGACCCCAAGCCGTCCGATGCCGCTCCTGCCGCAGGGGCATGGTCCGGCCGCTTCGGCGAGCCCGTGTCCGACCTCGTCAAGCGGTACACCGCATCGGTGGATTTCGATCGTCGTCTCGCCGAGGTCGACATCGCCGGCTCGCTGGCGCACGCGCGAATGCTCGCTGCCGTCGGGGTCCTGACACCGGTCGATTGCGCAGCGATCGAGCGCGGAATGGAGACGATTCGCGGCGAGATAGCGCGCGGGGAGTTCCCCTGGTCGCGCGATCTCGAGGACGTCCACTTCAATATCGAGAGGCGCCTCACGGCGCTCGTCGGCGACGCAGGCAAGCGGCTGCACTCGGCACGCTCGCGCAACGACCAGGTCGCCACGGACCTGCGGCTCTGGCTGCGGGGGGCGATCGATGCGCTGCAGCACGAGCTTTTCGCGCTGCGGGGAGCGCTCATCGACCTCGCGCTGCGGCACGCCGACACCATCATGCCCGGCTACACGCATCTGCAGGTGGCACAGCCGGTCGTCTTCGGCCATCATCTGCTCGCGTACGAGGCGATGCTCTCGCGCGATTCCGAACGGTTTCGCGAATGCCGCGCACGCGTGAACCGGCTGCCGCTCGGAAGCGCAGCGCTCGCCGGCACGGGCTTCCCGATCGACCGGATGCAGGTCGCGCGCGAGCTCGGGTTCGACACGATCTGCGCGAACTCGCTCGACGCGGTATCCGACCGGGACTTCGCCATCGAATTCACCGCCGCGGCGGCGCTCGTGATGACCCATCTGTCGCGCTTCGCCGAAGAACTCGTCTGGTGGATGAACCCCCGGTTCGCGTTCGTCACGCTCGCGGACCGCTTCTGCACCGGCTCGTCGATCATGCCGCAGAAGAAGAACCCGGATGTCGCCGAGCTCGCGCGCGGCAAGACCGGGCGCGTGAACGGGCACCTGGTCGCCCTCCTCACGCTGATGAAGGGCCAGCCGCTCGCCTACAACCGGGACAACCAGGAAGACAAGGAGCCGCTGTTCGACACCGTCGACACGCTGGCCGCCACGATCGCAATCTTCGCCGACATCGTCGCCAATGGCCTCTCCGTCAACGTCGCCCGGATGCGCGAGGCGGCTGCCGAAGGCCATGCGACGGCAACCGATCTCGCCGACTACCTGGTTCGCAAGGGCGTGCCGTTCCGTGATGCGCACGAGGCGGTGGCGCGAGCGGTGCGCCACGCCGAGCAGGGCGCGCGCGAGCTCGCCGATCTCGCGCTTTCCGAGCTGCAGTCGTTCGCTCCCGTGATCGGCGACGATGTGTTCACCGTGCTCACCCTCGAAGGCTCGGTCGGAAGCCGCAACCACGCCGGCGGAACGGCGCCCGCCCAGGTGCGCATCGCGGCTGGCGCGGCTCGCGCGGCGCTCGCGGCCGAAGCAGCCCCGCGCGCTGCCGCCACCGAGCCAAATCGGGCGCGCCCGAGACCTTGACCCCATGCCGCGGCATTGCCGCCGACGCGGTGATGCCGATGAGCGACCTGCCAACTGCCAAGTGAGATCGACCCAATGGAAAACTCCAAAGCAAAGAACGTCGCGTTTCTCGGTCTGGGCGTCATGGGCTATCCGATGGCGGGCCATCTGGCGCGGGCCGGACACCGCGTCACCGTCTACAACCGGACCCCGGCAACGGCGCGCCGCTGGACCGAGCAGCATGGCGGAACGAGCGCGCCCACGCCGGCGGCGGCCGCAGCGAACGTCGACATCGTGCTGATGTGCGTCGGCAATGACGACGACGTCCGTTCCGTCGTTCTGGGCCCGGACGGCGCGCTCGCCGCGATGCGCGCCGGCTCGATTCTCGTCGACCACACGACGGCGTCCGCGCAGATCGCCCGGGAGATCCATGCCGCCGCGAAGGCGAAGCAGGTGGGCTTTCTCGACGCACCCGTCTCGGGCGGACAGGCGGGCGCCGAGAACGGCAAGCTCACGATCATGGTCGGCGGCGACGCGGACGTGTTCGCGCGCGCCGAGCACGTGCTCGCGCATTACGCCCGCGCAGTCACGTTGATGGGCGGCGCCGGCAGCGGTCAGCTCACCAAGATGTTCAACCAGATCTGCATCGCCGGTCTTGTCCAGGCGCTCGCCGAGGGCATCAACTTCGCCGAGATGGCCGGCCTCGACGTCGAGCGCGCGCTCGACGTGATCAGCAAGGGCGCCGCGCAGTCCTGGCAGATGGAAAACCGCGGTCGGACGATGCTGGCCGACAAGTTCGACTTCGGTTTCGCCGTCGACTGGATGCGCAAGGATCTCGCCCTGTGCCTTGCCGAGGCGCGCGCGCGTGGCGCCGCGCTTCCCGTCACCGCGCTCGTCGATCAGTTCTACGCGCGGGTGCAGGCGCAAGGCGGCGGACGCTGGGACTCGTCGAGCCTCCTGCGCGTGCTGCGCGACAGGAAGTAGCGCGCCGCGCCGCGTCCTGCCGCGGCCACGGGTCCGCGATGGTGAATCGGCGGTGGCGCTCGTGGCCCCGGGGCGCAGTTGCGCCGGTTCAGCCGGTCGGGACCGGCAACCGGTCACCGTCGACGATCGCGATCTCGAACGTGATCTCTGCGGTCTTCGCCAGCATCTGCGTCGCCGAACAGTATTTTTCCTTCGACAGTTTCACCGCGCGCTCGACATGCGCGGGGTCGAGTCCGCGACCGGCCACCGTGTACTTGAGATGAATCCGCGTGAACACCTTCGGATCCGTGGCCGCTCGGTCGGCTTCGGCGTCGACCGCGCAATCGGCAATGGGCTGACGCGCCTTGCGGAGAATCCATACGACGTCGAAGGCCGTGCAGGCTGCCGTACCCAGCAGCACGACCTCCATCGGCCGCATGCCGCGATTGCGGCCCCCGTACTCAGGAGCGCCGTCGATCACGATCGCGTGACCGGTTTCGGATTCCCCGACGAAGCTCACGCCTTCGGCCCATTTTGCCCTGACCTTCATACGCCCCCCATCCCGGACTGCCGACCATTCTCGCTCAAGGCACGCCACCTGATCGGCGACGCAGCCGTTAGCAAGCGCTCACTCACTGTTGCTGTTGGAACACCGAACCCGGAATCGGGGTCCGTTTCAACGCCGGACACTTGCATCGGATGCGTTGTTATGCAAATATCATAACCGTTCGCCGATGGAGTCAGCGACCCCCTCGCTCCCGGCGGACCGTAGCTAGCTTCCTCCCTTCCTCCTCCTAGGGCGGAACCCTTGAAGCGCGGCCCACCCCGGCCGCGCTTTTTTCTGGGTGACGCGTCTTGACCATGCAGCGAAAAATGGATTAAAATTTAAGACTTTGCTGAATTGACCCGAAACGCTATCCCGATGAAGACGTACTCCGCCAAGCCCGAGGATATCCAGCGGGAATGGTTCGTGGTGGACGCCACCGACAAGGTGCTCGGCCGCCTCGCGAGCCAGATCGCGCTGCGCCTGCGCGGCAAGCACAAGCCGATCTTCACCCCGCACATGGACACCGGCGATTTCATCGTCGTCACGAACGTCGAGAAGATCCGCGTCACCGGCAACAAGGCCGACGACAAGCTCTACCACCGCCACAGCGGCTATCCGGGCGGCGTGTCGACGACGAACTTCGCGAAGATGCAGGCGCGCTTTCCGGGCCGGGCACTGGAAAAGGCGGTGAAGGGCATGCTGCCGAAGGGCCCGCTCGGTTACAAGATGCTGAAGAAGCTCAAGTGCTACGCAGGCGACGCACATCCGCACGCGGCGCAGCAGCCCAAGAACCTGGAAATCTGAACCCCATGATCGGCAACTATTACTACGGCACCGGCCGCCGCAAGAGCGCAGTCGCCCGCGTCTTTCTGAAGAAGGGCACGGGCAAGATCGTCGTCAACGAGAAGCCGGCGGACGAATTCTTCTCCCGCGACACCGGTCGCATGGTGATCCGCCAGCCGCTGAAGCTTACCAGCCACGAGGCGACCTTCGACATCATGATCAACGTCGAGGGCGGCGGTGAGTCCGGCCAGGCGGGGGCAGTGCGCCACGGCATCACGCGTGCGCTGATCGACTACGACGTTGCGCTGAAGCCCGCGCTGTCAAAAGCCGGCCTCGTGACGCGCGACGCGCGGGAAGTGGAACGGAAGAAAGTGGGCCTGCACAAGGCGCGCAAGCGCAAGCAATTCTCGAAGCGCTGAGCGTCGGCGTTCGCCGCGCTTCCTCCGCGACGGCCGCCTCCGGGGCGGCTTTCGCGTTTCTCGGGGTGCTGTCTCGCACCGCGCACATCGGTACGGCGCGGCGGCCGGGTGTCGGAAGGGTGCAGCGAACCCCCGGTGCTAGAATCGAATCACCGAGCGCAATGCGAACGAGGACCGCATGATCAAGGTCGGCATCGTCGGCGGCACAGGCTACACCGGCGTCGAGCTGCTTCGCCTCCTGGCGCAGCATCCGGAAGCCGACGTGCGCACCATCACCTCGCGCAAGGAGGCCGGCACCAAGGTCGCCGACATGTTTCCGAGCCTGCGCGGCAGGTATGGGCTTGCCTTCGGCGACCCCGGAGCAGCCGATCTGCATTCCTGCAACGTCGTGTTCTTCGCCACGCCGCACGGCGTCGCCATGGCTCAGGCGCGCGAACTCACCGGCGCCGGCGTGAAGATCATCGATCTCGCGGCGGACTTCCGCCTGAAGGACCCGGCAGTGTTCGAGAAGTGGTACGGGATCCCGCATGCGTGTCCGGACCTGCTCGCCGAATCGGTCTATGGGCTGCCGGAGGTCCATCGCGACCGCGATCCGCAGCGCGCGGATCGTCGGCAATCCGGGATGCTATCCGACGGCGGTGCAGCTGGGCTTTCTGCCGTTGCTGGAAGCCGGGATCGTCGACACCGCCCACCTCGTCGCCGACTGCAAGTCGGGTGTCTCCGGCGCAGGGCGCAAGGAGGAGATGAGCCTGCTCTTCGCGGAGGCATCCGACAACTTCAAAGCCTACGGCGTCAAGGGCCATCGGCACCATCCGGAGATCGCCCAGGGACTGGCCGCGGCGAGCCGCGCACCGGTCGGCCTCGTGTTCATCCCGCATCTCGTGCCGATGATCCGCGGCATTCACGCGACGCTCTACGCACGGCTCACCGATCCGCGCGTCGACCTGCAGGCGCTCTACGAGAAGCGCTATGCGGGCGAGCCGTTCGTCGACGTGATGCCCGCAGGATCCATGCCGGACACCCGCTCGGTCCGCGCGGCCAACGTCTGCCGGATTGCGGTCCACCGCCCGCAGGGAGGCGACATGGCCGTAATCCTTGCCGTCGAGGACAACCTCGTCAAAGGCGCCGCGGGGCAGGCGATCCAGAACATGAATCTGATGTTCGGCCTGCCCGAGAGCACGGGCTTGAGCGCGTTGCCGGTGCTGCCGTAGGGTCTGCGTTGGCCCTGTCCAACTGGTGGCGCCGCGTCAGCCAGCATTTTTCCATCGACGCGCCGGCGATGGCGGTGCGTTCGAGGCTGCCGTGGCCGTGGCGCGCGGTCGCCGTGGTCGTCCTGCTGGCGGTTGTCGCCGGCATGTGGTGGTGGGGATTCGATTTCGGCCAGATCTTCTCCGGTCTTAACCGCACCGAAATCAGGGACCGGATCGCAGCGCTCGAAACGGAGAACGTGGCGCTGCGGGCCGAAAACACCCGGCTCAGCGCGACGACCGCCCAGCAGCAGAGCGAACTCGCCATGGCCACGGGCGCGCAGGCGACATTGTCGAAGCAGACACTCGAGCTGCAGAACGAGAACTCGCAGATCAGGGAGGAGCTCGTCTTCCTGCAGAAGCTCGTGGCCGATTCGAACAAGCAGGTCGGGCTCGCGATCCAGCGCCTGGTCGTCGAGCGCGAGCGCGAGGACGCCTGGCGCTACAGCTTGCTGATGGTGCGTGGCGGCAGCCCGAAGGACGAGTTCGAGGGCCATGTCACGCTGCAGATCACGCTGCAGCCGACGGCCGCGAGCGGCGCCGGCGCCCGGCCGATCATCATCGCACTGCCCGAGGAGCAGCCGGTTACCGCGCCAGCGCTCACGCTCAAATTCAAGTACTATCAGCGACTTGAAGGAACTTTCGAAACCCCCCGCGGCGCCGCCGTGCGGACGGTCACCGCCCGTGCCTTCGAGACCGGGCAGCCCAACCCGCGGGCCACGCGAAATCTTGTAATCCCGTGAGGAGGACGCATGTGGGGAAATAAGAAGCACTCGACGCCGCAAAAGCGGATCGACAGCCTGATTGGCGCGGGCACCATCGTCAATGGCGATGTGACCTTCACCGGAGGACTGCGCATCGACGGTCGGGTCCAGGGCAACGTGGTCGCGGCCAACGGTGATCCCAGCACCCTCGTGATCAGCGAGCAGGCGAAGATCGACGGCGAAGTCCGGGTGTCGCACATGGTCGTCAATGGTGCCGTGAACGGGCCGCTCGTCGCCAACGACTACCTCGAGCTGCAGCCCAATGCGCGGATCGTCGGCGATGTGACCTACAAGACACTGGAGATGCATGTCGGGGCGGTCGTTCAGGGCCGGTTGATCCATGCCGAACCCGGAATGGCATCGGTCCTGGAAATGAAGCGAGCCGTCGCCGAATAACCGGTGCCGCGGCCGCCGTTCCGGGCGGTCTGGTCGACCACCCTGCCGGCGGCATGGTTGCAGCAACCGGCGCAGAGTCCGATAATCCTAAACACGCAACAAATGGAGCAGCGATGAACACGATGACCGAAATGCCCGCGCCCCTCATCTTCACCGACAGCGCTGCGGAGAAGGTGCGGCTCCTGATCGAAGAGGAAGGCAATCCCGACCTCAAGCTGCGCGTGTTTGTCACCGGCGGCGGGTGCTCGGGCTTCCAGTACGGCTTCACGTTCGACGAGGCCGTCAATGACGACGACACATCGATGGTGAAGAACGGCGTCACGCTGCTGATCGATCCGATGAGCTACCAGTACCTGGTCGGTGCCGAAATCGACTACCAGGAAGGGCTCGAAGGCGCCCAGTTCGTGATCAAGAATCCGAACGCCCAGACCACCTGCGGCTGCGGATCGTCGTTTTCTGCCTGAGCGGATCCTGAGTTCGTGACGACGGGGCCTGCGGGCCCCGTTTGCTTTGGGGGCACTGCCGGCCGGCGATGCGCCGCAACCTCAGCGAGGATAGATCGCGCCGAGGACGCGCGACCCGCGGGCGCCGGTGACGGCGGGAAGATTGCCGGGGCGCCCGGCGAGCGTCTCGCGCGCGAGCCAGGCGAACGCCAGCGCCTCGACATGCTCGACCGCAACGCCTCGTTGCGTCGTCGGGAGCACGGCGCGCGGAGCGAGAGCGAGAGCAAGCTCCGCGATCAGTGCCCCGTTGTTCGCGCCGCCGCCGCAGACCAGCACTTCCACCGCGTCGGGACAGTGTGTGCGCACG
Source organism: uncultured beta proteobacterium (assembly GCA_963783525.1). Taxonomy (GTDB): domain Bacteria; phylum Pseudomonadota; class Gammaproteobacteria; order Burkholderiales; family Casimicrobiaceae; genus CAIWHR01. The sequence continues at coordinate 167,366 of CAWAOF010000033.1, forward strand.
GCGTCCGCGATGCTCCGCGCCGTCAATGCCGTCAATGTCGCCTGCACGTCTTCGGGCCTGACGTGGCGGCGCGCGAGCTTCGCGTCGAGCCACCCCGCATGGAACAGATCGCGGCCGGTGCTCTTCGGCGGCGGTCGCGTGAAGAACGACTCGGCGAGAAGGTCCGCGAGCAATGCCGGATCGACGCGTCCCGAACGGGCCCATGCCCCGTCGCGATCGAAGGCTCCACCGCGGTGCCGTGCGTGCCAGAGGTCGAGGAGCACGTTGCCGGGGCCCGTATCGAAGCCGCGAATCTTCCCGCGCACCGGCAAGTCGGTCAGGTTGGCGATGCCGCCGATGTTGACGACGACACGATGCGCTTCACCGCCGAACAGCGCTGCATGGAAGGCGGGCACCAGCGGTGCCCCCTGTCCGCCGGCCGCAACGTCGCGACTCCGGAAATCCGCGACGACGGCAACGCCCGCGCGCTCGGCGACGCGCGCCGGATTGTTGAGCTGCAACGTCCAGCCTTCGTCTGGGCGATGGCGCAGCGTCTGCCCGTGCACACCGACGGCAACGAGGTCGGCCGGCGCAACCGCGGCGCCTGCGAGCACAGCGACGATGGCGTCGGCGTACACGTCGGCCAGCGCATTGGCGGCGCGCGCGGCCCGCGCGAGTTCATCGCCATCCGGGCGCTGCAACGCGTCGAGCACATCGCGGAGACCCGGCGGGAAAGTCAGGTGCACGGCAGCGAGCAGCCGGCATGCCCGACCATCCGCCGGTGCGAAGTCCGCGACGACCGCGTCCACGCCGTCGAGACTCGTGCCCGACATCACGCCGGCGTAGATCTGCCGCATGACGTCGGTCGTTCAGCCCGCGCTAGTCGGCGGTCGCGACGAGCGCGCCCGAAAGATCGCGCGCGAGAGCGAGCTGCGCGGCGGCCGGGGCGATGCGCTCGGCGAATTCTGCGCGCAGCGGACCCGCGAGCGGCTCGGCGGTCGGCAATGCCACGGTGAGCGGATTGCGCGGATCGCCGCCGACGCGGAACTCGTAGTGCAGGTGCGGTCCGGTCGCCCAGCCGGTCTGCCCGACGTAGCCGATGACATCGCCCTGGCTCACGCGGCCGCCGGCCCGCAGCTGTGGCGCGAAGCGCGACAGGTGCGCATAGATCGTCGAGAACGCGCCACTGTGCTGCAAATGAACGACGTTGCCGTAACCGCCCTGATTGCCGGCGAATACGACCTTGCCGTTGCCCGTCGCGCGCACCGGCGTACCCGCGGGCGCTGCGTAGTCGACGCCCTTGTGTGCACGCCAGGTCTGCAGAATCGGATGGAAGCGCGCGCTCGAGAACCCGGACGTCACCCGCGAGAGCTCCATCGGCGAGCGCAGGAACGCCTTGCGCATCGGGGTCCCATCGTCCGCATAGTAGTGCTCGCCACCGTCCTCGGTGCGCTGGAGGAAGGCGCGGAAGGTCTTGCCCCGGTTCACGAACAGGGCGGCGACAATCCGGCCCACGCCGATCGCCTCGCCATCGACGTAACGCATCTCATAGACGAGGGCAAAGCGGTCGCCCCGCTGGATGTCTTGGTAGAAATCGATGTCGCCGGCAAATACGTCGGCGAGCTGCAGCGTCACCGCGTCCGGAAGGCCGATCGCATCGGCAGCGCCAAACAGCGACGAGCGGATTTCGCCCGCCGCCATCCGCCAGCGAAGCTCGATCGGTGCCGCTCCGATTGCTGCAGCGAAGCGCTCACGTTCCCGTGTGATCGAAAGGCGTTCGCCGCTCCCCGTCATGAACCGCAGCCGCAGCAAGCGGCCCTCGCCGTCGGTCTCGACCGTAAGCGGTTTGTCCGGGCGGAGCTGGTAGACGGCGCGTGCGGAAGGATCGGTGCGCAGAAACTCAAGCGCGGCCGGGTCGTCGACGCCGAGCCGGGAAAGTGCGCTGCCGATGGTGTCGCCGCGCCGGATGCGCTCCTCGCGCCAGTACCCGGCCGTGCTGGCGTCCACGCCCACGACGGACACCGCCGGTCGTGGCAGATCGACGCGGATCGACCGCGTCGGCGTCGTCGGCAGCGTCGTGCCCGGCGCAAGCCCAAACGCGGCAACGGCGGACATCCCGAGGAGCATGACCGTGAGCCATTGGCCCGGAGTCGGCGCGCGCAGGTGGCGCCGGGCGGCCGCACCGAGCCTATGCGCTAGAATCGCGGTTCTTTGGGCGGTCATTGCCGGAAGCGGACGGGCAAGGCCGGAATTCTAGCAAATGCCGTGCCGCGCGCCGCAACCATGACCGTCGACATCGATCACCAACTCGCGGTGTTTCGCCGCGGCGCCGAAGAGCTGCTCGTCGAATCCGAGCTCGCCCAGAAGCTCGCCCGCGGCAAGCCGCTGCGCGTCAAGGAGGGCTTCGACCCGACGCGTCCCGACCTGCACCTCGGACACACCGTCCAGTTCAACAAGCTGCGACAGCTGCAGGAACTCGGCCATCACGTGATCTTCGTCATCGGCGATTTCACCGGGATGATCGGTGACCCTACGGGGCGCAATGTGACGCGCCCGGCGCTCACCCGCGAGGAAATCGAGGCCAATGCGAAGACCTACACCGATCAGGCGTTCCTGATCCTCGACCGCGCCAGGACCGAGGTCGCATTCAATTCGACCTGGCTGCTGCCGCTGGGGGCCGACGGGATGATCAGGCTTGCCGCGAAATACACGGTCGCGCGGATGCTCGAGCGCGACGATTTCGGCAAGCGCTACCAGGGCGGCCAGCCGATCGCGATCCACGAGTTCCTCTACCCGCTCGCACAGGGCTACGACTCGGTCGCGCTCCGCGCCGACATCGAGCTCGGCGGAACCGACCAGAAATTCAACCTGCTCGTCGGCCGCGAGCTGCAGCGGCACTACGGCCAGGAGCCGCAATGCATCCTTACGCTGCCGCTGCTCGAGGGTCTCGACGGCGTCAACAAGATGTCGAAATCGCTCGACAACTATGTCGGCATCACCGAGGCACCCGGCGAGATCTTCGGCAAGCTGATGTCGATCTCGGACGAGCTGATGTGGCGCTATTACACGCTGCTGTCGTTCCGGTCGCAGGACGATGTGGCCCGGCTACGGCGCGAATGTGCCGAGGGCCGCAATCCGCGTGACGCGAAGGTCCTGCTCGCGCAGGAGATCGTTGCGCGCTTCCATTCGAAAAGTGCCGCGGAGCATGCGCTCGCCGAGTTCGAGGCACGCTTCCGGCGGGGCGCCCTGCCGGAAAGCATCCCGGAGATCACGCTGGCGACCGCCGGCGCGGGCCTGACGATCGCGCAGCTCGCGAAGCAGGCCGGAATCGTCGACTCGACTTCCGAGGCGCTGCGGCTCATCACCCAGCGCGGACTCAAGGTCGACGGCGACGTCGTCGCCGACAGGGCGCTCCTGATTCCCGCGGGCCGCACGATCGTCGTGCAGGCGGGAAAGCGCAAGTTTGCCCGCGTGACCGTCAGTTGAGTTGCAGGCGGTCCCACCGGCCGGCCGTGCTCGCACGTTCGGCCGCGGCCGGCGCGCCGGCCGCGCCGCCTACTCGAGCTCGATCGCGTCGCTGATCGCGGCGATCCCGGCCTTCGCACACACGTCGTCGGCATCGCCGCCCGGCGCACCCGAGACACCGATGCCGCCGACCAGCGAGCCCTTGGCGCGAATCATCAACCCCCCGCCGAGGGCGACCACGTTCGGCAACTGGCGGACACCGCTTTGCGCCTTGCCCGGCTGCGTGACTGCGGCGAGCTCGGTCGTATCGGTGCGAAAGCTGACCGCGGTCGCGGCCTTGTTCACCGCGGTCTGTGTCGTGTGCGCGCCGGCCAGGTTATCGCGCAGCACCGCCAGCGGGTGCCCGCCGCGGTCGACGACAGCCGCGGCGACGGTGTAGCCGTCCTTCTGGCAGCGGGCAAGCGCAGCCTGGGCTGCCTGCAGCGCAGCCGCGGTGGCAAGCGTCGGGTAGTTGACCAGCATCTTCTGTGCGGCAGCGCGGCTTGCCGTGGTGCCGGCAACCGCGGCCATCGTGACGATCAGAACGCAATCCCTGACGCGCATGTGTTCTCCCCTTCCCTCATTCTCACCGGAAACTCGCCGGTCGGTTTGCAACCGATATCGCGTGCCGTGCAATCGGTCGGCGGGATGGCGCTAGGCCATGCCCGGATTGCCGGCCGCGCCTTCGACCTGCGGCAGGTTGAGCGTGCGCGGCGCGACGGTCTTCTGCGCCCGCAGGTACCGAGCCATCACGTCCCAGACCGGCTCGCCGCCCGCCGCCTTCGCCTCCTCGGATACCGGTGCCCAGCCGGCAACCTTGTATTTCTTCGCCGCATCGAGCGGCTTGCCTCCGAGCGCCATGCGCGTGATGCGGCTGCCCATCTTCGCGCCGCGGGTCGATGGCGTAGCTCATGCCGCCGACGCGCACCATGTCGCCGCCCTGTTGATAGATACGGATCCGGATTGAACAGGTTGTCGGCGACGTCCTCGAGGATCGTCTTGATCATCTCCCCGGTCAGCTCGTTGACCGTCACGTACGGGTAGGTGATCGCGGTCTGATCCATCAGGTGCTCGAACGTGATCGTCTGTCCGGGCAACAGCGTCGTGCCCCAGCGAAATCCGGGCGAGAACGCGATCTCGGCGTTCTTCTCCGCCATCAGGCCGTCGAGCAGCAGCTGGTCGAAGGTGCCGTTGAAGTTGCCGCGCCGGTAGAGCAGCCCCTCGGTGACGCGCGAGCTTCTCGTCGAGCTTCGCCCTGTACGGCGCGCGCGCCCGGTCGATCAGCGCGCCCATCACCGGATCTGCGGGCAGCAGATTGGAGAACACGGGCAGCAGCCTGTAGCGGAAATCGGCGACCTTGCCGCCCTTGACGTCGAGGTCCAGCACCGCGAGGAACTTGCCGTTGCTGCCGGCGTTGGTGACCAGCGTGCGGCCGCCGCCGTTGGTCACGATCGTCGGTGCCGGAACGCCGTCGTGGGTGTGACCGCCGAGAATCGCGTCGATGCCGCGCACCCGCGTGGCCAGCTTGAGATCGACGTCCATCCCGTTGTGCGAGAGCAGGACGACCGCCTGAGCCCCCTTGCCGCGCGCCTCCGTCGACGATCTTCTGCAGGTTCTCGTCCTGGATGCCGAACGTCCAGTCGGCGACGAAGTAGCGCGGGTTCGCGATCGGCGTGTACGGGAACGCCTGGCCGACGATCGCGACCGGCACGCCATTGACCGGCCGGATCGTGTATGCCGGAAACACCGGATCGCCGAAGTCGGCCGTCTTGACGTTCTGCGCGACGAAGTCGACCTTGCCGGCGAAGTCACTGTCGACGATCTCCTTCACGCGCTCGGCGCCGAGCGTGAACTCCCAGTGCCCGGTCATCACGTCGACGCCCAGCAGCTTGCAGGCGTCGACCATGTCCTGGCCCTTCGTCCACAACGCGGTGCGCCGAGCCCTGCCAGGTGTCGCCGCCATCGAGCAGCAGCGCACCGCGGACGCGACGCCTTCAGCCGCTTGACCAGCGTGGCGAGGTGCGCGAAGCCGCCGACCTTGCCGTAGCGCTTTGCGGCGGCGTCGAAATCGAGGTAGGTGAACGCATGCGCGTCGACGCGTTCCCGGTCGGATGCCGAAATGCCGGAGCAGCGCCTCGCCGACCAGGTGCGGCGGCTTGCCGCGAGCGTCGCCGACACCGAGATTGACGTTCGGCTCGCGGAAGTAGATCGGCAGCAGCTGCGCGTGGCAGTCGGTGAAGTGCAGCAGGCTCACGTTGCCGAACGCGCGGCACGTCGTAGAGCGTCGCCGCGTTGCCCGCGCCAGCGCGTCGCGCCATGCGAGCGGCAGACCGCCGCGGCGCCGGCCGCGAGCAGGTTCAGGAATTCGCGGCGGTCCATGCGGTGACTCCGGCGGGCCGCTCAGGGACGGGCGTAGCGCGCAGCGCACGACGTCCGCTCACTTGTTGACCGGCGAGTCCGGATCCATCAGCAGCGCGACCACGTCCTTGATCTGCTGCTCGCTCAGGATGCCGTTGTGGCCGAAGCGCGGCATGTTGGTGCACGCGCTGTAGGCCTCGGCGTTGTAGATCTTGCCGTACGCGTACTTGCGGTCGTCTCGTCGGTGTAGCCGCGCAGCTTGCCGAACTGGTAGAGGCTCGGGCCGATCGTGCCGTACGACAGCTCCTGCGGCGCGAGCTGGTGGCATGCGTAGCAGTTGGCGCCGACCGGGCCCTTCGGGTCGTCGGAGTACTGCATGCCGCGGCCTTCCTGCGCGATCTTCTCGCCGTTCTTCCAGTCGCCCATCAGCTTGCCGTCGGCGGGCCATTTGATCATCGCGAGATTCTGCCTTCTCGATCCGCTCCGCGACGTCCTTCGGCAACGCCTTGCCGGCATATTCGCTGCAGAGCCTTCTGCGTCTCGTCCTGGTCGAGGCGGTCGAGCTTGGCCTGGCCCCGCTCCTTGAACGAGGCCTTCATCATCGACGGCTGCCTTGGCCGAGACTTCGGCGTCGCTGGGTGCCGTCGCGCAGCCCAGGAGAACCGACGAAGCGGCGACGGCGATGCCCAGCGCCCAGATCAGATGCCTGCTTTGCATGGCGTCGTCTCCATCAGCGCTTGATCGCCGGCGCGTCGAACGCGGCGCCGTTCGCGTTGTGCGCGAGGAACATCGTCAGCGCGATCGACGCCTCGGACGTGAAATCCAGCTCGGGGAAGCGCTGCTGGCGGAAGCAGTCGTTCAGCCGCCACTGGAACGTGCGCAGCTCGCCCTGCGACACGCGGTACGCCGGCCAGGTCGTGTACGCCTTCTGCGCGTCCCGCGGTCTCGGTGAGGTTGGGCAGGTCCTGCAGGCGGATGCGCTTGCCGTCCTCGCCGTGGCAGGTCGCGCAGGCGAAGTCGTGCGGACCGCCGCGGAAGTAGAAGATCTTCTCGCCGAGCCGGTAGGCTTCCTGCTCCTTCGGATGACGCAGCGCGACATTCATCTTGACGCCGCGCGACTCGGCCGTGACGTACGCGACCAGCGCCTCGATGTCCGACTTGTGATCCGGGCTGCCGAAGGGCCCCTTCCTGGCGTCCGCCTCGGTATAGCCCTGCAGCGTCGACCATGCACCAGACGAGCCGCGTCTCCAGGTCCATCACGCGGTCGGCGTCGGCGAAGTAGCGCGGCAGCTGCGCGTATGCGCCCTTGACGACGCCAGGGCCGAGGCCGAGGTCGCATTGCTCGAGCGAGGCGTTCTTCGGGCCGCGCTTCTGCTTCCAGAGACCGGCGCCGCGCAGCTTCCCACAGCTCGGCCGGGTTGCCGTCCTGCAGCGCCGCGCGGTATTTCGCGATCTCGTCGACCGCGCTGCCCTGGCCCGCAACGATCGGCGCCACCGACGCGAGGGCGAACAGCGAACCCAGCGCAATGCCACGGGATTTCAGACGCATGACGTTCCTCCAAGAGAGGGGTGCCCGCTGCGGTAGCACCCGGATTGCCTGCGCGTCGACGCGCGTTTCGGCGGTTGTCGCGGGGCCGATGGGCCACCCGGGCATACCCGTCTAACCGACGACCGCTTCGTCGGTCCGCTTCTCACCCTTGTTGTCGACCCAGGTGATCTGGACCTTGTCGCCCTTCGCGCCACCCTTGAACTTGAACGACAGGAACGGATTCTTCGCCACTGCCGGTCCCCACTGCGCGCTGAGAACGGTCTTGCCGTTGTGGGTTGCGGTGACGTTCTGGATGAACCACGCCGGGATCGTCTTCCCGGCGGCATCCTTGCGCTGGCCCGTTTCCATCTCGTGGCTCATCAGCACTTTCACTTCGGTCGAGTCGCCCACGACCGTTGCGCGGATCTTCATCGGATCTGGCATTTCAGGTTCCCCTCATCGAGTCGATACGTTCGGCTAGCCGCCGCAACCGCCGAGCGTGACCTTGATCTCCTTGGACGCGACATGGTATTTGCCGTCCGCCTTCACCAGCGCATAGACATTCGAGCTCTGGCCCATCTTGACCCGCGTGGAGATCGACGGATCCGTTCCCGGCGGAATGTCGAAGCTCGCCGCCAGCATGTTCGGATTCTTTTCGATCAGGATGGCGATCGATTCGGTCTTCGGAATCGAGCTCGTCACGCCGATCGGGACGACGGCGCCGTTCTCGGCGATGTCCGGCGTCGACACGAACACGATGTCCTTGCTTTGCGCGGGCGTGCCGCCGCCGAAGGCCTTCATCGTCTCGTCCATCGTCTTGGCTTCGAACGCGCTCTTGTTCCACGCCTGCGCCGCCGCCGCGCCGGACTGCAACCAGCCCGCCGCCGCGAGCAACCCGAGCAGCGTCATGCCGCCGCCCGTCTTCAGCACATCCCTGCGCGTCACGTCCATTTGCGATCCTTTCGCTAACGCTACCGGTAATCCGTTCGTGCGAGTGGCCTCTGCCGAATCGAATCGATTATTCTATAACGGCTTCGGACGTCCCGCGAGCGCCCCGACGTCGTGCAATATTCCGGGGCCGCCTCGTTTCTGTCGCGAAGGCTCCTATGTCGAACACGCTCCCGGTCCCTGGCTTCGTCCCGCGGCGCCGCATGCTCGCGGCACTGCCGGCGCTCGCGGCGATGGCGCTTCTGCCGATCGTGCGCTCCGGAGCCCAGGTACCGGCGCTCACCCCCACGCCGGGTCAGGTCGAAGGGCCGTTCTATCCGAAGACCTTCCCCGCCGACCGCGATTCTGATCTGACCCAGATCGTCGGGCGGTCAGCCAGGGCCCTCGGGACCCCGCTCTACCTGTCAGGTCGGGTGCAAAGCCGCGATGGCCGCCCGCTCGCCAACGTGACGGTCGAACTCTGGCAGTGCGATGTTTACGGTCGCTACCATCATGCTGGCGACGACGGCCAGCCGCGCGACGAAAACTTCCAGGGATACGGCGTCGCCACGACCGACACCGAGGGTCGCTACGCGTTCAAGACGATCCGGCCCGTGGCCTATGGCGGGCGTCCGCCGCACCTGCACGTCAAATTGCGTGCGCCCGGTACGGCGGCGCTGACGACGCAGCTCTATGTCGCCGGTGATTCGGTCGAAGGTGACGTCGTGCTTGGGAGCTCGCCGAAAGGAACGCTGGCGCGGCTGGCGATAGCCCTGACGCCCGACCCGAAGCACGAGGGTGGGGCGCTCGCAGCTACGTTCGATTTCGTGCTGCGTTAGCGCCGGCTCGTGCGGCGCGTGGCGGCGTCTTAGTGAATCGTCGCGCTGGACAGGAAGCGCAGTTGCGAGCCGGATCTCAGCCGGAAGACACCTTCGCCGAGATGCTCGGCACCGTCCACTTCCTGCCGCGTCAGCATGATTTCCGTGTCGCCGCGCTTCGCCTCAAGCACGACGTCGTCGGCGACCGTCGCCTCGTCCGGCGCGCGCAGGTACTCGGTTTCGAAGACGATCCCGTCGATCAACACGTAATCCGCGTTGTCCATCGCATTCGCGAGCTTTGACCGCTTCATGCCGATTGCCATCGTGCCTCCGTCGCCGTGGACGCCCCCAAATGCCTACAGCTCGATATATGGGCGGAAACCGGATCCTTCAACCCGGAGCGGACCGGGCCGACGCTCCCGTACATCGCCAACAACGCCCTGACGGGCGCCCGGGTTGACGTCCCTGTGGCTCTCAGCCGACCAGTTCGCGGACGAAGTTCGGCAACGCCAGCGCCGCGCGATGCATGTCGCCGTTGTAGTAGCGCAGCTTGGAGAGCCCGCGCTCGGCGATGCGGCGGTCGATCTCCGCCGCGCTCACGGCCCGCGGGTCGAGCGTGGACGACGCGCATGCCATCATCCACAAGCCGCCATAGAGCGGGATCGACGTGAGGTATGGCGTGACGAGCGCAAACGCCGCGCGCAGGCTCGCCAGCGTCGCCCGGATCCGATCGGGATGGGCGATCGGGCTCGCGATATGCAGCGTCAGCGCTCCGCCCGGGTTGAGGCGGGTGGCACAGGCAGCGTAAAACGCGGGCGTGTACAGCGGCTCCGATGGCCCGCCGGGGTCGGTCAGGTCGAGCACGATCAGATCGTACCGATCCGTCGCGGTGCGCACGTATTCGAAGCCATCCCCGATCACCAGCGTGAGACGCGGATCGTCGAGCGCGCCGCCATGAACCGAGCCCAGATACTTGCGCGCAATACCTACGACCGTGGCGTCGATCTCGGCCAGCGTCACCGAGCGCATCGTCGGATGCTTCAAGAGCTCCTCGGCCGATCCGCCGTCACCGCCCCCGACGATCAGCGCCCGTTCGGGCCGCGGATGAGCGAGCGCCGCAGGATGGACGAGGTTCTCGTGGTAGAAGAACTCATCCTTCTCGGAGGTCATGAAATGGCCATCCAGCCGGAACAGCATGCCGAACGGCACGCTGTCGTGGACCTCGACGGCCTGATACGGGGAATCGAACTTTTCCAGCTGGCGCGCCGAGCGAATGTAGAAGCCCCAGTCGTCGGTGAGCTGCTCCGTCATCAGCCCCGGGGCGAGGTCGGGAGCCGGCGCACCGGCGCTCGTGCGGCTGTCAGCCATCAACGCTCCCGCGATGGATCACCTGGTACTTGGCGCGCTTCGGCTTCAGCGCGGCTTCGAGTGCTCGAAACAGTCGTCCGGCCTTGTCGCTGTTGTCGGTGGCGAGATTGCAGACGTAGACGTCGACCGTAACGAAGCCGCACTCGGGCCAGGTGTGGATCGCCAGGTGGGACTCCGCGAGCAGCACGGTTCCGGTGACGCCTTGCGGCTGGAACTGATGGAACGCCTCGCCGACGATCGTCAATCCGGCGTCGCGAACCGACTCGAGACACAAGGCGCGCAATGCCTCCGCACGCGTGAACTCCGGTGTGCTTGCGGGGCATTCGTACCATTCGCCCAGCAGATGAATTCCATCCAATTGCCGTCCCCCTGGGGCCACCGGATAGCGGGCGGCTGGCATGCCCGGCGGCTCTGAATAAAAAGCCCCGCTTTCCGTGCGTCGCGGAAAGAAGGGCACCCACCCGACCCGGCATCGCCCGCACGCTCCGGACGAAAAGCCGGTCGAATCGAAGTCGTTGATTATTGCACAAACGGGCGCCCGGAACGATAATTTCAGGTTGCGCGGACCTTCGTCAAGGCACGCACGGAGCGCGCAGCCGCCGGGCTCATTCACAGACGCATCCCTCGTTCCCTGCGCATCCAATTCCAGCCGCGCCGCCCGCCCGATCCGACGCTTCGGCCGCGGATCACAGAAATTCGAGCCCCCACGATGACTGCCGATGCTCGCACCTCCGCCTCCGATTCCCAACTTGCCAATGCGATCCGCGCCCTCGCAATGGATGCGGTCGAGGCGGCGAAGAGTGGCCATCCCGGCATGCCGATGGGCATGGCCGAAATCGCCGTCGCGCTCTGGACGCGCCACCTTGCACACAACCCCGGGAACACCACGTGGGCGAACCGCGATCGCTTCGTCGTCTCCAATGGCCACGGGTCGATGCTGCTCTACGCACTGCTGCATCTCACGGGTTACGACCTGCCGATCGACGAGCTGAAGAATTTCCGCCAGCTGCATTCGAAGACGCCGGGGCATCCTGAGCTCGGCGCGACGCCCGGCGTCGAAACGACGACCGGACCGCTCGGCCAGGGCTTGAGCAACGCCGTCGGCATGGCACTGGCCGAGAAGCTGCTCGCGGCCGAATTCAACCGTCCCGGCCACACGATCGTCGATCACCGCACCTACGTCTTCGTTGGCGACGGCTGCCTCATGGAGGGGATCTCGCACGAGGCCTGCTCGCTCGCCGGTACGCTCGGCCTGTCCAAGCTGATCGCGATCTACGACGACAACGGCATCTCGATCGACGGCGAGACCAAGGGCTGGTTCACCGACGACACTCCGCGCCGGTTCGAGGCCTATGGCTGGAACGTGATCGGCAACGTTGATGGCCACGACATCGCGGCGGTCGATGCCGCGATCCGCAAGGCGCAGCAGGTCAAGGACCGCCCGTCGCTTATCTGCTGCAAGACCGTGATCGGCAAGGGCGCACCGAACAAGGCGGGGACCGCGGACGTGCACGGCGCGGCGCTGGGCGAGAAGGAAGTGGCGGCAACGCGGGCGGCGCTCGGCTGGACGCATCCGCCGTTCGCCATTCCCGAGTCGATCTACGCGGGCTGGAATGCCCGCGAGCGCGGCGCATTGCGCGAGGAAGAATGGGCGCAACGCCATGCGCAATACCGCGCCGCGCATCCCGAGCTCGCCGCCGAGTTCGCGCGCCGGATGCACGGCGAGCTGCCGGCGTCGTGGGGCGAGACGGTCGAGGCCTTCGTCGGGGCGCAGGCGGCGCGCGCCGAGTCAGTGGCCACGCGCAAGGCATCGCAGCAGGCGATCGAAGGCTACGCCAAGACCCTGCCCGAGCTGATCGGCGGCTCCGCGGACCTCACCGGCTCGGTCTTCACCAACTGGTCCGGCAGCAGGACCGTGACCCGCGAGGCGGCCGGCAACTATGTTCACTTCGGCGTGCGCGAGTTCGCGATGTGCGGGATCGCGAACGGCATTGCGCTGCACGGCGGGCTGATCCCGTACGTGGGCACATTCCTCACCTTCTCCGATTACGCGCGCAACGCGCTGCGCATGGCGGCGATGATGAAGCTGCGGTCGATCTTCGTGTTCACCCATGACTCGATCGGCCTGGGCGAGGACGGGCCCACCCACCAGTCGGTCGAGCACACGGCAAGCCTGCGCCTCATCCCGAACATGGACGTTTGGCGGCCCTGCGACACGGTCGAGACCGCAGTGGCGTGGGCAGCAGCGATCGAGCGCCGGAATGGCCCGTCGTGCCTCATCCTGACGCGCCAGAACGTTCCGTTCCAGGCCCGCGACGCCGCGCAGATCGCGGCGATCCGCCGCGGCGGATACGTGCTGGCCGACTGGAGCGGCGACGGGCGCGAAGCGGGCGGTGATCATCGCGACCGGCTCCGAGATCGGGCTCGCGATGGGCGCGCGCGACGCGCTCGCCGCCGACGGCATTTCCGTTCGCGTCGTGTCGATGCCCTGCACCGGATTGTTCGATCGCCAGGATGCCGCGTACCGGGCGAGCGTGCTGCCGGCCGGCGTGCCGCGCGTGGCGGTCGAGGCCGGGTCGACCGCCGGCTGGCGCAAGTACGTCGGCGCGACCGACGACCCGCGCGGCGCCGTCGTCGGGCTCGACACCTTCGGCGAGTCGGCGCCGGCCGGCGTCCTGTTCAAGCATTTCGGCTTCACCGCGGCGAACGTCGCCGCGGCCGTGAAGCGCGTTCTCGCGTGACGACGGTCGGCCGTCCGCCGCGCGGTACCCGGCCGGTCCTTTGACCTGGGTCATCGCGGCCGACGCGGCAATGCGTGCATCCTAGATACATCGTGGACTTTTCATTCTTCAGCAGGAGTGGCGTATGACGATCAGGATTGGCATCAACGGTTTCGGCCGCATCGGCCGCATGGTGTTTCGCGCCGCCGTGCGGGACTTCCCCGACATCGAGGTGGTCGGCATCAACGACCTGCTCGAGCCCGATTACCTCGCCTACATGCTGAGTTACGACTCGGTGCATGGCCGTTTCAAGGGCAACGTCGCCGTCGACGGCAGCACGCTGGTCGTCAACGGCAAGCGGATCCGGCTCACCGCAGCCAAGGATCCGGCCGAGCTCAAGTGGAAGGACGTCGGTGCCGACATCGTCGTCGAATCGACGGGTCTGTTTCTCACGCTCGATTCCGCCGGCAAGCACCTCGCCGCGGGTGCGAAGAAGGTGATCATGTCGGCTCCCTCGAAGGACGACACCCCGATGTTCGTGTTCGGCGTCAACGACAAGAAGTACGCCGGGGAGAAGGTCATCTCCAACGCATCGTGCACGACGAACTGTCTGGCGCCGGTCGCCAAGGTGCTGCACGACAACTGGGGAATCAAGCGCGGCCTGATGACGACCGTGCACGCGGCGACGGCCACGCAGAAGACCGTCGACGGCCCGTCGAACAAGGATTGGCGCGGCGGCCGCGGCATCCTCGAGAACATCATTCCATCATCGACAGGCGCCGCCAAGGCCGTCGGCAAGGTCATCCCCGAGCTCAACAAGAAGCTCACCGGAATGGCGTTTCGCGTCCCGACCTCGGACGTCTCGGTCGTCGACCTCACCGTCGAGCTGGCGAAGGAGGCGACCTACGACGCCATCTGCGCCGCGATGAAGGCGGCCGCCGACGGGCCGATGAAGGGCGTGCTGGGCTACACGGAGGACAAGGTCGTCGCCACCGACTTCCGCGGCGAGAGCCGCACCTCGGTATTCGATGCCGACGCGGGCATGGCGCTCGACGGCACTTTCGTGAAGGTCGTCGCCTGGTACGACAACGAATGGGGCTACTCCTGCAAGGTGCTGGAGATGGTTCGCGTGATGGCGTCATGAGCTTCAAGCGCCTCGCCGACGTCGACGTCGCCGGCAAGCGGGTCTTCATCCGCGCCGATCTCAACGTGCCGCAGGACGACGCCGGCAACATCACCGACGATTCGCGCATCCGGGCGTCGGTGCCGGGAATCCGCGACGCGCTCTCGCGCGGGGCCGCAGTGATGGTGACCTCGCATCTCGGCCGCCCCACCGAGGGCCAGTGGAGCGAGGCCGACTCGCTCGGACCGATCGCAAAGCGCTTGTCCGAGTTGCTCGGCATGCCGGTACCGCTCGTCCGCGACTGGGTCGATGGCGGCGCCTGGCAGGCATCGCTCGTACCGGGCAAGGTCGTGCTGCTCGAAAACTGCCGCTGCAACAAGGGGGAGAAGAAGGACGACGAGGCTCTCGCCCGGAAGCTGGCGAAGCTCTGCGATGTCTATGTGAACGACGCGTTCGGCACCGCGCATCGGGCCGAGGCGACCACGCACGGCATTGCAAAGCATGCGCCGGTCGCCTGCGCCGGTCCGCTGATGGCAGCCGAGCTGGAGGCGCTCGGGAAGGCGCTCGCGCACCCCGCGCGGCCGCTCGTCGCGATCGTCGGCGGGTCGAAGGTGTCGACGAAGCTCACCGTGCTGAAGGCGCTCGCGGCGAAAGTCGACGTCCTGATCGTGGGCGGCGGCATCGCCAACACATTCGTCCTCGCGGCGCACGGGCACGTCGGCAAGTCGCTGGTCGAGGCCGACCTGGTCGGTGAGGCCCAGGCGATCCTCGACGCGTTTCCCGGCAAGGTACCGATTCCCGTCGACGCGGTCTGCGCGAAGGAATTCTCGGCATCGGCCATGCCGACATTGAAGGCGATCGAAAATCTCGAGCCCGACGACATGATTCTCGACATCGGACCGAGCTCGATCGCGGTGTTGAGGCTGATTGTCGGGAAGGCTGGCACCATCGTGTGGAACGGACCGGTCGGCGTCTTCGAGTTCGACGCGTTCGCCGCCGGCACCAAGGCACTCGCGGAGGCGATCGCCGCCTCGCCGGCATTTTCGATCGCCGGTGGTGGCGACACGGTCGCCGCGATTCACAAGTTCGGGGTCGCCGAGCGCATCTCGTACATCTCGACGGCGGGCGGGGCGTTCCTCGAGTTCCTCGAGGGGAAGACGCTGCCGGCGGTCGCCGTTCTGGAAGCGCGGGCCAAGGGCGCGGTCGGCGCCGGGTAAAATGGTGTGACCGAGTCCCCCGTTTCAGGAGAGCCCCATGCCCCTCGTCTCGATGCGTCAACTGCTCGACCACGCCGCCGAGAACGGCTACGGCCTGCCCGCGTTCAACGTCAACAACCTCGAGCAGGTCCAGGCGATCATGGCCGCGGCAGCGGAAACCGACAGCCCGGTGATCATGCAGGCGTCGGCCGGCGCGCGGAAGTACGCGGGCGAGGCCTTCCTGCGACATCTGATCGAAGCCGCCGTCGAGAGCTACCCGGAACTGCCCATCGTGATGCACCAGGACCACGGCCAGTCGCCGGACGTCTGCCTGCAGGCCATGCGGCTGGGCTTCTCGAGCGTGATGATGGACGGATCGCTGCAGGCCGACGGCAAGTCGATCGCGAGCTACGAATACAACGTCGATGTGACGAAGAAGGTCGTCACGATGGCGCACGCGATCGGCGTGACCGTCGAGGGCGAGCTCGGCTGCCTCGGCTCGCTCGAGACGATGAAGGGCGACAAGGAGGACGGGCACGGCGCCGAGGGCACGATGACGCGCGAGATGCTGCTGACCGATCCGGACCAGGCCGCCGACTTCGTCAAGAAGACACAGCTCGACGCGCTCGCCATTGCGATCGGCACCTCGCATGGCGCGTACAAGTTCACGCGCAAGCCGACGGGCGACATCCTCGCGATCGACCGGATCAAGGCGATCCACGCGCGGATCCCCAACACGCACCTCGTGATGCACGGCAGCTCGTCCGTGCCGCAGGACCTGCTGCAGATCATCCGCGAGAATGGCGGCGAGATGAAGGAGACCTACGGCGTGCCGGTCGAGGAGATCCAGGAGGGGATCCGGCACGGCGTACGCAAGGTCAACATCGACACCGACATCCGGCTGGCGATGACGGCCGCGGTGCGCCGGTTCCTCAACCAGAACCGGAGCGCGTTCGACCCGCGCGATTTCCTGAAGCCCGCACGCGAGGCCGCGAAGCAGATCTGCAAGCAGCGCTACGAGCAGTTCGGCTGCGCCGGGATGGCATCGAGGATCAAGCCGGTCGCGCTCGACCGGGTCGCCACCCGCTACAAGACGGGCGAGCTCGCGCAGGTCGTCAACTGACGCGTTCCCGCGATCCTTCAGCGCGCAGCGGCGCAGCCGCCGGGTCGTCTCGGGGATCATGTACGGTCGATCGCCGGGTGCGCGGCCTTACGCCTGCGCCCCGCGCCGGACCGTGCTAGGATCAGCGCGCACCGCCGGGGTCGCGCGCTTCCGCCGCTGCGGATGCGCGCGGCATAAGACGACCAGAACAACGGAGGAACCATGGGCATCATGGGCATCATCTGGACCATCATCGTCGGCCTGATCGTCGGCATTCTCGCGCGCTGGTTCTATCCCGGGCCGGTGCCGATGAGCTGGTGGCTCACTGCGCTCATCGGCATCGGCGGCTCGATCGTCGGCGGCTTCATCAGCGGCCTGATCTGGAAATCGCCCGACGGCAAGTTTCACCCGGCCGGCTGGATCATGTCGATCCTCGGCGCGATGCATCCTGCTCTGGGCCTACACGAAGTTCATGCAGTGACGCCGCCCGCGCTCGCCGGCCGCCGCGACAGCGCCGGGCGAATGATCCCGCTCGCCGCGCTCGATGCCGCCGCGCGCAACGTCTACGCGGCGATGGCGCCGACGCCGCAGTACGCGTGGCCGCTGCTCGCGCGGCGCGCGGGACGCGAAGTGTGGGTCAAGCACGAGAACCACACGCCGACCGGCGCGTTCAAGGTGCGCGGCGGGCTGAACCTGCTTGGCGCGGCTCGCCGAGCGGCGGGCGCGACGCTCGTCCGGCATCATCAGCGCGACGCGCGGCAATCACGGGCAGAGCCTCGCGTTCGCGGCGCGGCGCCACGGCGTGCGCTGCGTGATCGTCGTGCCGCACGGCAATTCGCCCGACAAGAACGACGCGATGCGCGCGTTCGGCGCCGAGCTCGATCGAGCACGGCCGCGACTTCGACGAGGCGCGCGTGCACGCGCACGTGCTCGCCCAGCAGCACGGGCCTGCATTTCGTCGGTCCGTTCGCCGCCGAGCTCGTCGCCGGCGTCGGCACCTACGCGCTCGAGCTCTTCCGCGCCGTCGACGACCATCGACACCGTGTACGTGCCGATCGGCTGCGGCTCGGGCATCTGCGGGCTGATCAGCGCGCGCGACGCGCTCGGACTGACGACCGCAATCGTCGGCGTCGTTTCCGCGAACGCCAACGCCTACGCGCAGTCGTTCGCCGCCGGCAAGCCCGGTCGAGACGAAGACCGCCGACACGCTCGCCGACGGCATGGCGGTGCGCGTGCCGGTGCCGCGGCGCTCGAGGTCATCCGGAGCGGCGCGGCGCGCATCGTCGAGGTCACCGATCGCGAAATCGAGGAGGCGATGCGCGCGTACTTCAGCGACACGCATCAGGTCGCGGAGGGCGCCGGCGCCGCGCCGCTCGCGGCGCTGCTCAAGGAAGGCGATCGCGCCGGGCGCAGGGCCGCCGTCATCCTGAGCGGCGGCAACGTCGATCGCGCGGTCTACGCGCGCGTGCTGGACGGGGGATGGACGTGACCGCCCGGCCGGCGGAGGTCGGCAACGGCACGCTTCCGGTCGACGGTGGCGCGCCGTTGACGGTGCGCCTTGGTTGACTCCGGGTCGCGCTACACGCGGCGAACCCGCGTCTGCGACTGCTCGCGCAGGTATTGCGGCACGTAGTAGAGCGACCCTCCCGCCTTGCCGGTCGAGCCGGAGCCCTTCCAGCCGCCGAACGGCTGGTAGCCGGGCCACGCGCCGGTCGTGGCGCCCTGCGGTCGGTTCGCGTAGCAG
Organism: uncultured beta proteobacterium; assembly: GCA_963783525.1. GTDB lineage: Bacteria > Pseudomonadota > Gammaproteobacteria > Burkholderiales > Casimicrobiaceae > CAIWHR01. Next base: position 185,733 of record CAWAOF010000033.1, read on the forward strand.
ACGCCGGCCTCGATCTCGCCGAAGAAGCGCTCGGTCTCGTCCGGCGCGCCGTAGAAGCCGGCGGTGAGCCCGTAGTCGCTCGCGTTCGCCAGCGCGAAGCCATCGTCGAGGTCGTCGACCGGCGCCACCAGCACGAACGGCGCGAAGAGCTCGCGCTGCCACAGCGGGTGGTCGAGCGGCGCGCGCGCGATCGTCGGCGCGCAGAAGTGACCGTGCGCGAGCTCGCCGTGATCGAGCCGCTCGCCGCCGTGGACGATCGCGCCGCGTTCGCCGAGCGCGCGGATCTGCGCCGCGGCGTCCTCGAAGCGCGCGACGGCCGCGGCGTCGATCACCGGACCCATCCAGTTCGCGCGCCGGGTCGGATCGCCGACGGCGATCTTCGCCGTCGCCGCGTGCAGCGCCGCGACGAAATCGGCGAACACCGTGTGCTCGACGTAGACGCGCGAGCACGCCGAGCATTTCTGGCCGGAGAGCCCGAACGCCGAGCGCATCACGCCGAGCGCGGCGTCGCCGAGGTCGGCGTGCCGGCTCACGATCGCGGCGTTCTTGCCGCCCATCTCGGCGATGCACGGCCGCGGCCAGCGCCCCTGCGCGATCGTGCGGTGGAGGTGCATGCCGACCTCGTAGGAGCCGGTGAACGTGACGCCGGCGACGTCGGCATGCCGGATCAGCGCCTCGCCGAGCGAGCCGCCGGGACCGGTGACGTAGTTGAAGACGCCGGCGGCAAGCCGGCGTCGCGGAACGCATCGGCGAGCAGCCGGCCGCTCCACGCCGTCGCCGACGCCGCCTTGAACACGACGGTGTTGCCGGCGACGAGCGCCGCGCCCGACGGCCCGCCGGCCAGCGCGAACGGAAAGTTGAACGGCGCGATCACGAGCCAGACGCCGTGGGGCTTCAGGACGCTCGCGTTCACGCTCTCGAAGCCGGCGACCGGATCGCGCGCCATCGGCTTCACGTAGCCGTCGTTCGCCTCCATCTGGTCGCAGTAATACGCGATCAGGTCGGCCGTCTCCTGCGCCTCGCCGAGCGCTTCCATCCGGTTCTTGCCGACCTCGAGCGCGAGCACGGCGCCGAGCGCGTAGACGCGCTCCTCGATCAGCGCGACCGCGCGGCGCAGCAGCGCGACACGCTCGCGCCACGGCGTCCCCGCCCAGCCGGCGAACGCGCGCTTCGCCGCCGCCACGGCCGCCGTCGCGTCGCCGGCATCGCCGGCCTGGAAGCGGCCGAGCACGATCGCGCGTGTCGGTCGGGCTGTGCACGTCGAACTGGCGCGCCGCGCGCTCGTCGCCGCCGTCGATCAGCATCGCGTGCTCGGCGCCGAGATGCCGGCGAATCGTCGGCCAGCGCCGCCTCGAAGCGCGTGTGCAGCGCCGGCGGCGGATCGAACATCGTCGAATACGTGAGCTTGAACTCGGAGTGGGGCGGACATGGGGGCTCGACGCGGGCCCGGCCAGGTCGACCGGCCGACCGCGGCGGATCAGCGCGTGCTCCGACTTCCTGCGCCGGACCCGAGGATCCGCTCGCGCAGCTCGCGGTAGCGCGGCAGCTGCGGCGGGTAGACGCAGATGTACTTGACCTGCGCCGCCTGCAGGCAGCGCTGCATGATGATGTCGAGCTTCTGGTCGCGCGGATTGACGACGGCGCCCGGCTCCTTGGTGTCGACGATCGCGAGGATCGTCATGTCGCGGTCGCACAGCACGAAGCCCACGTGCTGGTTCGCGATCTTGCGAAAGGCGCGCAGCCGCTCCATCCCCTGCGGCCCGATCTTGACCTGCAGCACGTCCGCAAGGCGGACGCGGGCGAAGATCTCGTGCCGCGGGAACGCGACCTTGAGCAGCCGGAAGACGAGGGTCTCGGCCTTGCTGAGGAAGCGCGGCCGCAGCAGGTAGAGCCCGGGCAAGCTCGGCCGACGACAGCAGCCGCGTCGTCTCGCCTTCGGTCCACTGCGCGACGGTTTCCGGGCCGTCGCCCCCCAGTCTCGACTCGCCGCCGCCGCCGCGACGGCGCCGCAGCAGGCCGACGCGCGATCGCGCACGACGAGCGCGGCGATCGCGATGCGCGAACAGGATTCCGGACGTCATGGACCCGGGTCACTGCACCGAGCGGCGACCCCGCGGCGCACGTGCCGGGCAGGCCGATGATCTTGGCATAAGCTTTGGAATTCTTCGGGTTTTCGTTCGCCGCGGATAGTCTAAAGCATTTCGCGCGAGCAAGGCCATGCGACGGCGGGGCCGCGCGCAAACGCGCGGCACCGCGTCGCGCGCGGGAAAAGCGCGGCCTTTTGCGCGGTTCGCGACCGAAAACACAAAGGCCCGGCGGAACCGGGCCTTTGCTGATCCTGCCGGAGAACTCCGGCGGCGCATGCGCGTCCGGCCGGCAATCCGTCCGTCGGCCACGCCGGGCAAGCTGCGCCCGGCGCCGGACGGGGTCGTCACATGTCCATGTCGCCCATGCCGCCCATGCCGCCCATGCCACCCATGCCGCCGCCGCCACCCATCGCCTTCTCGTCCTTCGGGTGCTCGGCGACCATCGCCTCCGTCGTCAGCAGCAGCGCGGCAACGGACGCGGCGTTCTGCAGCGCGAAGCGCGTCACCTTGGTCGGGTCGACGACGCCCATCTCGACCAGGTCGCCGTACTGCGCCCGTCTGGGCGTTGAAGCCGAAGTTGCCCTTGCCCTCGACGACCTTGTTGACGACCACGCTCGGCTCGTCGCCGGCGTTGGCCACGATCTGGCGCAGCGGCTCTTCGAGGGCGCGCAGCACGATCTTGATGCCCGCGTCCTGGTCCGCGGTTGTCGCCCTTCAGGTTCTTGAGGTTGGCACGCGCGCGCAGATAGGCGACGCCGCCACCGGCGACGATGCCCTCTTCGACCGCCGCCCGCGTCGCGTGCAGCGCGTCCTCGACGCGCGCCTTCTTTTCCTTCATCTCGACTTCGGTCGCGGCGCCGACCTTGATCACCGCCACGCCGCCGGCGAGCTTGGCCACGCGCTCCTGCAGCTTTTCCTTGTCGTAGTCGGACGTCGCATCGTCGATCTGCTTGCGGACGTTCTTGACCCGCGCTTCGATCGCGGCCTTTTCGCCGGCGCCGTCGATGATCGTCGTGTCTTCCTTGCCCACTTCGATCTTCTTCGCGCGGCCGAGGTCCTTCAGCGTCGCGTTCTCGAGCTTCAGGCCGAGCTCTTCGGCGATCACCGTGCCGCCGGTGAGGATCGCGATGTCTTCCAGCATCGCCTTGCGGCGGTCGCCGAAGCCCGGGGCCTTGACGGCGGTCGTCTTGAGGATGCCGCGGATGTTGTTGACGACGAGGGTCGCCAGCGCTTCGCCGTCGACGTCCTCGGCGACGATCAGCAGCGGCTTGCCGGACTTCGCCACCTGCTCGAGCAGCGGCAGCAGATCGCGGATGTTCGAGACCTTCTTGTCGTGCAGCAGGATGTACGGATCTTCGAGCAGCGAGACCTGCTTGTCCGGGTTGTTGATGAAGTACGGCGAGATGTAGCCGCGGTCGAACTGCATGCCCTCGACGAGGTCGAGCTCGTTTTCGAGGCCCTTGCCGTCCTCGACGGTGATCACGCCTTCCTTGCCGACCTTGTCCATCGCTTCGGCGATCGTCTTGCCGATCGCCTCGTCGGCGTTGGCCGAGATCGCGCCGACCTGCGCGATCTCCTTGCTCGTCGTGCACGGCTTGCTGATCTTCTTCAGCTCTTCGACGACGGCGATCACCGCCTTGTCGATGCCGCGCTTCAGGTCCATCGGGTTCATGCCCGCGGCGACGTACTTGAAACCCTCGCTGCAGATCGACTGCGCGAGCACCGTGGCGGTCGTCGTGCCGTCACCGGCGACGTCCGACGTCTTGGACGCGACTTCCTTCACCATCTGCGCGCCCATGTTCTCGAACTTGTCCTTCAGTTCGATCTCCTTCGCGACCGACACGCCGTCCTTGGTGATCGTCGGCGCGCCGAAGCTGCGCTCGAGCACCACGTTGCGGCCCTTGGGGCCGAGCGTGACCTTGACTGCGTTGGCCAGGACGTTCACGCCGACCATCATCCGGTTCCGCGCGCCTTCGCCGAAGCGTACGTCTTTAGCTGCCATGTCTGTTCTCCTGAGTCTCGCTGAAATGGATGGGAGGTCTTAGTCGACGATGCCGATGATGTCGTCTTCGCGCATGTGCAGCAGATCCTGCCCGTCCAGCTTGAATTCCTGACCCGAATACTTGCCGAACAGCACCTTGTTGCCCGGCTTGACGCCCATCGCGATGACCTTGCCGTGTTCGTCGGTCTTGCCGGGGCCGCAGTAGACCACTTCGCCCTGCGAGGGCTTCTCGGCGGCCGTATCGGGGATGACGATGCCTCCGGCGGTCTTCCTTTCTTCTTCGAGCCGTTTAACGATCACGCGATCGTGCAGTGGACGAATCTTCATGGTAAGTGCTCACTCCTATAAGGGTTTATGGCAAATCAATTACTTATGAAGGCAACCCCCGCAATCCTCGTCGGCTGCCGGGGGTCATGTTCAGCGCTACGGCGCTGTTAGCACTCGGCGACAGCGAGTGCTAATAATACGGGCGGGACATCCGGAAAGCAAGCCCGGCTTTGCGGGTGCCGCGGCGTGCCACCGTGGTAACGTAGCGCGGAGTCCGGAGCCTTGACTTGGCCGCCCCAGGTGGCGTTGCACGCCCGGCCGGACCGCCTCCTCGCACCGACTGCCGATGGATAACCCGAATCCGCCAGTGCCCTCGTCTTCGCCGCCACCGCAAGGCAGGGCTGTCGACGCCCGTGGCGGCCTCTCCTGGTGGAGCGAAGGCTGGCGCCTGTTCGCCGCCACGCCGGGCGTCTGGATCGCGATCACGGTCATCTACATCGTCATCATGGTGCTGCTTGCGTACATTCCGGTGTTGGGGTCGGTGGCAACAACGCTGCTGGCCCCGGTGTTCGCGGGCGGCGTGCTGGCAGGCTGCCGCAACCTCGATCGCGGGGAGGCGCTGACGATCAACCACCTGTTCGTCGGCTTCACGGATCGGCTCGCGCCGCTGATGATCGTCGGCGCGCTTTATCTCGCGGGATCGTTCGTGCTGATCGTGCTTCTCGCCGGACTCGTGTTCGCCGCGGTGGGCATGACCGGCATCGGCGCGCTAGCTGACCGGAGATCCTTTCCAGGCGGGGCTCGCCATGCTGGCGGCGCTCGGCGTCGGCGCCGTGCTCGCCTTGCTGCTCACGCTGCTGCTCGGGGTTCCGCTGATGATGGCGTTCTGGTTCGCGCCCGCGCTCGTCGCGCTGCGTAACGACGAACCATTGGCGGCGATGAAGGCGAGTTTCGGCGCCTGCCTGTCCAACATGCTGCCGATGCTGGTCTACAGCGTCTTGGGACTGGTGCTCGCAATTGCGGCGACCCTGCCGTTCGCCCTGGGCTGGCTCGTGCTGGCACCCATGTTCGCGGGCAGCGTCTACGCGAGCTACAAGGACATCTTCGAAGCGAAATAGGGTCAGTGCGCCTGTTCCCAGTTCGGTCCGACGCCGATGTCGACGACCAGCGGAACGGCGAGCACGGCAACCCCCGTCATCGGCTGCACAAGGCCCGCTTGCACACGCGCAATCTCGTCGTGCGGGACTTCGAACACGAGCTCGTCATGAACCTGCAGCACGAGCCGGGTCGCCAGGCGCTCGCGCCGCAACCAGTCGCGTACGGCGATCATCGCGAGCTTGACCAGATCCGCCGCCGTGCCCTGCATCGGCGCATTGATCGCCGCACGCTCGGCACCGGCACGGCGGGGTCCGCCCGCGGCCTTGATGTCGGGTAGCCAGAGCCGGCGTCCGAACACGGTTTCGACGTAGCCGTGCTCGCGCGCGAACTCGCGCGTGGCCTGCATGTACGTCGCCACGCCCGGATACCGCTGGAAATAGCGGTCGATGAACTGCTGCGCGGCGCCGCGCTCGATGCCGAGCTGCTGCGCCAGCCCGAATGCCCCCATCCCGTAGATGAGGCCGAAGTTGACCGCCTTGATATAACGCCGCTGGTCCGTCGTGACGTCGGCCGCGGGCACACCGAAGATGTCGGCGGCGGTCGCCCGGTGAATGTCCGCACCTTCGCGAAACGCCTTGACCAGCGCCGGATCGCCCGACAGGTGCGCCATGATCCGCAGCTCGATCTGCGAATAGTCGGCCGAGACGATCACCTGCCCCGGCGGCGCGATGAACGCCTCGCGGATGCGGCGACCTTCGGCGGTGCGTACCGGAATGTTCTGCAGATTCGGGTCCGACGACGCGAGCCGGCCGGTCACCGCGGTCGCCTGGCTGAACGTCGTGTGCACGCGTCCGGTGCGCGCATTCACCATCTGCGGCAGCTTGTCCGTGTACGTCGATTTGAGTTTCGACAGCGCGCGATGTTCGAGCAGGACCTTGGGCAGCGGATAATCGGCCGCCAGCTCGGTCAGCACTTCCTCGTCCGTCGACGGCTGTCCGCTCGCCGTCTTGCGCAGTGTCGGCAGCTTCATCTTCGAGAAAAGGATCTCGCCCAGCTGCTTGGGCGAGGCAAGGTTGAACGGCTGTCCGGCGAGCTGATAGGCCTGCTGCTCCAGCGCCATCAACTTCTCGGCGAGCTCGCGGCTCTGTGCCGCGAGCAGCGCCGTATCCACCATCACGCCTTCGCGCTCCATCTCGAACAGTATCTCGCGGACCGGCAATTCGATCGCCGTGTACACGTGGTCGAGCTTCGGATCGGCCGCCACGCGCGGATAGAGGCGACGCATGCAGCTGCAGCGTGATGTCGGCGTCCTCGGCCGAGTAGGCGGTCGCATCGGCGATGTCCACCTGGTCGAAGCCGATCTGCTTCGCACCCTTGCCTGCGACCTCGGCGTAGGTGATCGTCTTCACGTTCAGGTGGCGCCACGCCAGGTTGTCCATGTCGTGCGGCCGGTGCGCCTCCAGCACATACGACTGCAGCAGCGTGTCGTGCGCGACGCCATCGAGCTGCACGCCATGGTTCGCCAGCACATGCTGATCGTACTTGACGTTCTGTCCGAGCTTCCTCCGCGCGGGATCCGCGAACCAGCGCGCGAGCCGCGCGAGAGTGGCATCGAGCGGCAGCTGATCCGGCGCACCGGGATAGCGGTGCGCGAGCGGGATGTAGCATGCGTGTCCGGGCTCGACGGCGAACGACAGGCCGACGATCTTCGCTTCCAGCGGATCGAGCCCCGTCGTCTCGGTGTCGAAGCACACCAGATCGGCGCGGCCGATCGCTTCGATCCAGCGCTCGAGCGACACCTCGTCGACGATGGTCTCGTAGTGACGCGGAACCGGCGGCGGCGGGTTGCGCTCGACCGATTCGTCCTGTGCGGCGGCGGCGGCATACGCTCGCGCGTCCGGACGCGGGGACGGGCTCCCCGCCGGCACGACGGCGTCGCCGGGCGCAGCGCCTCCCGCCGGATCGCGCAGCCAGCTCTTGAACTCGAAACGCTCGTACAGCGACTTGAGGCGGTCGCGTTGCAGCGCACCGGGGACGAGATCGGTCGACTGCACGGGCAGTGCGCAGTCGGTCTTGACGGTCAGCAGTCGGTGGCCCTGCGGCAGCCAGTCGAGCGCGGCGCGGAGGTTCTCGCCGACGACGCCGGGGATCTCGCCCGCATGCTCGATCACCCCGTCGAGGGTCCCGTATTGTGCAAGCCACTTCGACGCCGTCTTCGGACCGACCTTCGACACGCCTGGCACGTTGTCGACGGTATCGCCGGTCAGCGCGAGGAGGTCCAGCACCTGGTCGGCGCGCACGCCGAATTTCGCGCGGACGCCCGCCTCGTCCAGCATCTCGTTGCTCATCGTGTTGACCAGCGTGATGCCAGGCCGTACGAGCTGCGCCAGGTCCTTGTCCGAGGTCGAGATCACGCAGCCGATGCCGGCCTTCGCGGCCTGCAGCGCGAGCGTGCCGATCACGTCGTCGGCCTCGACGCCGTCGACGGTCAGCAGCGGCCAGCCATGCGCGCGCACGAGCTCGAGGAGCGGCTCGACCTGCCGGACGAGATCCTCGGGCATCGGCGGGCGCTGCGCCTTGTACTGCGGGTACCAGTCGTCGCGAAACGTCTTTCCCGGCGCGTCGAAGACGACGGCGAAGTAGTCGGGCTTCTCGTCTTCGGCTATCCTGCGCAGCATCGACACGACGCCGCGCAACGCCCCCGTGGGCTCACCGCTCGACGTGCGCAGGTCGGGGAGCGCGTGAAACGCGCGATACAGGTACGACGACGCATCCACCAGCACGAGCTTAGGCATGTATCAGAGCACCAAGATTCCGGAACTCATCGATCCGCAGGCGACGTACACCTCCAACGGACAGGAGGCCTGGCGAGTGCTGGGGATTATGGCAGAGTTCGCCGCGGCGACAGAGCGCATGCGCGGTGTGCGGCCGGCCGTGTCGATGTTCGGCAGCGCGCGAATCAAGCGCGAGCATCCGTACTATGCGAAAGCAGAGCGGATCGCGCGCCTGCTGTCCGACGCGGGCTTTGCCGTGATTTCGGGTGGCGGACCGGGACTGATGGAAGCCGCGAACCGCGGCGCGTTCGCGGGCAAGTCGCCGGCGATCGGACTCAACATCATGCTGCCGCACGAGCAGGGCGGCAATGCGTTCCAGGACGTCGCGTTCGATTTCCGCTACTTCTTCGCGCGCAAGATGATGTTCGTCCGCTTCGCGTCGGCGTACGTCGTGCTTCCGGGCGGATTCGGAACGCTGGACGAGCTCTCCGAATGCCTGACGCTCGTGCAGACGGGCAAGAGCCGCCGCATCCCGATCATCCTCGTCGGCGGCGAATTCTGGCGCGGTCTCGTCGACTGGATGCGCGAGAGGCTCGTCGGCGAGGGCATGGCCGACGAGAAGGACCTCCACCTGATGCAGGTCATCGAGGAACCGGAGGCGATCGTGGAGGCGATCTTCGACTTCTACGAGTCGCGCGGCTTCCAGCCGACGCGCGAAGAGCGCCAGAAGATGTTGAACCTCTGACGCCGCGGACCACGCGCGGCGACCAGTGCGCCGGCCGCGGCGCAGGCCGCGGTGACACCGTGTCGCAGACCGCGGCCGGAGTCGGCGGGTATCGTGTCGCTCTGCTAAAATGATCGACGACCCGACCTCGCATGAATCATCCGCGCCTCCCGTTCGCGTGTCGTCGCTGCCATCGTGCTCTTCGCGGCGACCGGGCGTGTTCGCCCAGAGCGCTCCGCCGCTGCCGCCACCGCCCGCGCCGTCCCGAAGCTCGAGCCGTTGCCGGAGATCCCGCCGCCCCCGCCGGGAATCGCCGGCGATCCCGAGCTCGAGCCGCAGGTGACGATCATCCGCAAGGAAGGCGAGACCGTCGAGGAAGCGCGTGTCAACGGGAGGCTCGTCTGGGTCAAGGTCACGCCGACTCCACGGCAAACCGTATTTCCTGGTTCCCGACGGCAGCGGCAATGTCTACATTCGTCGCGACAGCCTCGACACGGGCCTCCGGGTTCCGCTGTGGCTGCTGTTCGAGTTCTGAACTGATTAGCCTTTGCGGATGTCCGCCAGAGGCGGCGCGCCATATGCGCGCCGCGATGCCCGATGTCGGTCTACACACCCGTCGCGCTGAAGAACTCGAAGCGTGGCTCGCTCGCTACACGGTCGGAGCGCTCGTGGAGCCGCCGCCGATCGCCGCCGGCATCGAGAACACGAATTACTTACGTCACGACGACGAAGGGCCGTTACGTGCTGACGCTCTACGAGCGCCTGCCGGCCGACGAGCTGCCGTTCTATCTCAATCTGATGGCACATCTCGCGCGCGCCGGTGTCGCGTGTCCGGCACCCGGCGCCGGATCGGACCGGCGCGCTGTTCGGCATGCTGAACGGCAAGCCGGCGAGCCTCGTCTCGCGGGTCGACGGCACGCCGGTGCTCGCGCCGACCTCCGAGCACTGCGCGGCGGTCGGCGACCGCGCTCGGTCGGCTGCATGCCGCGTCGGTCGGGTATCGCGCCCGGCTCGCCAACCGCCGCGGTCCGGCGTGGTGGCGCCAGGCAGCGCGCGCGGTGCGGCCCGTTCGTCGACGCCGGCCAGAACGAGTTGCTGGCCGCGGAACTCAGGTTCCTCACGGGCTTCGGCAAGGTCCGCATGCCGCGCGGGGCGATCCATGGCGATCTGTTCTGCGACAACGTGCTGTTCGTCGACGATCGCGTCTCGGGCATCATCGATTTCGGCTTTGCCGCGACGGATTTCCTCGCCTACGATCTCGCGATCACCGTCAACGACTGGTGCATCGTCAGGGACGGCGCCGAACGCCGGCGCGCTCGTGCCGGCGCTCGTCGCCGCGCTGGTCGGCACCTACGATACCGTGCGACCGCTGACCGCCGACGAGCGCACGCAATGGCCGGCGCTGCTGCGCGCGGCTGCGCTGCGGTTCTGGCTGTCGCGGCTGTACGATCTGCACCTGCCGCGCCCCGGCGAGCTCGTCCACGCGCACGACCCGGCGCACTTCGAGCGCATCCTGCGCGACCGCGTTCGGCGCCCGGCGAGCCGTACCGGAGCACCCGTCGCGACTCCCGCTACCGGGGCGAAGTCGTGAGTGCGGCGCCGCGCCGATCGTCTTCGCGCGCCATCCGCGCGCGCCACGGCGATCGACTGGCTCAGGCAGGCGGCGGAGATGCTCGGGGCAGCGCGCGTCCAGTGGCTGATGCTGCTGCTGCTCTATTACGTCATCCAGCTGCTGGTGAGCGTCGTGCCGGTCGTCGGCCCGCTGGCGATGATGCTGCTGCGCCCGGTGTTCACCGTCGGTTTCCTTGCCGCCGCATGGACGCAGGAGCGCGGTGGCCTGCCCGAGATCCGGCACCTCTTTCGCGGCTTCCGCTCGAATCTGTGGGCGCTGTTGCCGATCGGCGTCGTGCTGATCGCCGGCACGACGCTGGCGGTGCTGGCCACCGCGCTGGTCGACGGCGGCGCGCTGCTCGACGCGATCACCGGAAACGCGAAACCGGACGAGGCCCTCGCGGCAAACGGACGGCTCGAGACCGCGATGCTGTTCGCGATCGTCTGCGCGCTGCCCGTCGCTGCTCGCCGTGTGGTTCGCGCCGGCGCTCGTCGTGTTCCAGGACTGCGGCGCGGGGCAGGCGCTTGCCGGAAGCCTGCGCGCGGCGCTCGCCAACTGGCGACCGGTCGCCGTCTACGGCCTGCTGCTGTTCTTCTACGGCGCCGTGCTGCCGGGAATCGCCGTCGCGCTCATCGCCTACCTCGTCCCGCCCGCGGCTGCGCCCTGGGTGGTCGCGCTGACCGTCGTTCCGTACATCTTCCTGTTCGTCGCCGCGCAGACGATCTCGGACTACGTCGCGTATCGCGACATCTTCCACCCGCGAGACCGAGCGGCGACCGTCCGACCGCAGCCGACGCCTGGAGCTCCGACTCGGCGCCGTCTGCGATGGCTGACAGGCGGCCGCTACGCGGCCTCGAGCTTCGCGTACTCGAGCGCGAGCCACTTGACGCCGGCGTCGCGGAAGTTGACCTGCACGCGCGCGTCGCCGCCGCGACCCTCGGCATCGACGATGATGCCGAGCCCGAATTTCGCGTGGCGCACGCTCTGGCCGATGCGCCAGCCGGTCCGCCGCTCTCGCGCGCGGCCGGCGCGCTTGCCGCGCCGCCGACGCCGACGCGGTGCCGCCGCGCGCTCGCCCCATTCGGACGCGTCGACGTCGATCGCGCCGCCTGGCGCTGCCGGTGCGGCGACAGCCACTGCGACGAGGTCGCGCGGCAGCTCGTCGAGGAAGCGCGACGCGATGTGATAGCGCACCTGCCCGTGCAGCATCCGGCTCTGCGCGTGCGTGACGTAGAGCCGCCGTTTCGCGCGCGTGACCGCGACGTACATGAGCCGCCGCTCCTCCTCGACGCCGTCGTGCTCGTTCAGGCTGTTCTCGTGCGGGAAGAGCCCCTCCTCGAGTCCGGTCACGAACACCGTGTGGAATTCGAGGCCCTTCGCCGCATGCACGGTCATGAGCTGCAGCGCCGGGCGACCCTCGGCGGCCTGCGTCTCGCCCGCCTCGAGCGCCGCGTGCGCGAGGAATGCGGTCAGCGGATCCGCGGCGCCGGCCACCGTCCGCTTCCCCGGCGTCGGCCGACGCGATCGGCGCGTCGACCGCGAGATCGGCCTCGCGCAGGAAGCTTCCGGCCGCGTTGACGAGCTCCTCTAGGTTGTCGAGCCGGTCCTGGCCGTCCTTCTCCTTCCTGGTAGTGCGCGACGAGCCCGGACGCCACGTTGACGTGCTCGACCGCCTCCGGCAGCGGCAGGCCGGCGGTGGCCGCGCGCATCGCCTCGATCAGCGTGACGAACGCCTTGAGGCTCGCCTGCACCTTGCCGCCCGGCCACCCCGGCGCACGCCGCCTGCCACAGGCTCGTGCCCGTGCCCGCGCGCAGTGTCCGCGAGCGTCTCCAGCGTCCGCGCGCCGATGCCGCGCGGCGGAAAGTTGACGACGCGCAGGAACGCGCCGTCGTCGTCGGGCACGGCGAGCAGGCGCAGGTAGGCGAGCGCATGCTTGACCTCGGCCCGCTCGAAGAAGCGCATTCCGCCATAGACGCGGTAGGGCACGCGCGGCGTTGAACAGCGCGTGCTCGAGCACGCGCGACTGCGCGTTCGAGCGGTAGAGCACCGCGACCTCGGACAGCGCGACGCCGTCGGCGGCGAGGCCCTTCGCGACGTCGACGACGAACGCCGCCTCGTCGATGTCCGACGGCGCGGCGAGCGCGCGCACCGGCTCGCCCCGCTCGTCGCTCGTCCACAGATTCTTGCCGAGGCGCGTCTGGTTGTGCCGGATGAGCGCGTTGGCGGCGTCGAGGATGTTGCCGTGCGACCGGTAGTTCTGCTCGAGCTTGATGAGTCGCACCGGCATCTCCGCCCGCCCGAAATCGCGCTCGAAGTGCTGCATGTTGGCGACGTTCGCGCCGCGAAACGCGTAGATCGACTGGTCGTCGTCGCCGACGGCGAACACCGCCGTGTGCTCGCCCGCGAGCAGCCGCAGCCACTTGTACTGCAGCACGTTGGTGTCCTGGAACTCGTCGACCAGGATGTGCGAGAAGCGGCGCCGGTAGTGCTCGCGCAGTCCGTCGTGCTGCGCCAGCAGCTCGTAGCTGCGCAGCAGCAGCTCCGCGAAATCGACGACGCCCTCGCGCTGGCACATCGCGTCGTAGAGCGCGTAGTGCTCGACCTGGCGCCGCGCGAACTCGTCGCCGGCCTCGACCTGGTTCGGACGCAGGCCCTCCTCCTTCGCGCCGGCGATGAAGTGCTGCAGCTGGCGCGGCGGAAAGCGCTCGTCGTCGATGTTGTGCGCCTTGTACAGGCGCTTGATCAGCGCGAGCTGGTCCTGCGTGTCGAGGATCTGGAAGAGCTGCGGCAGGTTCGCGTCGCGGTAGTGCGCGCGCAGCATCCGGTTGCACAGGCCGTGAAAGGTGCCGATCCACATTCCGCGCGTGCGTGACCGGCGTCATCGCCGACAGCCGGACGAGCATCTCCTTCGCCGCCTTGTTCGTGAACGTGACGGCGAGCACCGACAGCGGCGACGCCTGGCCCGTGGCGAGCAGCCACGCGATCCGCGTCGTCAGCACGCGCGTCTTGCCGCTGCCGGCGCCGGCCAGGATCAGCGCCGACTGATGCGGCAGCGTGACCGCGGCGAGCTGCTCCGGATTGAGATTGGCGAGGAGGGGCGAAGTCATCGTGCGGCAGTGCGATTATACGGCGCCGCGGCGGTATAATCCGCGCACTCCGCGGCGCGCCGCCGACTCGCCGCACGCCGCCCCCGATGCCGCCGAATCCGAACGCCGCGCCGCCCGTCCATTCCGCGACCACGCGCGCGTTCGTCCAGTGGATCCGCTCGGCGGCGCCGTACATCCACGCGTTCCGCGGCAGGACGTTCGTCATCGCGTTCGGCGGCGAGGTGGTCGCCGACGACACGTTCCTCGGCATCATCCACGACCTCAACCTGCTGCACAGCCTCGGCGTCCACCTCGTCGTCGTCCACGGCTCGCGGCCGCAGATCGAGGCGATCCTCGCGCAGCAGGACATCGAGAGCCGCTACGCGTTCGGGCTGCGCGATCACCGACGCCGAGACGATGGACTGCGTGCTCGAGGCCAACGGGCAGGTGCGCTCGCGCATCGAGGCGCTGCTCTCGCTCGGCATCGCCAATTCGCCGATGGCCGGCGCGCGCATCCGCGTGTCCTCCGGCAACTTCATCACCGCGAAGCCGCAGGGCGTGATCGACGGCGTCGACATGCAGCTGACCGGCGAGGTGCGGCGCGTCGACACCGACGCGATCCGCCAGCGCCTCGACGACGGCGACATCGTGCTGATCTCGCCGCTCGGCTACTCGCCCACCGGCGAGATCTTCAACCTCGCGCTGGAGGAGGTGGCGACGCAGGTCGCCGTCCGGCATCGCCGCGCACAAGCTCGTCTTCCTGATGGAGACCGAGGGCGTGCGCAAGGGCCGGCAGCTGCTGACCGAGCTGTCGACCAAGGACGCCGAGGCGCTGCTGGCCCGCAGCCGCGGCAAGCTGCCCGCCGACGTGCATGCACTACCTGCCCTGCGCGATCCGCGCCTGCGACAACGGCGTCAAGCGCGCGCACCTCATCAGCCGCCACGTCGACGGCGCGCTGCTGCTCGAGCTCTTCACGCGCGACGGCGTCGGGACGATGATCGCCTCGGCGCCGCTCGCGCACCTGCGCAGCGCGACGATCGACGACGTCGGCGGCATCCTGCAGATCATCGGGCCGCTCGAGGAGCAGGGCATCCTCGTCCGCCGCTCGCGCGAGCGGCTCGAGATGGAGATCGAGCGCTTCGTCGTCGCCGAGCACGACAACGCGATCATCGGCTGCGCCGCGCTGTACGCATTTCCCGACGAGAAGGTCGGCGAGCTCGCCGCGCTCGCCGTGCATCCCGGATTTCCGCCGCGAGGGCTACGGCGAGGCGCTGATGCACGAGATCGAGGCGCGCGCGCGCAAGCTCAAGCTCGCCGAGCTGTTCGTCCTGACGACGCGCACGTCGCAGTGGTTCCTCGAGCGCGGGTTCCACACGGCGACGATCGCCGACCTGCCCAGGCAGAAGCAGGCGCTCTACAATTACCAGCGCAAGTCGCAGGTTTACCGGAAGAAACTCTAGGAGCAGACGATGGCGCGCATGGTCCACTGCGTAAAGCTCGGCCGCGAGGCCGAAGGGCTCGACTTCCCGCCGTACCCCGGCGAGCTGGGGAAGCGGATCTACGAGAGCGTGTCGAAGGAGGCGTGGCAGGCGTGGCTGCGCCACCAGACGATGCTCGTCAACGAGAACCGGCTGTCGCTCGCCGACGCCCGGGCGCGGAAGTGGCTCGCCGAGCAGATGGAGCAGCACTTCTTCGGCGGCGGCGCGGAGATGCCCTCGGGCTACGTCCCGCCGAAGCCGTGAGCCGCGCGGCCATGAGCAACGCCCCGATCTCGCGCTATCCGGTTCCCGCCGCTCGACGACGCTGCCCGAGGACGTCCGCGCGCGCATCCTCGAGGTGCAGGAAAAGGCGGGCTTCGTGCCCAACGTGTTCCTGGCGCTCGCGCACCGCCCGGCGGAGTTCCGCGCGTTCTTCGCCTACCACGACGCGCTGATGCTGCGCGACTCCGGCCTCACCAAGGCCGAGCGCGAGATGATCGTCGTCGCCGTGGCGGGCGCCAACGACTGCCTCTACTGCTTCGTCGCGCACGGCGCGATCCTGCGCGTCTACGCGAAGAACCCGCTCGTCGCCGACCAGGTCGGCGTCAACTACCGCAAGGCCGACATCACGCCGCGCCAGCAGGCGATGCTCGACTTCGCGCTCAAGGTGTCGGAGAGAAGCAGCGAGATCGGCGACGACGACTACGCCGCGCTGCGCGCGCACGGCTTCGCCGACGAGGACATCTGGGACATCGGCAACATCGCGGCGTTCTTCTGCCTGTCGAACCGGATGGCCAACCTCATCGCCATGCGGCCGAACGACGAGTTCTATCTGCTGGGGCGCGTGCCGAAGGCGAAAGTAGCGCCGGCCGCGACGGGTCGTGCTGGTGACGCGCGGCGTGGGCCCGGGCTACCGGGCTTAGGATGATTCATGCGCCCGGCAGCTCGTGCCCACGCCGCGCGACGTCGCGCATGGCTGCCGGCTACACCCCGTACTTCCTGAACCAGGCGAGCATCCGCTTCCAGCCGTCTTCGGCGTCCGCCTTGCGGTAGTTGTCCGGACGGAAATCGGCGTGGAAGCCGTGGCCGGCGTCGGGGTAGACGACGAGCTCGGCCGGCGTGCCGGCCGCCTTCAGGGCGGCGAAGAACTTCTCGACCGGTTCCACCGGAATTCCGGCATCCTTGGCGCCGTAGAGGCCGAGCACCGGGACCTTGATCTCGGCGACGCGGTCCATCGCGGTCTTCGGACGTGAACTCGTTCGTCTGCGCCCCCGACCGGGCCGTACCACGCAGCGGCGGCCTTGAGCTTCGGATTGGCCGCCGCGTAGACCAGCGTCGTGCGCCCGCCGCGACAGAAGCCGGTGATCGCCATCCGCGCGATGTCCGCCTTGCCGCTTGCCTGCGCGAAGGCGACCGTCGCGTCGTAGTCGGCGACGAGCTCGGTGTCGTACTTGCGTGTTCACGATCGGCATGATCTCGGCCATGATCCGTGATCTTCGTGAGGTCGGCCTTGCGCGTGTAGAGGTCGGGCACGATCGCGTAGTACCCCGCCTTGGCGAGCCGCCGGCACACGTCCTTGGTGTATGGGTTGAGCCCGAAGATTTCCGCCGCCACGAGGACCACCGGGAAAGGGCCCGCCGGTCGCGGGCATCGCCCGGTAGCCGCGGATCTGCGCCGTCCTTGACCGGGATCATGACGTCGGCCGCGTCGAGGCCGCTGGTGTCGGTCGTGATCTGCTGCGCCGACGCCGGCGACGAGAGCGCCATCGCCGCGCTCGCGCCGAGCGCCGTCCAGATGAAGTCGCGGCGGTCGAAATCCTTCTCCGGCAGCAGACCCTTGATGTCCTGCTCGAGTCGAGTTCATGCAATTCGTCCTCCGTTGAGGCGCCGCGTGGCGCAGTCGCTCAGACCAGTCGCGCAACAGGCGCCGACACGCTGCGCCATTCCCGGTCGGCAGCTCAGCCTTCGAACACGACGTGCCCGCCGACCAGCGTCAGTGCGGACCCTTCCCGGCACCTCGCAGGCCGAGGAACGGCGTGTTCTTGCCCTGGCTCTTGAGCGCCGCGGGCTCGACGCGCCAATGGTCGTCCGGGTCGAAGACGCAGACGTCGGCCGGGGCTCCGACGCCGAGATGCCCGGCATCGACACCGAGGATCGCCGCCGGCTCCGCGGTGATGCGCGCCAGCGCCGTCGGACAGCGGAATCCTGTCCTCGGCGGCCCATTTGAGCGTGAGCGGCAGCAGCAGTTCCAGCCCGGTCGCCCCGGGCTCCGCTTCGCCGAAGGGCAGCTGCTTGCCGTCGTCGTCGACCGGCGTGTGATCCGAGCACACGAGGTCGATGGTGCCGTCGGCGAGCCCCGCGCGCAGCGCCGCGCGGTCGCGCGTCCCGCGCAGCGGCGGCACCAGCCGGCATTGCGCGTCGAACCAGCCGATGTCGACGTCGCACAGGTGCAGATGATGGACCGCGACGTCGCAGGTGACCGGCAGCCCGTCCTTCTTGGCGGCCCGGACCATCGCGACGCCCTCGGCGGTCGACAGCCGGCACAGATGGACGCGCACGCCGGTGGCGCGGACCAGCGCGAAGATCGTCGCCAGCGCGATCGTTTCCGCCGACGACGGTATCGCCGGCAGGCCGAGGCGCGTCGCGACTTCGCCGTCGTGCGCGACGCCGCCGCGGGCGAGATGCGCATCCTGCGGACGCAGCCAGACGCGGTGGCCGAAGGTCGCCGCGTATTGCATCGCGCGCAGCAGCACGCCGGTGTCGATCAGCGGCGCCTCGGCCTGCGAGAACGCGACGCAGCCGGCTTCGGCGAGCTCGCCCATCTCGGTGATCTCGTCGCCCTTGAGGCCCACCGTGAGCGCGCCCACCGGAAACACGTGCGCCTGGTTGAGCGAGCGCGCGCGGTGCTTGAGCATCTCGACCAGCCCCGGCTCGTCGAGCGGCGGATCGGTGTCCGGCGGACAGGCGAGGCGTGGTGACGCCGCCGGCGACCGCAGCCTCCATCTCCGATTCCAGCGTCGCCTTGTACTCGAACCCGGGCTCGCGCAGCCGCGCCGACAGGTCGATGATCCCGGGCAGACGACGAGCCCCTTCGCGTCGACCGTGCGATTCGCGGTCCAGCCCGCCGGCGCATCGCCGATCGCCGCGACCTTCCCGGCCGCGACGTAGAGCGTGGCGACGCGGTCGACCCCGTTCTTCGGATCGATCAGCCGACCGCCCTGATCTCGATCTTCACGTCAGTGCCGTTCATCTCTAGCGCCCGCGCGGCCGCCCGAAGGGCGGAGCGCCCCCTCGGGGAGGCGAACACCAGCCGAAGGCCGCAGGCAGCCGAAGGCTGGTCCCGCGCAGCGGGATGCGGCTCGCCGCACACAGTGAGCCTCGGGGGCCGTTTCATCCAGCCGCCCGCCAGGATGCTCATCACCGCCATCCGCACCGCGATGCCGAACGTCACCTGCGGCAGGATCACGCTGCGCTCGCCGTCGGCCACCGCCGAGTCGATCTCGATGCCGCGGTTCATCGGCCCCGGATGCATCACGATCGCGTCGGGCTTCGCCAGCGCAAGCTTCTCGGGCGTCAGCCCGTAGTGCTTGAAGTACTCGCCCGCCGACGGCAGCAGCGCGCCGCGCATCCGCTCGCTCTGCAGGCGCAGCATCACGACGACGTCGCAGCCCGCGAGGCCCTCGCGCATGTCGTGGTAGCACGCGCACGCCCAGCGCCTGCACCGCGGTCGGGAGCAGCGTCTTCGGGCCGATCGCGCGCACCTCCGGCGTGCCGAGCGTCGTCAGTCCGTGGATCAGCGAGCGCGCGACGCGCGAATGCAGCACGTCGCCGACGATGGCCACGGTCAGCCGGCGGAAGTCCTGCTTGTAGTGCCGGATCGTGAACAGGTCGAGCAGGCCCTGCGTCGGGTGCGCGTGGCGGCCGTCGCCGGCGTTGACCACGTGCACGTGCGCGCGGCCGGTGCGGTTCAGGTGCGCGGCGATCAGGTGCGGGGCGCCGGACTGCGAATGCCGGACGACGAACATGTCGGCGTTCATCGCCACGAGGTTGTCGACGGTGTCGAGCAGCGTCTCGCCCTTGCTCGTCGACGACGCGCCGATGTTGAGGTTGATCACGTCGGCGGACAGCCGCTTGGCGGCGATCTCGAACGTCGTCCGCGTGCGCGTCGAGTTCTCGAAGAACAGGTTGAACACCGACCGGCCGCGCAGCAGCGGCACCTTCTTCACGTCGCGCTCGGCGATCGACACGAACGGCACCGCGGTGTCGAGGATGCGGACGATGACCTCGGCCGGCAGGCCCTCGAGCGTCAGCAGGTGCGTGAGCTCGCCGGCGGCGTTGAGCTGCGGGTTATGCACCTCCCGCCTCCGCGGCGAGCGCGAACCGGCCGTCGGCGGCGCGCGAAAGCACGATGGAGAGATCGCGCGCGACCGCGAGCCGCGCGCCGACGTAGGTCGCCTCGATCGGCAGCTCGCGGCCGCCGCGATCGACGAGCACGGCGAGCTCGATGCGCGCGGGCCGGCCGTAGTCGAACAGCTCGTTGATCGCCGCGCGCACGCTGCGCCCGGTGTAGAGCACGTCGTCGACCAGCACGATGGTCGCGCCCTCGACCTCGAACGGCAGCTCGGTGCGCTTGACCTCGGGCTTCAGGCCCTTGCGGCTGAAGTCGTCGCGGTAGAACGAGACGTCGATGTAGCCGACCGGATGGTCGCCGTCGATCGTCTGCGCGAGGCGCTCGGCGAGCCAGGCGCCGCCCGAGTAGATGCCGACGAACCTCGCGTCGAACGCGACCGCGCCGCGCATGCGGTCGGCGAGCGCGGCGTAGGTCTGCTCGGCGTCAGGCAGGGCCATGGGCGTCGTCCGTGCCTTTCCTCGTCGAACCAGGACTGCAGGATCAGCTGCGCGGCGCCTGCGTCGCGCACGGCCTTGCGCTCCGTCGCGCGAACGCCGGCCGCGGCGAGCGCCGCCTCGGCGTCGACGCTCGTGTACCGCTCGTCCACGCGCGCCACCGGCAGGCCGAAGCGGCCCTCGAGCTGCCGCGCGAAGCGCTCGGCGCGCGCCGTCATGTCGTGCGCTCGCGCCGTCCGCGTGCACCGGGCGACCGACGACCAGCAAAGCCGGCTGCCACTCGCCGATCAGCGCCTCGATCGCCGCGAACCGCGCGCCATTCGCCTCGGCGGCGATCGTCGTCAGCGGATGCGCGACGCGAACCAGGGTGTTACCGACCGCCACGCCGATCCGGCGCGTCCCGAAGTCGAACGCGAGCACCGTGCCGCGTCCGCCCGCGCCGCAGGCTTCACCCGTCATGCGTGCCCGACGGCGTCGGACAAGCGCGAGAAATCGATGCCGAGGAGCCGCATCGCCGCGGGCAGCCGCTCTTCGACGGGCGTCTCGAACAGCACGTCCGGGTCCGCCGCCACGGTGAGCCACGCGTTCTGCGCGATCTCCTGCTCGAGCTGGCCTGCCGACCAGCCGGCGTAGCCCAGCGACACGATCACGTCCCGCGGGCCCTTCGCCGCGCGCGACCGCCTCGAGCACGTCCTTCGACGTGGTGAGGCCGACATCGTCGTCGACCGCGAGCGTCGACTGCCAGTTGCCGAGCGGCCGGTGGAGCACGAATCCGCGGTCGACCTGGACCGGGCCCGCCGTAGTGGACGGGCGTGCGCTTCAATCCCGCGTCGGAGAGCGGGACATCGATCTGCTCGAACAGCGACGACAGCGTCATGTCGGTCGTCTTGTTGACGACGATGCCGAGCGCGCCGTCTCTCGTTGTGCTCGCAGACGTAGGTCAGCGTACGGGAAAACCGCGGATCGGCCATGGCCGGCATGGCGATCAGGAAATGACGCGTGAAGTTGGGGGCGGGCCACCCGGCGAGTCACCCATGGGGCCAATTGTAATCGCCGCCTCACCGCAGCACAATTGCCGATCCCGCCGTGAGTACTCGATGTCTGCTCCGCGTGCATGCCACTCGAGCTTCGCCGCGATTGCTTCGGGCCGTTGCGCCTTCCGCGCTGGCGTGCGCCTGCATCGCACTCGCCGCCTTGGCGACGGCCGTACCCGGCCGCGGCGAAGCTCGTCGTCATGCACGGCCTGCCGAGCTCACCAGCGCGACCCTCTGGATCCAGACCGATGCTGCGACACCGGTCCGGGTGAGCTGGCGCGCGACGGCGAGGCGGCGAGCGCACGCAGGAGCTCGTGCCGCGCGCCAGGCGAACGACCACGTCGTCGTGGCGCGACTGACCGGACCTCGCGCCCGGCGGAAGCCGCCACGTATCGCGTGCAGGCCGGCGCAGACCGCCACGATGGCACCGTGCGGGCGCAGCCCTACTGGACGAAGCCGGGTGACGCCGTGGACGCTGACGATCGCGATCGGCTCGTGCTTCTTCCTCGCCGATCCCAATCCGCTCTTCGCCAAGCAGGACTACGGCGGCGACTACGAGATCTTCGACGCGATCGCGGCGAAGAAGCCCGACATGATGCTGTGGCTCGGCGACAACGTCTATCTGCAGCAGCCGGATTTCCTCGACCCCGCCGCGATGGCCGCGCGCTATCGGCGGCAGCGCGCGTTCGAGCCGCTGCAGAAGCTGCTCACGGCGACGACGCACTCGCGATCTGGGACGACCACGATTTCGGCCCGAATGACAGCGACACATCGTTCGTGCTGAAGGGCGAGACGCTGAAGCTGTTCCAGCGCTATTGGCCCAATCCGAGCTCCGGGCTGCCCGACCTGTCTGGCACGTTCGGCGTCGCGCGCTACGGGGACCTGATGTTCTTCCTGCTCGACGATCGCTATTACCGCTCGCCCAACCGCTGGCCGGACGGCGACGACAAGACGATGTTCGGGGCGCGGCAGCTCGAATGGCTGAAGCAGGCGCTCGTCTCCGCGCCGCGCAGCAGCATCAAGATCGTCGCCGGTGGCAGCCAGTTCTGGAAGCGCGCCGGGCGTTTCGAGGGCTGGCAGCACTTCGACACCGAGCGGCGCGCGTTCGCCGATTGGCTCGTCGCGCAGCGGATCGAAGGCGTCATCTTTCTTTCTGGCGATCGCCACTTCTCCGAGCTGCTCCGGATCGAGCGGCCCGATGCCTATCCGCTCCACGAGTTCACGTCGAGCCCGCTTACCTCGCAGCCTCCGGCGCGACTGGATGCCGCCGATCGCGACAATCCCGACCTCGTCCCTGGAACGCAGATCGCCCGCCGGCAGTTCGGGGTGATCCGTGTCACCGGTCCCGGCGACGACCGGCGGCTCTCGTTCGAAAGCTACGACAGCGCCGGTGCGCTGTTGTGGCGTCACGAGCTCCGTGCGAGCGACCTGCGCTTTCCCCGGAGGCGGGAATCGCGCCCGTGACCGATCGGAGACAGGACCACGCGCTCGTCTGGTTCCGCCGCGACCTGCGCGACTTCGACCACGCCGCGCTGCATCAGGCGCTGCGCGGATGCGCGGAAGGTCTATTGCGCGTTCGTCTTCGACCGCGAGATTCTGGATGCGCTGCCGTCGCGCGATGATCGGCGGGTCGAGTTCATCTGGGAAAGCGTGCGCGAGCTCGACGCGGCGTTGCGCGCAAGGGGCGGGGCGCTCATCGTCCGCCACGCGCGGGCCCGCGACGCGATTCCCGAGCTCGCAACCGTGCTGGGAGCGCAGTCGGTCTACGCCAACCGGGATTACGAACCCGCCACCCGCGACCGCGACGCCGCCGTGGCCAGGGCGCTTGCCGACCGCGGCGTCGCCTTTCGAACGTTCAAGGATCGGGTGATCTTCGAGTGCGACGACGTTCTCTCGCAGGCGGGACGCCCGTTCAGCGTGTTCACTCCGTACCGGAACGCGTGGCTCGCGCGACTGACGCCCGCCGACGTCAGCTCCTGTCCGGTCGATCGTCACGCCGATGCGCTCGCCGTGCCGCCGCGGCAACTCGTGCCGCCGCTGCCGACACTCGAGTCGCTGGGCTTCCGGCGGACGAACCTGAAGTCGCTGCGCATCCAGACCGGAATGACGGGCGGCGCGGCGCTCTTCGCCGACTTTCGCGAGCCGGATCGATCGCTACCGCGAGGCGCGCGACTTTCCGGCGGCGAAGGGCCCCTCGTATCTTTCCGTGCATCTGCGTTTCGGCACGGTGTCGATCCGAGAGCTGGTCGCGCATGCGCATCAGCGCTCGCTCGAGCGCGGACGGCACCGGCGCAGCGACGTGGCTCTCGGAGCTCGTCTGGCGGGAGTTCTACGCACAGATTCTCTGGCACCACCCGCGCGTTGTCACCCGTGCGTTCAAGCCCGAATACGATGCACTGCGCTTTCCCGACGATCCGGCGCAAATCGCCGCATGGCGCGAGGGCCGCACCGGGTACCCGATCGTCGACGCCGCGATGCGTCAGATCAATGCGTCGGGCTACATGCACAACCGGTTGCGCATGATCACGGCCTCGTTCCTGGTGAAGGACCTGCTCGTCCATTGGCGCCACGGCGAGCGATACTTCGCCGACAACCTGCTCGACTTCGACCTCGCGTCGAACAACGGTGGCTGGCAGTGGGCCGCCTCGACCGGTTGCGACGCGCAGCCCTATTTCCGCATCTTCAACCCGGTGACACAGTCGGAGCGCTTCGATCCCGCAGGGAGCAGTTCATCCGGCGTTATCTGCCGGAACTCGCCGCGCTCGGTCCGACGGAGATCCACGCGCCGTGGCGCCTGCCGTCGTCGATCCAGCAGGCGCGCGGGGTCGTGATCGGCCGTGACTATCCGGCGCCCGTCGTCGATCACGCGAACGCGCGTCGGGCTGCACTCGCGCTCTTCGCGGCAGCGCGGGACGCGCTGAAGACCGCGCCCGGCCGCGGCGCTAGTCCTCTTCCTGCTTGCGCGACTTCCGGTAATCGCCGACGAGCTGCTGCTGCAGCTGCGGCGGCGCCTGCTCGTAGTGCGAGAGCTGCATCGACCACGAGCCGTGACCGCCGGTCACGGATTTCAGCCGCGCCGAGTAGCCGTCGAGCTCCGCGAGCGGTGCGAGGCCGGTGATCGCGAGCACGCCCGGCTGCAGGCCGCGCGTGCCGGTGACCTGCCCGCGGCGCGACGAGAGATCGCCGGCGATGTCACCGGTGTTCGCTTCGGGGCAGAGGATCTCGACGCTGACGATCGGCTCGAGCACGATCGGCCGCGCCTTCTCGACGGCGTCGAGGAAGGCCTTGCGCCCGGCCGTGACGAACGCGATTTCCTTCGAGTCCACCGCGTGGTGCTTGCCGTCGTGACACGACGACGCGCACGTCCTGCAGCGGAAAGCCGGCGATCGCGCCGGTCGTCAGCACCTGCTCGACGCCCTTCTGCACCGCCGGCATGAACTGGTGCGGAATCACGCCACCCTTGGTCTGATCGACGAACTCGAAGCCCGCGCCGCGCTCGCGCGGCTCCACGCGCAGCGACACCTCGCCGAACTGGCCGGCGCCGCCGGTCTGCTTCTTGTGGCGGTGGAAGCCCTCCGCCTGCGCGGTGATCGTCTCGCGATACGGAATCCGCGGCGGACGGGTGTCGATCTCCAGCTTGAACTGGCTCGCCATGCGCTCCAGCACCGATCGCAGGTGGAGATCGCCCAGCGCGCGCAGCACCGTCTCGTTGGTCGTCGAGTCGTGCTCGACGACGAGCGTCGGATCCTCGGCGATCATCCGGTGCAGCACCTCGGATATCCGCTGCTCGTCGCCGCGCTTGCGCGGGGTGATCGCGACGCCCTGCATCGGCGTCGGGAATTCGAGTGGCCGCATGTGGATGTGGTCCTCGTCGTGCGAGTCGTGCAGCACGCAGTCGAACTCGATCTCGTCGACCTTGGCGACCGCCGCGATGTCGCCGGGCACCGCCCGTTCGACTTCGACGCTCTTGCCGCCCTGCAGCATGAACAGATGGCCGACCTTGAACGGCTTGCGGCCATCGCCGACGAAGAGCTGCGTGTCCTTCGTCACCGTACCCTGGTGAACGCGGAAGATGCCGAGCTTGCCCACGAACGGATCCATCACGACCTTGAACACGTGGGCGAGGACGTGCTTCTTCGGATCGGGCTCGGAACGGAACTCGGTGGCCGCGTCCCCTTCGCCCTTGTAGAACAGCGGCGGATTGCCCTCGGCCGGATTCGGAGCCAGCTTGACGAGCACGTCGAGCAGCTCGGCGATGCCGGCGCCGGTCTTCGCCGACACGAAGCACACCGGAACGAGGTGGCCTTCGCGCAGCGCCTTCTCGAACGGCGCGTGCAGCTCCTCGGGTGCGATCTCGCCTTGCTCGAGGTAGAGCGACATCAGGTCCTCGTCGACTTCGACGACCTGATCGACGAGCGCACGGTGCGCCTGCCCGACCGACGAGAAATCGGACTCCCCGTCGGGATTGAAGAAACAGTCGACGACCCGCTTGCCGCCGCCGGCAGGCAGGTTGATCGGCAGGCATTCCTTGCCGAAGGTGTTCTGGATGAGCGCGAGCAACGCCGGCAGGTCGACGTTCTCGGCATCGATCTTGTTGATGACGACGAGCCGGCAGAGCCTGCGTTTCGCGGCCCAGTCCATCATCCGCGACGCGATCATCTCGATGCCGGACTGCGCACTGACGACCACCGCCGCCGTCTCCACGGCATCGAGCGCGCCGATCGACTGCCCGATGAAATCCGGGAAACCGGGCGTGTCGACCAGGTGCACGCGCGTGTCCGGCATGTCGAGATGCACGATCGACGCGCGCAGCGAGTGCTGCCAGGTCTTCTCCAGCGGATCGAAATCGCTGACGGTCGTGCCGCGCTCGACCGTGCCGGCCTCCTTGATCGCGCCGGAGGCGAGCAGCAGCGCCTCGGCGAGGGTCGTCTTGCCCGACCCGCCCTGGCCCGACGAGGGCGACCGTACGGATGTTGCTGGTGGCGTAGTTCGCCATGCTGCGGACCTCCTCCGATGATTGTTCCGGCAAATTATACCGGCGCCACGGGCTCCGCCGGCGGGCGCGGACCACATTCGCGGCGGAAAAGGATGTCCGACGGGCGTCGCGACACGAATGCCAGCGACGATTCCCGCTTCCGCTCAGTCGCGAAAGCGCGGCGGGCGCTTCTCGCGCGCTGCGGAAAGCGCCTCGGGAAGATCCGCCGAGAGCAGCATCGCTGCGTTCCAGGTGGCGACGTAGTCGAGACCGTCGGCCACCGAATGGTCGCGCGCGTAGTTGATCATCGCCTTGGTTCCGCGCACCGACAGCGGCGATTTCGCGGCGATCACCGCCGCGAGCTCGAGCGCGCCGGTGCGCAGCGCGTCCGGCGTGTCGTAGCAGCGGTTGACGAGGCGGATCGCCTGCGCCTCGCGCCCGTCGATGTTGCGGCCGGTGTACGCGAGCTCGCGCGCCATCCCTTCGCCGACGAGCCGCGGCAGACGCTGCAGCGTGCCCAGGTCGGCGACCATGCCGACGTCGATTTCCCTGACCGAGAACACGGCATCGGCCGATGCCAGACGAATGTCGCACGCGGTGACGAGATCGACGCCGCCCCCGACGCACGCACCGTGGATCGCTGCGATCACCGGCTTGCGGCAGGCCTCGATCGCCGTCAACGCCGCCTGGAGCTCGAGGATCAGGCGCCGGAGCTTTTCCCGCGCGCGGCCCTCGCAGGCGTCGGCGATCTCCGCGCGAACAGCGCCGAGGAGCGCGAGGTCGATGCCGGCCGTGAACTGCTTCCCGGCACCCCGCAGCACGGCGACCCGTGCCTCCGGCGAATCGTCGAGCCAGCGCATCGCGGCACCGATCTCGCGCCACATCGCCATGTCGATCGCATTGGCCTTGTCGGGCCGGTCGAGCGTGACCGTGGCGACGCCGCCGGCGAGTTCGACGCCGAGACGCTCGAAGCGCGGCAGCGGCATTGCGGGACTACTTGCCCGTCGCGGCGGAGCCGCCGCTGCGCTCCCGCTCGACGAACGCCCTGAAGATGTCGGTTTCGGTGATGACGCCGACGACGTGCGCGTCGTCGTCGACGACGGGCAGGCCACCGATCCGGTGGTCGACCATCAGGCTCGCGGCGTCCGCGATGGGCATGTCGAGCGTAGCCGTGGTGACGTTCGCGTGCATGACCTCGGCGACCTCGACCGCGGACTGCAGATGACGCGTGGCTGCGAGCAGCAGGTCCCGCTCGGCGACGATGCCGATCAGCTTGCGCTCTGCATTCAGCACCGGCACGTGGTGCAGCCTGTGCTCTTCCATAAGCTTCAGCGCGATCTTGTAGTCGGCGTCGTGGTCGACGGTCACCGGATGCGCGCTCATGCGGTCGCGGACTAGCATCGTGATCCCCCTTGGTTGGTCGCCGAAGCTGCGGCTCGAGCGCGCACGCCCGCCGTGCATTCCGCGGCGCCCGCCGAGCTCCGTACCCGGCGCATCGCGCGGCGCATCGCCTCGCGTGCGGCTATTCTGGCCGCACGGGCCGCCGGCGGGCTTTGACGTGGGGCAACAAAAGCGCGCGGGCGTGGCCCCTCGGAGCCTTCGGCCAGGTCGGCAGTGCGGGAGCCGCGGAGCGGCGGACCGCGGCCAGGACGAGCGCGCGGCTAGGGTGTGAGCGCCAGCATCTCGCGCAGGTGCCGCAACAGCTCCTCTTCCTGGAACGGCTTGCCGAGATAGAGGTCGACCCCCAGGTCTTTCGCGCGGCTCCTGTGCTTCTCTGCCGTGCGGGACGTGATCATCACGATCGGAATCCGGGCCTTCTCCGGATTGCCCTTGAGGGTCCGCGTGAATTCGAACCCGTCCATTCGCGGCATCTCGATGTCGAGCAGGATCACGTCGGGCAGCTCGACGTCGAGCAATTCGAGCGCTTCGACGCCGTCCTTCGCCGTGAGGACGTCGAAGCCCTCGCGTGTCAGGAGCCGGCTCGTGATCCGGCGCACGGTGAGCGAGTCGTCGACGATCATCACCAGCGGTCGGCCGGCCTGCGCCACGGCCACGCGCGGAACCTCCGGCGCGACCCGCTCCGCGCCCGGGTCGAACGACGGGATCGCGGTCCGCTGCGCGAGCTGCACCGGGTTGATGATCAGCAGGATCTCGCCGTTTCGCGAGCACCGTCGCCCCCGCGATGCCGGTCACGCGCGCGAGCTGCGGACCGGTGTTCTTCACGACGACTTCCTGGTTGCCGACCATCTCGTCGACGTGCACGGCGGCGACATGCTGTCCGCTGCGCAGCAGCAGCACCGCATTGTTGCGACCGGACTCGGGGATCTGGTGCGTATCGCCGAGCAGTCGCGGGAGATAGTGGAACGGGTAGCTCGTCCCCTCCCATTCGACGCGGCGCTGGACGTACAGATTGACGAGCGCATCGGCCTTCAGGTGCTGGATCTGCTCGACCATCGGCGCCGGGCAGCGCCCAGAGTCGGCCTCCGGCACGCACCAGCACGGCCTGCGCGACCGCGAGCGTCAGCGGAAGGTACAGCACGAACGTCGTGCCGCGTCCGGCGCGCGTCGGACACGTCGATGCGCCCGGAGAGCGCGGCGATCTCGGCGCGCACGACGTCCATGCCGATCCCGCGGCCGGACACCTGCGTCACCGTCCGTCGCCGTCGAGAACCCGTCCCGGAAGATGCATTCGATCAGCTCGTCGTCGCTCGGCTGCGCGTCGGCGCGCGATCATGCCCTGCGCCACGGCCTTCGCCCGGACCTGCTCGAAGTTGAGGCCGGCGCCATCGTCGGCGATCTCGATCGCGATTTCGTTGCCGACCTGGCGCACGGTCAACGTTATTTCGCCGGTCTCCGACTTGCCGGCCTTGGCGCGCACGGCGCGCGGCTCGATGCCGTGCGCGAGCGCGTTGCGCAACAGATGCTCGAGCGGCCCGACGAGCTTTTCCAGCACCGACCGGTCGAGCTCGGTCTGCCCGCCGCGAATCTCGAGGTTCGCGCGCTTGTCGAGCTCCTTCGCGGTCCCGCGCAGTATCCGGTAGAGCCGCTCGGACAGGCTGCCGAACGGCACGGTGCGGATCGAGAACAGCTTCTGCTGCACCTCGCGCGAGAGCCGGCCCTGCGCGGCGAGCGCGGTTTCCACGACGTCGATGTTCTTGATCAGCGATTGCTGGACGGTCGAGACGTCGTTGACGCCTTCGGCCAGCGAGCGAGCGAGCTCCTGGAACCGGGTATAGCGATCGAACTCGAGCGGATCGAAGCCTTCGGCACCTTCGCCTACCTGCATCATCCGCGACTGGATCTGCGACTCGGCCTGGATCTCGATCTCGCGCACCTGGGTTCGCAGCCGCGTCACGCTGTTCGTGAGTTCGAGCAGGTTCGCCTTCAGCGCTCGCACTTCGCCGTCGATCTGGCTGCGCGTGATCGCGACCTCGCCTGCCTCGTTGACGAGGCGATCGATGATGTCGGCGCGCACGCGCAGCATCGCGCGCGCGGCGCCTTCGACATCGGCGATGGCGGCGATGCGCGGCGCGGCGGACGGCGGCGCGAGCGGCACGACGACCGTCCGCTCCGCAGCTGGCGCGGATGGGGCGGCAGCCGGCGTCGCGGTCGGGGCCGGCGTCGCTTCGCCAGCGGATGCCGGGGCTTCCTCCGGTACCTCGCTACCTCGTCCGGCAGCCCTGCTGCTTCGTCCGGGGTCGGCGCTTCGTCGGGCCCCGGCGCCGCAGGCCCGCCCGTCCAGGAAACGGCCACGTTGGTCTTGCCAGCGCGCAACGCGTCCAGCACGTAGCCGAGTCGATCGAGGTCCGCGTCGAGCGCCTCGAACAGATCCGGCGTGCCCGGCGCCAGCGCGTCGTCGATCGCAAGGCGCGACTCCATCAGATGCGCGAGCTCGCCCAGGCGCATTGCGCCCGCCATGCGCGCGCTGCCCTTGAACGTGTGCAGCGTGCGTCGCAGCTGACGGGCGCTCGCGTCATCGCCAGGCGCCCGGCGCCATGCCCGGACCTGCGCGCCGGCTTGCGGGTAGAGCTCCGCGGCTTCCTCGAGAAAGATCGGGAGCACCTGCTCGTCGACATCGTCGCGAATATCTGCAAGCGGATCCGGGGCGGGCTCTGCCGCTGCCGCTGCCGGTACCGGCGCATCGGCGGGCGGCCCGGGCACTGCGTGATGTTCCGGCGCGGCGGATTCGAACGCGGGCGCCTCGGCGGGCGTGGCCGACGCGGCGGGCGGTTCGGTATCGCGGCAGCGGGCACCGGCGGCTCGTCCGGTAGCGCCGACGCGGCTGCCGCCTCCGGCACTGCGGGCGGGAACGCCTCCGCCTGCCGCTCGGCCGTTTCGGTTTCCGGCGGCACAATCGTGGTCGGGCGCACCCCGCCTTCGTCGGGCGCAACCACATGCACCGGAACGATCGTCGCGGCGACAGGGGGTGGCTCTGCCGCTGCGGCATGGCGCAGCGCGTCGAGCTGGTGCTGGATTTCGGCGGCCCGGGAAGCGTCGACGGCCGTGAATCCCGTCCGCTCCATGACCGAGCCCACCAACGCCCGGAGGCCGTCGACCGCGTCGGCGAGCACCGGCAGCACTGCTTCGGGAACCGCGTCCGGCGAGCGCTGCAGCGCCAGCAGGCATTGTTCGAGTGCGGCCGCAGTCGATGCAACGAGCGGCAGCCCCCCGGTGCGGTGAATGCCGCACAGCGTGTGGCTGGCACGCACCATCGCCGCCGACGGACGCTGCTTCGGGATCGAACTGAAGCAGCGCCAGCTCGCGCTCGAGCGTGCCGAGATGCGCCTGGGCCTCGTCGACGATGAGCCGGTAGAGATCGCCGGGCAGCGTGACCTCGCCGATTGTGACGTCCGCTGGCGGCGGCGGCTGGTCGACGGTCTCGGTGGCGGCCGACACCTCCGCCGCCGGACTGACGTCGATGATCTCGACCGCCTCGTCGTCGCTTCCGGCCGTATCGTCGATCCATGGCTGGGGTTGCTCCGGCATTGCCGCCGACGTACCACCCAGCTCTGGCAACGCCGCTTCGCTCGTCCTGCTTCGCGACGGCGCCGGAGCGGGCCGGGATATCCGCCGCCACTTTCTCTTCGGCCAGTGCCGCCACGACCGGCTTGGCCGTCGATGGCAACTCGGCTTCGACCGCGCCGATCGCCGCGTGCAGCTCCGCCGGGTCGGCGCCTACGCTCCCCGTCTGGCTCAGCGTGGCGATCCAGCCCCGGAAGCTTTGCTCCGCCACCGCAATCATCTCGAGCACCGCCGCGGTGACCGGGCGCTCTTCCTCGAGCAGCCGGTTGTGGATGCGCTCGACGTCGAAGGCGAGCTCGCCCAGCTCGGTCAAGCCGACCATCCGGCCGCTGCCCTTCAGCGTATGGAACTGGCGGCGTACCGTGCGCAGCGCTTCGCGGTCGCCGGAGTTGCGCTCGAGCTCCCCGCGACTGTGGGCGATCGTATCGAGCACCTCGCCGGCCTCGGTGAAGTAGATTTCGAGCAGCTCGGCATCGAGCCCCTTCGCGTCGGTCGCGAGCAGTCGCTGCGTCTCTTCGGAGATCGCCGGCGTGGGCGCCGCTGCCGTCCCGCTGGCCTCGGTGATCGCGGTCACGGCGGCTGCCAGGGCCGCGGTGCCGCCGGCGTCGAGTTCCGCCAGTGCGGTCTGTGCCTGAGCGACGAGCTCGGTGTCGTCGATGAGCTTCGCATCGTCGACGAGATCGTCGAGCCGCGCCTTCAGGGCCGAGCGCGCACCTGCATCCGACGGCGCACGATGAACTTCCGCAACCAGCGCCGGCAGCGCGTTGCGCAACTCCTCGACGGCGCCCTCGACGGTCTCCGCACTGCGATCGGCCGGGGCCGCGGGCGCCGTCCCGAGGCGCTTCGCGAGTAGCGGCGCGATCAGACGCTGGCGATCCGGCCGCTGCTGCTCGAGTGCCTCGACGTAGAACCCGAGTCCCGACAGCGATTCGGCGAGCAACTCCAGGTCTTCGTCACCGACCGCCGTTTCCGGAAGCGCATAGCTGTCGATCTGCTCCTGGCAAAGCCCGAGCAGGCGCTCGGCGTCGTCCTGTCCGAGAATCCGGAGCGCGCCACGGATCTGCTGACTGTCCTTGGCGAGCGTCGCGAGCTCCGCGCGCTTCGCGTGATCGCGGAAGAACGCATCGAGAACCTGCTCCATGTGCCGCAGATTCACCTGGATTTCCCGCGCGACGTGGGTCAGCAGCACGCGCTCCTGCGCCCGGCGCGACATCTCGTCGAGCAATGGCGCCGTCGCATCGGGAATCGGGCGCCGCGCCTGCGCAGCGTCGAGCCGCGCGAGCATCGCCTCGACCTGGGCCGGGAATTCCTTCGACAGGCCGCCGTAGTTCTCCACGGCAGTCTCGGCGAGCAGGATGCCGGTCGCATATTCCATCGCGACCTGCTCCGCCACGCCGCCCGATGGCGGCACGTGCTCGAGCCGTGCGAGCAGCGAAGCGGTCAGCTTGAGCAGCGGCTCGTTGCCGAATTCGATGACGTTGCCGCGCACCGACACCAGCGTCTGCCTGAGCTTCGGGAGGCTGTCGACGCGACCCGAGGTCACCTTGAGCCAGAGGTCCTTCGCCGCGGCAAGCTGCTCGCGCGTCGCGCGCAGGATCGGCTCCAGCCGGACGCGATCGGCGTTGCGCAGCTCGGCCGGCGGAATGAGCCGTCCTAGATCGAAGGCGGCCTGGACGGCGCGCACCGATGGCGTCACCGGGGCGCTGATCGCAACGTAGTACAGCACCTCGCGCCGCAGCCGATCGGCGACCTTCGCCGACCCCTCGACGACGCGGCGAATCTGAAGGTCGATGCGCGCGGCCAGTTGCTTCGATCCGAAGCCCGGCTCGAGTCCGCGCTCGATGAGCGCATCGAAGAACGCGCCCACTGTCCACCAGAAGTTCTGCGCGCTCGGCCGCGCACTGGCGCGCTCGATTCCCGCCACCGCCTGACGCATGCGCCGCGCGCCATCGGCATCGCCGCGCAGAAACACGAGCAGGCCGCCCTGGTAGAGCCGGCGCTGCTTGACGAGGTCCGAGGAGGGCGCATCAACCCCCGCCGGTTGCAGTCCCTTCGGCGGCACCGCGCGCGGGCCGAGCTCGGGGAAGAAGAGATCCGTCGCCGCTGCGGCCTTGATCCCCCGCGCGCGCTGCATCGCGTCGTACTCGGGGAACAGCTTCAGCGGCACCGGCGCCACGCCGCCGACGATCTCGTCGAGGAAGATCCGCAGCAGGCGGCATCCGCGGTCGATCAGCGCGCACGCA
The DNA here is from genome assembly GCA_963783525.1 of uncultured beta proteobacterium. Classification (GTDB taxonomy): domain Bacteria; phylum Pseudomonadota; class Gammaproteobacteria; order Burkholderiales; family Casimicrobiaceae; genus CAIWHR01. Next base: position 218,981 of record CAWAOF010000033.1, read on the forward strand.
GGCTCGACCTCCGTCGGCGTCAGCTGCTCGAGACGCGCGAGCTGACGCTCGATTTCGTCGGTGTAGACGACGACCGCATCGAGCCCCACCATCTGGATCGCGCCCGCCGCCTGATGGACGTGGCTCCGCGCATGCTTCAGCGTGGTCGGATCGGACGGCTCCGCCGCGTAGGCGGCGAGCAGCTCGAGTCCGCGGGCGAGCGCCTGGTCGATCTCGGCGTGCACCCAGGAGAGCGGGCCGAGATCGAACTCGGTTGCGGCGTTGCGTGAGGCGGCGGATTCGTTGGGCATCGCTCGTCGGGTCCGGTGGCGGATCGCGCCGGGCAAGCAGCGCGACGCAATTCCTCGATCGGTCAGACCTTGAATCCGGCCACCGAACTGCGCAGCTCGGCGGCGAGCTTGGTCAGCTGCCCGATCGAAACGTTGGTCTGCTTCGTCCCTTCGGTCGTCTCCTCGGTGATCTGCAGGATTCCCTGCATGCCGCGCGTCACGTCGGTCACGGACAGCGACTGCTTGTACGTCTGCGCGGAAATCCCGTCGATCAGCTCGTGCAGTTCGCGCGAGACGCGCCGGATCTCCTCCAGCGCCTGACCCGCGGCATCGGACAGCTTCGTGCCTTCGACGACGCCAACCGTCGATTTCTCCATCGCGGCGACGGCGTCCTGCGTGTCCGCCTGAATCGTCTTGACGATCGCATCGATCTGCTTCGTCGCCTCGCCCGAGCGCTCGGCCAGGCGCTGCACCTCCTCGGCCACGACAGTGAAGCCGCGACCGGCCTCGCCGGCCGACGCCGCCTGGATCGCCGCGTTCAGTGCCAGGATGTTCGTCTGCTCGGTGATGTCGGAGATGAGCTCGACGATCTCGCCGATTTCGAGCGACGACTCGCCGAGTCGCTTGATCCGCTTCGACGTATCCTGAATCTGGGCGCGGATCTCGTGCATGCCGGCGATCTGGTTCTGCACCGACTGGGCTCCCTTCTCCGCGGCTGCGAGCGACTGCTGCGCGACCTTCGCCGACTGGGCGGCCGACTGCGACACCTCGTTGATCGACTGGGCCATCTGCAGCACGGACCCGGAAGCCTGCTGGATCTCGCGGCTCTGCCGCTGCGACGCCTCGTACAGCCGATTCGAGGTCGCCTGCGCATCCTGCGTCGCCTGCGTCACCTGATCGGTCGCCGAGTTGATCCCCCGGACCAGCGTGCGCAGCTCCTCGATCGTGAAGTTGATCGAATCGGCGATGGCCCCGGTCACGTCTTCCGTCACCGAGGCCTGAACGGTAAGGTCGCCGTCGGCGAGGTTCCCCATCTCGTTCAGCAGCCGGAGGATCGCCTCCTGGTTCCGCTTGTTCTCCTGCTCGCTCTCGAAAGCGCGCACGCGCGCGTCGTCGAGGAATACCTTGCCGAGCAGCAGCAGCGTGGCGAGCGCGAGGACCGCAAAGGTGACGGCCGCCCACATCGGCAGCCGCGACTTCCCGCTGCCTTCGAAAAGATCGGCAAGCTTCGTCGTGTCGGCGAGCAGCGCCTCGGCCTCGTAGTTGACGCCGCGCGCCGCCTGCTTCGCGGCAGCGAGCGCGTTCACGTTCTGGAGGAAGGCACCGATGCCCGCATCGAACGCGGCCGCCTGCCGCGCGAGCTCGCCCGTTCCGCCACGCGCCTCGTCGCCACGCGCGCCCGCCGCGCGGGGTCCGTCGGCACTCTTCGCCAGCGCGCCCTGCACGTCGCGGAAGGTACCGGCATCCCGGCCAAGCGCCGCGACGATTTCCGAATCGACCTCGGCCGACGCGGCGAGCCCCGCCGCGACCCGTGCCATCCGCTGGGCAAGCGTGGCGAGCTGGCCTGCGCTGTCGCTCTCGCGCGGGCTCGCGCCGGCCTGGCCGCCCGCACGCGCCAGCTCCGCAATCCGCCTGTTTGCCTCCCTGACCGTCCCGAGCCCTTTGGCGAGCTCCGTCAGATTCCGCTGGCCGTCGAGCAGGCGTTCCGCGCTGCCGTCGACGCGGTCCCAGCGTACCTTGATGTCCTGCAGAATCCCGTACAGGGTCTCGTCCTGCACGACGTCGAGCGCGACCCCCTTGACGTTGCCGCCGCGCTGCAGCGCGTCGAGGTCCGCCTTGAAGCGCTCGCGACTGTCCTTGACCGCATCCAGCGCCGCGGCCTGGCCCTGCGACGCCAGCGCCGTGCTGCGCGCCAGCCGCTGCGACAGCATCTGCATTTCGGTTGCGGTCGCCGCCGACGCGGCGGCCTGCGCCGCAGTGCGAACGTCGAGGTACATGATGAACGCCGCAAAGACCAGGAACGTGACCAGCAGCACGCCGAGGACCTGGAACTGCCGGACGATGGGGAGGTGGCCGACGAAGGGCACCCGCCGCGGCATCTTGGTCTCCGCAATCGCCGCGCGCATCTCCTCGGCGATCGAAACCGAGGCGAGCGGATCGTAGTCCTTGGTCGCCGAGCTCGCGCGAAACTGCGTCGTCGGCATCTCGAGACTCGCGGCAGCGGCTCCGCCGTTGCCGCCGAAGAGCTTCGGCATCTTCAGTTCAAACGCCATGTTGCCTCCAGATGACCGGGTTCACCCTGGTCCGAACCGCAGCCTTCGATATCGCGTCGCGCCGCCTACACGCCGACGTGCAGAAACCTGGCATCCTCGGCGAGCTGCGCCAGTTCGATCTCCTGCCACTGCCCGCGCGTCGTCCTCGGCCCAGCGCTGGCCGTACCATCCGGGTGCGTCGGCCACCGGCGGCACCGGTGCAAGCCGGTCCACGTTGCGCAACCCCAGCACGCCCTGGACGATGACACCGGCCCGGAGGTCGCCGGCGCGAGGGCCGAAGACGATCAGCCGGCTCTGGCTCGCGGCACCGTGCGCGAGCACCGCCTCGCGACCGAGGAAGCCGGCGAGATCGACGACCGTGTACAGACTGCCGCGGATGTTGGCGAGGCCCCGGAACCACGGCTGCGTCAGTGGCACCGCGGCGATCGGCGGCACCGCGATCACTTCGGCCGCATCGCCGAGCCGCATCAGCCATCGCTCGCCGCCACACGCGAGACCGAGCCGCGACGATTCGACCTGCGCCGAGGTCTTGGCGGCGAGTCGCGTTGCAAGTTCGTCCTGGAACGAGCGGAGGTCGATGCGGGCGGGGCGGGCCATAGGCGTAGGGGGGTCGGGGGTTGATCAGCTGAGCGCGGCGATTTTCGCCAGGAGCTCGTCACGATGGACAGGTTTGACGACATAGTCGCGCGCACCCTGGCGCATCCCCCAGATCTTGTCGGTTTCCTGACTCTTCGACGTGCAGAGGACGATCGGGATGTCCTTGGTTTCCGCGGCGCGGCTGATCGCGCGCGTCGCCTGGAAGCCGTTCAAGCCGGGCATCACGACGTCCATCAGGATGAGATCGGGAAGGATCTGCTTGGCCTTGGCAATCGCATCCTGACCGTTGTCGCAGGCGACGACCTCGTAGCCGGCCTTCGTCAGCATGTCGTTCAGCACGTGACGCTCGGTCGGCGAGTCGTCGACGATGAGTATTCGCTTGATCGACATGTGAGTCCGTCGTTGTTCCCGGCGCGGCCGTACGCGGCTAACCCACCGCCGCCGCTGCGCCCGCAGCGCCACCGCGACGCACGTGCGTCGCGACCGCCTTCAGCAGGCTCTCCTTCGTGAACGGCTTGGTCAGGTATTGATCGGAACCCACCATCCGGCCGCGCGCGCGGTCGAACAGTCCGTCTTTCGACGAAAGCATGATGACCGGCGTGGTATGGAACTTCGCGTTCTTCTTGATGAGCGCGCAGGTCTGGTAGCCATCCAGGCGCGGCATCATGATGTCGACGAAGACGAGATCGGGCTGGTGGTCGGTAATCTTGGCGAGCGCATCGAAGCCGTCCTCGGCCAGGATCACCGTGCACCCGGCCTGCAGCAGAAAGATCTCCGCGCTGCGGCGAATCGTGTTCGAGTCGTCAATCACCATCACCTTGACGCCCGACAGCGCGTTCTGCTCCGGCACCTTGCTTCTCCTCTTCGCGGCTCCCCGTTCGTCGGGCGCAGCAATATGTGGACCACAATCGTCCGCGTCCGCTGTCCAGTTTGCCACGGGGAAGGCAGTTGCCTAGAGCATAAACTTTGCCTGAATCGACAACTGCAAGCCCGTCGTGTCATTTTGGCCACACCAGGCCACTTTTTATGCAGCTGCGCTGACGCGCAGCGGCACTGACTGCCCGCGAGCGTCGGCTGCGGACCTGCCCAAGCCGACGGGAATGGGGTCATCGGCCGTCCCGGGAAGGCCGCCGATGGAGGCGACGCAGGAGCCCGGCGACGGGGCGCGGCGGGCACGGGGGCGGCAATCCCGCGTGGACGGGTCCGGCCCGCACGGGGCAGGCAGCGAGCTCCCGGCCGCTCGTCAGGTCAACGGCCGAGAAACATCCGGTACGCCGGATTGTCCGTTTCCTCGACGCAGTCGTAGCCGAGCCGGTCAGGAAGGCGCGGAAGGCGCCCTTGTCGGACGGGGGCACCTGCATGCCGACCAGCACCCGACCGTAGTCGGCGCCGTGGTTGCGGTAGTGGAACAGGCTGATGTTCCAGCCGCGGCTCATGCTCGACAGGAATTTCATCAGCGCGCCGGGACGTTCGGGGAACTCGAACCGGTAGAGGATCTCGTTCTCGGCGGCGGGGGCATGCCCGCCGACCAGATGCCGCACGTGCAGCTTCGCCATCTCGTTGTCGGACAGGTCGTAGGCCTCGATCCGCCGCTTCCGGAGCTCCGCCAGCAGATGTTCGGTCTCGCGCCGGTTCGCGACCTCGATGCCGACGAACAGGTGCGCGACGCGCGGATCGGCGTACCGGTAGTTGAACTCGGTGACCGAGCGCGTGCCGAGGAGCGCGCAGCAGCTCGCGGAAGCTGCCCGGGCGCTCCGGGATGGTCACCGCGAGGATCGCCTCGCGCTGTTCGCCCAGCTCCGCGCGCTCGGCCACGAAGCGCAGCCGATCGAAGTTCATGTTCGCGCCGCACGCGATCGCGACATAGGTGCGGTCCTTCGTCCGGTGGCGGCCGACCCACGCCTTGACGCCGGCAATCGCCAGCGCCCCGGCGGGCTCGAGGATCGAGCGCGTGTCCTCGAACACGTCCTTCAACGCCGCGCAGATCGCGTCGGTGTCGACGAGCACGATGTCGTCGACGTACTGCTGCGCGAGCCGGAAGGTCTCCTTGCCGACCTGCTTCACCGCGACGCCGTCGGCGAAGAGCCCCACGTGCGCGAGTCGCACGCGGCGTCCCGCGGCGAGCGAGCGCGCCATCGCGTCCGAGTCTTCGGGCTGCACGCCGATGATCCTGATGTCGGGCCGGACGCGTTTCACGTAGGCGCCGATACCGCCGATCAGGCCGCCGCCGCCGATCGCGACGAAGATCGCGTCGATCGGCCCCTGGCATTGGCGCAGGATCTCCATGCCGACCGTGCCCTGCCCGGCGATCACGTCGGGATCGTCGTAGGGGTGGACGAACACCGCGCGCGAGCGCTTCTGCAGCGTCGAGCGCATGCGCGTAGGCGTCGCTGTACGAGTCGCCGTGCAGCACGACCTTCGCGCCGCGCGACTCGACGGCCGCGATCTTGATATGCGGCGTGGTCACCGGCATCACGATCGTCGCCGCGCACGCGAGCGATCTGCGCGGCGAGCGCGACGCCCTGCGCGTGATTGCCGGCGGACGCCGCGATCACGCCGCGGCCGCGCTCGGCTGCGGACAGCTGCGCCATCTTGTTGTACGCGCCGCGCAGCTTGAACGAGAACACGGGCTGCTGATCCTCGCGTTTGAGCAGCACACGGTTTCCGACGCGGGCGGAAAGCGACGGCGCCAGATCGAGCGGCGACTCGATCGCAACGTCGTAGACCTTCGCGGTCAGGATCTTCTGCAGGTAGTCGATGGGCATCGGACTGGCTGTACTGGCTGGCGACCGTGGCCGGGACGAGCGGAGCCGGCGGTGACCACGCGGCGACGGGCGGCTCGTACGCTGGGCTCCCCTGTCGCAGCCAGCGCAAGCCAGACGCAGCGGCCGCGGGATTCGGCGTCGAGACGCCGCCAGGTATTCGTTGTGCGCTGCGAGCTCCAGCGGTGTGGGCGCGACCACGGTGATCGTCGCGCGCGCTCCGGCGCGCACCGCCGCAGGCGTGCCGTCCCCGCGGCGAGTCGGTCTGCCGCAGCGGGCGCGAGCGATGTCGATCGTCAGCGTTTCCTGGCCGCGCGTCATCGCGAGGTACACGTCGGCCAGCAGCTGCGCGTCGAGCAGCGCACCGTGCACCGAGCGGTGCGCATTGTCGACGCCGAACCGCTCGCAGAGCGCGTCGAGGCTGTTGCGCTTGCCCGGGAACATCTCGCGGGCGAGCGCGAGCGTGTCGACCAGCCGTGCGTAGATGTCGGCGCAGGCGCCCTGCTCGGCGAGCTGCAATTCGGCGTCGAGAAAGCCGATGTCGAACGGCGCGTTGTGAATGATCCACTCCGCGCCGCGCGCGAACTCGGCGAACTCGGCAACGATGTCGCGAAACCTGGGCTTGCCCTTGAGGTCCTCCCAGGTCATCCCGTGCACCTCGGTCGCGCCGGCATCGATCTCGCGTTCCGGGTCGACGCGGAAATGCACCGCTCGCCCCGTTACCCGGCGGTCGATGACCTCCAGCGCGGCGAGCTCGATGATCCGGTGACCCTGCTTCGGATCGAGCCCCGTGGTTTCGGTGTCGATGATGATCTGGCGCATGCGCTGGGAGCCCGTTCAAACCGCAATCATACGACGATCCCTGCGCCTCCGCCCGGCGCACGCGGCACGCATGCGCATTGCAGCGGCGCATGCGCGGCCCGCGGTGTCCGATCAGCGGCGGTAACGCTGAATCGTCGCCTGAATCTCGTCGATCGCCTGCTCGATCTCGTCGTCCGAGAGGTCGCGGTCGGCTCCCTTGCGATCGGTCAGCGTGAGTGTCCGATCGAGCTGCGTGGCGAATTCGCCCATCCCGAGCGTCTCGGTGATCGTCGTCGTCGGCTCGTCGACGAGCGTCTCGGGGCCCCAGCGCATCACGATCGCCGACAGGTTGTCGCCGTCCTGGCCCGCCCGCTTTTCGGCCTCGCGCAGCATCTCCGGCGCAGCCTTGAGGATCGGCGTCGACGTGAGCAAGGTCGCGATCTCGTCGCTGCCGATCGGGTCCCCACAGCCCGTCGGTGCACATGACGATGAGTGTCCCCGTTGCGCAGCGGCGTCCGGTTCGACAGGTCGATGATGGGCTCGATCATGCCGCCGAGGCAGCTGTAGACCTTGTTGCGGTCGGGATGCAGCGCGGCGTCGCCGGCGTCGATGACGCCCTGATCGACGAGGTACTGCACCTTCGAATGGTCCCGCGTCTGGCCGATCAGCGTCCCATGCCGGAACAGATAGAGCCGCGAATCGCCGACGTGCGCCCAGTAGGCGTAGCCGGCCTGCACGATGCAGGCGACGCAGGTCGTGCGCGGCGTCTCCAGCATCGAGAACTGCGTCGAGTACGAGCCGAGCGCGGCGTGCGCCTTCGCCATCGACTCCTGCAGAAAGCCGAGCGGATTCCGGAGCACCGGCTTCGCCTCCTGCTGGAAGCGCTCGATGAACAGCCGCACCGCGATCTGCGCCGCGATCTCGCCGCCCGCGTGGCCACCCATTCCGTCGGCGACCACCATCAGCAACGTGTCGCGGCCGTAGGTGTAGGCTACGCGGTCCTGGTTGACCGCACGCGAGCCCTTGCGCGACTCCTGGAAGATCGTGAAGCGCATCCGTTCACGCGCCGATTTCGGTGAAGAGCTTGCGCTTCAGGGTGCCGAGGAACGTGGGCTTCCGCCGCTTCGGCGGTATGTCGCGGATCGCCTTCTGCAGCGCGAACACGGACTGCGGGCGCTCGAGCGGGTCGAGGCGCAGACACCAGTCGATGACCTCGAGCACGTTGTCGGAGTACTGGCCGGACCAGATCTTCTTCGCCGAAACGAGGTGATCCTCCTGGAGCCGTGCATCGGCGGCCTGCGGCGCGAACGCGGCGAGGCACGCGAACATGCTCGCGCCGACGCCGTAGACATCGGTCCACGGGCCGAGACGGTCGGGCTCGCGGTATTGCTCGGGCGCCGCGAATCCCGGCGTGTACATCGGCGCGAGCTTCGGACGCTGCGTCGTCAGCGTCTGGCGCGCGGCGCCGAAATCGAGCAGCACCGGGCTGCCGTCGGTGCGCAGGTAGATGTTCGCCGGCTTGATGTCGAGGTGCAGCAGCTTGTGCGTGTGCACCTCGCGCAATCCGTTCAGCAGGTGCATGAAGACGTGGCGGACGAGCCGCTCGGACATCTGGTCCTGCCGCATCTGGATCTGCTGCTGCAGCGTGCGGCCGCGCTCGTAGCGCATCACCATGTACACGGTCTCGTTGGCGCGGAAGAAATTCAGCACGCGCACGACGTTCGGATGGTTGATCTTGGCGAGCGCGCGACCCTCCTCGAAGAAGCACTTCATTCCGTACCGGAACGACGCCATGTTCTCCGCCGAGGTCGCGCGGACGATGTCGCCTTCGGTGCGCAGCACCAGCGACGAGGGCAGGTACTCCTTGATCGCGACCGGAACGCCGGTTTCGTCGAACGCGCGGTAGACGATGGAGAATCCCCCGCGGCTGATCTGCCGGTCGATCCGATAGTTCAGCAGCTGGTATTCGCCGGAGAGGGCCTGGTTGGTGACGGGCATGGGCGCGCTTGTTGGGGGCCATCCGCGAAAGTGGCTCGCAATTCGCATGCCAAGCGAAGTCTGCGTGCTTGCGCCTGTCGCGGATAACGCATACATTCTCCGGATGTACGCACCCAAAGTAAAGCCGGAAAAGTTGCTCCAAATCCGGCATTTTCCACCGATGATCCTCAGCATGACCGGCTTCGCGGCAGTTGCCGCGGAGCTGCCGGGCGTCGCGCTGGGCGTCGAACTGCGCTCCGTCAATCATCGCTACCTCGATCTCCAGATCCGCCTGCCCGATGAATTGCGCGGCCTCGAATCCGCGTTGCGCGAGCGCATCGTCGCCGAGCTCAGGCGCGGCAAGGTCGAGTGCCGTGTATCGCTCAACCGGGCCGCCGCCGGGCGCCGCGGGCCTGGCCGTCGATCAGGCCCGGGTCCGGCAGCTCGCCCAGGCCGCGGCGCGCCGTCCGCGAAGGCGTGCCGGGCGCAACGCCCCTGTCCGTCGGCGAGATCCTGCGCTGGCCAGGCGTGCTGGCGGAGCCGACGGTGCCGCCGGCCGAGCTGGCGGCGCATGCCCACGCGCTGGTCACGCAGGCCCTGGCCGAGCTCCGGGCATCACGCACGCGCGAAGGGGTGAAACTCGTCGCGACGCTCGTCGAGCGATGTGCGGCGATCGAAGCGCAGGTCGCGCGGGTAGCGCCGCGGATTCCGGCCATTCACGACGCGTACGTCGAGAAGCTCGCCTTGCGCCTGCGGGAAGCCGGTCTGGACCCGGACCAGGACCGGCTGAAGCAGGAGCTGGCACTGTTCGCCACCAAGGTCGACGTCGCCGAGGAGCTGACGCGGCTGTCGATACCCACATCGGCGAAGTGCGCCGCGTGCTCGAGGCCGGCGGCAGCGCCGGCAAGCGCCTCGACTTCCTGATGCAGGAACTGCACCGCGAGGCAAACACGCTGGGCTCGAAATCGGTCGACACGGAACTCTCGCAAGCGTCGCTCGAGATCAAGGTCCTGATCGAGCAGATGCGCGAACAGGTGCAGAACCTCGAATGATCGAGCGGGAGGAGACCGTGAAATGATGTCCGCTTCTCCGACCCGGGCGCCGCCGGCGTCGGGCTGCCTGTTCGTCCTCGCCGCGCCGTCCGGGGCCGGCAAGACCAGCCTCGTCGCGGCGCTGCTCGAACGCGAGTCGGGAATCCGGCTTTCGGTGTCGTACACGACCCGCACGCCGCGCCCGGGCGAGATCGACGGCGTCCACTACCATTTCGTCGACGAGCCGCGCTTTCAGGCGCTCAGGATCGCCGGCGAGTTCCTCGAGCATGCCTACGTTCACGGCCACTGGTATGCGACCTCGGCCACGTGGCTGCGCGCCGAGGTCCAGCGCGGCAACGACGTCCTGCTGGAAATCGACTGGCAGGGAGCCGCGCAGGTCCGCCGGCTCATCCCGGAAGCCGTCCACATCTTCATCCTGCCACCATCGCTCGGCTCGCTGAAGGAACGCCTCGAGAAGCGGGGCCAGGACTCGCCCGAAGTCATCCTCCGGCGGCTCGACGCCGCGCGTGAAGAGCTGCGCCACTGCAGCGAGTTCGATTATGTTATTATGAATCAGGACTTTGCACGAGCCGTCGACGATCTTTCCGCAATCGTCCGCGCAGCGCGCCTGACCGCGCCCCGGCAGGTGGCGCGACATGCGCAGCTCCTGCAACAATTGCTCGACCATTGACGCTCACGAGGATCCCATGGCCCGCATCACGATCGAAGACTGTCTCGCGAAGATCCCCAACCGATTCGAGCTGACGCTCGCGGCCACCAACCGCGCGCGGCAGATATCTGCGGGCAGCTCGCCGCTCGTCGACACCGACCGCGACAAACCGACCGTCGTCGCACTGCGCGAGATCGCCGCGGGCAAGGTCGGTATCGAGATGCTGCTGAAGGTCCAGAGCTAGGATGAACGGCCCCCACGCTCACTTCGTTCGCTGCCCCCCGAGGGGCGCGCAGCGGTGCGCTTCGGACGGCCGTGCGCGCAGTTCGACGACCCCCACGCTCACTTCGTTCGCTGCCCCCGAGGGGGCGCGCAGTGCGCTTCGGACGGCCGTGCGCGCACTGACACTGCGAGCAGTGGCTCTGAGGCATGTCGGAGATCGCGGAGTTCACCCGACACCTCGGCAATTACCTGCCGTTGCCTGACATCGCGCTCGTCGAGCGCGCGTTCCAGTTCTCCGACTCCGCCCATCGCGGGCAGTTCCGCAAGTCCGGCGAACCGTACATCACGCACCCGCTCGCGGTCGCCAGCATCCTGTCGCAGTGGCGGCTCGACGCGCAGGGGCTGGCTGCGGCGCTGCTGCACGACGTGATGGAAGACACCGCGATCACGAAGTCGGAGATCGAGACGTCGTTCGGCAAGCCGGTCGCCGACATGGTCGACGGCGTCTCCAAGCTCGACCAGATCGAATCGACGTCGCGCGAGGACGCGCAGGCCGAGAACTTCCGCAAGATGCTGCTGGCGATGGCGCAGGACGTCCGCGTCATCCTGATCAAGCTCGCGGACCGGCTGCACAACATGCGCACGCTCGATGCGATGGCGCCGCCGCACCGGCGCCGCATCGCGCGCGAGACGCTCGACATCTACGCGCCGATCGCGAACCGGCTCGGCCTGAACGCGCTCTATCTGGAGCTGCAGGACCTGGCGTTCAAGCATCTGTATCCGATGCGCTTCCGGATCCTGGCGACCGCGATCAAGGCGGCACGCGGCAACCGGCGCGAGGTGATGAACCGCCTGCTCGACGTGATCCGCGACGGCTTCGCGAAGGCCGGCATCACGGCCGCCGTCTCGGGGCGGGAAAAGACGATCTATTCGGTCTACAAGAAGATGGCCGAGAAGCGCTACACGTTCTCGCAGGTGTTCGACATCTACGGCGTGCGCGTGCTGGTCCCCGACCGGACCACGTGCTACGCGGCGCTCGGCGCGCTGCACGGACTCTACAAGCCGATTCCGGGCAAGTTCAAGGACTACATCGCGATCCCCAAGGCCAACGGCTACCAGTCGCTGCACACGACGCTGTTCGGTCCCTTCGGCACGCCGCTCGAGGCGCAGATCCGCACCCACGACATGCACCGGATCGCCGAGGCGGGCGTCGCCGCGCACTGGCTCTACAAGGCCGGCGGCGAGCTCGACCTCGCCGAGGCGCAGCGCGAGACGCACCGGTGGCTGCAGAGTCTGCTCGAGATCCAGTCGGAATCGCGCGACTCGAAGGAGTTCCTCGAGAACATCAAGGGCGACCTCTTCCCGGACGAGATCTACGTGTTCACGCCGAAGGGCAAGATCATGGCGCTGCCGCGCGGCGCGACCGCCGTCGATTTCGGCTACGCCGTGCACACCGACGTCGGCCACCACTGCGTCGCGGCACGGATCAACTACGAGCTCATGCCGCTGCGCACCGAGCTCAAGAACGGCGACCACGTCGAGATCCTCACGTCGCCGACCGCCCGACCCAATCCCTCGTGGCTGTCGTTCGTCGCGACCGGCAAGGCGCGCTCGCGGATCCGGCACTTCCTCAAGGGCCTGCAGCAGAAGGAGTCGGCGGCGCTGGGCGAGCGGTTGCTCAACCAGGCGCTGGCCACGCTCAAGGTCGCGCCCGAATCGATCACGTGGGAGCGCTGGGAATCCCTGCAGAAGGAATACGGCGCCAAGAGCCAGCTCGAGATCGTCGCCGACATCGGTCTCGGCAAGCGGCTGTCGTTCGTCGTGGCGCAGGCGCTGACGCGCCCGACGGGAAAGCCGACGAAGACGGCCGCGACCACGGCCGCGCCGCCGCGCCGCGCAAAGCCGTCGGCGCTGACGCTGCGCGGCGTCGAGGGCGTGGCGATCCAGTATGCGAAATGCTGCCGGCCGGTCCCCGGCGACCGGGTCGTCGGCCAGTTTCGCCGGGGCCAGGGCCTGTCGGTCCACACGCGCGACTGCTTCACGCTGAAGAAGCAGCGCGGCGATGCCGAGCAGCTCGTCGACGTCGAGTGGGCGCACGACGTGCAGGGCGTGTTCGACGCCGGCATCCGCGTGCTGGTCGCCGACCGTCGAGGGCTGCTCGCCGACCTCGCGACCGCGATCGCGGATGCCGAGGCGAACATCGACAACGTGTCGATGGAGCGTCCCGACGGCGGCGGGCTCATCGCGATGTTCTTCAGCGTCCAGGTGCGCGACCGCCGCCACCTCGCGCACGTGATGCGCGGAATGAAGCGGGTCACCGACGTGCGGCGCGTGCAGCGCGCGCGTACCTGAGCGCCGGCGCCACGGCGCGACGGCCCGCGCCGGCAGCGGCGCCTGAAGCGCCGGTCACCACGACGGCTCGCGCTCCGGCGTCGCCGTGATCTTGTGGATCGTGAGATCCGCGCCGTTGTACTCCTCCTCCGCGCCGAGCCGCAGGCCGACGGTGGACTTGAGCGCGCCGTAGACGATCGCCGCGCCCGGTGACCGCGATCAGGACGCCGGCGAGCGTGCCGACGGGCCTGCGACGCGAAGGCGACGCCGCCCAGTCCGCCCAGCGCCTTGCTGCCGAAGATGCCGGCGGCGATGCCACCCCATGCGCCGCACAGTCCGTGCAGCGGCCAGACGCCGAGCACGTCGTCGATCTTCCATCGGTTCTGCGTCAGCGTGAACATCACGACGAAGAGCCCGCCGGCCACGACGCCCGGTCACGAGCGCGCCCAGCGGATGCATGACGTCCGAGCCGGCGCAGACGGCCACCAGCCCGGCGAGCGGCCCGTTGTGGACGAAGCCGGGGTCGTTCCGGCCGGCGACGAACGCCGCAATCGTCCCCCCGGCCATCGCGAGCAGCGAGTTGACGGCGACGAGCCCGGAGATCTTGTCGATGGTCTGCGCGCTCATCACGTTGAATCCGAACCAGCCCACCGACAGCACCCACGCGCCGAGGGCGAGGAACGGGATCGACGACGGCGGATGCGCCGATATGCCGCCTTCCTTCGAGTAGCGGCCGCGCCGCGCGCCGAGCAGCAGCACGGCGACGAGGCCGATCCAGCCGCCGACCGCGTGGACGACGACGCTGCCGGCGAAGTCGTGGAACTCCGCGCCGAACGCGCCCTTGAGCCACGCCTGGACGCCGAAGTGCTGGTTCCACGCGATGCCCTCGAAGAACGGATAGACGAACCCCACGAGCAGGAAGGTCGCCGCGAGCTGCGGATTGAAGCGCGCCCGCTCGGCGATGCCGCCGGAGACGATCGCGGGGATCGCCGCCGCGAACGTGAGCAGGAAGAAGAACTTGACGAGCTCGTAGCCGCTCTTCTGCGCGAGCGTTTCCGCGCCCGCGAAGAAGTTGACGCCGTAGGCGATCGAATAGCCGATGAAGAAGTAGGCGATCGTCGACACGGCGAAGTCGACGATGATCTTCACCAGCGCGTTGACCTGGTTCTTCTTGCGCACGGTGCCGAGCTCGAGGAACGCGAAGCCCGCGTGCATCGCGAGCACCATGACGGCGCCCAGCAGGATGAATAGCGTGTCGCTGCTCGTCTTCAAGTCTTCCATGGTTCCCCCTGGTTGTTCCGCCGGCAGCGGCGAAGGCAATGCACGTAGGGCTTCGACGCTGCGGCTGCGCCCGATCCGTCATGAGGTCGTCGGCTTGCGCGATCGCGCTCCGATGGTGCGCCGGCACTGCTGCGGCGGCGTGGCCGGCGGCGCATACCATTTCGCCGGCGGCACGACCTTCGGCTCGGCCGGGTCGCCGAGATAGTGCGGCGACATGATCTGCACGCCGTGCTCGTTGAACACGTCCTGCACGTTGCGCGTGCAGGCTCGACAGCACCTCGGCGCGCGGGCGTGGCTCGGTCTGGATCGCCTGGCAGACGAGGCGGTATTCGACGTAGAAATCCGACAGCGCCGTCTGGAACACGTGGGGCGGCGGCGAGGCCAGCACGCCCTCGGTGCGGCGGGCCGCCTCGATCAGCATCGCGTGCACCTGGCGCCACGGGGCGTCGTAGCCGATCGTCACCGCGGTGTCGAGCACGAATCCGCGTCCATTGACCGCGCGCGAATAGTTCTTCGTCACCGCGCCCAGGATCAGCGAGTTGGGCAGCGTGAGCTCCTCGCCGAGGCCCGGTGCGCACGCGCGTCGTGAACATGCCCATCTCGACGACCGTGCCCTCGTGGTCGGCGACGCGCACGTACTCGCCCGGGACGGAAGGTGCGCGTGTACATGAGGATCAGACCGCTCGCCGCCTGGCCGACGATTCCCGACGCGCCGATCGAGAGCATCAGGCCGAGCAGCACCGACAGGCCCTTGAACGCCTCGGTGTCCGGAGCCCGGGATGTACGGATACGCCATGACCAGCGCGAAGATCCAGACGGCGAACGACGCGAGCCGCCGCGTCGGCCGCGCGCTGTCGGCGTCGAGCCAGGTCACCGTGACGCGCCCCGATTGCACGCCGTCGAAGAAGCGCTGCAGCGTACCGTTGATGCCGCGCGCGATGAAGAAGATCGCGGCCGCGATCAGCAGATCGGGCAACGCCAGCGCGATCGACGAGAGCAGTCCCACCGTCGTCCCGACGAGGAACGCGTTCAGCTGCTCGCCCCATGGTCGCGTGTACGGAAAGCGGCTCAGCACGATAGCCGATCCACTCGTAGGTCAGCAGCAGCGCGAAGACCCAGAATCCGATCTGCAGCAGCCGCCGCACCACGAGGATCATGCGTTCCCGCTGCACGATCTCCGTGCCGCCGACCTTGAGGTGTTCCGCCGTCGAGCCGGCGAGCTGCAGCATGCGGCGGGTAACCGACGCGGCGCGATGAGACGCAGCAGCCACAGCAGCAGCAGGTAGATCGACCGTCGCGCCGGCGGCCCAGATGACCGCGTTGACCATCATCCGCCCGCTGCGCGCTTCCTGGGTCTCGGCGATCACCTGGTTCAGCGCACGCACCGATTCCTGGATCAGGGATTCCAGCGTCTCGCCACGCAGCGGCTCGACGTCGTCCTTCGTCACCATGAACGCGAGCCGGCCGTCGATCTTCACCGCGTCGCCCTCGTCCAGATGGTCGGTGGTTACCGCTCCGGGTCCTCCTTGATCGAGCAGCCCGACGATACGGTCCCGGCCGGCAGCGGCGCGTTCGGCCGGCGGGATGCCCAGGAACGGGGCGCGAAACGTGACGACGGGCCGATTGAACACCAGGATCCTGTGCTCGCCATAGCCCTCCTTCGATCGACCAGACTTGCCCGACTTCGCCTTCGCCGCCGCGGTTTCAGTCGCGACAGCCGGTGTTGCCGGGGCGGCGGATGCGGCCGGGGCGATGGGTCCGGCGGACGTGGCGGACGAGGCCGATGCGGCGGACTTGTCCGCAGCCGTAGCCGTACCACCAAGTACGACCGCAGCGGCCAGGAGGCACGCGGAAAGCACGCTCGCGGCCCGCGGCGCGGTGCGATCCAAGCGCCGCGGGCGGCCGGACCGGCTTCGATCGGAACGTACCGAATTCACGCTTTTCGCGATCGAGGCGGCGCCGCGCGTCGTCAAACGGCGCCCCGCGGCGATTCAGACGGGTTGCTTCGCGAGCAGCTGTTGCAGCTCACCCGCCTGGTACATCTCCTTCAGGATGTCGCAGCCGCCGACGAACTCGCCGTTGACGTAGAGCTGCGGAATCGTCGGCCAGCTGGCATATGCCTTGACGCCCTCGCGGATCGCATTGTCCTCGAGCACGTTGACGGCGACGTAGTCGTTGACACCGCAGCGCTTGAGGATCTCGACGACGGTCGCTGAAAAGCCACACTGCGGAAACTGCGGCGTACCCTTCATGTAGAGCACGATGCGATTCCCGGTGACCTGCTCGCGAATCCTGTCCTGGACGTCCATGGGGTTCTCTCCGGCGAAAAAGAACATGGATTCTAGCGCATCGCCCGGGACGCCGCGGAACCGCGCGTGCCTCGCCGAACCGCGGTACCTGCCGGCCGCGTTCCGGTGGCGCGACCCGGCGACGCGCCGGGTCACTCCTTCACTGCACCGGTGAGTCCCGACACGTAGTACTCGACGAAGAACGAGTACAGGACCGCGACCGGCAGCGACCCCAGCAGCGCGCCGGCCATCAGCGAGCCCCAGTGGTAGACGTCGCCCTCGACGAGCTCCGTGACCACCGCCACCGGAACGGTCTTCACCTCGGACGACGAGACGAAGGTCAGCGCGTAGATGAACTCGTTCCACGACAGCGTGAACGCGAAGATGCCGGCCGAGATCAGCCCGGGCACCGCGAGCGGCAGGATGATCTTCACCAGGATCTGCAGCCGGCTCGCGCCGTCGATCAGCGCGCACTCCTCGAGCTCGAACGGGATCGACTTGAAGTAGCCCATCAGCAGCCAGGTGCAGAACGGGATCAGGAACGTCGGGTAGGTGAGGATCAGCGCGAGACGCGTGTCGAAGAGCTGCAGCTTGTAGATGATCGTCGCCAGCGGGATGAACAGGATCGAGGGCGGGACGAGGTAGGCGAGGAAGATGCTCATCCCGACGTAGCGCGCGCCCCTGAAGCGCAGGCGCTCGATCGCGTAGGCGGCGAGCACGCTCGCGAAGAGCGACAGGAAGGTCGCGACGACGGCGACGAGGATCGTGTTCCACAGCCAGTCCGGGTAGGCGGTGTCGAACAGCAGCTTCTTGACGTGCGCGAGCGTCGGATTCTTCACCCAGAACGGGTTGCCCTCGCGCGAGAGGAGCTCCTCGTTCGGCTTGAACGTGGTCACGACCATCCAGTAGAACGGGAAGAGCAGCACGAACAGGAATGCGCCCAGCGGGACGTACACGGTGACGATGCGCCGCGGCAGCGAGACGAGGTAGCCCATCCCCTGGGAATCGACAATATCCGGCGTCGCGTTGGCGCCCGCTCACTGGATGTACCCTCCGCGCTGCGCGCTCCGGGGCAATTCGCGCTTGGGAGCGGCCCGGCGCGCTCATGGCTCGACCCCGCTCATGCGTCGGCTCGCCCCCTGCTGCCACGCGCGGCGCTGCAGGCCGAAATACGAGACGAGGATCGCGGCGAGCAGGAACGGCACCATCGCCGTCGCGATCGCCGCGCCCTCGCCGAGACTTCCGCCGGGAATCGCCCGCTGGAACGACAGCGTCGCCATCAGGTGCGTCGCGTTCAGCGGCCCGCCGCGCGTCAGCACGTAGATCAGCTGGAAGTCGGTGAAGGTGAACAGCACCGAGAACGTCATGACGACCGCGATGATCGGCGTGAGCAGCGGCAGCGTCACGTACCGGAACTGCTGCAGCGGCGAGGCGCCGTCCAGGCTCGCCGCCTCGTAATACGACGGGGAGATCGTCTGCAGGCCGGCCAGGAGCGTGATCGCAACGAACGGAACGCCGCGCCAGATGTTCGCGGCGATCGTCGAAAAGCGGGCCATCCACGGCTCGCCCAGGAAGTCGATGTAGCGGTCGATGACGCCCATGCCGCATCAGCGTCCAGCTGATGATCGAGAACTGCGAATCGTAGATCCACCAGAACGCGATCGCCGAGAGCGCCGTCGGCACGATGAACGGCAGCAGAACGACGGCCCGGAAGAACGCCTTGAACGGCAGGTGCTTGTTGAGCAGCAGCGCGAGCCAGAGCCCAAGGCCGAACTTGATGACGCTCGCGACGGTCGTGTAGAAGAGGGTGTTGAACAGCGCGAGGCGCGTGACCTCGTCGCCCCACAGGAACTGGAAGTTCTCGAGCCCGATCCACTCGCCGCCGCGCCCGATCTTGGTGTCGGTGAAGCCGAGGTAGGTCCCGAGGCCGAGCGGATAGGTAAGGAACAGCGAGCAGCAGCACCGCCGCAGGGCAGCATGAAGACGAGCCCGAGCAGATGCCGGTCGTCGAGCGGCGCGCGGCCAGCGCGATTGCTGGTAGGCATCAGGGGCGAGTTACGGGATGTCGCGAGATTGGATTGGCAGGTTGCATGACGGACCACGACTCCGACCCTCACCCCGACCCACTCCCGCCCGGGCGCGAGAGGGAGGCGCGCGGTGGCGGGCCTCGCGCGGGTTGAACGTCACCGACAGGCGACGCTCGAACCCGCGCAGATATCGCGTCACCGCGGCAGCCCGCGACGGAAGCCGGGCCGGACCGCGGTGACGCGATGTCAGACCTTGTAATAGCGCTCCGCCCGCTTCTGCGCGCGCTCGGCCGCTTCCTTCGGCGTCTTCGACCCCGACGCCGCCTCGGCGATCATGTTGACGACGATGAAGTCCGACAGCGCGCCGGCCGACGCGTACCCCATCTTGCCCGCATGTAGCCCGAGGGCAGCATGTTCACCATCGAGTTGCGGTACGGCGTGTGCTTCGGATCGACGGTCCAGATCGGGTTCTTCTCGTAGTACTTGAGCGCCGGCGTCACGTAGCCGATCGCCGCCTGCATCCACGGGTCGACCTGCTCCGCCTCCATCATGAAGCGCAGGAACTCCTTCGCCGCCTTCGGGTACTTCGTGTACCTGAAGATCATCTGGTTGAAGAACAGCTGGAACTCGGTCGGCCTGCCCACCGGGCCGATCGGCATGTTGGCGTGGTTGATGTCGGCGGCCATTTCCTTCACCTTCGGATCGGTCGCGTTCTTCGCCGCGTAGTAGACCGATATCCCGTTGTTGGTGAGCGAGATCTGGCCGTCGAGGAACGCCTTGTTGTTGTTCGGGTCGAGCCACGACAGCGTACCCGGCACGAAGGTCCCGTAGAGCTCCTTCGCGTACTCGAGCGCCCGGATCGTCTCCGGGCTGTCGATCACCACCTTGTTGTCCTTGTCGACGAGCTTGCCGCCGAAGGCCCACAGCAGCCAGTAGCACCACGTGTTGCCATCGCCGGTCGCGTTGCCGAGCGCGAACCCCGGCGGCGTGCCCTTGTCCTTCAGCGCCTTGCACAGCTTGAGGAAACCGTCGGTGTCCTTCGGGAAGCTGTCGAAGCCGGCCGCCTTGATGTGGCTCTCGCGATAGACCATGCACACGCCGGCAACGCCCAGCGGAACGCCGATCCACTTCTTGCCGTCGGGCCGCAGATAGGGATCGCACACCGGATACCAGCCGCCGTACTTCGCGCCCAGGTACGTGCAGACATCGGTGACATCGAGCAGCTTCTCGGGGTAGAGATTGGCGTCGTCGTTGGTCGACAGGATGATGTCGGGACCGGCGCCGGTGTTCGCGGCGACCGCCGCCTTCGGCCGGACATCCTCCCAGCCCTCGGCGTCGACGCGGACCTCGATTCCGTACTTCTCGCTGAACTTCTTCACGTTCGCCGCATACTGGTCCTCGTCCCCCTGGACGAAGCGCTTCCAGCGCAGCACGCGGAGCTTGGCACCCTTCTCGGGCGTGTTGCTCCATTGCGCGTTGGCGTCCTTGATCCAGATGAACGGACCCGCCGCCGCGCCCGCGGCGACACCCGCCGATGCCTTGAGAAAATCACGACGCTTGAACCTCTCCATGCCGTCCTCCTTTCAGGTGGTGAATTTCGAGTCCGTCGATCCGGCTCGACTTCAGGCGGCGAGACGCTTGCCGCTCGCCGCGTCGAACAAGTGCGCCCGGACGGGGTCGGGCGCGAGGTGAATGCGGTCGCCGGGCCGGCAATCGGTGCGGTCGCGAATCGTCGCCGTCACCTCCTGACCGTTGAACCGGCAGTAGAGCTGCGTATCGGCCCCGGTGGGCTCGACGACGACGACCTCCACCGGCAGACCCGTCGGCGCCCTGCGCGCAATGCTCGGGCCGCAGACCGTAGAGCACGGCCTGTCCGTCGGCGGCATGCGCCCGCGTGGGGAGCGGCAGGCTGACATCACCGTCGAACACGACCCGCGCGCCTGCGCCGCCACTCCGCACCACGCCCGGAACCATGTTCATCGCCGGCGAGCCGATGAAGCCCGCGACGAAGGTGTTCGCCGGATTGTCGTAGAGCGCCAGTGGATCGCCGGTCTGCTCGACGACACCGTCGCGCATCACGACGATCTTGTCGGCCATCGTCATCGCCTCGATCTGGTCATGCGTGACGTAGATCGACGTCGTTTTCAGCCGCTGGTGCAGCTCCTTGATCTCGGTGCGCATCTGCACGCGAAGCTTCGCGTCGAGGTTGGACAGCGGCTCGTCGAACAGGAAGACCTGCGGATCGCGGACGATCGCACGCCCCATCGCCACGCGCTGCCGCTGGCCGCCCGAGAGCTGGCGCGGGTAGCGGTCGAGGTAGGGCGCAAGCCCCAGGATGTCGGCCGCCTTCCGCACGCGCTCCTCGATGTCGGCCTTCGAGCGCTTGGCCAGCATCAGCGCGAACGACATGTTGTCGCGCACCGTCATGTGTGGATAGAGCGCGTAGTTCTGGAACACCATCGCGATATCGCGCTCTTTCGGGGCGACCCGGTTGACGACGGTGGTGCCGATCACGATCTCGCCCTCGGAGATCTCCTCGAGTCCGGCGATCATCCGCAGCAGCGTCGACTTGCCGCAACCGGACGGGCCGACCAGCACGCAGAACTCGCCGTCGGCGATGGCGACGTCGACGCCGCGGATGACGTGCGTCGACCCGAAGTGCTTGTGCACCGCCCTGATACTGACGCCTGCCATCCTGCCGCCTTCCGCGATTCCGCCAGTGTACCGCTATGGGCGGCGCGTGCCCGCGACAACCACGTAGTCGGGCCGGCCGGTTGCGAGCCAGGTGACGACGTTCTGCGCCGCTTTGCGCCGCAGTTCCCGTTCCGCCTCGACGGAGAAGAACGCGGCATGCGGGGTCATGATCACGCGTGGATGGTTCAGGAGACGCGAACCGGCGGGCACGGGCTCCGTGGGCAGTACGTCGAGGCCGAGCCCCGACAGGCTCCCGGCATCCAGTGCGGCGAGCGCCGCGTCGACGTCGACGACCGCCCCGCGCGCGGTGTTGACCAGGAACGCCCCGCGCTTTGCCGCGCCCAGGACCTGCGCATCGATCATCCCTCGCGTCTCCGCGGTGAGCGGAACGTGCAGCGAGACGACGTCGCTCTCGCCGAACACACCCGGCGAGATCACGGCGCTCCACGTAGGCCGGAAAGTCGCCATCGATCAGGTAGGGATCGCAGGCGACGACGCGCTTGAACACGTTGCGGCCGATGTGCGCCATCCGCTTCCCGATGCGGCCGAGGCCGACGATGCCAAGGGTCATGTCCCCGACGCGGCGCAGCGGACCCGACGACAGGTAATGCCATCGTCCGGCATGGATGTCGCGGTGATAGGCGAGGATGTTGCGCACGAGCGCGAGGGCGAGCGCCAGCGCATGCGTCGCGACCTCGCCGACGCCGTAGTCCGGCGAATTGGCGACCCAGACGCCGTGCCTTGCGCACGCCTCGGTGTCCACGGTGTCGAAGCCGGCGCCGATCCGGCTCACGATGCCGACATTCGGCAGCGCGGCGACGACGCGCTCGGTGATCGGCGCGTACTGCAGCAGGATTCCCGCACAATCGCGAGCGGCGCCGATCACGTCATCCTCGGTCTTGCACTGGGCCGTTGCGAGGTCGACGCCCGCATTCCCGAACAGTTCGCGCTCGATGCCGAGGTCGGGAAAATCGTTGTCGGCGAGCAGAACTCTGGGCATGGTGTTTTCCAGGCAAATCGAGGCGGCGTCCGCGGGTCGACCGGCTCCCGCCCGGCGCACACGGCCCGTCAACGGCGGCGGGCCGACGGAATCGGCGACGCGCAAAGGTACGTGGCAAGGAAACATTGGTCAAGCGGCCTTACCGGTTCCGCTCGATGCGGCCGGGTGCGCCGCCTATAATCGTCGCTCCGGTGCGCTCCCTGCACCGGCGCGGCCTGGTACGGCGGCCCGTGACGGAGATCCCGCGATGACCAAGCTCCTCCAGACGACGATTGCCGGCAGCCTGCCCAAGCCGTCGTGGCTCGCCGAGCCGAAGGCGCTCTGGGCTCCATGGCGCCTGCCGGCCGAGACGCGGGACGAGGGCATCCAGGACGCCGTGCGCCTGGTGCTGCGCGACCAGGAGCAGGCCGGCATCGACATCGTCACCGACGGCGAGCAGACGCGCCGGCATTTCGTGACGACGTTCATCGAGGGCCTCGACGGCGTGGATTTCGAGCACAGGAAGATCCGTGCGCATCCGCAACCGCTACGATGCCGACGTCCCGGTCGTCGTCGGACCCGTCGCGCGCCGGCACCCCGTGTTCCTCGACGCCGCGCGGTTCCTGCGTGCCGCGACCGACCGCCGGATCAAGGTCACGCTGCCGGGGCCGATGACGATGGTCGACACTCTCTACGACGCGCACTATGGGAGCCGCGAAAAGCTCGCCTGGGCGTTCGCCGAAATCCTGAACGAGGAGGCGCGCGCGATCGAGGGCGCCGGGGTCGACGTGATCCAGTTCGACGAACCGGCGTTCAACGTCTATTTCGACGAAGTCCGCGCGTGGGGGGTGGCTGCGCTCGAGCGCGCGGCCAAGGGTCTCGGCGTGCACGACTGCCGTGCACATCTGCTACGGCTACGGGATCAAGGCGAACATCGACTGGAAGAAGACGCTCGGCGCGGAATGGCGGCAGTACGAGGAGACCTTTCCCCTGCTGGCGCGTTCGGCCATCCGGCAGGTGTCGCTCGAGTGCGCGAACTCCCGCGTTCCGATCGAGCTCATCGGACTCCTCGACGGCAAGGATGTGCTGGTCGGGGCCATCGACGTCGCGACGGACCGGATCGAAACCCCCGAGGATGTCGCGGCGACGATCCGCTCGGCACTGCGGTACGTGCCGGCCGGAACGCCTCTACCCCTGCACCAATTGCGGGATGGTGCCGCTTGCGCGCGAGGTCGCCCGCGCCAAGCTGCGCGCGCTCGGCGCCGGCGCGGCCCTGGTGAGGGCGGAGCTCGCTGCGCCCGGCCGTTGCCCGCCGCAGCGGACGGTCCGCCCTGCCTGCCCTGCCCACCCCGGCCGCCCCCGACGACAGACCGGCCCCCGGAACATCCCGGGACCGTCATTTCGCCCCTTGCCCACCCCCAAAAAACCACTAGCGCCCGCGGTACGAGTTGTGTATCCTCCGCAAAGTGTTTTAGTTTCAAGGCAGTAAGTACGCCCTGTACGACCGCTTTGCAGTCGTTCCACCGTCGTTCTTTCCTTGAGATCGAAACATTGGCCGGGATCTGTCCCGATTTCTTTTTTGTTCGTGAGGAATTTCTGAAATGGCAACTGGAACTGTGAAGTGGTTTAACGACGCCAAGGGCTTCGGATTCATTACGCCGGACGGCGGTGGCGAAGATCTGTTCGCGCACTTCTCGGCGATCAACATGCCGGGATTCAAGACGCTGAAGGAAGGCCAGAAGGTTTCGTTCGAAGTGACGACGGGTCCGAAGGGCAAGCAGGCGAGCAACATCCAGGCGGCGTAACATCGCGGTCACGGGTCGCGAGACCCAGCGAAAAGCCGGGCGCGATGCCCGGCTTTTTCTTTGCAGACGATCGCTCGTTGCGCAGTGCGCGCAGCCTGGCGGCTGCTACTCCGCAATGTACAGCCACGGTGCCGTCGTGCTCTCGCCGCCGCCAGACGGTGAAGAACGGGATGACGGGCGGCATCGGTACCGGCGCCCGGCGCGTTCTGCCGTATGAAGCCGATCGTGACGCCAAGATCGCCGCTGGTGGCGACAATCGTTCGGTCCGGTGCCCACGATCAGCGTGCTGGGCTCGGCGGGTTTCCTTCCGAAACGGCGAGACCGATCGCTTCCGAGCCGACCACGAATTCCCGCATCGTTCGGCCCCCCCATGTTGACCGCGTCCGCACTGCCGTAGCGTGCGAAGGCGACGCCGAGGCCGATCACCTGGCTCTCGGCCGAGAACGCGCGCTCGGTCTGGTCGAGGCTCGACCGGAATCGCTCGATCGCCGCGGTGTCCGTCGTCGGCGCGACGAGACGCGGCGGCAGCGACGGCGCGACCGGCGCAAGCGAGACCTCGCCCGCCGGGCGCGCTCGCCGCCTGTACGCGACGACGCGCCAGCCCTCGGGTCGCTTCACCCAGTACGCGAGGTACTTGAGCGGCACGGCCGTGCCGTCGGACTTGCGCACGTCATGTAGCCCCAGGTATAGCCCTGGAGTCCGTCGGCCGACACGCCGCCGCGCACGGGCATCCATTCCGCGCGCGATGTCGCATTCTCGGGATTGGCGCGAAGCGCGGCGACGACCTCCGCGGTGCCGACGGCGAATCCGTTGCCCGGGACCGGCATCGCGACATCCGGCGCGAACATCGCGGAAAGCCCGTCGACGAGATCGGTCTGCGCACTCGCCGCGGAAAAGCGCCGGTCGGCGGCCAGCAGCTCGTCGACGACGGCCTGGGGTGTCAGCCGCGCTGTTGGCGGAAATGTTCCGACGGCAGCGATGCGCAGGCCGCGCACAGGAGGACAACACCCAGCGCCACGGTCAAACGGTGCGGGCGTTGCATCACGAATTGCTGCCCACCGCAGTCGCCGCTATTTGCCCGCGTAGTCCCAGGTCGCGCGGCCGTCGTAGAGCGTGAACGCCATGCCGCTGACCGACTTGCCGCCGAGGCCGACCTGCGATGCCGGGACCGCCAGACGCACCCACTGCCCGGCCGCCGGCAATGTCCCCATGTAGCGCCGGCTCGCCGTCCCGTCGACGCCCCAGCCGATGGTGTTGGCGCCCCAGTATGCCCGATGCTCCCACGATGCGCCGTCGTGCCATTGCAGCATCACCTCGGTCGGCGGATTCGCCGCATCGAGGTAGACGTACGCATACAGCGTGTCGTTCGCACCGACCGCGAGCGGCGTCGAGGCCCCGGAGAAATAGTGCTGGTGCAGTCCGGCGACGAGCGCCGATTGATGCGCCAGCGTGCCCGAGATACGGCGTCGGATTGGCGCTCGTCCAGTTCCAGCCTTCGGCAATGGCATACAATCGCGGCTCCCGCCGGTGCCGCGTCGTCGACCCAGCGCCGCCGATGGCCGACGATCCCGCTTCGATCCCGGCGCGGTCCCACGTCGCACGGCCGTCGTAGAGCGTGAAGGCCATGCCGCTCACCGACTTGCCGTCGAGCCCGACCTGCGCCGCCGACACCGACAGGCGCACCCACTGTCCCGCCGCCGGCAGCGGCCCCATGTAGCGCCGGCTCGCCGTGCCGTCGGCGCCCCAGCCGATGTTGTTCGCGCCCCAGTACGCTCGGTGTTCCCAGCGAGCTTCCGTCGTGCCACTGCAGCATCATCTCGGTCGGCGGATTCGCCGGGTCCAGGTACACGTACGCGTACAGCGTATCGCTGACACCGACCGCCAGCGGCGTCGTTGCGCCGAAGAAATAGTGCTGGTGCAGGCCCGCCGCCAGCGCCGACTGGTGCGCGAGCGCGCCCGAGAACGGCGTCGGATTGGTGCTCGTCCAGTTCCAGCCCTCGCCGATGCCGACCGATCGACGGCCCCGGCCGGCGCGGCGTCGTCGACCCAGCCCGCCGCCGAGGGCGCCGTGCCCGGTCTCGATCCCGGCGCGATCCCATGTCGCGCGGCCGTCGTAGAGCGTGAACGCCATGCCGCTCACCGCCTTGCCGTCGAGGCCGACCTGCGCCGCCGGCACCGACAGGCGCACCCACTGTCCCGTCGCCGGCAGCGGCCCCATGTAGCGCCGGCTCGCGGTGCCGTCGACGCCCCAGCCGATGCTGTTGGCGCCCCAGTACGCGCGGTGCTCCCACGAGCTGCCGTCGTGCCACTGCAGCATCACCTCGGTCGGCGGATTCGCCGGGTCCAGATAGACGTACGCGTACAGCGTGTCGCTGGCGCCGACCGCCATCGGGTGTCGTGGCCCCGTAGAAATAGTGCTGGTGCAGGCCGGCGACCAGCGCCGACTGGTGCGCAAGCCCGCCGGAGAACGGCGTCGGATTGGCGCTCACCCAGTTCCACCCCTCGCCGATGCCGACCGTCACGCCCCGGCCGGCACCGCGTCGTCGACCCAGACCACGCCCGGCGGCGCGCGCTGATCAGCACTTGGGTCAGCGCGGCGCTCGTCGACGCGGCGTTCGCGGCGTCGCCGCCATAGCTCGCGACGATGCTGTGGTTGCCGACGGTCAGACCCGTGCGTCGATGCAGGCGGCGGTCGCGCGTATTGCCGCTACCCGTCGAGCGCGACGGAGCCGCATCCGGAGAGCGGTCGAGCCGCCATCGGTGAACGCGACGGCACCCGTCGGCGCCGATCCCGTGACCGTGGCCGTGAAGGTCACGGTCGCGCCCTGCAATCGCCGGATTGACGCTCGTCGCGAGCGTGGTCGTCGTCGCTGCCGGCGGCGCGATTGATCACCTGCGAAAGCGTCGCGCTGGCGGAGGCGGCGTTGCCGGCATTGCCGCCGTAGCTGGCGACGATGCTGTGCGTGCCGGCGGCAAGCGTGCCGGTCGTGCAGACGGCGGTTCCGACGTTGCCGCTCGTGACGAGCGCGACGGCGCCGCAGCCCGCGATCGTCGCGCCATTCGCGGTGAAGCCGACGCTGCCGGTCGGCGCGCTCCCGGTGACCGTGGCGGTGAACGTGACGCTCGACCCCGGCGATGGCCGGATTGACGCGAGCTCGCCAGCGTCGTGCTGGTCGCCGTCGTGCCGCCCGGCGCCGCTCACCTGCACCGTCAACCCGCTGGACGTCGCCGAAAGCACGCTGATGTTGATGCCGTAGCGTGCCGTCGGCGAAGCTCTTGCCCACGACCAGCGCGGCGTCGGTGAACGTCGGACGTGGCGGGCGTCATGTCGAGGAGCTGCGGTGTCGTTGCTGTAGGCGTCGCAACCCGAACACAGCGTCTCGAACGGACTCGCCACGCGGACCTGCGCGCCGTTGTTCGGATAGCCGGCCAGCACGGCATCGAACCCGATCGGTTGGCGATACTCGAGCCAGTAGGTGCGATTGGAAGCCGCCGGAATCCTCACCGCATAGACGCCGCCGCCCGCGGTCTCGATCGGGTTCAGCACGTAGGTGCCGCTGCCGGCGCCGTGCGTGACGACCGTGCCCGTCCCGATCCAGCCGAGATCGAGCTTCTGCGCGGCGTTGAAGTGCATCGCCGACTGGTTGCCCATGATGTCGAACGGGTCGCCGTACTCGCTACACGCTGCACGCGCCGCCGATCGCCGCACCGCTGCAGCGCAGGCTCCCCGCGTGCAGCAGCCCGAAGTTGTGGCCGAGCTCGTGACCGTAGACGGAGCGTCGAGTTCGAGCCGTTGATCCAGACGCCGCTCGCGCCGACGTAGGCGAGGCCGAGCCAGCCGCAGGACGTCGACCCTGCGGGAACACGTAGACGACGTTCTGGTAGCTCGCGGCGTTGTAGCCGGCTGCGCTGGCCGCGTTCCGGCCCAGCGTGCCCATCTGCTGCCAGTTGCAGCCGGCCGGCGTCGCGGCATTGGTCGGCAGCCAGTGGGTGACGGTGGGATTGAGAGCTGCTGACCGAACGAGACTTCGTTGAAGTACTGCGGCGACGCTGCCGCTGCCCGGGCCCCCGGCGAATACGCTCTGCACCTGCGGCCTGGCTGAAGGGCACGGCGGGCGAATCGGTGAAGGTCATCAGGATGACCAGCACGTTGTTGGTCGTCGGCGCCTTCGCCAGGTCCGTCTGCAGCGAGGCTCGGCGGCGGCAGCGCCAGGATCGTCACGGTCTCCGGCTCGACGCCCGCGCCATCGGCCGCCACGCGCCCGCTGACCGCGACCTGCATCCCGGCGTGCAATGCTTCGGGAACCACGTGGAACCTGAGCGTGGTCGGCGCGCCGGATCGCGTCGTGCAGTTCGAAGATGAATTCGCTGCGCCCTTCGTCAAAGCGATCGGCGTGGAGCAGCGCGAGCTTGCCCTCGCAGCTGCCGACGAGCGGACCGGCCTTCTGCTCGATCGGCTGCGCCGACCGGCGGCGGCGCCAGCTGGCGCATCGCGCTGACGAAGAGCGTCTTGCCGTTGCGGCGCCCGCTGACCTCGACCCGGGCGCCCGGCCTCGAGGCCTCCCGCGTCGGCGCCCTTGAGCGGCACCGCGCGTCCCGTCGTCCAGCTCGATCGAATACACGTTGAGCACGGCATCCGGCGACGCGATCGTCGATCGGTGAGGCGATGCAGCAGCCCGGTCAGGCGCTCCTCGGGCGCGCCCACGGCAGGGGCAGCCGCCGCGGCCTCCAGCGGATCGGCGACGTGGTGCGCCGATGCCGGCCAGCACGCGAGCAGGCCGAGGGCGGCGGCGCCGACGAAACGAAACAACAGCGTTCCTAAGACGGATGCTCATGCGTCCCTTCGCCAGGAATTGCGGGGCGCGGCATTCGCCTGCAGCGCCAGCGTCTCCCGATGACAGGACCATGCTAACGTCATAAAAGGCACAAATCAAGCGAAATTGGCCTGATCGACCGTCGCGGCGTACTTGTGCACAACACCATCGTGTGCGACGTACTGTTGCGCTGCACATTATCGCGCATCGCCATGGGGCCGAGGTCAGTCGTCGTGCCGAGGGCCGGCCGGAATGCGGGTGCAACGGCGCAGCGCCCGGGGATATGATGTCGACGGCTCGCCGGGTGTCGCTTCCGACGGACCTCCGATCGTCAACTGTCCGAGCAGGCGCTGCCCCGGCCACATCGGTCCGACCGCCATGATCCGCGACCCG
The DNA here is from genome assembly GCA_963783525.1 of uncultured beta proteobacterium. Classification (GTDB taxonomy): domain Bacteria; phylum Pseudomonadota; class Gammaproteobacteria; order Burkholderiales; family Casimicrobiaceae; genus CAIWHR01. The sequence continues at coordinate 248,195 of CAWAOF010000033.1, forward strand.
GATACGCTTGCCGCTCTCATCGACAGCGTCAGCCGCTTCGTACGCGAGCGCCTGGTTCCCAACGAGGCAGCTCGTCGCGGACACCGACGCGATTCCGACGCCGATCGTCGCCGAGATGAAGGCGCTCGGCCTCTTCGGCCTGTCGATTCCCGAGGACTACGGCGGACTCGGGCTCACGATGGAGGAGGAAGTCAGCGTCGCCTTCGAGCTCGGCCGCACCTCGCCCGCGTTCCGCTCGCTGCTCGGCACCAACAACGGCATCGGCTCGCAGGGCATCGTCCTCGATGGCACGCCCGAGCAGAAGGCGCGTTACCTGCCGCAGCTCGCCTCCGGGGAGATCATCGCGTCGTTCGCGCTGACCGAACCCGACGCCGGCTCCGACGCGGCGTCACTGACGACGACGCGCGCGTGCGCGACGGCGACCACTACGTGCTGAACGGGACCAAGCGCTACATCACCAACGCGCCCGAGGCCGGCATCTTCACCGTGATGGCGCGCACCGACTCCCGCGACAAGGGCGCGCACGGCATCTCGGCCTTCATCGTCGAGCGCGGCACGCCCGGCCTCACCCTCGGCAAGCCCGACCGGAAGATGGGCCAGCGCGGCGCGCACACCTGCGACGTCATTTTCGAGGACTGCCGCGTGCCGGCCGCGCAACCTGATCGGCGGCAAGGAGGGCGTCGGCTTCAAGACGGCGATGAAGGTGCTCGACAAGGGCCGCCTGCACATCGCCGCCGTCTGCGTGGGCGCGGCCGAGCGCATGCTGGCCGACGCGCTGCGCTACGCCCTGGAGCGCAAGCAGTTCGGCAAGCCGATCGCCGAGTTCCAGCTGGTCCAGGCCATGCTCGCCGACAGCAAGGCCGAGATCTACGCGGCGCGCTGCATGGTGCTCGACGCCGCGCGCGCGCCGCGACGACGGCCGCGACGTCAGCACCGAGGCCTCGTGCTGCAAGCTGTTCGCCTCGGAGATGTGCGGCCGCGTCGCCGACCGCGCGGTGCAGATCCACGGCGGCGCCGGCTACGTGCAGCGATTACGCGATCGAGCGCTTCTACCGCGACGTGCGGCTGTTCCGCATCTACGAGGGCACGACCCAGATCCAGCAGCTGGTGATCGCGCGCAACATGATCCGCGAGGCGCGGCGATGAACGGTGCGGCGGCCGAGAGCGAAGTCCGGACTGACCGACATCCGCACGGCTCCTCGCATCGCTGCCGCGACGGATCAGCGACATTGCCGCGCTCGGGGCGACGCGCGCGCCGGAGCATCCTGCCCTGCGCGACCGCGATCGCACGATGAGCTACGGCGATCTGGCCGCGGCCGCCGTGGCCGCGGCGGACGACCTCGCCGCCGCCGGCGTGCGCGGCGGCGACCGCGTGCTGATCGTCGGCGAGAATTGCGCTGCGCTTCCCGTACTGCTCTTCGGACTCGCGCGGCTCGATGCCTGGCCGGTGATCGTCAATGCCCGCCTGTCCGCGCGCGAGATCGACGCGATCCGTGATCACTGCGAGCCGCGCCTTGCCGTCTACACGACGGAGGTGTCGGCCGATGCCGACGGCCCATGCCGGGCGCCATGGCGGCGCGAAGCCGTGGGCGCTGCTGCACGCGGGCGTCGTGCTCCGCGGGCCCTGCAACCACGCGTGTTCCGCCGAGCCGGTCCGTGAAGACTCGGCGCAGCAGGTCGCGACGCTCGTCTACACGACCGGAACCATGGGCGATCCGAAGGGCGTGATGCTGACGCATCGCAACCTGCTCTACATCGCCAGGGTGTCGAGCGCGCTGCGGCGTCTGGGCGCCGGGGATCGCGTCTACGGCGTGCTGCCGATCGCCCACGTCTACGGTCTCGCGTCGGTCTGCCTCGGCACGCTCTACGCCGGGGCCTGCCTGCACCTCGAGGCTCGCTATTCACCCGAGGCGATGCTTCACGCCCTCGCGCAGAACGCGATCACGGTGACCCAGGGCGTCCCGACGATGTACGCAAGGCTGATCGAGCTGATCGAGTCGGGCGCAAAGCCGTTCTCCGCACCGCGACTGCGCCTTCTCTACGCGGGCGGGGCTCCGCTCTCGCCGTCGCTCAAAGCCGACGCGGAGCGCGTCTTCGGGCTCACCTTGCACAACGGATACGGCCTCACCGAGTCGTCGCCCACCGTCACGCAGACGCGGCTCGACTCTCCCCGGCGCGACACGTCGGTCGGCACCGCGCTGCCGGGTGTCGATCTGCGCATCGTCGATCGTGGCGGTCGTGACGCGCCGCCCGGGGAACCCGGTGAATTGTGCGTACGCGGACCCAACGTGATGCACGGCTATTACCGGAACCCCGGGCTGACCGCCGCGACTGTCGATGCCGGCGGCTGGCTGCACACCGGAGATCTTGCCCGTTGCGACGCGGACGGCGCGCTGTTCATCGTCGGGCGGCAGAAGGAGTTCATCATCCGTTCGGGCTTCAACGTCTACCCCGCCGAAATCGAAGGGGTGCTGAATGCCCACCCCGCGGTGCTGCATTCGGCGGTCGTCGGGCGCACCGTCCGCGACAACGAGGAGGTCGTCGCGTTCGTCGAACTCGCTCCTCACCGAACCGCGACGACGGAAGAGCTCGCACAATTTGCGGCGAGAGAGCTCGCGCCGTACAAGCGGCCCGCCGAAATAGTCATCATGCCCATGCTGCCGGCGTCGCCCACCGGGAAGATCCTGAAGAGCCGGCTGCGCGCGCTCGCGGAGCAGCGGATCTGCCCCCCGACTGCGGCGCCGATGCCCGGGTACCGATGAAGAGGACCAACGACCAAGGAGGCAACATGAAGCAAGCAACGATCGTCCGTGCGTCACCCTGGATCGTGAGCGCGTTTCTGGCGCTCGCCGCCGGATACGCGTGCGCCGAGGAATTCCTGGTCGGCGTCGAGACCCCCCTGTCCGGCTCGCTGGCGCGGGTCGGCACGGGAATGAGCGAGGGCATCAACGTCGCCGCCGACGTATTCAACCGGAAGAACGGCAAGCACCGGATCAGGCTCGTCACGATCGACGACGAATCGTCGCCGGCGAAGGCGATCGCCGCCGTCGAAAAGCTGGCGTCGCAGAACGTCGTCGCGATCACCGGCGGCTACGGCTCCGGCAACATCGGCCCGGCGTCCGACGCGGCGAACAAGGCGGGCCTCGTCTACATCACGTCCGGCGGCGTCGACGAAGCCTTGACCCAGCGCGGATTCAAGACCTTCTTCCGCATCAACAACACCGCCGGCTACTCGAAGGCGATGCTGGGCCTGCTCGAGGAGATGGGTGCGAAGAACGTGTCGATCGTCTACCTCACGAAAGAGGCGACATCCGACCTCGCTAAGGATGTCGAAAAGGCCCTTGTCGCCAAAGGCGTGAAGGTCACGATGCACGCGTTCGATCCGGCGATCACCGACTTCAAGCCGATCGTCAACAAGATCAAGCTGCAGGACAAACCCGACGTGATCGCGATGTCCGGCTACGAAAACGACTACGTCGGCATCCTGCGCGCCGCGAAAGTGCTGAAGCCGGACGTCAAGGCGATGGTCGGCGTCTGGTCGCTCGCCACATCGAAGATGGCGGACGATTTTCCGGACCTGATGCCCGGCGTCTACGGCACCGCGCTCCTGCCATTTCCAGCCGAGTTCACGACCCCGGACGGCCGTGACTTCGCCGAGACGTACCAGAAGCTCTACGGCAAGGAGCCGGACTATCTCGGCCAGTTCGGCTACGTGCAGTCGCAGCTTCTGTTCGACGCCATCGTGCGCGCGTTCGACGCCGGCACGCTCAAGTCCGGCGGCGTCGCTGCCGAACTGCGCAGGACGAACAAGGACACGCTGATCGGCAAGGTCAACTTCGACGACAAGGGCGACAACCCGAATTTCGCGCATCGGATGGGCCAGCACCAGGGCAAGAAGATCGTCGTCGTGTGGCCGAAGGAGTACGCGAACGGGAAGATGAACTTCCCCGGCGTTCCTTGGTGACGGCTCGTGGCGGAGCTCGTCCTGCAGGCGCTCTACTCCGGCGTCCTGACCGGCAGCTCCTATGCGCTGATCGCGCTGGGGCTGGCGCTGGTGTTCGGCACGATGAAGATCATCAACCTCGCGCACGGCGAGCTCGTGCTGCTCGCCGCGTACATCGCGTACACCTGCGAATCGGCGTTCGGCGCGATTCCGCTGCTGGCGATACCCGCGGCCATCGTTCTCGTCTGCATCGCGACGATGCTGACCTACGCGCTGGTCAGCCGGATCGGCCGCGACCGCGAGCTCAATTCGCTGCTCCTGACCTACGGGATCGGTGTGATGCTGACCAACGGTGCGCTGCTGCTGTGGAAGGCTGACATCCGTTCGACCAAATCAGCGTGGCTGCAGGAGGCGGTCGTGATGGGGCCTTTCTATAGCATGCGCAGCGAGCTCCTGTTCTTCGTCGTCAGCCTGGCGATGATCGCCGGGCTCTGGTGGTGGCTCGCCCGGACCTGGGCCGGCCGTGCGGTCCGCGCCGTCGCCTCGAATCGCGATGCGGCGAAACTGATGGGAATCGATCCGCACCGCGTCGAGCGCCTTTCCTTCATCGTTGCGGGCCTGCTCGCCGCCGTCGCCGGCACCGCGATCTTCAGCTTCGGGGTGATCCAGCCCGCGCTCGGGACGAGTCTCACGATCAAGGCCTTCGTCATCACCGTACTCGCCGGAATGGGCTCGGTGCCCGGTGTGCTCGTCGGTGCGCTGCTGCTCGGGATCACCGAATCGCTGACGACGACGTTCCTGAGCTCCGCCTTGCAGGAGCTGGCGGGCATGGTGCTGTTCCTCGTCGTGCTCTTCGCGCTGCCGAACGGACTGTTCGGCACGCCCTGGCGGCGCCGGATTCGGTAGTGGCGCACGCCGGACGCATCGACATCCACTCGATCGGCCGGGTTGCGATTGCACCGGCGCTCGTCGTCGCGCTCTATGTCGGCGTGCCGTTCGCATTCGCGGGCGATCTGTATCTGATGAGCCTCATCGTCGCCTCGCTGACGATCGGCGGCGTCGCGATCGCGTGGGCACTGCTCGGCAATCTCGGTGGGCTCGTGAGCTTCGGCCACGCCGCATTCTTCGGCGTCGGCTCGTATGCATCGGCAATCCTGGTGATGAAGGCCGGTTGGCCGATTGCCCCGGCGGTCATCGCCGGCGGCGTCGCGGCTGCGCTGTCGGCGTTGCTGATCCTGCCGGCGCTGCGCTTGCGGGGACCGTACTTCGCGCTGGCGATTCTCGCCTACGCACATATCTTCCGGATCGTCGCGACCGAATGGAAGGCCCTCACCAACGGTGCCGGCGGCATCGGCAATATTCCGCGCTTTCCGGTCGTGCTGGGTTACGATTTCTCGGGCAAGACCGGCGCGTACTGGATCGTGCTGTCGATCGTGCTGGGATTTGCGCTCGCCTACCGCGCTTTGCGCCGCAGCGACTACGGCCTCGCGCTCGCCGCCATGCACGACAGCGAGGAGGCGACCCGCGCCGTTGGCGTCAACAGCGTGTTGCTCAAGGCGCTGATGCTGTTCCTCTCGGCGTTCATGACCGGCGTCATCGGAGCATTCAATGCGCATTACATCGGCTTTCTCGAGCCTGATTACGCATTCTCCGGCCTGTGGACGATGCTGCCCATCGTCGCCGCGATCTTCGGCGGCTATCGCACGATCACCGGACCGGTGGTCGGCGCAGTCTTCGTCTATCTTGTCGACCAGCTCGTGTTCAAGGCGCTCATGCCGATCGGGCACCAGATCGTTCTGGGCGCACTCCTCGGCGCGATGATCCTCTGGAATCCTGCCGGGCTGCTGCCGGCGTTGACGAAGCGGTTCCCACCGCGGGGCACCGCAGGCTTGCGCAATGCTTGAGCTTGCCGGCATCGACGTCCGCTTCGGCGGCATCCGGGCGCTCGACGGCGTGTCGCTCGCGATCGGCGACGGCGAGATCGTCGGCCTGGTCGGTCCCAACGGCGCCGGCAAGACGACACTCTTCAACGTGCTTTCGGGTTCGGTTCGACCGAATCGGGGGACGCTGCGTTTCGACGGCGCCGATCTCGCGGCCGTGCCCCCGTATGCCCGCGCCCGCCGCGGGCTCGGCCGTACGTTCCAGATACCGCAGCCGATGCACCGGCTGACCGTGGCCGAGAACCTCCAGGTCGCCCAGCGCTTCGGCGATGGTCACGTCGACCGCACCGCGCTCTACCGCATCCTGGATCTCGTCGGACTCGCCGACAAGGCGAACCGCGACGCGGCCACCGAACTGTCGCTGACCGAGCTCAAGGCGCTCGAGGTCGCCAAGGCACTCGCGACCGGCCCGCGGATGCTGCTGCTGGACGAAGTCCTGGCGGGGCTCGAGGTGCAGGGCAAGCGGGCGTTCACGCAGCTCCTGGCCGAGATCCACACCCGGTTCCGGATCGCGATCCTGATCATCGAGCACGACATCGAAACGATCAGCAGTCTGTGCCCGCGGGTCGCGGTACTCGACTTCGGTCGGCTGATTGCCGACGGCGCACCGTCCGCAGTCTTCAGCGATCCGGCGGTGGTCGCGAGCTACACCGGGGTTCCCGCCGATGCTTGAGGTGCGCGGCGTCCGTGCGGGATACGGCGCGATCAATGTACTGTGGGATGTCGATCTCGCCTTCGCCACGGGCAAGCTGACGGCGATCATCGGCCCTAACGGCGCCGGCAAGACCACGCTCCTGCGCGCGATCATGGGCGAGGTGCCGGCGACGAAAGGCGAGATCGCCCTCGACGGCCGCTCGCTGAACGGCGTCCCGACGTGGCGGATGGTGGACGCGGGAATCGCGATGATTCCCGAGGGCCGGATGATCTTCCGCGATATGAGCGTCGAGGAAAACCTGATGCTCGGCGCCTACCCGATACGCCGCCGTCCGGAGATCGAACCGCGCGTCGCCGAGGCGTATGCGATGTTTCCCCGGCTGCGCGAGCGCCGGTTGCAGCTGGCCGGCTCGCTCTCGGGGGGCGAGGCGCAGATGCTCGCGATGGCGCGCGGGCTGATCGCCGGGCCCGGGGTGTTGCTGATCGACGAGCCGTCGCTCGGGTTGGCTCCGGTCGTGGTCTCGGAGATCTTCGCGCTTCTGGCCCGCCTGAAGGCCGATCGTCGGACCATCGTGCTGGTCGAGCAGAACACGCAGCGCGCGGTCGCCATTGCCGACCATGTCTACCTGATGCAGGGTGGCCGGGTCGCGCTGTCACAGCCGGCCGCCGACGTCGATCTCGATCGCCTGCACCGGCTCTACTTCGCCCGGTGACGCCCCGGTTTGCGGGTCGGCCGGGTATAGAATGATTTTTTCGGGAGGAGCTCCAATGACGATCGCAACCAACCGTTGCCGCGCTTTGATCGCGGTCATCGCGACCGGGCTTGCCGCCGGTCTGGTCACGACCGCCGGCGCCGTCGACATCGGACAGATCAAGGTTGCGAAGGGTCAGGTGTCGATCGAGCGCGGCGGCCAGACGCTGCCCGGCGACCGTCGGCGCGCGGCTGCAGCCGGCCGACGTGCTGAAGACCGGCGCCGACGGCTCGGTCGGCATCACGATGAGCGACAACTCGCTGCTCTCCGCCGGACCGAACAGCATCCTGTCGCTCGACAAGTACGCATTCGACTCGACGACGAGCCAGGGGCAGTTCGACGCGTCGCTGCAGAAGGGCTCGCTCGCCGTGATCTCGGGCCGCATCGCCAAGCAGTCGCCCGACGCGATGAAGGTGCGCACGCCGTCGTCGATCCTCGGCGTGCGCGGCACCGAATTCGTCGTCAGCGTCGATGACTAGGCGCTGCGCGTCCGCTGGTCCGCGGGCTCGGCGTCGCGGTGCTGGCCGCGTTCCTCGGCGGCTGCGCGCACCAGACCGGGACCGTCGTGCTGCTGCCGGAGAAGGACGGCCGCAACACGGCCGTCACGGTCACGGCAGGGCGACCAGGCAGGTCGTCCTCGACCAGCCCTACGCCGCCGCGCGGCAGACGACGGCCGGGCCCGCGCGCCTACACGTCGACGCCGCAGGAAGTGCAGGCGCTGTTCGGCGCGGCGCTCGCCGCGCAGCCGAGCCGGCCGACGTCGTTCACGCTCTACTTCGTCGAGGGCAGCGACGAATTCACCGACGCGTCGAAGCAGATCCTCGACCGACGTGCTGTCGGAGATCGCGAAGCATCCGGTGCCGGACATCGTCGTCATCGGCCACACCGACAGCGTCGGCAGCGACACGTTCAACGATGCGCTGGCGCTGCGCCGCGCCGAGACCGTGCGCGCGATGCTGATCGGCCGCGGCCTCGCGCCCGACAGCATCGTGGCCGTCGGACGCGGCAAGCGCGAGCTGCTCGTGCCGACGCCGGACGGCGTCGCCGAGCCGCGCAACCGGCGGGTCGAGATCGTCGTCCGCTGATCGCCGACGACCGCAGCCCGGGAGCCGCTCGCGCGTCCGCGGCACAGGCGTCAGGCCGTAGCGTCGACGCCGGTCGCCTGCGCGGACCGTTCCAGCGCAGCACCAGCACCGTGAGGTCGTCCGCCGGCTCGGCGCCGGCGGCGAACGCTTCCACGTCGGCGCGCAGCGCGTCGACGACCGCGCGCGCGCCTGCGCGTCGCTCGCGCCGAGGCCGGCAGCACGTCGCCGCACGCGCTCGCCGCCGTACATGTCGCCGGCCGGCGCGCCGCGCCTCGGTCACGCCGTCGGTGACGACGCAGAGCCGCTCGCCCGGCGCGCATCCGGCAGCGCGCGCCCGCGATAGGCGAAGTCGTCGACCGCGCACAGCGGCGGTCCGTCGCCGTCCTCGATGCGGCGCACCGTCGCGTCGCCCGGATGCAACGAGGTACGGGTTCTCGTGCCCCGCGTTGCAGTAGGCGAGCTCGCCGGTCTCGAGATCGAGGATCGCCGGCGAACGCGGTGACGAACAGCATCTCCGGGTTGTCGCGCGAGACTTCGGCATTGGCCACGGACATGAGCTCGCCGATGTCCGCGCCCGGGGCGCGCAGCATCGTGCTCTTGTACAGCGCCTTGCTGACCGCCATGAAGATGCTGGCCGACAGGCCCTTGCCGGCGACGTCGCCGACCAGGAAGAACAGGCGGCGGTCGTCGAGCCGGAAGAAGTCGTACAGGTCGCCGCCGACCTCGCGCGCCGGAATCATCGTCGCCGCGAGGTCGACGCGCGGATCGTCGCGCAGGAAGTCGGCGCGCGGCAGCGTCGCCGTCTGGATCGCGCTTCGCCGCATCGAGCTCGCCGGCGATGCGCGCGCTCTCCTCGCGCTGCGCGCTGCACGACGCGCTCGAGCGACTTCCTCTGCCGATTCGCCTCCGCGAGCGTCAGCACGAGCAGCGTGCCGAAGAGCAGCCCGAGACCCAGTCGCGGGCGTCGCCGCGTCGAACAGCAGCCGCTGCGTGCGAAAGGCGAGGATAGCCGGACAGCCAGCAGCGAGCGCGATGCCGCCGAGCGCGAGCATCGCCGCATGGTGCGGCTTCCAGCGCGGCGTCGCGACGACGAGCAGCGAGCCCAGCAGCAGGAACGCGAGCGCCTCGACGCGCGGCGCCCACGCGGGCGGTCGAGCAGCGTCCCGTCGAACAGGTTCTCCAGGAGCTGCGCGTGGATCTCGACGCCCGGCATGGCGACGCCCGAGCGGCGTGTTCTTGTCCTCGACCATCCCGACGCCGGTGACGCCGATCAGCACCAGCTTCTCGCTGCAACTGCGCCGGATCGAAGCGGCCTTCGAGGACGTCGATCGCCGAGACGAAGCGATCCGTGTTGTGCGGCGAGAAGTAGACGCGCACGGCGCCGTCCGCTTCGGTCGGCGCGAAGAAGTCGCCGACCTCGATGCCTTCGACCGCGTCCGCGCCGCGTGCAGAGCCGCAGCGGCGGCGCGCCCAGCGCCACGCGCATCATCTCGATCGCGAGCGCCGGCACCAGCGTGCCGTCGACGCTCGCGACCAGCGGAATGCGGCGGATGACTCCGCCCTCGGGCACGACCGAGATGAGCCCGCGGCCGGCCGCCGCGCGATCGAGCTCGTCGATGCTCGTCAGCACGCCGGCGTAATGCACGAGCTCGCGGCGCGGTCGGCGTCGTCGCCGACGGCGCCGCCGCGGAATCGCCGAACGCCGAACGGCGGCGCGCGCAGCGGCATCCCCGTGGGTTCCGCGGCATGCCGGCGACCGCGAGCACCGTCGGGCGCCGCGGCGAGCGAGCGCGCGAGCATCGCGTCGTTGGACGGCAGCGCCGCGAGCTGGCGCGGCGAGCGCGGGATCGAGCCTGCCGGCGCGCGCGAGCAGGCGCTCGGCCGAACGCGCGTCGGCTTCCGGCATCAGGATGTCGATGCCGATGGCCGCCGGCTGATGGCGGTCGATCTCGTCGATCAGCTGCGCGAGCACCGAGCGCGGCCACGGCCACTGGCCGAGCGCGGCGAGGCTCTTCTGGTCGATCTCGACGATCGTCGCCGGCATCGAGACGATCTGCCGCGGCGAGAGCGTCTGATAGGCGTCGAACCACGCCGACTGCAGCCGCGCGTTCCACGCGCGGCTCGAGCGCAGATCAGCGCGGTCAGGGCGACGAGAACCGGAATTGCCGCGAGGCGAACGTGGCCGGACCGGCGCGCGGCGGCCGCCGATGCCGCGCGCCGGCTCACAACTCGATTTCCATCCCGTCGTAGGCCGCCGTGACGCGCAGCGGCTCGCCGGTGCGCGTGATTTCCTCGAGGCGGCGCGTGTCGGCGAGCACGCGGCTGATCGTCTCGTCGTCGTTCGCGGGCTCGTGGTGGAACAGGCACAGGTGGCGCACGCCCGCCAGCTGGCACAGCTCGACGCCGACGACGTTGCTCGAATGTCCCCAGTCGGCCTTGACCGACGTCGCCTCGGCGAGCGAATACATCGCGTCGAAGATCACGAGGTCGGCGTCGCGGAAGAAGTCGACGAAGCCGTCGGTCTCCGCCGGGTCCGCGAGCTTGTGCTCGGAGTCGGTCGAGTAGACGACGCGTGCGCCCGTTCGCCTCGAAGCGATAGCCGTAGGAATCGCCGGCGTGCCGCTGGAGCTTGGCGGTCACCGTCATGCCCGCGATGTCGTAGCGCCGTGCCCGGCTCGAGGTGCACGAACTCGATGTCCGCGCGCAGGTACGAGAAATCCACCGGAAACGACGGCGCGTCCTGCTGGCGCCGCAGCGCGGCCTCGAGCCCCGGGTGGCCGCCGTAGAAGCGGACCCGGTTGCCGGGAATGTAGGCCGGCGTGAAGAACGGCAGGCCCATGATGTGGTCCCAGTGCAGGTGGGACACGAAGATGTGATAGGTCTGCGGCGATGCCGGCCCGTGGCGCGCGATCGCCGCCTGGCCGAAGGGACGCAGGCCGCTGCCGAGATCGCACAGCACGTAGTCGGGCCCGCCGGTCTCGATCTCGACGCACGACGAGTGGCCGCCGTAGGTTCCGGCGACGGCGAAGCCGAGGCCGTCGACGTAGTCGCTCGAGCTCGCGCTCCGACGCGAACGCGCGGCCCGACGCGCCGCGCAGCGCCGCGACGATCTTGCGGCGAACCGCCGCCGCGGTGAGCGAGACCGGCAGCGAGCCGCGCGTGCCCCAGAAGCGGATGCGCTTCATGCCGGCGCGCGATTCAGGCCGCGTCGAACGCGGCGAGCGCCGGCGCCGAGAGCTTCTCGAGCGCGCCGCGGACCGACGGAAACGACTTCGAGCACGTGGTCGAAGCGGCTGATCGCGAAGATCTCGGCGACCACCGGCTGCAGCGCGGCGACCGCGATGCGGGCGCCGTTGCCGCGCGTCTGCTTCGCCGCGATCATCAGCACGCGCAGCCCGACGCTGCTGATGTAGTCGACGCCCGCGAAATCCAGGACCAGCGCCATTCCTGCCGGAACCCGACGATGGCAGCAGCGGCGCCAGCGCCTGCTCGAGCTCGCCGGCCGCCGCATGATCGATGTCGACCCACGGGCGCGGCCACGACGACGTCGGCAAATTGTCGGCTCGAGAATTGCACGGTGGCTCCGTCCCGACCTGTCCTTGAGCGCCCGCGGGCAACGGCGATTATACGAGAAACGGCGCGCCGGCGGCATCAGGGCGCCGTGTAGGCGGTCTTGACGGTCGTGTAGAACTCGGCCGCGTAGCGCCCCTGCTCGCGCGGCCCGTAGCTCGAGCCTTTGCGCCCGCCGAACGGGACGTGGTAGTCGACGCCGGCGGTCGGCAGGTTGACCATCACCATCCCCGCCTGCGCGTGCCGCTTGAAGTGCGACGCGTGCTTGAGCGAGGTCGTGACGACGCCCGCGCAGAGGCCGAACTCGGTGTCGTTGGCGAGCGCGAGCGCCTCGTCGTAGTTCCGGGCGCGGATCACCGCCGCCACCGGCCCGAAGATCTCCTCGCGCGCGATGCGCATGGCGTTGTGCGGCCTCGGTGAACAGCGCGGGGCGAGATAGTAGCCTTCGGTGTCGCGCTTGAGCCGTTCGCCGCCGGCGACGAGCTTCGCGCCTTCGCTCCGCCCGATCTCGATGTAGGCGAGATCCTGGTCGAGCTGGCTCTGGTCGACGACCGGCCCGATGTCGGTTCCGGTCGCCAGCGCATCGTCGATGCGCAGCGTCTTGAGCTTGTCGGCGAGCGCCGCGACGAAGCGGTCGTGGATGCCCTCGGTCACGATCAGCCGCGACGACGCGGTGCAGCGCTGCCCCGTCGAGTAGTACGAGCCCTGCACGGCGACGTTGACGGCGGTCGCGAGGTCGGCGTCGTCGAGCACGACCAGCGGATTCTTGCCGCCCATCTCGAGCTGGACCTTGGCCATGCGGGCGACCGCCTTCGCGGCGATTCCGCGTCCCGTGGACACCGACCCGGTGAAGCTGATCGCGGCGACGTCGGGATGGTTGACGATCGTCTCGCCGACGACCGATCCACGGCCCATGACGAGATTGAACACGCCGGCAGGAATGCCCGCTCGGGCGAGGATGTCCGCGAGCGCCCAGGCGCAGCCCGGCACGAGGTCGGCCGGCTTGAAGACGACGGCGTTGCCGTACGCAAGCGCCGGAGCGATCTTCCACGCCGGAATCGCAATCGGAAAATTCCACGGCGTGACGAGACCGACGACGCCGACGGGCTCGCGCGTGACCTCGACGTCGACGCCGGGCCGCACCGACGCAATCTTGTCGCCGGCGAGGCGCAGCGCCTCGCCGGCGAAGAACTTGAAGATCATCCCGGCGCGCGCGGCCTCGCCGATGCCTTCGGGCAGCGTCTTGCCTTCCTCGCGCGCGAGCAGGCGGCCGAGCTCGTCCTTGCGCGCGAGGATCTCGTTGCCGACCTGGTCGAGAATGTTCGACCGATCCTGGATCGAGCTCATCGCCCATGCCGGGGCCGCCTGCTTCGCGGCGGCGATCGCCGCGCGGGTCTGCGCGGCATCCGCATGCGCGTACTCGCCGATGACGTCGCGCACGTCGGACGGATTGCGGTTTGGTGCTGGTCGACGCGCCGGCGACCCACTCGCCCGCGATCAGGTTCTTGCAGACGGTCTTGCATCGTGTTGCTCCGAGTCAGGTTGCATGCTCTCCCGGCGGCACGCGGGAGGATCAGATCAGTCGCCGCCTGGCGAGATTCGCCATCAGCGCACCCGCGCCGAAGGTCCACGGCGCGATCCGGTCGCTGTGATTCGATCCGGTTGACGAGTGCGCCGAGAGCAGGGCGTCGCGACGCTGACGATGTCGCCGACGACGTGCGTGAATCCCTGCCCCGGCCCGAGCCGGTCCTGCGTCGGGGCGAACTGCGTGCCGAGAAAGAGCACCAGGCCGTCCGGATACTGATGCGTGGGCCCGATCGCGTGGGCGACGAGATCGAGCGGGTCGCGGCTGATCATCGCCATCGTCGCTCGTTCCCTTCATCGCGAAGCCGTCCGGGCCCTCGACGCTGAGTCGCGAGCTCGCAGTGGCGCACGTCGTCGATGCCGATAGTGCTCGTCGAACAGCCGGATGAACGGACCGATCGCGCACGACGCGTTGTTGTCCTTCGCCTTGCCCAGCAGCAGGGCGCTGCGGCCCTCGAAGTCGCGGAGGTTGACGTCGTTGCCGAGCGTCGCGCCCAGCGTGCGCCCCTGGCTGTTCACCGCCAGCACGATCTCCGGCTCGGGATTGTTCCATTCCGACTTCGGGTGGATGCCGATCTCGGCGCCGATGCCGACCGCCGACATCGGCTGCGACTTGGTGAAGATCTCGGCGTCGGGTCCGATGCCCACCTCGAGGTACTGCGACCAGACGCGCTGCTCGGATCAACACGTCCTTCAGGCGCATCGCCGTCCGGCGAACCGGGACGCACGCTCTTCAGGTTGTCGCCGATCGACCGCGACGATCGCCCGGCGCACCGCCTCGGCCTTCGTCGCGTCGCCGCGCGCCTGTTCCTCGATCACGCGCTCCAGCATGCTGGAGACGAACGTGACGCCGGCGGCCTTGATCGCCTGGAGATCGCAGGGCGCGAGGAACCAGGGCCGCGACGGGTCCTGCGCGCCGCTCGCGGAGTTCGGCCAGCGCGTCGGCCGACGTCCGCCAGTCGCGGCAGGTCACCGGCGCCGCGAATCGCTCGCACCGGGTCGTCGAGCTCCAGGAGCCGGCTCGCGGTCGCGCGCGATCCGCGACAGGTCGTAGACGCCGTCGCTGCGCACCGCGACCAGCGCCGGTCCGCCGACATCGGGCAGCCAGAGACGGCCGACCAGCGTCGCGCGATCGAAGTCCGCGGGCGCGCACAGGGCAATCGTCAAGCGATCTCTCATGGTCGGATGTCCGGTGAATCAACGGCGGGCGCTTGACTCGGGCCGAGCCTGCGCCACCGTTCGGCGCGTCGAGGGAAAGTTTAGCGCAACCGCGATTCGAAAGGGTGCCGCGGGCCGGCGGGAGTTCGGGCCGGGCCCGTCCGCGGGCAGGTCACCGAGGCACGTCGATGTCTTTCCAGTACGACCAATCCCAGGAACAGTTGCCGCGGCAATCGGTCTCGAATACGAGGCGCACCGGACCTGTCTGATCGATGCGGACGGTCACCTCCTGCTCGCCGCGGTCCTCGGCCCGCTCGAGCGGTGTCAGGCAGCGCTCGTGGAGCTTGCCCGACTGGCCATCGGCTCCGATCGCTCGGATCCGGAAGCAAACGCCGTCGGTGCGCGCATCGCCGGTCCAAGCTCCCTCGAGAATTCCGTACCGCGAGCGCACCGCCGTTCCGCCCGCCGCCATGATCTCGGGCGTCGCCGGCGCATGCGCGAACAGCACGATGCCGCGCGCCTCGACGTTCTGCCCCGTGCCGGCGACCGAGCGCGCGAGCTGGGTGACGGTTGCGCGGCGATCGAAATAGCGGACGAGGCTCGCGGGGGCGGCGTCCCCATCGCCTGCCGGGATTTCCAGGCGGGAGAGGCGGACGCGCGTGCGCTCGTCGAAATACCGCCGCGCCGACGGCGAGCCCGCGTCGAGTTTCACGGCGACCACCCGGCTGGCGTCCGTCTCCGCGAGCATCCCCGCACTCTGACCGGCCAGGATCGCGCTTGCTTCCGCGTATGGACTGAGCAGGAATCCGTTCGCGGCAATGGCCGGTACGATCCGGTGCGTCCTTTCGCGGCCGTCGGCGAGCCGCACCGTGATCGATGCATCAGGCAATCGCAACCCAAGGCGAGCCAGACTTCCGAGCGCACTCGGGCGCAGCTCGGCCTGCAGCATGACGGCGTCGCTGCCGCGCGGTATCGGCACCCAGTCGCCGAGCGCCGCATCGACGGCGGCCATTTCCGTGACCCGGATCTCGCGCGGGGTCGCCCGGCGGCGCAACCGCAGGTGCTCGCCGGTGACTTCCTCCGGCCGATAGAACGAGACGAGCTCGACGAGCGTCTGGCCGAGATCTGAAAGGGGGTAATGGTTGTCGATTGTGGTGCTGCCGACGAACAGCGTGGAAGCAGCCCGGGAGCTCGCCAGGTGCCGACGGTTCTGCTCGATCAGCGACGGCGTGTACGCCACGAAGGGCTGGAACACCGGTTGCGGACGGTAGTCGACGCCATGAGCGAGCAGCGCACCCTGCTCGAGGCCGACGACATCGACGGGTCCGGCCGCCTGGAGATAGGGGAACGCCGAGCGCATCCTGGCGTACGCCGACTCGTTCGTTGCGCGCCGCTCTGCTTTCCATCCGGTCGGGTCCACGAGGGCGTGCAGGCCCTGCTCGAGAGAGCGCCTTGGCGCATCGACGAGGGCAGCCCGGACCTGCGCCCAGAGGCGCGCGGGGCCGATATCGCCACTGCCGACGAGCACGATGGCACTGCACGAGGCGAGAACGAGCGCGATCATCGCGGTGCGCAAGTCTCGCGATCGATTGACCGGCCACGTCACCGCCGCATAGCCCGCGACGCCCATCGCCAGCGCCCGCCACGCGAAGACGCTGTGGCTGTCGTGCCGGACGAAGCCGCTCTTCCAGACGACGAACCAGAACGCACCGATGACGAGCAGCAGGAGCCCCGCATCGACGCGCTGCCGCGTGTCGGTCAGGCGTGGCCACTCGGTCCGCAGGACGAGCGCCAGTGCTCCCGCGCTGACGGCGAGGAACGCGATGGTCTCGTACGCGTCGCCTTCGACCGCCATCGCATCGGCGTACCCGGACACGACATCGGTGAGCGATCGCAGATACGGCAGGAGCGAGGCGACGCTCTGTCCCGCAAGCAGGTACGAGCCGAGCGCCGCGCCCAGGAAAGCGACAGTGAACAGTGGCCGGCCGCGCCGCAGCAATTGGCTCGCATCCATCAGCGCGCTCGTCAGTAGGCCCAGCGCCAGCATCGATGCATAGCCGTTGGCATAGACCCCGGCGGCGACGAGCAGGAAGATCGGGACGCCGGTAGGTGCCCCTGGTGCACGCAGATGCAGAAGCGCCGCAAACAGCGGCAACATCATGTACGCCGCGTGAGGGCTCCGCATCGCGGCCGCGAAGGCAGTCATCACGTACAGCGCGATCGCCCCGCCGGTCGATGCATGCCGGAGCAGGCCGATGACGCCTGCGATCACGGCCAGCGACAGGAGCCCGTTCCACAGGAGCACGGGTCCGAGCGGAGCGCTGTCGAAGATCGGGTTGCGCAGATAGCCGAGCGGCCCGTACGTGAACACGATGTCGCGGCCCCATTGCCACCCCGCGCCCGCGGCGTGCGAGATCACCTGGATCCATGCGGGATCGAGCCCCAGGGTCGGCGTATAGAACCGCCAGGGGGAGAGCAGCAGGAGCAGGTGCACGGCCGCCATCGCCGCGAGCAGCTTGCGCAGGATCCCGCCGCCGCCCGCGGCCGTGGATCTCATCGTTGCGGACGAGGCGCGCCGCGTGAAAACGGCGCAGCGCACATCGTCTCGTACCTCGGCGGGGATGGACTTACTGTTGCCTGCCGCCCTTGATGTTGCCAGCGACGCCACCGGCAACGGCACCGATGGCCGCGCCAGTCCAGCCACTGCCGCCGGAGATCGCCGCAATGCCCGCTCCCGCGGCGGCACCGATCGCCGCGCCGCTCATCGTGCCCTGTTGCTGCGGAGTCATGTTCGTGCATCCGATCGCAATCGTCGCCGCCGCGACGGCCACCACCAATCCAAGTCGTTTCATGTGTCGCCTCCGCTATTTCTTGAGTCCAGGCACGACCACTTCGAACCAGATGATCTCGACCACCGGTCGTTGCAGCTTGTCGGGATTGGCGGCATACCACCGGTCGAGCCCGTCGCGCACGCTGTCCAGCGTCTGGCCCTTTAGACCTTTCGCGAGCCGCGGCATGATGCTCTGGGCGTCGCTCGGCGGGTTCGCAGCTTCATACGCGATCTCGACCTGAACCGCGTTGGCGATTCCGATCAAATAGGCCTTTTTCATCTGTTCGGTGGATTGGGTCCAGTGTGCGCCCGTGACCAGTGGAACTTCCTGGGCTCGGGCGCTGCCCGCCACCACCGCCAGCGCCATGCACGCCGCCATCAAGCCCACCCGCAATTGCCGTTTCATCGCCACCTCTCCTTCTTGTTGGTCAAACGAATTCATTATACCGGCCGGCGCACCGACGACGGCTGTCCCCTGCGCGAACCGAACTTGTGGCAGTACGCCCACGTGAACTCCGCGCCGAACAGGAAGATCTGCGCCGAGTAGTAGACCCACAGCAGCACCACGATGAGCGACGCGGCGGCGCCATATCCCGACGAGATGCCGCTGCGACCGATGTAGGCGCCGATCAGAAACTTGCCGGCGACGAATAGCAGCGAGGTGACGGCCGCGCCGACCCAGACATCCTTCCAGTCGACCCGCACTCTCGGCATCGTCTTGTAGATCAGCGCGAACACCACCGTCGACAGCACGATGCCAAGCGCGAGGTCGATCGATTGCGCGATCGTCTCCCATTCGCCGAACAGCGGGTGCCACCACCGGCTCAACGCGGCTATCCCCGCGGAAAACGCCAGCGAGACCATCAACAGGAAACCGATACCGAGGATCATCCCGAACGACAGCAGCCTGGCGCGCACCAGTCGCCACAAGGCGGTGTGCCCCGCCTTCGCCGGCGCGCGCCAGATGCGATCGAGAGCGTCCTGCAACTCGGCAAAGACGGTCGTCGCCCCGATGAACAGCAGGACCACACCGAAGACCGTCGCGAGCATGCTCTCGCGCGGCTTGCCGGCGCTTTCGATGAGACCCTGCACCGCGGCGGCACCTTGCGGTCCGAGCATGCCGTCCAACTGATAGAAGATTTCGCCCCGGGCCGCCTCTTCGCCGAAAGCGATGCCCGCGATGGCAATCACGATCAGCAGCAGCGGGGCGATCGAGAACATCGTGTAGAAGGCCAGTGCCGCGCCCATGCTCTGCGCGTAGTCTTCCACCCAGCCGACCGCGGCGGACTTGAACAGGTCCACGACATCACGGTAACGCATGATCAAGCCCGGCGCAGCTCGCGGAACGTCCGCGTCGGGGTCCGCGCGCCATCGGTGCTCTGCGCCGCGATCAGCCGGTTCATGCCTGACCGCGTACGGGTGCTTGAAATCCTTTCGTTCATCACCTACTCGAGACTCCTGATGCGCGGTCAGGTCGCAGTCCGCCACCGCGAAATTGCGCGCGCTATTATGCACCGCCCGGGCAGCGGCTTCGGCGAAGACGGCCACCAGGATCGCCGTAGAATGATCGTCTGCAAATCGCAAACCGCGTCCGGTTAAGGGAATCAGGCATGAGAGCGAAGGTCGCCAGGTTGTTGAAGTGGACGTTGGCGCTGGTCGGCGTCAGCTTGCTGACCGTTCTCACCGTGCGCGCCTGGGACTCGCAGCGCGGGCCGCCGCTCGAGCTCTGGCATACCTTCGTTCCGCACGAAATGGCGGCGAAGGAGATTGCCGGCTCCGATTGGACGGCATACCTCGCTGCCGAACAACGGATCTTCGACGAGGTGCGCCGGGAGGTGACGGACAAACTCCATCCGGAGTCCCGCGTCCCCGCCAATCGCTACTTTGCCGAAAGCCCGATCTACCCGGGCAGGTTTGCGCAGGACTGGAACCGGTCCTACATCATGGCTCCGGATACCGAGCCGGCCGGCGCCGTGGTGCTGTTGCACGGACTGACCGACTCGCCGTACAGTTTGCGCCACATTGCGCGGCGCTATCGCGAAGATGGCTTTGTTGCCATTGCGATCCGGCTGCCCGGCCACGGCACCGTCCCAAGCGGCCTGGCGGGCGTCCATTGGGAACAGTGGCTCGAGGCGACACGCCTGGCGGTGCGGGAAGCGAAACGCCGTACCGGACCCTCCGCCCCGCTGCATCTGATCGGGTTTTCGAATGGCGGTGCGCTGGCGATGAAGTACTCGCTCGACGCGCTCGACGACAAAGGACTCGCGCGGCCGGATCGGATCGTGCTGATCTCGCCGATGATCGGGATCACCAGTCTGGCGCGCTTCGCCGGGATATTCGGCTGGCCGGCGATCTTTCCCGCGTTCGCCAAGGCGGCGTGGCTCGGCATCGTGCCGGAGTTCAATCCGTTCAAGTACAACTCGTTCCCCGTCAACGGCGCGCGGCAATCGTCGCTCGTGGCGCGCACGCTGCAGGAGCAGATCGCGCGCCATGCCCGGGATGGCCGGCTCGCCGAACTGGCGCCCGTCCTCACGTTCCAGTCGGTGGTGGATTTCACGGTCAGCACGCGCGCAATCGTCAACGCGCTCTATGGCAACCTGCCTGCGAACGGGAGCGAATTGGTCCTGTTCGACCTCAATCGGAGCGCCAAGTTCGGGCCGTTGCTGCGCCGTGACACCGACACGGTGCTGGCGCGGCTTCTGCCCGACCCACCTCGATCGTTCAGGACCACGATCGTCACCAATGTCGGCCCCGGCAACCCCGAGGTCGTCGAGCGGGTCACCGAGCCGGGAGCGACGACGGAGCAGACCCGCGCGCTGGGATTGCTGTATCCGCGCGACGTGTACTCGCTGTCGCATCTGGCGCTGCCGTTTCCGGTGAGCGACTCCCTTTACGGACTCGAGCCCGAATCGGAGGACGAATACGGCGTGAACCTCGGTTCGATGGCGACGCGGGGCGAGCGCGGAACGTTGATCGTGAGTCTCGACTCACTCATCCGGATGTCATCAAACCCCTTCTTCGCGTACCTGATCGAACGCATCGAGGAGGGCATCGGCCGCGGATCGAAGAACGCGTCACCACCCGCCGGGGGGACTCTGCCGTCCACACCTCGCTAGGGCGAGTGCGCCGACGGGCGCGACGTACTCGTGTAAGATATTTCGTTGATCGTTCCGCGCCAACGCACTCGCGCAGCCAGAGTCCGGGCCAACGCCGCGCAAACGCATCGCCCCGGGCACGTCCACTCCCCTACGTTCGCCGAGGTATTCATGTCGAAACGCATTCTTGTCGCATTGTTCGTTGCCGTCGGGCTCGTCGCGGGCGCCGCATCGGCACAGACGTCAACGGACGCGCTGGCGAAGATCAGATCGACGAAGGCCATCAACGTCGCCTATTCGCCCGAATCGCTTCCCTTCTCGTTCCCCGGCCCCGGCAACGAGCCCGTCGGGTACTCGATCGATCTGTGCAAGCGGGCGATCGCGCAGATCGGCCGCGCCGTCGGCGAGCCGAATCTCAAGGTGAACTGGATGCCGGGCTCGGTCACCGAGCGCCTGCAGATGGTCGCCACGGGGCGCGCCGAGCTCGAATGCGCCAACACGACGCAGACGCAGTCCCGCCTCGCCAATGTCGATTTCTCGAACCTGATCTTCATCGATGCCGGCGGCTTCCTCGTCAAGGCCGGGTCGCCGATCAATCAGGTTCCCGATCTGGCCGGCAAGAAGATCGCGGTGCTCAAGGGCACGACGACGGAGACGCGGCTCAACGACGCGCTGCGCAGGCGTCTGGTCAACGCGACCGTCGTTCCGATCACGGACGCCAACGCAGGTGTCGCAATGCTCGAGGCGGGCGGCGTCGACGCGTATGCGGGCGACAAGATCAAGCTCATCGGACTGGCGGTCCAGGCCAAGGATCCGTCCAAGCTCGCGCTGCTGGCCGAGGAGCTTTCGTTCGAGCCGTACGCGATGGCGTTGCCGCGCAACGATTCGGCGCTGCGCCTCGAGGTCAATCGGGCGCTGACGCAGGTCTACATGAGCGGCGACATCGAAGCGATATTCACGCAGTGGCTGGGCAAGCTGGGACGACCGACCGGGCTGCTCGCCGCGATGTACTGTTGAATTCGATTCCTGAATGAGCAAACGGATTCCGGACAGGAGAATGACGATGACGAAGTTCGTGGGATGGCGGCGCTGGGTTGCCGCATTTGCCGCAGGGACGGCACTGGTGCTCGCCGGTTGCAGCACGCCGCCAGCCTTCCAGGTGAGTGAGCAGGCGGCGGCCCGGGTCGGCACGGTCGAGTCGATCACGCAGGACAGCGTGCAGAATGTCGACACCGCCGTCGGGCACGATCGGCGGCGCGCTGATCGGTGGCGGGCTGGGCAGCCTGATCGGCGGTGGCACCGGCCAGGTCGTGGCCACGGTCGTGGGCGCGGTCGGCGGCGGCTACGCCGGCAATCAGCTTTCGCAGCGAAGCCACGACGGTCGTCTGGCGGATCGCGGTTCGCTACGACGACGGCACGCTCGCGACGGTCCAGCAGACCGCGCCGCCGAACTTGCGCGATCGGCGATCGCGTGCGCGTGACCGTCGACGGGAATCGAGCTGCTGCGCTGACGACAGCGGCTCCGGGCATCGGCATTCGGCACAACGACGGTCGGGAAACTTCGCCGAACTGCATGCGCCGGCGTGGCTTCCTGGCCCTGGGTGGCGCGGCCGGCCTGATCCTGACTGGCTGCGATATTTCGCTGCGCAACGGCGTCTTCAACGCGTGCCACGCGCCCGGATTGCCCGCCGACCTGCGCGATCATCCGCTGGTGGCCGCGGCGTGGCGCGATATCGATCCAACCATGCTCTGGGACGTCCATTGCCACGTGTTCGGCAACGGAAAGTCCGGCAGCGGCCTCTGGTTCAACCCGCTGATGGAGCACATCTGGCGCACGCGTCGATACGTGCAGCGCGAGTTCTTCATCAATGCCGCCTGTGTCGACGATTCGCCGGCAAAGCTGGACGCGAGCTACGTCGAGCGCCTGCTCGACCAGGTCCGGGATTTCCCGGCCGGCATTCGCCTCCTGCTGTTCGCGTTCGACTGGGCGCGGGACGACGCCGGCGCGCCATTGCTGGATCGCTCGACGTTCCACGTCGCCGGATGAGTATGTCGCCGGTCTCGCCCGGCGACATCCCGCGCATTTCGAGTGGGCGGCGTCCATTCATCCCTACGATCCGCGCGCGCTCGATCGGCTCGACGCCGCAGTGGCGCTGGGTGCGCGGGCGGTCAAGTGGATGCCCGACCGCGCAGGGCATCGATCCGGCCGACGCGCGCTGCGCCGGGTTCTACACGAAGCTCGCTGCGCTCAAGATGCCGCTCATCACCCACGCCGGCGACGAGCGCGCGGTGCGCGGCTTCAGCGAGCACCTGGGCAACCCGCTGCAAGCTGCGGCACCCGCTCGATGCCGGGGTGCGCGTGGTGGTCGCGCACTGCGCGTCGCTGGGCAGCGGCCGCGACATCGACCGCGGCGGCACGGCGATGGTGTCGAATTTCGACCTTTTTGCGCGCCTGATGGACGAGAAGCACTACCGCGCCAACCTGGTCGGTGACGTCTCCGCCATCACGCAGGGCAACCGCATCGACGTCGTCGCGACGCTGCTCGTGCGCCGCGACTGGCACGAGCGCTTGCTGAACGGATCCGACTACCCGTTGCCCGGCGTGGTGCCGTTGATCTCGCTGCCAGCGCTCGTCGACCGCCAGCTGCTCGATCCGGCGGCTGTCGAGCCTTTGCGCCGCCTCCGCGATTTCAACGTGCTGCTGTTCGATTTCGTGTTGAAGCGCAGTCTTGCGAGCAACGGCGAGCGTCTCGCTCCGGCAGTGTTCGAGACCCGTCGCTATTTCGACCGTCCAGCCTGATTGCTGACGGTTTGGAGATCGTCACGCCTTAGCTGCCGCTGGTGAAATGCGGGCGACCGCCCACGCCTCGCCGCGACCCCGGGGAGCGCGCGATGATGGCGCCTCGGCCCCTGGAGTAAAATGGATTCCCCGCCAACCCACCCGCCGGCCGGACCGCCAGCATCGGCCAGCCGATATCCGGAAAGCGAAACGCCATGAACGACCGCGCGCCCGGAGTACCGTCGCTCGAAGAATGGCAGAAGGCCGCGTCGAAGGCGGCAGGCTCGCCGGCGCGCCTCGTCTGGCATACGCCCGAGGGCATCGACGTCAAGGCGCTGTACACGGCGGCCGATGTCGACGGATTGCCCCACACCGACACGCTGCCCGGATTCGAGCCCTTCGTGCGCGGACCGCAGGCGACGATGTACACGGTGCGGCCGTGGACCATCCGCCAGTACGCCGGCTTCTCGACGGCGGAAGATTCGAATGCGTTCTACCGCCGCAACCTCGCCGCAGGCCAGCAGGGCGTGTCGGTCGCCTTCGACCTCGCCACCCATCGGGGCTACGACTCGGATCACCCCCGTGTCACCGGCGACGTGGGCAAGGCGGGGGTCGCCATCGATTCGGTCGAGGACATGAAGATCCTGTTCGGGGGGATCCCGCTCGACAAGGTGTCCGTGTCGATGACGATGAACGGCGCCGTGCTGCCGGTGCTCGCCGGCTATGTGGTGGCGGCCGAGGAACAGGGTGTGGCGCAGGACCGGCTCTCCGGGACGATCCAGAACGACATCCTCAAGGAGTTCATGGTCCGCAACACCTATATCTATCCGCCCGAGCCCTCGATGCGCATCGTCGCCGACATCATCGAGCATACGGCGCGCCGGATGCCGAAGTTCAACTCGATCTCGATCTCCGGCTATCACATCCAGGAAGCCGGGGCGACGCAGGCGCTCGAGCTCGCGTTCACGCTCGCCGACGGGCGCGAGTACGTGCGCACGGCTCTCGCCCGCGGCCTCGACGTCGACGAGTTCGCGGGGCGGCTGTCGTTCTTCTTCTGCCTCGGCATGAACTTCTACCTCGAGGTCGCCAAGCTGCGCGCGGCGCGGCTCCTGTGGTGGCGGATCATGAAGGCGTTCAACCCGAAGAAGCCGAAGTCGATGATGCTGCGCACGCACGTGCAGACTTCAGGCTGGACGCTGACCGAACAGGACCCGTACAACAACATCGTGCGCACGACCATCGAGGCGATGGCCGCCGTGTTCGGCGGGACGCAATCGCTGCACACCAATTCGTTCGACGAGGCGAGCGCGCTGCCGACCGACTTCTCCGCGCGGATCGCCCGCAACACGCAGCTCATCCTGCAGGAAGAGACGCACATCACCCGCGTCGTCGACCCCTGGGCGGGCTCCTACATGATGGAGAAGCTCACCCAGGACATGGCCGACAAGGCATGGGCGATCATCGAGGAAGCCGAGGCGCTGGGCGGGATGACCAAGGCGGTCCAGTCGGGCTGGGCGAAGCTGCGCATCGAAGCCTGCGCCGCGCAGAAGCAGGCGCGCATCGACCGCGGCGAGGACGTGATCGTCGGCGTGAACAAGTATCCGCTCGCCGAGGAGGCGCTGTTGCAGATCCGCGAGATCGACAACACTGCGGTGCGCGCCGCGCAGATCCGGCGGCTTGCCGAGGTGAAGTCCAGACGCGATGGCAGGGCCGTCGCCGCCGCGCTGGCCGCGATCACCGAAGCCGCGAAGAGCGGCAAGGGCAACCTGCTGGCGCTCGCGATCGATGCGATGCGGCTGCGCGCAACCGTCGGTGAGGTGAGCGATGCCATGGAAAAGATCTGGGGACGGTATCAGGCGCACGGGCAGACGGTGTCGGGGGTGTACGGTGCGGCGTTCGCCCAGGACCCGGGCTGGCAGGCGCTCCGGGCCGACGTCGAGACCTTCGAGCGCGAGGAGGGCCGCCGCCCGCGGATCATGATCGCCAAGGTCGGCCAGGACGGACACGACCGGGGCGCGAAGGTGATCGCCACCGCGTTCGCCGACCTGGGCTTCGACGTCGACGTCGGTCCGCTGTTCCAGACGCCGGACGAAGCCGCCCGGCAGGCGATCGAGAATGACGTTCATGTGATCGGCGTATCGACGCTCGCAGCGGGCCACAAGACGCTGGTACCGCAGCTCGTCGATGCCCTGAGGTCGCAGGGGGCGCCGGAGATCGTCGTCATCGTCGGCGGCGTCATCCCGCAGCAGGACTACGAATTCCTGCAGCAAGCGGGGGTGGCGGCCGTCTTCGGACCCGGCACCGTGATCTCGACGGCGGCGCGCACCGTGCTGACGGCGATCCGCGAGGCGCGCACAAAGACGGGTGCTGCCTGAGCGTTGCCTGAATCGGCGAGCATCGCCCCTCGCTTCGGACCAACCGATCGGGATCGACCGCCACGCCCGTCATGTCTGTTCCCGCGCGCAATCCTGCCCCGCCCGATCGCCTCGATACACCGGGGCACGCGCTTGCCGACGGCGTGCTCCGCGGCGAGCGGCGCGCGGTGGCGAAGGCGATCACGCTGATCGAGTCCTCGCGCCGCGACCATCATGCCCGCGCCGAGGCGCTGCTCGAAGCCCTCCTCCCGCATACCGGACGCAGCTTTCGCATCGGCGTCAGCGGCGCGCCAGGCTCGGGAAAGTCGACGTTCATCGAGGCGTTCGGGCTGCATCTGACAACGCGCGGTCACCGCGTCGCCGTGCTCGCGGTCGATCCGTCGAGCGCCATCTCGGGGGGGTCGATCCTCGGCGACAAGACGCGCATGGAGCGACTCGCGCGCGAGCGCCACGCGTTCATCCGGCCCAGCCCCTCGGGGGGTACGCTCGGCGGCGTCGCGCAGAAGACGCGCGAGGCACTGGCCGTCTGCGAGGCCGCCGGGTATGACATCGTGATCGTCGAAACCGTCGGCGTGGGGCAATCGGAAACCGCCGTCGCCGGGATGACCGATTTCTTCGTGCTGATCGCGCTGCCGAACGCCGGTGACGATCTGCAGGCGATCAAGCGCGGCATCGTCGAGCTGACCGATCTCGTCCTCGTCAACAAGGAGGATCTCGACCCGAAGGCAGCGGAGCTCGCCCGCGTCCAGATCGCCAACGCGTTTTCGCTGCTGCGCCCGCGCGACACGTGGTGGGTCCCGCCGGTGATGAAGGTGTCCGCCACGAACGGCGCCGGCCTTGCCGCGTTCTGGGACAAGGCCGAGGAATTCCGGCGCACCGCCGCGGCGAATGGAGCGCTCGCGGCACGGCGCAGGGCGCAGTCGCTCGCATGGATGAGCGCGCTCGTCGACCACGAAATCCACGCGCGCTTCTACCAGCTCCCCGCGGTGAAGGAGGAGCTCGCCGTCTTGCGGCGGGCCGTCACCGATGGGACGATGACGCCCTCGTCCGCCGCCGCGCGGCTGCTCGCGCTGGCGCGACCGGCCGACGCGGCGACGCCATCGGCCACGACAGTCCGAGGCAGGCCGGCACGCGACTGAATACGACACCCCAGGGAAGGAACGGACACCGATGCACGACATCATCAAGCGGCTGGACGACATGCGCGCGGCCGCCCGCCTCGGCGGGGGCGCGAAGCGGATCGAGACCCAGCACACGAAGGGCAAGCTCACGGCGCGTGAACGCATCGAGATGCTGCTCGACCGGGACACGTTCGAGGAATGGGACATGTTCGTCGAGCACCGCTGCACCGATTTCGGAATGGGCGAGCAGAAGATTCCGGGGGACGGCGTGGTCACCGGCTACGGGACGATCAACGGCCGGCTGGTGTTCGTCTTCAGTCAGGACTTCACGGTGTTCGGCGGCGCGCTGTCGGAGGCGCATGCGGAGAAGATCTGCAAGATCATGGACCACGCGGTCAAGGTCGGGGCGCCGGTGATCGGACTCAACGACTCGGGTGGTGCGCGCATCCAGGAGGGCGTGGCCTCGCTCGCCGGCTATGCCGACGTCTTCCAGCGCAACGTGATCGCCTCCGGCGTGATCCCGCAGATCTCGGTGATCATGGGCCCGTGCGCGGGCGGCGCCGTGTATTCGCCGGCGATGACCGACTTCGTCGTCATGGTGAAGGACACCTCGTACATGTTCGTCACCGGTCCGGAAGTGGTGCGGACGGTGACGCACGAGGAAGTCACGGCCGAGGAGCTCGGTGGCGCCATGAGTCATTCGACGAAGTCGGGAGTGGCCGATCGCGCGTTCGAAAACGATGTCGAGGCGCTCGCGATGGTACGGCGACTGGTCAACTACCTGCCGCCGAACAACCGCGAGAAGCCGCCGGTACGTCCGACGACCGACACCGCCGGCCGGCTCGACTACTCGCTCGACACGCTGGTGCCGGGCAATCCGAACAAGGCCTACGACATGAAGGAGCTGATCCTGAAGGTCGTCGACGACACCGACTTCTTCGAGCTGCAGCCCGATTACGCGAAGAACATCCTGATCGGGTTCGGGCGCATGGAAGGCTCGACCGTCGGCTTCGTCGCCAACCAGCCGCTGGTGCTCGCTGGCTGCCTCGACATCAAGAGCGCGATCAAGGCGGCGCGGTTCGTCCGCTTCTGCGACGCGTTCAACATCCCGATCATCACGTTCGTCGACGTCCCCGGCTTCATGCCCGGCACCGCGCAGGAGTACGGCGGGCATCATCAAGCACGGCGCGAAGCTGCTCTACGCCTATGCCGAGGCGACGGTGCCCAAGGTGACGCTGATCACGCGCAAGGCATACGGCGGAGCCTACGACGTCATGAGCTCCAAGCACCTGCGCGGCGATGTCAATATCGCGTGGCCGTCGGCGGAGATCGCGGTGATGGGACCCAAAGGCGCGGTCGAGATCATCTTCCGCAAGGACGCCGCCGATCCCAAGGCCATCGCCGCACGTACCGAGGAGTATCGGGAGAAGTTCGCCAACCCGTTCAGCGTTGGCAGCCGCGGTTTCATCGACGATGTGATCATGCCGCACGAGACACGCAAGCGGATCTGCCGGTCGCTCGCGATGCTGCGCGGCAAGGAGCTCGAGAACCCGTGGCGCAAGCACGGCAACATTCCGCTGTAACCGCCATGTTCAAGAAGATACTGATCGCCAACCGGGGCGAGATCGCCTGCCGCGTCATTCGCACCGCCCGGCGCATGGGCATCGCGACGGTCGCCGTCTACTCCGAAGCCGATCGCGACTCGCGGCACGTGGAGCTCGCCGACGAAGCGGTGCTGATCGGGCCGCCGCCCTCGCGCGAGAGCTACCTCCGGATGGACCGGATCCTCGAGGCGTGCCGCGACACCGGGGCGGAGGCGGTGCACCCGGGCTACGGCTTCCTCTCCGAGAACGCCGGCTTCTGCGACCTGCTCGAGAAGAACGGCATCGTGTTCATCGGCCCCAAGACCCGTTCGATCAGGCGATGGGCGACAAGATCGCCTCGAAGAAGCTCGCCCTCGGCGCGAACGTCAGCACGATTCCCGGCCACACCGCTGTCATCGAGAGCGCCGAGGAGGCGGTGAAGATCGCCAGGGGCATCGGCTACCCGGTGATGATCAAGGCCAGCGCCGGCGGCGGCGGCAAGGGGCTGCGCGTCGCCTGGAACGACGCCGAGGCGCATGACGGCTTCGGCAGCTGCCGCAACGAGGCGAAGGCGGCGTTCGGCGATGATCGCGTGTTCATCGAGAAGTACATCGTCGAGCCGCGCCACATCGAGATCCAGGTGCTGGGCGATGCGCACGGCAATACGGTGTACCTGTGGGAGCGCGAGTGCTCGATCCAGCGCCGGCACCAGAAGGTGATCGAGGAGGCGCCCTCGCCATTCCTCGACGAGCCGACCCGCAGGGCGATGGGCGAGCAGGCGGTGGCGCTGGCGAAGGCCGTGAACTACGAGTCGGCGGGGACCGTCGAGTTCGTCGTCGGCAAGGACCGCAGCTTCTACTTCCTCGAGATGAACACCCGGCTGCAGGTCGAGCACCCGGTCACCGAGTGCATCACGGGCCTCGATCTCGTCGAGCAGATGATCCGCGTCGCCGCCGGCGAGAAGCTCGCGTTCCGGCAGAAGGACATCCGGCGCGATGGCTGGGCGATCGAATGCCGGATCAATGCCGAGGATCCGTTCCGCAACTTCCTGCCCTTCGATCGGCCGCCTTGTCAAGTACATTCCGCCGCTGGAGGAACCGCGTGCGGTGCGCGTCGACACGGGGGTCTACGAGGGCGGCGAGATCTCGATGTACTACGACTCGATGATCGCCAAGCTGATCACGTTCGGCGCGGACCGCGAGCAGGCGATCGCCCGGATGCGCGACGCGCTCAATGCCTTCGTGATCCGCGGCGTGTCGACGAACATTCCGTTTCCAGGCTGCGCTGATGCAGCATCCCCGGTTCGTCGCGGGCAACTTCAACACCGGCCTCATCGCCGATGAGTACCCGAACGGGTTCAGCCCCGAAGACGTGGCGCACGACGATCCGGCATTGCTCGTCTGCGTCGCGGCCGCCATCCATCGCCGCTACGTCGAGCGCGCAGCCGGTATCAGCGGCCAGATGTGGGGCCAGAGTTACGCGGTCGGCGACGACTGGAACGTGATCATGGCCGGAACACTCCACCCCGTCCGCGTGACCAGCGTGCCGGGCGGCCAGTGCGTGATCTACCAGGACCGCGAATACGTCGTCCGCTCGGACTGGACCTTCGGCCATCCGATCTTCCGCGGCACGATCAACGGGCGCGAGCTTTGCATGCAGGTCGAGCGTCGCAACATGCGCTACCGGCTCTTCCATTGGGGCACGCAGATCGACGTGATGGTGCTGACCGCGCGCGCGGCCGAGCTGTACGCGCTGATGCCGGTGAAGCCGCCGCCCGATCTGTCCCGGTTCCTGCTCTCGCCGATGCCGGGCCTGTTGGCCGAGCTCGCCGTCGCCGCCGGTCAGGAAGTCAAAGCCGGCGAAAAACTCGCCGTGATCGAGGCGATGAAGATGGAGAACGTGCTGCGCGCGGACAGCGATGTTCGGGTGAAGGCCGTGCTCGCGAAACCCGGCGACAGCCTCGCCGTCGATCAGCCGATCCTGGAGTTCGAGTGAATCACTGACCGCGGTGCGCCGCGATGACCTCCGGCGGCGCCTGTACGAGTTCGATCAGCACGCCCTCGCCGCCGATCGGAAACTGTTCGCTGGCCTTCGGGTGGATGAAGCAGATGTCGTAGCCGGCACCACCGCGGCGGATGCCGCCCGGCGCGAAGCGCACCCCCTGCGCGGTCAGCCATTCCATCGCCGTCGGCAGGTCGTCGACCCACAGGCCAATGTGGTTGAGCGGCGTTTCGTGGACGGCCGGCTTCTTCGTCGCGTCGACCGGTTGCATCAGGTCGACCTCGACCCTGTGCGCACCCGCGCCGAGCGCGAGGATGTCCTCGTCGACATTCTCGCGCTCGCTGCGATAGTTGCCGGTCACCGGCACGCCGAGCGTGTCCACCCAGAGCTTCGCCAGCCGGTGCTTGTCGAGTCCGCCGATGGCGATCTGCTGCAAGCCGAGTATGCGAAATGGTCGGGTACTCATCATCCGCTCCCTGTCGTCGTGATCAATGGCCGCCCGCGCCCATCAGCGCGAGCAGCACGCCGCCGGCCACGACGCTTGCCACCTGGCCGGCCGCGTTCGCGCCCATTGCGTGCATGAGCAGGAAATTCTCGAAATCCTCGTCGGCCGCAACACGCTGTACGACGCGGGCGGCCATCGGAAACGCGCTGATGCCGGCGGCACCGATCAGCGGATTGATGCGACCGCCGGAAAGCACGTTCATGAACTTGGCAAAGAGGACGCCGGCTGCCGTGTCCACGCCGAACGCGATGATCCCGAGCACCAGGATCGCGAGCGTGCTGGGCTTGAGGAACTCGGTACCGACCATCGTCGAGCCGATCGCGAGCCCGAGGAAGAGCGTCACCGTGTTGGCGATCTCCTGCGACGACGCTTTGGTCAGACGCTCGACGACACCGGACTCCTTCATCAGGTTGCCGAGCATCAGCATGCCGATCAGCGGCGTGGCAAACGGTACGAGCGTGCCGACGAGCACGGTGACCACGATCGGGAACAGGATGCGCGTGCGGCGGCTGATCTGCCGCTGGCTGTAGGGCATGCGGATCCGGCGCTCCTTTTCCGTCGTGAGCAGGCGCATGATCGGCGGCATGATGATCGGCACCAGCGACATGTAGCTGTACGCGGCAACCGTGATCGGGCCCAGCAGATGGGGCGCCAGGATGCCGCTGACGTAGATCGACGTCGGACCGTCGATGGCGCCGATGATCCCGATCGAGGCAGCCTCCTTCTGGGTGAAGCCCAGCAGCAGCGCCAGGATGAGCGTCAGGAAGATGCCGAACTGGCCGGCAGCGCCCAGCAGCACCGTCTTCGGATTCTCGAGCAGCGGGCCGAAGTCGGTCAGCGCACCGATACCGATGAAGATCAGCAGCGGGAAGAGCTCGTTGCCGATGCCCATCTGATAGAGCACGCGCAGCATTCCGTCCTCGGCAACGAGCGGCGACAGCGGAAGATTGGCGAGGAGACAGCCGGCGCCGATCGGCAGCAGCAGCAGCGGTTCGTAGTCCTTCGCGATGGCGAGCCAGAACAGGACCAGGGCGACGCCGATCATCACCAGCGACTGCGGCGAAACGCTGGTCACGCCCTGCAGCAGCAGGTCCAGGGTATTCCCGTCCGCCATCGCTCAGGCCTCCGCGAAACGGACGATCGCGTCGCCGTGGCCGACGGCCTGCCCGGCATTGATGCAGACCTCGGCGATCGTTCCCGCGCGCGGCGACTTGATGCTGTTCTGCATCTTCATCGCCTCGAGGATCGCGATCTGCTGTCCGCGCACGACCGCATCACCGACCTTGACGTTGACCTCGAGGATCACCCCTGGCATCGGGGCGTTCAACGTGCCGGGGCCGCCGATCCCGGCGCCACGCGGCGGCGCGGCCGGCGCCGCCGGCACATGGCGCGCGACCGGCCGATGGCTCGCCGCACGGGCGGGCGTCTTCTCCGCGGGCGAGGAGCTCGCATCGCCGGTACGTGGTGGGGGCGCGAACGCCGGCGTGATCGTCGCTTCAGGCAGGTCCTCGTCGCCGGCAAGCTCGACCTCGTACGCTTCGTCACCGACGGTGACCTCGAAGCGATTGGCCGCGAGCTCGTCGACATCGATGACGAATTCCCGCCCCCGGATCTCGAGCCGGTAGCGTCGCATCAGCGGCCTCCTCTGTGCCAGCTCGCGTTCTGGCGCCCGCGTCCGGTCGCGACCCAGCGCGACGCGTAGAGCAGGCTCCCGGGCCAGAAGCTGCGCATCACCGGCGCCGCCGCCTGCCGTCGCGCCGCCTTGTGCGTCAGCGTCGCGATCATGATCGCCGCCACGAGGTCGGCATTCATCCCGTTCACCGTCGGAATCACCGGGACCTGCGCGCCGATCGCGTCGTCGGCGACGGCGGCGATCCGCTCAGCCTTGGCCACCGCATGCGCGGCCGGCTGCGGTGTCTCGTGCGGCTGCTCGAACTTCAGCACGAGGTGGAGGAGGCCCCAGAGCAGCCCCAGCAACGAGAACACCAGCCCCATCCCGAGGACGGTCATCTGCAGCCCCCACGCCAGGTTGCTCATCGCGTTTCCCCTTGGTCGGCCGCCGTTGCGGGCATCCCGCGCCAGCGGCTTGCGCTCACGATGGCGAGAGTCCGTGCTTCTTCGCCGGATTCAGCTGCACTTTCGTGCGCAGCACTTCGAGCGCCCGGACCAGTCGTGGCCGGGTCTCGCGCGGCTCGATGACCTCGTCGATCTGGCCGACGTCGGCCGCGCGATAGGGATTGAAGAACCGGTCGCGATAGTAGGCGATCAACTCGCGCTCCTTGGCGTCCGGGTCCGGGGCGTTCTTGACATCGTCGCGGTAGAGGACCCGCACCGCCGGCTCCGCGCCCATTACCGCGATCTGTGCGGTCGGCCACGCGAACGCGAGGTCGGTGCGCATCTGCTTCGAGCACATCGCGACGTACGCACCACCCATCGCCTTGCGCGTGACGATCGAGATCTTGGGGACGCTGGATTCGCAATACGCGTAGATGATCTTCGCCCCGTGCCGGATGACTCCGCCGTATTCCTGATCGGTGCCCGGCAGGAAGCCAGGGCAATCGACGAAGGTGACGATCGGGATGTTGTAGGCGTCGCAGATCCGGATGAAGCGGGCGATCTTGTCGCTGGCGTCGATGTTGAGCGCCCCCGACATGAACGCCGGCTGGTTCGCGACGATGCCGACCGAGTAACCGTCGAGACGGGCGAAGCCGACCACCGCGTTCGCCGCGAAATCGGGGTGGATTTCGAGAAAGCTGTCGTGATCGAAGATCATCGCGATCGCGTCGCGCATGTCGTAGGGCTCGTTCTCGGCCGCAGGGATCAGCGCATTGAGCGCTTCGTCGAGCCGGTCGGTCGGGTCGTACGGCGACAGTTGTGGCGGGTCCTCGTTGTTGTTCTGCGGCAGATAACCGAGCAGGCGCTTCGCCAGCTCGATCGCCGCGACCTCGGTGTCGGCGGCGAGGTGGGCGACGCCGCTGCGCCCGGTGTGCACGTCGACGCCGCCCAGCTGCTGCGCGCTGACGTCCTCGCCGGTGATCGCCTTGATGACATCGGGGCCAGTCAGGAACATGAAGCTGTCCGAGACCATGATTACGAAATCCGTGAGCGCCGGCGAATAGACGGCGCCTCCGGCGCAGGGCCCGAGGATCAGCGAGATCTGCGGAATCACGCCGGAGGCCATGACGTTGCGGACGAACACCTCGCCATACGCGGCGAGGCTGCGCACGCCCTCCTGGATCCGCGCGCCACCGGAATCGTTGAGCCCGATCAGCGGAATGCCGCTTTCCCGCGCCAGATCCTGGATCCGGCAGATCTTGTGCGACTGCACCTCCGAGAACGAACCGCCCAGGACCGTGAAATCCTGCGCGAATACCGCAACGCGGCGCCCGTTGATCTTGCCGAATCCGGTGACGATCCCGTCGCCGGGGAAACGTTGCTGGTCGAGGCCGAACTCGACGACATTGTGCGTGGCAAGCGCGCCGAACTCCTGGAACGACCCCTGGTCGAGGAGCAGCGCCAAGCGCTCGCGCGCCGTCAGCTTGCCGCGCGCATGCTGCTGCTCGATGCGCTTCGGCCCGCCGCCCAGTACGGCGCGGCTGCGCATCTCGCGCAGCATCGCCAGGTGCTCACTTCCGCTGCCCTCCGCCATCGCCGCCTCCCCGTTCCGCTCCCGCTTTGCTATGTATACCAACGCGATGCGACCGTATTGACATGCATCAAGCCGGCCGGCGCCGTGCGCGTCCCGTCATCGCGCCGGAGGGCTGGCCTGGCGCAACTCGAAGCCTTCGAGCGAGACGGTGTACTCGGACCGCTCCTTCGTGTAGCGGATGCACGACTGGCTCGGGTACCGTCCCGCGAGCTCGACGGCCGCCGCCTTCTTGATCGGTAAGCAGGCGTCCGGCAGCGCCCTCAGGTAATCGAGCGTCACCATCTCCTCGTAGAAGGTGACGTGGCCCGCGTTCGATCCGTAGATCCAGGTCCGGGTGAACGGCTGACCGCGAAACTCGGGCGCCGTCAGGTCCACGAGGTGGTTGCCCATTGCCGGCGCCACGGCCTCGACGTCCTTGAAGTCGGGGTGCAGGTAGCTCGCCGGCACCGGCTGCCGCGCGCGCGCGAACTGGTCGCAGCGCACGCGCTCGGGTCCGCACGGACCGGGCTCGATCGCGAAGACATTCTCGATCGGGTCGATGTAGAAATGGACGTCGAAGTGCGGCTTGTCGTAGATCCCGGGCGGAATGTGGCCGTGCGGATTCCAGTTCAAGAGCGCCCACTTGAACGGCAGGTCGGCCCGCCGGCTCGCCTCGCTGGGGAGCGGCAGCACACGCTCGTGCCCCCCGGAGCACTCGCTCATCAGGTCGAGCGTCCCATCCTTGTTCGCGTCGAAGCAGTGGTGGCCGTCCGACGGGGCCATCGGGAGTCCGTCGAGCGCACCGCTCGAGAAGACGACGCCGATTGCCTGCACGTTGCCGGCGGCGTCGAAATCCGCGTAGCTCGCCACGGTTCCGCCACCCAGCATCGACGGTGCGCCGAGGGTGCGCGCGTTCGGAGTGTGCGCGCAGCCGGCCAGAACGACACTCAGGAGCCCAACAACGGCAACGACACGAAACATCGGCAGGACCCTCCGCCAACGTGGAGGTCCGTACGTTGCACCGCCTTGCGGGCGCGGTCAACCCGACCGCGATTTCCGGAAACCGGCAGCCGCACGCCGCCGCGCGGCTGCCTCAGTTCAGCGCGCAGGAGCCCGGCCCGTCCGGGTGGCCGCACGAGCCGCACGGGCCGGCGATGGCCGGCGCCCGTTCCCCGGTCGATACCGCCGTGGCAAAGACCGACAACTTCTTTTCGAGGTCGGCCGAGTGGCAGGTCGGACAGTCGGGAATCGTGTCCGATCGGACGAGCGTTTCGAATTCATGCCCACACTTGTTGCAGGCGTATTCGTAGATCGGCATATCGGGCTCCTTGGCTGCCTCGCATTGTAATCCAGTCCGTAACTCCCGTAGCCGTGCGCTCGTTGCGGGCAGGGGGCGAGCCCGCCGGCATGCGCTAAGATAGCGTGCTGCGGCGCGCGTTGCCGCCGTCGCACACCGCTTCGCCCTCCCCACCTCGAACAGGAGTCACCGTCATGGCCGATGCCTTCACTCTTCCGCCACTGCCGTATGCCGACAACGCCCTCGCGCCGGTGATCTCGGCGAACACGATCGGATTCCACTACGGCAAGCATCACAAGACCTACGTCGACAATCTGAACAAGCTCGTGCCCGGGACCGAGTTCGAAGGCGCCTCGCTCGAAGCGATCGTCAAGGCGACCGCGGGCAAGGCGGACAAGGCCGGCTTGTTCAACAACGCGGCGCAGATCTGGAATCACACGTTCTACTGGCGCTGCCTCAAGGGCAACGGCGGCGGGATGCCCGGCGGCGCGCTCGCCGACAAGATCAATGCGGCTTTCGGCAACTATGACAGCTTCAAGAAGGAGTTCGCCAACGCCGCCGTTACGCAGTTCGGCAGCGGCTGGGCATGGCTCGTTGCCGAAGGCGGAGCCGTGAAGGTCGTGAAGACGGGCAACGCCGAGGTCCCGTTCACGAAGGGCCAGACACCGCTCCTCACGATCGACGTCTGGGAGCATGCCTACTATCTCGATTACCAGAATCGGCGCGCCGACTACGTCAACGCGGTGATCGACAAGCTCCTCAACTGGGGATTCGCGGCCGAGAATCTGGCGAAGGCTTAGTGGGCCCGGCTCGGCATTCCGGCGCGGACCTGGGTCTGTTGTGCGCAGCGATTGCGCTGCGCCGGCAGCTCATCGGGCGAATCCGATGAAACAGCCGATCGAACCCGCGCGCGTCGGTGCCGCCGCCATTGCGGAGGATCTGCGCGCGGTCCGGGAACGCGCACCGCTCGTGCACAACGTCACCAATTTCGTGGTGATGCAGCAGACGGCCAACGCGTTGCTGGCCGTAGGCGCGTCACCGATCATGGCGCATGCCGAGGCGGAGCTCGACGAGCTGCTCGCGATCGCCGGCGCCCTCGTGCTCAACATCGGGACGCTCGATCCGTCGTGGATCAGCGCGATGGAACGTGCGCTTGTCGCCGCCCGCGGGCGGAACCTTCCCGTCGTGCTGGATCCCGTCGGCGCGGGCGCGAGCCGGTTGCGCACCGAAACGGCCTTGCGGCTGCTCGAACGCGGCGGAGTGTCGATCCTGCGAGCGAATGCGTCCGAGATTCTTGCCCTGGCGGGGGCCGCCGGATCGACCAAGGGTGTCGACAGCGCGCATTCCTCGGACGCGGCGCGCGAGGCGGCGCGCGGGCTCGCCGCCCGTTACGGATGCGTCGTGGTGGTCAGCGGCGTAATCGACTACTGCCTCGACCGCACGCACGAGGTGCGCGTGCACAACGGCGTTGCCATGATGACTCGGATCACCGGCATGGGCTGCACCGCCTCCGCCCTGTGCGGCGCCTTTGGTGCGGTCCAGCCGGACGCCCTGCGCGCCGCGGTCGATGCGATGGCGGTGATGGGCATTGCCGGCGAAATGGCGCTCGCCGCGGCACGCGGACCGGGCACCATGGCGGCCTGCTTCTTCGACGCGTTGCATGCGCTCGATCGTGCCGAGCTGGACCGCCGGCTGCGGGTCGATGCGTCACCTTAGCACCGGGTGAGTGGTGGGGCCTCGCGCATTCGACCTCGGAGTGTACGTCGTCACCGATCGCGCATGCTGTGAACCGCGCAGCGTGGAAGAAGTGATCCGTGCCGCGATCGACAATGGTGCGACGCTGGTCCAGCTCAGGGACAAGAACATCGATGCCCGGCCGATGCTCGCGCTGGGGCGCAAGCTCCTCGATCTCCTGCGTCCAGCCGGAATCGGTTTGGTCGTCAACGACCGGATTGACGTCGCGCAGGTGCTCGATGCCGATGGCGTGCACATCGGACAGCAGGATATTCCCTACCCGGAAGCCCGGCGCCTGCTGGGTCCGGCGAAGATCATCGGCGTTTCGGTTGGCAGCGAGGCCGAGGCCCGGGACGCGGCAGGTTGGGATGTCGATTACGTCGGAGTCGGGCCGGTCTTTCCGACAGCGACCAAACCGGATGCGGGGATCGCGCTGGGCCCCGACGAGACGGCACGGCTCGCCCGGATTTCGGGCCATCGCGCGGTCGCC
This sequence comes from uncultured beta proteobacterium, assembly GCA_963783525.1. Classification (GTDB taxonomy): domain Bacteria; phylum Pseudomonadota; class Gammaproteobacteria; order Burkholderiales; family Casimicrobiaceae; genus CAIWHR01. The sequence continues at coordinate 286,319 of CAWAOF010000033.1, forward strand.
ATCGGAGGGATCGACGCTGCGAATGCCGCAACCCTGTACGCCGCGGGCCTCGAGGGCGTCGCCGTAATCTCCGCCGTCTGTTCCGCGCCCGATCCGGGAGCTGCCACGCGCTCGCTTGTCCGCCTCATGCGCGAGCGTCGCCCGACATAGCCGCTTGCGCTGATCGCATACGGCACCCTGCAGGTGCCCGGAAGTTCCTGACAGTCGGTCATATGCTCAAAGCCGTCGAGCGCATCCGACGGACTTCAAACCGGGACGCATCGGAATGTGGCGCCAAGCTCCGGCGCCCCGGTCGCAGCAACATCGGAGCACGGCGCCAATCGTGTCGCAAGTACGCTGACCACTCTCGTGGCGATGAGCCTTTGTCGTCGGCCGACACCGAAACAGGACGCGGAATCGCCGGCGGGTTCGATCTCGATCAATTCCACCCCCGGATGAACGCGCGCGCCGCGTGCCGACAAGCCGCGAAGCACGCCATCGGCCGGTGCGAAGAACGGCTGTCGATCGAGGTGCCCGACGACCTGGCCCGCGCGAACGTCGGCACCAATGCGTAGCGATGTCATGAACCAGCCGGGTCGATCGGCGCGAGCAATCAGCCGTTCATCGACCGCCGGAAGCTCGTCATCGCCGCCATCGACCACGAGATCGACATGAACGCCCGGCAGGAATCCCGGTCCGACGCCGACCGTCGCCGTCGCGCTGCCGAGCAACATCGCGGCCGACCGATCACCTCGCATGCGGGCGTCGACGATGACGATGGGGTTCAACGCTTCGGCGATGCCGGCCCATGACCAGGCCGTCGCCGCGATCATGCGTTGGGCCAGGAGCGTGGCGATCGTACGAACTGATGCACAGAAGCACGCCACCGCACCATCGAGCTCCGCGTTACCGAAATACCAGGCGTCGGTAAAGGCCATCCCGCGGCGCGACCACGCTGGATCGACGTGGTCGGCGAGCACGACGGCGTAGCCCGCGGCATGCAGAGCGTGGGCGATCGCCGATCCGACGTCGCCGCATCCAAGTACCAGGGCGACGTTGCGCCGGTCGTCGCGCTTCGTCGCGGGTCGAGGGTGACCCGGTGCCGCGAGGCTAGGCGAGACCACCACCATCGTGTCGAAAGGATCTGCGCCCGGGAACAGGCAATCTGCTCGCGGCCGACAGTCCGCGATACATGCCCCTGGCAACGTCGGTCGCGAACTGCTCTACCCAGTTCTCCCCCGGACCACCCCAATAGATGCCGCGGCTCCCGGTGATGGTGTGCGTCACCCGCACAGCGTAATGAGACCCTCGGATGCCCCCCGTTACGCCAATCCCGCCACGCCGCACATGCAGGGCGAAGTCCTCATGTCGAATGCCCAGCCGACTGAGCTCGGCCTCGAAGTCCTGCTTCTCGCCCATCTGCTCCATGACCCACGAGTCGCCCTCGCACCGGACCGTCATCGTGCCCCCAAGCCAGCCTCAATGAGGGACCTTTTTACGCCGACTGTGTTGCAGCGCTGTGACAAAGCGACGCGATTGCCATGCCTGCGCCAGGCAAACAGTGTGCGGGCAACTGCCGTGAGGTTAGTGTCGATCGGGCGACTCGCTCTTCCGCCGATAGTCGTCGTAGGGCATGCTGGCGTTGCTCAGGCAGCGTTCGCGCTCGGTTTGCTCGATGAGCCTGTTGCACGCATTGCGCTGCCAGGTCTGCCCGGCAGAATAGGCTTGCTGCCATGTGCACCCCGGCGTTACCAACAGGATCGCAACAGCGGCGACGATCGTGCCGGTCAGCTTCAGCACGCGTGAACTCCCGGTGTCGGCGGATATCGCATCGTGGCAAGGGCGCAGGACACGCATCATTCCTGTCGGGCTGTGAACAGGGCGTTCATAGGTCGTATTCTATTCGACCCCGCCCCGACGGAACGCGTGCATCGCGCGCTTGCTACCGGCGTCGGTCTTCTCGACAATCGCCCGTTCGCAATGTCGCGTGACCATCGTCAGGATGCAGAATGGGTCTGCGCGCGAATGGTGGTGTCGACTGGTATGGATCAGTGAACGTGGCTTTCGGCGGCGAGCAACTGTTGCAGTGGCTGGTCGTGGCGATCGTCGCGTTCGCCGCGTCGATTCTCGGCGGACTGGCCGGCTACGGCACGGGACTGGTGTTGCCCGTCGTGCTTGCGCCGGTTGTCGGTGTCGCCAACGTCGTCCCGGTGATGGCGCTGGCGATGATCCTCAATAACGGCAGTCGCGTCGCCGCGTTCTGGCGCGACGTGCGGTGGGTGCACGTTCGCCGCATGCTGCTGCTCGGTCTGCCCGCGTGCATCGCGGGCGCGTACGGCTACACGTTACTCGACGCCCGCTGGGTCGCGGCGCTGATCGGACTGTTTCTGCTGGCGAGCCTGCCGCTGCGACGGGTCCTGAAGCGCGCCCACTATCAGCTCCATGCGCGCGAGCGAGGTCGGCGCCGGTGCGGGCTTCGGCTTCATCAACGGCGCGATGACGGGCACCGGCGTGATCCTGATCTCGCTCTTGATGGCCGCCGGCGTCGAGGGCGCGGGACTGATCGCCACCGACGCGACCATCTCGGCGATCATGGGCCTGTTCAAGGTCGCCGTCTTCGGCGGCTTCGACCGGCTCGATGCGTCGCTCACGGTGGCGGGCCTGCTGATCGGCTTGTGCACCACGCCGGGCGCGTTCGTCGCGCGGCGGTTGTTGACGCGGATCCCCGCCCACATCCACGTCTGGGTCATGGAAGTCGTGGTTGTGGTCGGCGGCATCGGGTTCCTCTGGCGGGCGTGGCGCTGAGATTCGCCAGGTCGAGCGCAACGAGTGCGCGGACCGCATCGCGCCGGTTTATTGGATGACCGCGTCCGCGCGCAGCAGCAGCGACTGCGGAATCGTCAGGCCGATCGCCTTCGCGGTCTTCATGTTGATCGCGAGCTCGAACTTGGTCGGCCGCTCGACCGGCATATCGGCAGGCTTTGCGCCTTTGAGGATGCGATCCGCGTAGGCGGGGGCGCGCCGCTCGACATCCCGACCGTCCGCGCCGTAGGACATGAGCAGCCCACGTTCCACCAACGATCTGAACGCCGTGATCGACGGTATGCGCATCCGGATCGCCAGTTCGCCGATGCGCTCGGCGTTGGCGATAGGAATCGGGGACGGGAGCACGACCAACGCGCCCGGGCGGGCGCGCTCCATCGCCGACAGCGCAGATTCCACGTCCGCAGCGCTTGCCAGGGCCACCGGCAGAAGCTTCAGCTTCAGGCCGCGGGCCGCCGCTTCCAAATCCTTGAGGGTGAATGTCGATCCAGGATTGGCCGGACTCCAGAGGACTCCGACCTCGGAGAGTGTCGAGACGACGTCCAGCAGCAGCTGAAGCAGCTTCCCCACGTGGTCGGACTGGGCCATGGTGATCCCGGTGATGTTGCCGCCCGGCCGCGCGAAACTTGCCACCAATCCTTCCTCGACCGGATAGCTGGGGCCGATGAACACGATCGGGATCGACCGAGTCGCTTCCTTCAGCGCTTTGGTCGCCTCGGAACCGCCGACGACAATGACATCGGGATTGAGCCGCACCATTTCCTCGACTGCGGCGCGCAGCCGTTCGGGCTTGCCTTCCCACCATCGCCATTCGATGACCGCGGTGCGACCCTCGACGTAGCCCAACTCCTCGAATCCCTGGCGCAACCTCTCGGTGCCCGTCCCCTCCTTCGCCGAGGACAGCACGCCGATTCGCGGCAAGCGAGCCGCTGGCTGTGCTTCGGTGGCCAGCGGCGCCCCGAGCAGGGCGCCTCCGGCTATCGCTATGAACATTCGCCGGTCCATCATCGACTCACGTCGTCGGCGCAACGCCCATTCAAATTTCCCGCTCCGCCACGTCGGCGCAGTATGCTCCAGATTCGATGCGCACCCCAGGTGGAAGCGGCGGTGTCCACGGCTGCTGCGCGACAACCGGATCCTCAATCCTCGGTCAGCATGAACGGACTGGGCTGGCGCTTCTCGATCGCCCACTTGAGCAGAGCCGCGCTGCGGTAGATGCCGTGCGCGAACTTGCCGTAGGGAAGCGTGACGAAGAGCGCCATCACCGTGCCGAGGTGCACGGCCAGCAGCATCGCCATCGCTCCGGTATCGCGCCAGGCGAGCAGCGCGAGGCCGGTCAGGCTGACCACGAACAACAGCACGATGAAGCCGCGATCCATCGGTTGCTGGGCCTCATCGCCATGCAGCGGAGCACGATGCAGGTTGAGCCACAGCAAACCCGCAGGACCGATCAGGAGCCCGACTCCGCCCACGGTGCCGAGCAGCACCGGGAGACTCGTCAGTGCGTAGGGCGCGGCGAGCCCGAGCAGGTAATGGTAGACCGTGGCGACGGCGGTGGCCGCGAAGCACAGCAGAAAGCCGTAGAAGGTCAGGTGGTGGAAACGTCGCCGCCAGAGCGTGAAGGCATCGTCGGCATTGTTGCAGCCTTCGCCGTGCCCGCCGTCGAGATACTTGAGCCGAGCACGTCGCGCGCGGTCTCCCCAACCGCGGCGCTGGACGCACATCCCGGCGCGATATCGCGCCAGAACCGCGCCACGCCGATGGCGAGGGCCACCGACGCGAACGCGAATACCGGGCCGAACATCAGCACCATCATGTTGTGCGGAAGAACTGCGTAGAAGTTGCCAGATAGCGGCGCATGCAGCAGCGCCCCGTGCATCGCCAGCGCGAGGACCACGAACAGCGCGAGCCCGCCTGCCACGGCCAGCGCGACGGTGAGGCCGTTTCGCCGGTAGAGCGCGCCCAGCGCGGGCGGCCACGCGTACGCGGCGTAGGTCGCGCCGCGCACCGCGGCCATCGCCTTCGGCACGTTCAAGTCGAACTCGTGCGGCGGCGCGTACTGACAGGCATGCAGGCAGGCGCCGCAGCTATGGCACAGATTGGCGAGGTAGTGCACGTCCGCCCGGCCGAACTCCAGCCGGCGGGTCATCGCTGGAAACACGGCGCAGAAGCCTTCGCAGTAACGACAGGCGTTGCAGATCTGCATAACGCGCGCGACTTCGGCCTCGCCTGCGCTCGGCGCGGCACCTGCCGCAAGTGCACCCGCCTCGCGGGTCAGCGCTTCAAGCGGCTGCATCACGCGACCCGTGTTGTGCCAGCGCCGCGGCCGCTGCCTGGGTGCCGGCGATGCGCCCGAAGGCCGTGCCGATCGACATGCCCACGCCCGCCGTGTAGCCCTTGCCCAGCACGTTGCCGGCCATCATTTCGCCGGCGACGAACAGGTTGGCGCTCGGCTCACCCGCGAAGTGGACGGCCGCCCGTTCATCCGTCCTGAGGCCGAGATAGGTGAACGTGATGCCCGGGCGCAACGGGTAGCCGTAGAACGGCGGCGTGTCGAGCGGACGCGCCCAGTGCGTCTTGGCGGGTGCGATCCCTTCCGTGTGGCAATCGTCGAGCGTGGTGTGGTCGAACCTGCCGGCCCGGCACGCGGCGTTGTACTCGCTCGCGGTGCGAACGAACTCGGCTTCGGGCAACCCGAGGCCATGCGCAAGCGCCGGCAGCGAATCGGCCCTCGTGCCCGGAAACACCGGCGGCATGAAACGGCCAATCGCCTTGCTGTCGATGATGGAGTAGCCGATCTGTCCCGGCTGCTGCGCCACCAGCCGGCCCCAGATCGCGTACCGCTTGGGCCAGAAATCCTCGCCCTCGTCGTAGAAGCGCTGCGCGTTGCGATTTACCACGATGCCCAGCGACACGCAGTCGATGCGCGTGCAGATGCCACCATCGTACAGCGGCGCGCGAGCGTCGATCGCGACACAGTGCGACTGCGACGGGTCGCCGATGGCGTCGGCCCCGGCGTCGAGCATGAACTTGAGCAGCACGCCCATGTTGAAGCGGGTGCCGCGGATCAGGAAGTTGTCGGCGACCCACTCCCCGTTCACCTGTCCCCAGGCTTCGCGCAGCCAGGCGCGGTTCGACTCGAAGCCTCCGGCGGCCAGCACGCAGGCCCGCGCCTCGATGCACTCCGCGCCGATCCTGGCCGCGACGAAGCGGCCATCCGCAAGCTCCAGCGCGTCGACCGGCGCGCCGTAACGGATCGCCACACCGATCCGCTCGGCGCTGCGGTAGTAGGCGTTGACCAGCGCCTTGCCGCCGCCCATGAAGAACGCGTTGGTACGGGCGACGTGCAGCGCGCCCGAGAGCGGCGGCTGGAAGTGCACACCGTGCGCGCGCATCCAGTCGCGGCAGTTCGACGACGCGCGGATCACGAGACGCGCGAGCTTTTCGTCGGTGATGCCTCCGGTGACCTTGAGCAGATCCTGCCAGAACTCCTCCTCCGGATAGGCATCGACCAGCACGTCCTGCGGCGCGTCGTGCATGCAGCGCAGATTGCGCGTGTGCTGCGAATTGCCGCCACGCCACTCGCGTGGCGCCGCTTCGAGCAGCAGCACGGACGCGCCCGCTTCGCGCGCCATCAGCGCCGCGCACAAGGCGGCGTTGCCGCCCCCGATCACCAGCACATCGATCATCGTCGGGCCATCGACCTTCGTTCGGGCAGCGTCCGCGCCGGGTCCCGCAGAAGGTTACCGGGACGCGAATCCCGCAAGAACGCGGTCTACCATCACGCCGGCCTGGCCGAGATAATGGGCGGGGTCGCAAAGCTTCGCCAGCGCGACGCGATCGAGGTGGCGGTTGATCTCCGGGTGCTCGGCCAGCAGGTCGAGCAGTGGTCGCCTCGTGGCGACCACCTCGCGACAGATGTCGTAGACCAGATCATGGGCGTATTCGCGACCGATGTAGCGACCCAGCCCCATCATCACCGCTTCCGACATCACGAGGCCGTTGGTGAGATCGATGTTGGCGCGCATCTTCGCGGCGTCGACTTCCAGCCCTTCCAGGATGAATCTGGTCTGCTTCAGCGCGCCCGCCATCAGGCAGAACGATTCCGGCAGCGATATCCACTCGATCTCCCAGGGTCCGGTGGAGCGCTCGTGGTCGGCGATCATCGCGTCCATCAGCGCCGCCGCATGCTGGCGCACCACCGACACCGCAGCGTGGATGTAGCAGCAGGAGATCGGGTTGCGCTTCTGCGGCATCGTGCTGCTCGAGCCGCGGCCGTGCGCGAAGGGTTCGTACACCTCGCCGACCTCGGTCTGCATCATCAGCTTCACGTCCATCGCGACCTTGCCGAGCGTGCCGCCGACGAGCCCCAGGAAGCAGCCGACCTCGGCGATGTTGTCGCGCACGGTATGCCAGGCGATCGCCGGTTGCCCCAGGCCGAGTTCGGCCATCAGGCCCGCCTGCGTTTCCATCGCCCCGCTTTCGATCGACGCCAGCGTGCCGCACGCGCCGCCGAACTCGCCGACCAGCACCCGCGGCCTGAGCTGGGCGAGGCGCTCGCGATGGCGTTCGACCGCGGCGAGGATCGTCGCCATCTTGTAACCGAACGTCACGGGAATGGCCTGCTGCAGGTTGCTGCGGCCCGCGACGGGCGTGTCGCGATAACGTCGCGCCAGGTCCGCCAGGGCCGTCGCGATGGCGGCGAGTTCCTCGTCCACGATATCCAGGGCTTCGCGGATCTGCATCACGGTTGCGGTGTCGGTGATGTCCTGGGTGGTGGCGCCCCAGTGGCAGTATTCGCCCAGCTTGTCACGGCACAGCGCGTTCAGTTGCGAGACGACCCCGAGCACCGGATACCCGATGCGCTCGGTCTGTTCCCGCAGCCTGTCCATGTCGATCCGTGCCGGATCGCAGTTGCGCGCGATCTCGTTGGCCGCTTCCTGCGGAATGATGCCCAGGCGACCCTGGACGACGGCGAGCGCCTTCTCGATCTCGAGATACTTCGCGGTCCGGTTTTCGTCGGACCAGACCCGGCGCATCCGGTCGGTGCCGAAGATGTTGCCGAAGATGCGTGAATCGATGATCGTGGCGCCCATGGCGTCGGGTCTCCTTGTCGCGAAGGCAATGTTCGAGTGTGGTGACGGGTGTGGCGTCGATCAGGACACGGTACGATCGGGGATGATGGCCGAGGCTTCACTCGACAAGACGCCACCCGCCGCACGCCCCTTGAAGGCCCTCCGGGAAGTCACGCTGCAGGCGCAGTTTCGCAGGGCCCTCGCGGCCCGCGACGGTGTCACCGGCGCACACTGCATTCACGAGTGGTCGATGCGCAATGCATTCCCGACCCACATTGAAGCAGCGCTGGTGCAGTTGTGGCAGCACGCGGCGGCATCAGTTCCCGACTGGCTGCCGATGCACTTTGTGCCGTGGTTGCCGCTCGTCTACGAGGTCGCAGCGAGGTTTCGGGCAGGGAAGCGGGGTCGGCGGAACATCTATCTGGTGCTGCTCGACTACAGCGATCGCGGCGCCGTCATGCCGGGCATCTACGTGGGCATGACCGCTTACGCGCCCGCGCAGCGCTTCGATCAGCACAAGGCTGGCATACGCGCGGCAGGAAGCGTCCTGAAGCGTGGGCAGGAACTGCTGATCGGCCCGGTATTGCACTTGCAGCACATCGCGCCAGCGGACGCAGTGCGCATCGAACGGGATCTTGCGCTTGCGCTCGCGGATGCCGGGCTTGTCGTCGAAGGCGGACACTAGACAAGCGAAGGAGCGTGGCCTGCTGCGCGCGTGATACCCGCTGACGGTACCGGGCACGAGGCGATGCTCCAGCTCACCATGAATTTCATCTGCTCCTCCCATGTGCACAACGTCGGCAGCAGGCGCAGCCTGCGCGGGTTGCATCGCAATTGCAAGCTGCGGCACGGTGGAACGCGTCGCCGCCCGCCAGCCAGTTCCTGCGCGCCGCGGCGCATCGGATTATAGTGACGGGACGCCGTGGTCCCGGCGTTCCACTGGAGGGAATCATGTCCCATCAGCCCCCGAAGGAAAGCAAGAAGAAGCCGCAGCACACGCCGAAGGAGAAGAAGGTCATCAAGCAGCAAAAGAAGCACGCGGGCGACGCCGTGTCCTTCATCAAGAAGACCTGACGCGGCGGCCTGCAGCGAGGAGCCGGGGCTTCGCTGCGGAAAGGAGCTCGCGACCTGGACGGACGTCACCGGGCGCGGGGTGACCCGCGGACCGACGACGTCCCGCATCGCCTGCCGCCATTCAGTCCACGAAGCGATCAGACGCCAGCGGCCTGCTCGCGCGCGGCATCAGGCTGCTGGCAGCGGCAATACCAAGCAACGTTCGGTACGGGGACGAACGCCCCGGCCTCGATTCTACGAGGACGGCGTCGGCTTCTTGGGTTGCTTTGGTTTCTTCGGTTCTTTGCGTTGCCGGTCGCGATTGCCCATGAGGGACTCCTTTACAAGATGGCGCCAATGCCGAGCGCGGAGCGCCGTCGAAACGTGATGATAATACGGACAGGTGCCGTCAGATTGCCGCGGTGACGACATTCCGATCAACTGTCGCAGGTTTCCCCCGTTCAACTCGACTCAGTCCAGCACCGCGATAGATTCCACTTCAAGCGTATGGCCCGGAGCCGGTCCAGGTCGATGCGGGTAGGACGGAACCGTGGTCGACATAGGACTTGATGCGCGGGCGGTTACTGGTTTCGAGCGCTTCCAAGTCGGTCGCGCATACATTTCCTTTCACGGGGTGCTTGGACGTGGGGCCGTGCGCGGCATGGTGTTCGCGACTCGCGTAAGCTTGCACACAGGCATCGACTTGGACCCTGCGCCATCGACCCACCTGGCCTCAAACGCCGCCTTACCTGCATCCTTGCGACCGACGCGGTCGGCTACAGCCGGCTCGTCAGCGAGGACGAAGGGAACGCGCTGCGCGTCCTTGCAGCGCACCGCGCCGTCATCGACGGGATCATCGCGTTCCACGACGGCCGCATCGTCAACACGGCGGGCGACTCGGTGCTGGCCGAGTTCCGCAGCGTCGTCGACGCGGTCCGCTGCGCAGTCGAGATCCAGGATGCGCTGAAGACGAGGAACGAATCGCTCCCCGAGTCGCAGCGGATGCTCTTCCGCATCGGTATCAACCTGGGTGAGGTCGTCGTCAAGGGCGACGATCTGCTGGGCGACGGCGTCAATGTCGCGGCACGCCTCGAAGGCCTCGCGCAACCTGGCGGCATCCTGATCTCGTCATCGGTCTACGACCAGATCACCGGCAAGCTCGACCTGGGGTTCCAGGACATCGGAGAGCAGGCGCTCAAGAACATCTCACGGCCAATTCGCGCGTTTCGCGTGTCGAGCGCGGGTGGCACGATCCGCGCGGAGCCCACACCGCGCGCCGCAGGCGCGCGGACGTCGACCCGCGCGATGCCGATCGCGATCGGTGCGATGGCACTCGCGGCGGTGGCCGGTGGTATCGCTTGGATGCAGGGCTGGATCGGCGAATCGCGACCGGATCAGGTGCGCGTTGCCGTTCCTGATCCGGCGAGGGCAAAGCTCGAAGCCGATCTTGTGGCGTCGGAAAGGGCGCGCGCTGATGCGGAGCAGCGTGCGAGGGCAGCCGACGCCGATACCGTGAGGGCGCGCGCCGAAGCCGACGCCGCCATGCTTCGAGCCAAGGCGGAATCGGACGCCGCCGCGTTGAAGTCGAAGGCCCAGGCCGAGGCGGCAACGCTGCGCTCGCAGGCGGCACAAGCGCAGGAAGCAAGCCGCGCGAAGGCCGTCGACGCCGAATCGATCAGGGCCCGCGCCGAAACGGAAGCAGCGGCATTGCGGGGGAAAGCCGAATCCGACGCCGCCGCACTGCGGGGGAAAGCCGAAACCGATGCCGCCGCGGCAAAGTCCAGGGCGCAGGCAGAAATTGCGGCGGCGCAGTTACAGGCCGCGCAGGAAACCAGCGCAACGAAGACGGCTCCTTCCTTGGCGAGCGCCGACGCTTCGCGCTACGACGGCGCGTGGGTCGCCAAGCAGGAGTGTTCGGCGGTGGGCCGCGATCCCCCGTTCACGCGCAGCGCGAGCATCGTCGTGCACGGCGGCGAATTCGCGATCGAGCGCGGCATCCCCGGGGAGCCGGGATTCAACACCGCGCGCGGGCGCGTTGTCGCTGATGGTACGCTGGTGATGATCGGCAACGGCATCAGCCCGGGGCAGACCTCCTACGGCCGACGGTTCGACATCCGGTACGAAGGTCGCTGGACTGGCGATCGTTTCGTGCTTCGCGGCATGTTCGGCGCACGCACTTGCGCGGTCGAGATTGCGCGACAGGATGGGACGCCCGAGCCGCGCGGAAAATCCCGCCGCTGACTCGAATCGAGCTGCTACGTGACGATCGAAGGGATCGAGTGAACGAGGTTCCGCGCCGCGGGTTTCTGCTCATGCTGAGTGCCTTCTTCCTCGTATCGGGCGTCACCTACGCACAGTCGCGCGAGAAGGTCTGCCGGATCGGTTACGTCCAGAGGGCGACAGTGAACGCAGGGGCCGCGCTGCGGGCCACGGCTACCGGGCGCCACACCAGCCATCCGGTATCTTGCCTGCGCACCGCGCATGCTCAAGTGGAGCGCAAATGAACGACGAGAAGATCCAGGTACGTGTGACGAGTTCCGGGCAGACGCTCGACGTCGTGGTCCTGAACAAGCGTCTGGACATGATCCAGGTCGTGCTCGGAGAAGGGGTCCACAGCGTGCGGTGCAACTTGACGCCGACGCGCAGCGGCGCCGCCTATGTCGGCAACGCGATGGGGCGCGAGATCGTCTACGAGCGCAGCCGCGACGACGTGAAGGCGGACCTCGCCCGCGCCGCCGGCTTCCGCGACTTCAAGCGATAACGGCGCACGCGCGGCGCGATTCCGGAAATGGCCCGAGCATCGGCGCAACTATGAGGATACCGCTCAGTTGCCCAGCTCCTTGTGTTCGAGTCGCCCTCTGGGCGTGGGGCAGACCGCGGCGCCGCCGGCTCGGCCCGGAACACCGGCCCGCCTGAATAGGTGAAATAGATTCTCCGCTGACTATGGGCCACGAGCGTACGGTGCGAAGAGAGAAAGTCGGCACCGAGCAGCATTGGCTCCGTTTGACTTACTCGCTTCGGGATGCGGCTCCCGGTTTCCGTCTTGGTCACATCCTTGTATAGATCGCCGAATCGAATCCCGATGTCCGGAATCGTTTCGTTTCCGATGGCGAAGCTCCGACGGAGCCACCGACTTGTCCGTGCCACATACGCCGTCCGACGCGTGAATTGGAACGCCTTTAGAGGGGCGCAGCATTTAGTGCGGCATGCCACCTTTCCCCGGGCCCTTTGCCGTGGCCGACAAGGCTTCGACCGTCAGGGTGAAGGTGCGATGCTCGTTCGGGTTCATCGCACCCACGCCGATCAGTTTACGGGCGATTTCCACGCCACGATCGTCGCAAATCGAAACGACGACGGTGTACTCCCAAGGTTCGCCGTCGGCAGGATGCCGGATGCTGCCTTCGATGCGCAGCGGCGTGAGCGCGGGCGCCTGGGGCGCAACGGCGCCGGCATCGAAGCGCAGGTAGTGCCGGCAGGCCGGACACACGACTGCGCTTTCGAGGACGGTCTCCCGGCAGTGCGGACATTGGCGGGTCGCCCCGGGGGTGCCCGGGCGCACACTACTCATGAGCCGGTGCCACTCCCCGCGCCATGGGCGTTGCCGAGCTTGCCGGATTTCGAGCCCTTGCCATCGTCCCACCCGAACTCCGCATGACCGCGCATCCGGGCGCCTGCCGCGACTGTCAGCGAACCGGCCTTCAGGTCGCCGATCACCGTACCGGTCGGCAGCAATTCGACGTGTGTGGCGACGTCAACGTTACCTTCCAGTTCGCCGGCGATCGTGACCTTGTCGGCGCGCACGCTGCCAGTCAGCTTGGCGCCGGTCTCGATGGTGAGATCGCCCTGGACGCTGGCATCGCCCTTGAACTTGCCGGCGATACGTACGCTGCCGCCACCTTCGATCTTGCCTTCGATGGTGAGATCGGCGGCGATCAGCGATTCCTTGCGGGGCAGGCCGGGGTCCGCGCGTGCGACGGGCGCGGCGGCGGGAGTGGGGACAAGCTCGGGCTTCGACGGCGCGTCGTACCGGGCCGGTTCCCTCGGTTCGGGGGCAGGCGCAGGGGTCTGCCGGGGGGCCGTATTGTCTTTCCAGAGTGACATGGCGGGGGCCTATAGGGAGGGGTGGAGTGTCAAGGCTAGCGCGAAAAGGGGGCAGAGGCAATGCTAACGTCATAAGGCGAGGCAGGGCCGTCCAAAGAGCTTTCTCCTGGATTCGGGCCTGCCCTACCAGCGCAATCGTCGTCATGAGAGGGCTCCCAAGAATCAATCAGCCTCGTAAGACCAAGCCTACGAGGCTGAAACAGGGTGACCATCTCATTGAGCCCCGCCGGAGCGGGCCTGCGTTGGCGCGGTATCAGTTACCGACGCTCGCCAAACACCCGCACCTGGGGCATCCGTGGTCCCGCGGCGACCCCTGACGATCCCCGCCTCCCGTCCGTCCGCGCAAATCAAGATGTGCTACGGTGCTCCGGTCGCCGCGTCGTGCCGTTGGATTTGCTATCCGTACGGCATTCTCGGGCGGCTCGCTCTACGTGCGCCTCACGAGCGGCACCTCGATCCTCACGACGAGCTCTTCACGCTGGACGGTCCGTTCTCCGCGGCGATCCCGATCCCGCGCCTCGCACCGGGCTTCCTCGACATCCTGCTGTTCAGCGAAGCGAACGTGCTTACGGGCCGCGCCGCGTCCAACACGTCGACCGTCTCGTTCACCGTGACCGGCATCCCTGAACCGGGTACGGTCGCATTGCTCGCGCTCGGACTGTTCGCGCTGGCGTGGATGCGCGTCAAGGCGCATTGACGCGCCGGCGCCGCACCGCATGGCTCTCGCCCCGCGGAGGCCTTAGGCTTCAGAATCACGCGGGTGATGAGCGCGACGATCCATGTCGTCAACCCGAACTCGCTCGAGGCGGTCACGCGGGGCATCGACGAAGCCCTCGAGCCGCTGCGCCTCACCCACGGTCCGCGCATCGAGTGCCACACGCTCGACCGACGGCCCGCCCGGCATCCAGACCCAGCGTGACGTCGAGGCGGCGATTGCGCCGCTCATGCGCAAGGTCGCCTCGCTGGACGCGGGCGCGGGCGCCGGCGCCTTCGTCGTCGCATGCTTCAGCGATCCCGGTCTCCACGTGCTGCGCGAGATCACCAAGAAGCCGGTGATCGGTATCAGCGAGGCGGGCATCCTCACTGCGCTCACCATGGGGCAGCGAGTCGGCGTCATCGCCATACTCGCGACCTCGATCCCGCGCCATCTTCGCTACTACGGCGCGATGGGGGTGATGGAACGCATCGCTGGCGAGCTGCCCGTCGACCTCGGCGTGGCGGAGCTCGCCGATCGCGAACGCGCGCTCGCCCGCATGAGCGAGGTCGGCGCAACGCTGCGCGACGCGCACGGCGCCGACGTCCTGGTCATGGGCTGCGCCGGGATGGCCTCGATGCGCCTGCGGCTGCAGGACGCCGTCGGCCTGCCCGTCGTGGAGCCATGCCAGGCCGGCGTCGCGATGGCGATGGGCCGGCTCCTCCTGGGCTGGAACGCCGCGTGACGGCGCAGGCGACGCCGGCGGCCGTCCCCGTGACGGTCCTCACCGGCTTTCTCGGAAGCGGCAAGACGACTCTCCTGCGGCGCATCCTGAGCGAGGCCCACGGACAGCGCATCGCCGTGATCGAGAACGAATACGGCGAGATCGGCATCGACCACGAGCTGCTGCGGAACATCGCCGGCGCCGAGCAGATCATCGAGGTCGCGAACGGCTGCATCTGCTGCAGCGTGCGGGGCGATGTCGTGCGCGTCCTCGGCGACTTGCGGCGCGAGCGCGAACGCGGAACGCTGCGCTTCGACCGCGTGGTGATCGAAACGACCGGCCTCGCCGACCCCGGTCCGGTGATGCGCACGCTCGCGCGCCACGGCCCGCTTCACGGCGGCTATCGGCTCGATGCGGTGATCACCGTCGTCGACGCAAAGCACGGCGAGCGCACGCTGGACGCAGTTTCCCGAGGCGCAGGCGCAGGTGCGGGTTTGCCGATCGCCTCCTCCTCTCCAAGACCGATCTCGTGCCGCAAGACGACGCGGACCGCCTCGCGACGCGGCTCGCCGGCATGAACCCAAATGCGCCGATCCGTCCGGTGCATCTTCGGGGTGACGCCGATTGCCGGACTGTTCGACGTGCCGGCAGTGGCCACGGGCTTCCGTCGCGTCCGAGGGACGGGACAGCCGCGCCACGGCGATCGCATCGGGTCGTTTGCGTTCCGCGCCACGCGCCCTTTCGATCTCGCCCGCCTGGACGACGTTTCTCGCGTCGGTGGTGGACGCTCTACGGCGCGGACATGCTGCGCTACAAGGGAGTGCTCGACGTCGCGGGCCGCGACGAGCGCGCGGTCTTCCAGGGCGTGCAAACGCTGATCGAGGTGGCGTGGGGCGCGCCATGGCAGCACGATGAATCGCGGACGAGCGCGCTGGTGTTCATCGGCCGCGACCTGCCGCGCGCGCTGATCGAGCGCGGGCTCGAGCAATGCCTCGTCCCCGTGGCCCGGGCAATCCACGCCGCAACCGCTGCTCGCCGAAGGAGCGACGTGATGGCCGCGTTCGATCTCACCATCCGCAACGGCACGCTGGTGACCGCCACGGAGACGTCGCGCGGCGACCTCGGCATCGCCGGCGGGCGCATCGTCGCGGTCGCCGAGATCGCTTCCGGCGGGCGCGCGCGACATCGACGCGTCGGGCCGCCTGGTCATGCCGGGCGGCATCGACAGCCACTGCCACGTCGAGCAGCTCTCCGGCATGGGCATGATGTGCGCCGACGACTTCTACTGCGGCGACGGTTTCCGCGGCGTTCGGCGGCACGACGACCATCCTGCCGTTCGCGTGCCAGCATCGCGGCGACTCGCTGCTCGACGTCGTCGCCGACTACGACGAGCGCGCGCGCGAGAAGGCGGTGATCGACTACGGGTTCCATCTGATCGTCTCGCGATCCGACCGAGCAGGTCGATGAACGAGCACCTGCCGGCGCTGATCCGCCGCGGCATCACCTCGTTCAAGGTCTACATGACCTACGACCGCCTGAAGCTCGACGACTACCAGCTGCTCGACGTGCTGTCGCTCGCCGATCGCGAGGGCGCGCTGGTGATGGTGCACGCCGAGAACAACGACATGATCCGCTGGATCGCGAAGCGCCTGCTCGAGCGCGGGCACGTGGCGCCGCGTTTCCACGGGGTCAGCCACGATCCGCTGGCGGAGGCCGAAGCGACCAATCGCGCGATCGCGCTGTCGCGACTCGTCGACGTGCCGCTGCTCATCGTGCACGTGTCGGGCATCGAGGCGGCGCGCACGATCCGCGCGGCGCAGTCGCTCGGCGCGCCCGTGTATGCGGAGACCTGCCCGCAATACCTGTTCCTCACCGCCGCCGACGTCGACCGGCCCGGACTCGACGGCGCGATGTTCTGCTGCAGCCCGCCGCCGCGCGACGCCGCCTCGCAGGAGGCCATCTGGGAAGGCCTCGCGAACGGCACGTTCCAGGTCTTCTCCTCCGACCACGCGCCGTACCGCTTCGACGCCTCGGGCAAGCTGCCCAAGGGCGATGCGACCACGTTCAAGGACATGGCGAACGGCGTGCCGGGCATCGAGCTGCGCATGCCGCTGCTCTTTTCCGAGGGCGTCGGCAACGGACGCCTCGGCCTCAACGAGTTCGTCGCGCTCACCGCGACCAATCACGCGCGGATGTACGGCCTGCTGCCGCGCAAGGGCACGCTCGCGGTCGGCGCCGACGCCGACGTCGCGCTCTGGAATCCGGACGCGAAGGTCGAGGTCAGCTGGTCGATGCTCCACGACAACGTCGGCTACACGCCTTACGAAGGCCGCACGCTCAGCGGCTGGCCGGAGACCGTCGTGAGCCGCGGTCGCGTCGTGATCGCCGACGGCGCCCTGCGCGCCGAGCGGGGCTCCGGGCAATTCATCGCGCGCGGCGCACCCGGACCCGTCGAAAGGCGGCCGATCCCGACGCCGGCGATGCGCCTGTTCAAGTCACTCGTCAACTGAGGAAGTCGCCATGACGCGCAAGCTCAATCTCGCGGTGGCCCAGATGGGCCCAGTCCACCTCGCCGACACCCGCGAGAGGGTTGTGCAGCGCCTGCTCGCCATGCTGCGCGAAGCGAAGGGCCGGGGCGCCGAGTTCGTCGTCTTTCCCGAGCTCGCGCTGCACCACGTTCTTTCCGCGCTACTGGATGACCGAGCAGGAGGAGATCGACCGCTTCTTCGAGCGCGAGATGCCCAACGCGGCGACCCAGCCGCTCTTCGACGAGGCGAAGAAGGCTCGGAGTCGGCTTCTATCTGGGCTACGCGGAGCTCACATCCGAGGGCCATCGCTTCAACACGTCGCTCCTCGTCGACCGGCGGGGCAGCTTCGTCGGACGCTATCGCAAGATCCACCTGCCGGGCCACGCCGAGCACAAGCCCGCGGCGCCGTTCCAGCATCTCGAGAAGCGCTACTTCGAAGTCGGCAACGAAGGCTTCAAGGTGTGGACGACGATGGACACGAAGATCGGCATGTGCATCTGCAACGATCGCCGCTGGCCCGAGACTTTCCGGGTGATGGGCCTGCAGGGCGCCGAGCTCGTGGTGCTCGGATTCAACACGCCGTCGGTCAACATCCACTGGCCGGAGCCGCCGCACCTGCGCATGTTCACGCATCTGCTGCTGCTTCAGGCGCATGCGCACGAGAACGCGTTGTGGGTCGGCGCCGCGGCCAAGTGCGGCGCCGAGGACGGCTTTCACATGATCGGCGGCTCGTGCATCGTGGCGCCGTCCGGCGAGATCGCCGCGCAGAGCATGACCGAGGACGACGAAGTGATCGCGACGAACTGCGACCTCGCGCTGGGCGACACGTTCCGCGAGCACGTGTTCAACTTCGCCAAGCACCGGCGGCCCGAGCACTACCGGCTGATCGTCGAGCGCACGGGCGCCGGCGAGCCGCTGGGCGACTGATTGCGGCCGCGCCTACTTCGGCAGATGCCCCTCGATCTCCGCCGCGGGTGGCGAGTTGTCGGGATCGAGGCAGCGCATCACGTAGCCGTGGACCATCGGCGCCCACAGGCCATACAGACGCCGCAGCTCCGCGATCGGGGTATCGTTGAAGTCCACGCGCAGATTGACAGGCGTGAACGGCACGCCGACGTGAGCGACATGCAACGACGCCGAGCGTAACGGAAAGGCCTCGCCTCCGGCGTCGAGCCCGTACTCGAGCGCCATGATCAGGCGCTCGGCGAGGTCCTTCTCCGGCGCGGCCTCGAACCCGCGCAGCATCGCCGCGGGCACCTTGGCGCTCGCGAGTCCGTTGCCGACGGCCACCGCACCTTCGCCATGCGCCTCGCCCTTTTCGTCAGTGCACTTCTCGCCTGTGAAGGATGCGGTGCCGCCGTGGGGATCGAGCACAGCAAGCTGGCGCCAGCGCGCATGAGGCGTGGAGGCCTTCATGTCCGCCAGCGCTTCGCTGGCCGAGCGTCCCTGTTCCAGCGAGCGCAGGCCGATTGCGCCGAGACGTGGATCGGAGCGCGCCTGCGAGAGCACCACGCCAATGCCCGGCACGACGAAAGGCGCACGGGCACCCGCCGCCATGCTGGAAGTGCTGAGCGCACAGCCGAACTGTCCGGTGCGGCGGCAGAGTCCTGCGATCGAGAAGGTCATGGCGAATCCGCCCTTGTCATGTTGGTAGAAGAAATCACGCGTCGAGCCACGCGAGGCCGCCGGGAGGCGGTGCAATGTCGGGATTGGCGGCCAGCATGCGCGTCCACACCGCCTGCGTTACCGCCTGCGCCTCGCGCAGCAGCGCACACTCGTCGACGGCGAGCACCTTGCGCTCGCGCAGCAGGAAGGTGCCGTCGACCATCACGCTGTGCACGATGCCCGGGTGCCCGTAATGCACCAGGGTCGAGACGGGATTGATCAGCGGCCGCATCGCCGGTACGTCGAGGTCGATCAGCGTCAGGTCCGCCTTCTTGCCCGGTTCGACCGACCCGATTTCGGCTTCGGCGCCCACGGAGCGCGCGGCGTTGCGCGTAATGCCGTCGAGGAGCGCCTGCGGAAGCGGATTGCATCCGCCCTCGCGCTCGCGACCGCGGCCACCCCGGGCGAGAATCAACCCGATCTTCATCGCGTGGAACATGTCCTCGGTCATGTTGTCGGTGCCGAGCGCGATGTTGATGCCCGCGTCCTGGATCCGGCCGATCAACACTCGATGTGGTCCGCGCCGCGACGAGTTCGCCGGACAGTGGACCATCTGCACGCCGCGGCCGGCGAGCAGCTCGATGTCCTGCTCCGTGCAGAAAGTCCAGTGGGCGCCCACCAGATCGGGTCCGAGCCAGCCTTCGCTGTCGAGGTACTCGGCGGGCGTGCGGCCGCCGCGCGCTTCGCGCACGACCTTCACCTCCTGCACGCTCTGCGCGAGATGAGCGGTTCGCGTCAGGCCGTAACGCTGCGCGAGCGTCCGTCAGCTCACCCAGCATCCACGGCGAGCAGTTGTCCGGCGCGTGCGCCGCGATCTGGCACTTCACGCGCCCGCCGTGCGTGTCGTGGAGCGTCTCGATCATCTCGACGGTGCGGTCGAGGAACACCTGCCCGAACGCACGGTCCTCGCTATAGTCGCCCTTGCGAATGTTCAGCGTATTGATGTCCGCGCAGTTCTCGGACAGCCAGAGCCGCATGCCGGTCGCCGCCATCTGCTTGCCATACGTGGGCACGTGGCGGAACGGATCGACCAGCGTGGCGCAGCCCGAGCGCAGCGCCTCGAGGCAGCCCAGCTGCACCATCACGGCCCGCTCTTCGCCCGTCATCGTGTACGACACGGGCGACATGTAGCCGTAGATCACGTCGCCGTCGAAGTCCTCGATCGAGCCGCGCAGCACGGTGAGCGCTGTGTGCGTGTGCGCGTTGATGAACCCGGGAAGCGTGGCGAGACCGCGGCCCGGAATCCGCGGCAGCTCCGCGTATTCGCGCTCCAGATCGGGCGAAGGTCCCACGGCGGCGATGCGATCGCCGCGAACGGCGACGGCGCCATGCTCGATGACACGGCGCGAGGCATCGCAGGTGATGACGAGGCTGTCGGTGATCAATGCATCCATGGCGTCTCTTGCGTCATTCGGTACGTTCCGCCGGGTCCGCGCGTCGCAGGAGCTCGCCGGCCACGAGCACGACCACCGCGACCATCGTGAGCAGCGACGCGATCGCGGTGAGCGTGGGATCGATCTCGAAGCGGATCGTTTCCCACATGCGCTTGGGCAACGTCGTCGAATTGGGCCCGGCGACGAAGATGGCGATCACCACGTCGTCGAACGAGACGAGGAAGGCGAAGGCCGCGGCCGAGCCGATGGCCGCGCGCACCGATGGGAGCGTCACGTACCAGAGCGCGCGCCAGAAGTCCGCCCCCAGGCTTCGTGCCGCAAATTCCATCGCCGGATTGGTGGTCTGCAATGCGGCGCGCACCATCACGATCACCAGCGGCGTGGCGATGACGGTGTGGCCGAGAAAGAGCGCGACTGGCGTGTCGAGCAGCTTGTAGCCGGAGAACAGGAAATAGAAGCCGAGCGCGATCACCACGATCGGCACGACCATGGGCGACACGAAGAACGCCTCGAGGGCGCGACGGCCCGGAAAGCTGCCGCGCACGATGCCGATCGCGGCCGATGTGCCGAGCACCGTCGCCGCGATCATCGTCGGCACCGCGACCTTGAGGCTTGTGAACGCCGTCTGGTACCAATGCGCCGACGTGAAGAAGTTCGCATACCAGCGCAGCGAGAGGCTCTTCGGCGGGAACTCCATGTACTGCGTGCCGTTGAAGGAGGTGATCATGATGATGACGATCGGGGCGACCAGGTACACCATCAGGATCGAGGCCAGCGCCCAAAGCGCGATGCGGGCGCCGCTCATGAGCCGGCGCCCCCGCCGACGATCCGGTTCAGGCCCAGCAGCGCGCTCACCATGGCGAAGATCCCGGCCACCACGGCGAGAAGCAGAAGGCCGAGCGTTGCCGCGAAGCCAAAGTTCAGGAACGTCGTGATCATCATGTCGATCATCGTGGCGAGCGTGATCTGGCCCGGTCCGCCGAGGAGCGCCGGTGTCACGTAGAACCCCACCGCGAGCAGGAACACGAGGATGCATCCCGCGGCGACGCCCGGCAGCGAGAGCGGCAGGAACACGTGCAGGAATACCCGGTACGGCGGGGCGCCCAGGCTGCGTGCCACGCGAATGACGTTGAGGTCGATGCGCGACATGACGGCGTAGAGCGGAAACACCATGAAGGGCAGCAGGACGTGCACCATGCCCACCTGCACGCCGATCATGTTGAACAGGAGCTTCTGCGGCTCGTCCCACCAGCCCGAGTCGCCAGGAGCGGTTGTTGACGAGCCCGTTCCTGCCCAGGATCACGAGCCACGCGAACGTGCGCACGAGCACGCTGGTCCAGAACGGGATCAGCAGCAGCACGGTCAGCACCCGGCGCGCGCGCGCCGTGGTGGTGGTCATCAGGTACGCGAGCGGGTAGCTCAGCGGCGAGCGTGATCACCGTCACCAGCACGCTGATCTCGATCGTGTTGGAGAGCGCCTTGAAGTAGGCGGGCTCGCCCGCGAGCTCGCGCCAGAACTTGAGGGTGAAGCCGTGATCGAAGAAGCTCCAGCCGGCCATCTTCGACGAGCGGATAGACGTAGACGAGCAGGTAGAAGACGAGCGCGGGAAGGACGAGCGCGCCCTCCCGCGACCGCCAGAACCGCGCCGCCTGCTGCATCGGTTTACGATCTCTTCACCCGGTCGCGCAGCGCGGCTAGCTCAGTTCATCACCATCCACTTCGGCGAAGCGCTCGCCCTGGCTTTCGCGCGGCGTCTTGCCGTCGGGGCCCGGCGTGCTCCACCAATCCGTGTTCCACCAGAACTGGTTCTTGATGTTCTCGGGCGACGTCGCCAGGTCCGCCGCCTCGGCCGCCGACAGGAACTCGAAGGCACCGCTGTTGCTCGGTCCGTAGGGAACCTTCTGCGCGATCAACGCCTGCAGCTTCGGATCGAGGGCGGTGTTGATGAATTCCATCGCGATCTTCTTGTCACGCACGCCCTTCACCAGGCACCAGTTGTCGGAGGCGAGCTTGCCCTGGTTGTAGTCGACGTCGATGGGCGCCCCCTGCTTCTTCGCGGCGATGCCGCGCGAGCCGATCGTGTTGCCAACCGCCACTTCGCCGGCGCTCAGGAGCTGGATCGCCTGCGCATGAGACGTGTACCACTTGGTGACCAGCGGGCGCAGCCTGTCCATCGTCTTCCACGCACGCTCGACGTCGAGCGGGTAGAGCTTGTCCATCGGCACGCCGTCGGCGAGCAGCGCCGCTTCGAGCTGCGGCGCGGTGCCGCCCTGGAAGTTGAACGTGCGCCCGCCCGGGAAGTTCTTGCCGTCCCACACCTCCGCCCAGTTGCGCGTGTGCTTCGCCTTCGGCATCAGCTTGGTGTTGTAGACGATGTTGAACGAGTAGATCCTCTGCCCGAGCGCGTATTGCTGCTGCAGCTCCTTCGGGATCTTGGCGAGCTTGGCCTTGTCCACCGCCGCATAGTCGATGGGCTCGAGCAGGCTGTCCTTGAGCATCGCCTGTATCGGCCGGCGCGTCGGTCATGATCACGTCCCAGCTCACGTTGCCGCTTTGGACCATCGCCTTCACCTTGGCCGTTTCCGGCGGCGCATCGAGCTTCACCGTGTAGCCGGTCGCCTTCTCGAATGCGGCGACCACGTGCTCGCGCAAGCGACGTGTCGTAGTCGCCGCCCCAGCTCACGACGACCAGCTCGCCCTTGTCGGCGCGTGCCGGCCGGATGTGGAAGAACGGACCCGTCAACGCCGCCGCGGTGACGATCCCGGCACTCTTCAAAACCTCGCGTCTCTTCATCGCCTGCCCTCCGTGTGTTCACGCCTGCAAAATCCGCGCGTCCGCGGGATCGAGGAAAAGCTCGACCGCCTCTCCTTCCCCCGCGATTGCGACACTCCGATGGTTCTGGATCTTGACCGTGAGGACGAGGTGCTCGCCCACTTCGACACGATAACGCGTGAAGTCACCGACATACACGCGCTCTCTCACCTGGCCGCGGAAACTGTAGTCGTCCGGGCTCTGTCGGGTCAGTGCGAGCTTCTCGGGTCGCACCACCAGGATGGCACGCTCGCCCGCGCACGGCATTCGCGCTGCCGGTTACCGCGAAGCGCAGCTCGCTGGCCGAGACGAAGATTGCTGCCGTCTCCATCGCGCCCTCGATCACGTTCGATTCGCCGATGAACTCGGCGACGAACCGTGTCGCGGGCCGCTCGTAGAGGTCGCGCGCGGTGCCGAGCTGCGCGATCACGCCGTCGTTCATCAGCGCGACGCGATCGGACATCGTGAGCGCCTCCTCCTGGTCGTGGGTGACGTAGAGCACCGTTACGCCGAGCTGCGCGTGGATGCGCTTCAGCTCGAACTTCATCTGCTCGCGCAGGTTCTTGTCGAGCGCGCCGAGCGGCTCGTCCATGAGCAGCAGGTCGGGGTCGAACACGAGCGCGCGCGCGAAGCGCCACGCGCTGCTGCTGTCCGCCGGAGAGCTGCTTCGGCAGGCGCGCTTCGAAACCGTCGAGGCGCACGAGGCGCAGCGCGCCGCGCACCTTCTCCTCGATGACCGCGCGCGGCTGCCTCCGCATCTTGAGCGGGAAGCCGACGTTGTCGGCGACGGTCATGTGCGGAAAGAGCGCGTAGTTCTGGAACACGACGCCGATGTTGCGCCGTTCGGGGGCGAGGCCGGCAATCGAGCGGTCGTTGAGCCGGATGTCACCCGCCGGACGGCGACGTGAATCCGGCGACCATCATCAGCGTGGTGGTCTTGCCCGAGCCGGACGGCCCGAGCAGCGTGAGGAACTCGCCTGCCTCCACCTCGAGGTCGAGCGCGTCGACGGCGATCTGGTTCGGATAGCGCTTGGTCAGGCGGGACAGCATGAGGCGGCCGCTCCGCGACGCACGGCGCTGGCAGGTTTCCGGTACCGCCTCCTCGCTCACCACGGTGGCTCCACTCCTGCGCGCCACCTCGCTGGCGCCAGCCGTGATTGTGCAACAGACGGCGGAGCTTGGTCCATACGGACACCCGAAGGGCTGAACCGCCTCGGCTTTTCCGACGAATCCGGGTCGGTGCTCCGGTCGCCGCGTCGTGGCGTTGGATTTGCTATCCGTACCGTCCGGTTCCTAGCTCTCGAGCCTCCGCTCTTGGCAGTCCTGAACTTCCGCTTGGGTCGACAACGGCCTGTCGTTCGGTTGGTGGGACCCATTGCGGTCGGATTGGGTCTCCGTTACTCGATGCCGACCGCGCATGACCGCGGGACCGCGGCTGGACCCTTAGGACCGGCGGACCGGGAGTCCGCCGGTTGGACCAACATATTGGGGGGCTTGGCAAGCAGGTTTCAATTTAGGTATCTCCTGCGCCAGCCTGACTAAGCATGCGACTACGTCTCGCTGCGGTCGCGATTGCGACCCATTACTCGGCAGCCGCAGGACGGAGACCACGACGGTTGCTACGCCAGCTCCTGCGCAATCTTGGTTCGGCAGATCACATCAGGAACGTGCCACGGACCAGCGCCTTCGCAGCACTAACCGCGGCTACGATCCCGCAATCTAGCGCCTCCTCCGGCTCCCACCCGGTCGCGACAGCGTCGCCACCGAGGCAAAACATGGCTGCATTGTTTTGCTCCCATGCCCAGAGGAGGTAGAACTGCGCAGGCGTCAAGTCGTTGAGCGCACCGTCTTCGATTTCCGGCCACGGCAAAGGCCATTGCCGCAGCATCGCCGCAAAGCCAATGTATGCATCCGAAAGATATGGCCCGCGGTAGTTCGCAACAAATATTTCATAATCAACAGACAGCTCTGTTGCGGCATCGTCCAGTGCCGACTTCGTCAATCCACTGATCAACATGATCATAGATCCAGTTGCGTCGTAAATGGACCCGTACCCTGGATTGGTTCCGAGTACGATTGGTTTGCGGGAGCTCATGTTCTTTCCCCTGTTTTCATCGGCTTTCCATTACAGCGTATCGGTCTCCTGGCCGGCCTGATCGTCCCGTGCTGGCGCAACGTCGCGTGGTGGTCGCGACGTTATGGCAGTGGAAGCCGGCGGCGGCACCGAAAGAGTGTCTTGTTCCCATTGCTCGATTGTTGCCGCGTCTTCAGGCAGCACCAAGAGGCACCCGATTCCCGCGAGGCGCCCTGCGCGATCTGCTGCCGCGATCAAGCCAGGGATCGAATCGCGGTCAGCGTAGACGATCAAGCCGCAGCTCACTCTCGATCGTGCGGCGCGTTCAAGCCGCTCAAGTCGATCAATTGCGCTCGAGCGCATGCCGTTGTTCCAATGCGGCGATTCTTACCTCGAATTCGCTATCGACGATAATTCGGCTAAGAGACATCAGCAGGAATCCGCGAGTGTTTGCTTGAGAGCGATCGATCTGCCCTTTCACAAATAGTCGATACGTGCTGGCAAGCTCGGCACGGACATGGCGCACGGTCGTTAATCGCAGTCGCGCGGGCACTCGGGGAGGGGGTAGCAAATTGCTTGTCCCATCCGAAGGTTGCGTAAGGTCTAGCTCACCAGTTCGCGTTGAATTATTCACTTGCTCCCTGTCTTAACGCTTCAAGACCGCGTCGTCGGCTGCAGGTACATTAGCAGCGGAGATTCACTCCGCCGCTTCATAGACCAGGGACGCATGGATCAATCCCCAGCTCGGCAGCGATAGCGATCGCTGCCTGCCTGCGCATCGCCTCGACGGTCGCGAGCAAATCGGCGGACCATGCGCGCGGCGCGTTCGGTGCCCAGTGCGTGTGTACGGCGCGGATGGCACCCTCACGGGCAGCGACAACGACGTCGACCGTCAGCAGCGCGCCCGCGATGCAGTAGTGGACCTTGCGGACGTGATCGCCCGCGTAGGAGCTTCGGCGTCAGCTCAAACGAGCCAGCGATAGGACCACTGGGCGTGCGGGCGGTCGCTCACGACGTCCCCGCCTTCTTTGCTGCTGCCTTGCGCCGTTCCCAGCGGGCACGAGCGCGGGCATATTCACCGGGCGCTAGAACCTGTGCGTCGCCTGCATTTTCCGCGGGTAGACTGGCAGAAGCTACAGAGTATGTCCGGACCGCGGACTACGGACGGTCGCGGCGTCAATTTGCCGATTTCCGAATCCTGCCGTGTAGTTACCTCCGTTTTAACGCAGTCCGCACCGCGGATCGTTTTTGGCTCCCCGTAGTCCGCACCGCGGACTAACTTCGGTCCTGACCGCGGACTAACCTTAGTCCGCACCGCGGACTTCGTGAATTTCCGTTTCCGCGGCGCATCCTCCGATATCGGTTCGCTTGCCCGCGGTTTCCATTGCTCGAAATCTTTGGTGGGGCGGATGGCCGCGGTTCCGTTCGTGGCGTCGGGGAAAACCGGCTCGTCGGTGAAACGCACGAGGGAGGCGCGGCGGTACGTGTTCGGGCTCGCCTTGCTGGTGTACGCGAGAAAGCCGCGGTCGATCAGAACCGGCAGCATCCGCCGCAACAGGTCGGACGAGTGCCAACCCTTCGGGCGCAGCGTCGCCAACGTCGCCATGACGCGCCCGTTCCGCGCTGGGGTGAAATCCATCCGCAGCAGAATCCAGAGCCGCAGCGCCGCGGCAGGCAGCGTGCGGAACGCCTCGCTGCTATAGACGCAGACGTCGATCCGAATGAAGCGCGACCCCTTCGTCTTCACCCTGCACTCTCCCCCGATGGCGCTTTCGCGTCGCGATACTTGGCGCGGCTCACGCGTCGCCCTCGCCCCGCCTCGCCTGGATGCGAGACCGTCGCTGAGAGCTTGGATAGGACGTCGGCAGTCACGACAGGGTTAGAACGGAATGTCGTCGTCGAGGCGCGCCGTCCCCGCCCAGGACGTCCTCGACCGTCGTATCTCGATGGGCACCGCGAAGAAGTCGGATGGAAATTCGACCGGTTCGCCATACGCAATAAACCGTTTGAGGTTTTCGACGATCACGAATGGGTCGTTGATGATGCCTGACTTCACCGCCCTCTCGACATCCTCGTCCGTCGTCTCTGTGCTCGCGAAGATCACGTGGAGCAATTCGACCACCAACGATCGAAGTTCGGACGGCGGTGTGCCTGGAACGAGCTTCGCCACGTCGGCAGCGATTTCGTCGGCGAATAACTCGGGCCGGTCCTCATATAGATGCCGCACGATTGTGGCCAACGTGGCGATCTGGGAAGACTTGCATTCATTGAACATCGCTGCCTCCTGTGCATTCAACATAGACCCTCCGCATCGGTTATCGTCACGGTGCAACCCGCATGCCTCAACCGTGTGGCGATGCGCTCCGCAGCTGCCTTGCTGTCGCAGCTCGTGTAGCTCGGGATGGCGTGCTTCGGTCGCAGGACGCGGACCACGTAGCGGCCTAGCAGGCCGCGCAGCGACAGGTCGTCAGCACGCTTGCCGTGGCGCGGATCGGTCATGCCATTACTCGCCTTGCGCGAGCGATGCCAGCCTCGCGGATGACCGCATCAGCCTTGATCGGGTCGACGAACTTGCGCCGCCCGACGTAGACCAGCGCACCGGCTGCGACTAGCGCTTGCCGGTTCTGCCTTTCCCACCATTCATAGGAATGAATGCTGGGAAAGGCATCGGAGCGGGCGGATACATAGTCCGCCGCTTTCTGCAAACCGTTGATGCTGCACTTCTGCATCGTGACCTCACACACGCACCAGTTGATCGACGAGGTTTCCAGTCCTCACCAGCGCCGCCAATTGCCTGCGGCGATGACGTGGATGGTCTCGTTTCAGCGTGAGCGGGGCAACGAGCGCGTCCGCCATAAATGCGGACTTATGAATTTCGGGGTGGGTCCTCCAAGTCAGCGAGCATCCGCTTCAACGTGGACTCGGGCACTGCCTGTTCTAGCTTGGCATCGGTCGGTGGGGGGGTGACCCATGCGGACAGCCTCGTCCCGAATCTGCGACCGGAACACCTCAATCCACTTGTTGACTGGCGGTTCGCTGTTGGCGTGCTCCTGCCGCCATTGGGCGCTGAAGCGCTGCCAATGCTCGCGGATGAGAAAATGGTCGAAACTGTTGTGGGCATGAGGACGGCCCTTGCCCTGCTGATAGAGTCCGACCCGCTCGAACGCATCAGCGAAGTCGCGGCGCAGATAGGGCGGGCAGGCGACGCTCGCCTCGACCAAGTAGCGCATCGCCGCATGGCTGCGCCGATCACGAGCTTCCGCGAGCGCATACAGCCATAGACCCTCGTCCGATGTGCCCTGCGCCCGTAGGTGGCCGACGATGACGCCCCCCGGATCAATCTTGGTTTGCTTCGCCCGTTTCACTTGATGTTCCCCAGCACTTTGTTGATGAGGTTCGCCTTCGTCTTCGTCGACAAGTGCGCATATCGTTTCGACACACTCAAACTTCGATGTCCTAGAACATTGGCGACTTCCAGCAGCGATGCGCCGCTCTGCGCTAAGTAGCTGGCGCAGCTGTGGCGCAGGTCGTGGAAACGGAAATTCCGTACGCCTGCATCCTTCAATGCCCGATGCCAGCTCGTGACGTGGCCGTAGGGTTCATTCTGGCGGCGGCGCGACGCGAACACCAGCGCCGTCGAGGTCGGCGTGGTCAGATGTTTGCGCAGTTCTTCGATGACGGCTGGCGTCAGCGGCAGGCAGCGCCGGTCCCCGTTTTTCGTCACCTTGGAATGGTGGCGAGGGCGTTGTCGAGATCGATGTCGCACCAGCGGATGCTCTCGATTTCGCCGCGCCTTGCGCCGGTGGTGAGACCGAAGAGCACGAACAGATAGAGCTTGTTCCACGGACTGCGCTTGCACTCGAACAACAGCGCTTCCCGCTCCGCGTCGGACAGGAACCGGACGACCTCGTTGTTCTCCACCTTGCGCTCGATGCGCCGGATTGGATTCTGCCAGCCTAGCGGCGCAATCCGGTTGCGGATGGCCCATGAGAAGACCGCACCGAGCGCGGCTCCGTATCGGTTGACGGTTGAATTAGCCAGCGGTTTGCGCTTCGCCCGGTAGATCGCCTTGCCTTCGGCATCCTCGCCTGCGTAGTACTTCCCGCGTGACTGGGCGAGTGCTTCGAGCGCGTAGAAAATCCGGTCGTCGTCTTCCGTTATATCGGCGAGCCGCAGGTCGCCAAGGTGGCCGAGCCACCAGCGCAAGCGCTGACCACGCGTGTGGTCGCGCCCGTCATAGGCGGCCATGTATTCGTGGATCGCCTGCGCGACCGTGATCTCGCCGTTGCGCTCGCGGCGCACGGGCGCTGCCACGGGCTGCGAGGTGCCGGTGGGGGTGTCGCTGGCCGCAGTGCTGGAAATCACTGCGCAGAAAGCGGCGGACTGTTTTGACGTTTCCATCTCAGACTCCTGACCGTGGGGTCCGCCTTGAAAACCGGCGGACTAGGTTAGTGAGTCTGGAAACCGCGTCAAATCAACTGGTTTGGCTCCCCGAGCAGGGCTCGAACCTACGACCTGCGGATTAACAGTCCGTCGCTCTACCAACTGAGCTATCGGGGAACAAGCCCGCCATTTTACTTTTCTTCGCGCGTTCGGGTCAACCTGCTGTACGAGGCTCAAACATGCCGGCCGCGCCGTGATCCGTGCCACCGCAGCGCGGGGCCGAGACGCTCAGCGACCCTCGATGTGGGGTGCCGCGAGCTTCAGGTAGTGGAACATCGACCACAGCGTCAGGATCGCCGCGATCCACAGCGCGCAACTGCCGAGCCACGGCGTCGACACGCCCGGAATCACGTCCTCCCACAGGAGCAGGGCGATGATCGCTGTCATCTGCGCGACCGTCTTGATCTTGCCGATGAACGCGACGGCAACACTCCGGGTCTGGCCGAGCTGGGCCATCCACTCGCGCAGCGCCGAGATGGCGATCTCGCGGCCGATGATGATGATCGCGAGGTACGCCTCGGCGCGATCCAGCCAGACGAGGACGATCAGCGCCGCCGCAACCATCAGTTTGTCTGCAACCGGGTCGAGAAACGCGCCGAACGCGCTCACCTCTCCCCATCGCCGCGCGAGGTAGCCGTCGAGCCAATCGGTGATCGCCGCCACTGCGAAGATCGTCATCGCCGTCCAGTTCGTAGCGACCGGCCCGAGCCAGGCGTCCGGCACGTAATAGACGACAACGAACACCGGGATGAGGACGATCCGCAGCCAGGTGAGCAGGATGGGAATGTTTGAGAACATCGGCCGCGCGCCCGTCAGCCGATTCGCGGCAGAGGCACTGCACGATTCTACCGCGCCGCCGATCGCGGCGCCGTCTGCTGCGTCAGCGTCCCACCATCGCGAGGACGTCGGCCTTGAGGAAACGCTCGACGACCAGCATGAAGCCGATCGACGGCACGAGCAGCAGCAGCGCGGTGATCGAGGCGATCTGGTAGTTGCCGCCCATGCTGGCGCTGAACATCAGCAACGGGAGGGTCGTGACGTCGGGCACGCCGACGAAATACGTGCCCGTGAACTCGTCGAGCGACTCGAGGAAGACGAATATCGCGCTCGCCATCAGCCCGGGCGCGGCCAGCGGCAGCGTCACCGTCCGGAAGCAGGTCCACGGCGATGCGCCGAGGTTGCGCGCAGCCTCGTCCAGCGACGCGTCGACCGCCGCAAACGCCGCCGATGCGATCCACACGGCGAGCACCAGTCCGTGTGCCGCATGGACGAGCACGACGCCGATCACCTTGCCGTTCAGGCCAACCTCGTAGAACACGCGCGCGATGTTGACGTAGATCGGGAGATTCGGCACCGCCTGCGGCAGCAGGAACAGCAGCAGTATGGCGCCGCGCCACGGCAGCCTGAGTCGCGCGAGCGCGTACCCCGCCGGAATCGCGACGGCCAGGCTGACGATGACGGTGAGCACGGCGATCCAGACGCTCGTGCCGAGGGAGGCCAGCGCGTTGCCCCGGGGATTGAACACGCGCACCCAGAACGCCAATCCGAATTCCGACGGCAGCTTGCTCGGGAAATACCATTTCTCGGCGAACGCCCACAGCAGCAGATTCGCCAGCGGCCCGAAGATCGCGAAGGCGAAGAGCGCGAGCAGCGCGGCGGTCACGAACGCGCCGATCCAGCGCCGCGGCATGCCGAGAACTCCAGCGCCCGCTGTCATGCATTCTCCCCCGCGCTCTTCACCGCGTGCCGCAGGTAGAACGCGGCGCCACCCGCCGCGACCAGCAGCGACAGCAGGCACAGCGCGTTGGCGACCGCATAATCCGCGTGGGTGTTGATCCGGTAGGCGACATCGACGGTGATCATTGTCGGCGAATTCGGATTGATCATCAGCGGCACCGACAGCACCGACAGCATGGTGACGAACGAGAGCACGACTCCGACCAGCACGGTCCCGCGCACCTGCGGCAGCACGATGTCCCACAGCACCCGCCAGCGCGGCGCGCCGAGGTTGCGGGCGGCCTCGATGTGCTGCCGGTCGAGGGAGGCCATGGCGCCGGCGACGAGCAGGGTCACGAACGGCGCCTGCTTCCAGACGAACGCGACAACGATGCCGCGCCAGTCGAGCAGACTCTGCGTCGCCAGCGGCTCGACGAGCCCGACGCCGATCAGCACGTGATTCAGCATTCCGTTCTTCGCCAGGAACGTCCGCATCACCTGACCGGCGACGACGAACGGGATGAACAAGGGCCAGCGATACAGCCAGCGCAGAACAGCTACCGCGCGCGGGTTCTCGCCGAGCGTCAGGTAACCGGAGATCGCCACGGCGACGATCGCGATCAGCGCCGAGGACAGCAGAACGATCGCCAGCGTGAAGACGAGATCGGTCGTGTAGAGCTCGAACGACTTCTCGAAGTGCGCGAGGGTGAAGCTGCCGTCTTTCGCGCGGAATGCGGTGGCGAACGAGATGCCGAGCGGGACGATGAAGAACGCGACGACGATCGCGAGCGCCGGTGCGATCAGCGCGAGGCCCGCGGCGCGCCCGCGGTTGAGCGCCGCGGACGCCGATGGTGCGGCACTGGCGTCGCTCACTCCGGCGGCCTCATTGCCCGATTCATGAGATGCCACCGGCGCGTGTCGGCCACGAGCGCCGATTCGCCCCGATCGCATCCCCGCGCGCTACCCGCGCGCGGGGCCCCTGCTCCCAGGACCACGTCGCTACTTCAGAACAACGCGCTCGTAGCCTTCGACGATGTCGGTGAAGTACTCGGAGAGCGGGAACGGCCGGCCGTACTTCGCCAGGTCGGCGGGCGAGATGTCGGTGAAGAGCTTGCTCCACGCCGCCGGCGTGAGCTTCGCCTGAACGTACTGCGGGTCGATGCCCGGGTACCAGTTGAACTGCCTGACGATGCCGTCGGCCTGCACTTCGGGGCTCTCGGCCAGGTCGATGAACTTCTTCGCCAGCGCCGCATTGGCAGCCTTTGCCGGAATGACGTAGTACATCGGCTGGCCCGGCAGGCCGGGCTGCGGCAGCGCAAGCTTGATCTTCGGGCTCATCTTGCCGTCGGCCTGCCACGTGTAGAACATGTCGACCCACACGGGGCCCATCGCGATCTCGCCCCGATTCAGCATGTCGAGCGTGCCGGCGTTGCCGGGCGTCATCACGACGTTCTGGTTGAATTCCTTCAGGCTCGCGAGCGACTTCTCGATGGTCGCCTTGTCGCCTGCGGCGTACGGCCCCTTCTCCAGCTTCTCGCCCAGTCCGGAGTTCGCCGACACCCAGCCCATCACGAAGCCGACGCCGGACATGCCGCCCTTGACGCCGTTGTACCCGAACTGCTTCGGATTCTTCTTGACCCAATCGGCGAGCTCCGAGTAGGACTTCGGCGGCGCCTTCACCAGATCGGGGTTGTAGGCAAACGCGATCTGGCTGTGAAACATCGGCAGCACATAGCCATCGACATTGGCGCCGAGTGCGTTCTTCGCGGTGTCGCGCGATACCAGCTTGCCGGCGGCGACGTCATTCCGGTACGGCATCAGCAGCTTCTCGTTGACCATTGTTCCCGCACCGCGCTGATGGACCACCGCGACGTCGACGTCCCAGGCGGCGGTGCCGGCCTTCTGCTGTGCCGACAGCTTCTCGTAGATCTTCTGCGATCCGGCATCACCGGGACCGGTGCCCACCGCGCGCACCTTCACGCCCGGATTCATCGCTTCGAACTTCGGACCGAGATAATTGGTGACGTAATCGACCATGTTCTGGTCGCCGGCGGTGACCACGTTCAGCGTGATCTGCGCCGAGACGGGCAGCGCCGCGGCAAATGTGAAGACCGCGGCGGCGGCGGCAACGACGTGACGAAAACGCATCGAACCCTCCTAGGTGCGTGTGGTGGAATCGCGGGGAAACAGCATCAGCGCGGCGCGCGGAACGGCAACGCGCGCGCTCGCCCCTTCGGCCATCCGCTCAGGCGCGTGCACCCAGATCTCGGTGCCGCCCGCCCGAACGCGATAGCGATAGCCCTGCCCGATGTAGAACGCCTGCGCGACGACGCCCGGCAGCAACAGCGCGTCGGCGGGAGCCTGTTCGGCGGCGGCGAGGAGCCGCGCCGCGTCGCCACGAAAATGCGCACGCACCGCGCGCCCGGTCCCACCGCCGCCGGCTTCCGCCAGCGTGCCATCGGCGCGCACGACGAGGTCGAGCCCGTTGTCGGCGCCCATGAACCCGGCGACGAACGCGGACGAGGGCCGGTGGAAGACGTCCTCCGGCACGCCGTACTGGACGATGCGACCGGCGTCGATGACGGCGATGCGGTCGGCGAGCGTGAGCGCCTCCTCGCGGTCGTGGGTCACGTAGACCGCGGTGATGCCGATCCGCTGCTGCAGCGCGCGCAGCTCGTGCCGCAGCTCGAGGCGGACCTTGTAGTCGAGGTTCGACATCGGCTCGTCCAGCAGCAGCAACGAAGGATTCACCGCCAGCGCCCGGCCGAGCGCGACCCGTTGCCGCTGGCCGCCGGAGAGCTGCGTCACCGATCGCGGCGCGAAACCCTCGAGCTGGAGCAATGCCAGCATCTCGTCGACACGCGCGGCGATCGCGTCCTTCTTCCAGCCGCGCATCCGGAGCCCGTACCCGATGTTGGCGGCGACGGTCATGTGCGGCCACAACGCGTACGACTGGAACATCATTGCCGTCCCGCGCTGTTCGGGCGGCAGGCGCGTGATGTCGCGCCCGTCGACGCGAATCACGCCCGCTTCCGGTGCTACGAAGCCGGCAATCGCGCGCAGCAGCGTCGTCTTGCCGCAACCCGAGCTTCCGAGCAGCGCGATCATCTCGCCGCGGCCGACGTCGAGCGACACGCGGTCCAGCACGCGCGTCGCCGCATAGGAGACGGTCAGCGCCTCGATCGAGAGGTACGGAGTCATCGGTTCGAGCGGTCCGCCCGTGGCACGCCCGCTGCGCAGTATGACGCGAATGGGAAGCTCTCGCAAAAACGTCGCGGCGCGGCCGTTCGCACGCATCCCGGGATGCGCGATCATCGATGCTGTGGTACATCAGGTCGAATTCGGGCGAGAACGCGAATGCCGCGGTTTCGCGGTTGACTTGCATCAACACCGAATCGCTCCAACCGGGCAGCATGGGCGGTGTGCGATTACAGGTACAGAACATGCGGAGCCGCATACCCATTTGATCCATATGGAAAAGATCGCCATCCCGCTGACCGACGACGAGCTCCGGCGCGCGCTGGGTGCCATCGTTCCGGGGGAGCGGCTCATCTCGGATCCGCTGCGGCGACTCGCCTACGGCACCGACGCCAGCTTCTACCGACTGGTTCCCCGGCTCGTGGTCGTCGTCGAACACGAGGACGAGGTCGTCAGACTGCTTGCGCTTTGCCGACGCCTCGGCGTCCCGCTCACGTTCCGCGCGGCCGGCACCAGCCTCTCCGGCCAGGCGGTCACCGATTCGGTGCTCGTGCTGCTGGGCGACGGTTGGCGCCGCTGCGAAATCAGCGCCGGCGCGGACACGATTCGTCTGCAGCCGGGCGTCATCGGCGGCGTCGCCAATCGCCGGCTGGCGCCGTTCGGGCGCAAGATCGGCCCCGATCCGGCGTCGATCGACGCCGCGATGATCGGCGGCATCGCGGCCAACAACGCCAGCGGCATGTGCTGCGGCACGGCAGACAACAGCTACCGGACGCTCGCCGCGATGCGCGTCGTGCTCGCCGACGGTGCCGTGCTCGACACCGCGGATCCGGCAAGCGTCGCGGCCTTCCGCTCCTCGCATGCGGAGCTGCTGGCGACCCTCGGCGCGCTCGCGCACGAGACGAAGGGCAATGCCGCGCTGGCGGAACGCATCCGGCACAAGTTCCGGATCAAGAACACGACCGGCTACAGCCTCAATGCGCTCGTCGATTACGACGACCCGGTCGACATCCTGATTCACCTGATGATCGGCTCGGAGGGGACGCTGGGCTTCATCTCCGAGATCACTTACCGCACCGTGCCCGAGCACCCGTGCAAGGCGAGCGCGTTCACCGTATTCAACGATCTCGAAGCAGCCTGCACGGCGGTGACGCTGCTCTCCAGCGCCCCGGTGTCCGCCGTCGAGCTGATGGATCGTCCCGCGCTCGCCTCGGTCGCGCAGAAGCCGGGGATGCCCGCGAACATCCGTGATCTCGGGCCGAAATGGCGCGGCGCTCCTGATCGAAACGCGGGCGGAGTCGGCCGCCGAGCTCGAACGGCAGATGACGGCGGTGGCCGACCTGCTGCGGGCGATCCCGACATTCGGTCCGCTGCGGTTCTCGACCGACCCCGACGAATGCCAGCAGTACTGGAACATCCGCAAGGGAACGTTTCCGTCGGTCGGCGCGATGCGCGATGCCGGGACCACCGTGGTGATCGAGGACGTCGCCTTTCCGGTCGCGCGGCTCGCCGAAGCGACGATGGACCTGCAGGCGCTGCTGCGCACGCACGGCTATGCGAGCGCGATCATCTTCGGCCACGCGCTTGCCGGCAATCTCCACTTCGTCTTCACCCAGGACTTCAACACGCCGGCGGAAGTGACCCGCTACGCGCGCTTCATGGACGCCGTCTGCGACCTCGTCGTCCACAAGTACGACGGCTCGCTCAAGGCCGAGCACGGCACGGGACGCAACATGGCGCCCTTCGTCGAGCTCGAATGGGGACACGACGCGTACACGCTGATGCGCAGCATCAAGTCGCTGCTCGATCCGGACAATCTGCTGAACCCCGGGGTGCTCCTCAATGCCGATCCAGAGGTGCATCTCAAGAACCTGAAACCGCTGCCCGCGGCCGACCCGCTGGTCGACAAGTGCATCGAATGCGGTTTCTGCGAGGTGAAATGCCCGTCGCACGCACTGACGCTCTCTCCGCGCCAGCGCATTGCCGGCTGGCGCGAGATCGCGCGCCTCGAACGGCGGCCCGACGGCGGGCAGGCGCCGGCCAAGGCACTGCGCGCGCTCTACGATTATCACGGGATCGAGACCTGTGCCGGCTGCGGATTGTGCGCGACGGCGTGCCCGGTCGAGATCGAGACCGGCACGCTGATCAAGGCGTTGCGCGGACGGAGCGCGGGCACCGTCCCGCTTCGCGCCGGCGATCGCGTCGCCACGCATTTCGGCCGGGTGACCCAGGGCGTGCGCGCCGGGCTCTGGTGTGCCGATGCCGTCCATGGCCTGATCGGCACCGGCGCGATGACGGCGCTCACGGCCGCCGCCCGCACGCTGAGTGGCGGCCGGACCCCGCTGTGGAGTCCCGCGATGCCGCGTGCCGCGAGCTTCGCGGTTCCCGCGCGCGCCCGGACGAGCTCGGCGCGCGCATCCTCGCCGATCGTCTATTTTCCGAGCTGCGCAGCGCGAACCATGGGGCCCGACCGGCGCAGTCCCGAGCGCGAGTCGGTGGTCGATGTGACCGATCGCCTCCTGCGCAAGGCCGGATTCGATGTGATCTACCCCGATGGGGTGGAAGGCTGCTGTTGCGGGCAGCCGTTCGAGAGCAAGGGCCTCGCCGCTTCGGCCGATCGCATGTCGACCGAACTGGAGGCGGCGCTCAGGCGCGCGAGCGACGACGGACGCATCCCGATCGTCTTCGACACGAGTCCCTGTGCCTACCGGATGAAGCGCCACCTCGCCGGGCGCCTGCCGGTGATGGACATCGTCGAATTCGCGCACGACGTGCTGCCCGACCGGCTCACCTTCACCCGCCAGCCGCGTTCGATCGCCGTGCATCCGGTGTGCAGCCTCCGCAAGATGGAGTTCGATGGCAAGCTCGAGGCCCTCGCCCGCGCCTGCGCGGAGACGGTGACCATTCCCGACGCGGTGCTCTGCTGCGGCTGGGCGGGCGACAAGGGCTTCACGACGCCCGAGCTCAATGCCCACGCGCTGCGCTTCCTGAGGGAGAGCCTGCCGGCGGGCTGCGGCGATGGGTACTCGTCGAGCCGGACGTGCGAGATCGGCCTCACCGATCACTCCGGCATACCCTACCGGTCGATCGTCTACCTGATCGACGCGTGCACAGCAGCGCCGGCTGCGTCGAAAATGACATCATGACGACAGGCGATCAGGTCGGCGGTCGACACGGTGCTCGGGCGCTACCGGGAAGACCCGCGCTACCTCGTGCAGATCCTGCGCGAGGTGCAGGAGGCCTGCGACTGGATCCCGCCTGAAGCCATCGACCGGATGCAGGAAGTCATGCGCCTGCCGCGCACCAAGATCGAAGGCGTCGCCGGCTTCTATTCGTTCCTGTACACGCAGCCGCGCGGCCGGTATCGGGTGCTGTTCAGCGACAACATCACCGATCGGATGCTGGGCAACATGGAGCTGCTCGAGCACATGTGCCGGCAGCTCTGGGTCGAGCGCGGGAAGATCTCCGAGGACGGCCTCGTCAGCATCGACACCACGTCCTGCACCGGAATGTGCGACCAGGGACCGGCGATGCTCGTCAACAACATCGCAGTCACCCGTCTGACGAAGCCGCGCATCGACGCGATCTGCGAGCTGATTCGCACCGCGGCCCCGGTGTCGACGTGGCCGTCGGAATTCTTCCGGATCGACGACAACGTCCGCCGCGAGGACGTCATGCTGGCATCCGATCCGGACCCGGGTCGCGCGCTCACCGCCGCCCTCGCCCGCGGGGCCGACGGCCTGCTCGCCGAGATCAAGGCGTCGAACCTGCGCGGTCGGGGTGGCGCGGGTTTCGCGACCGGCCAGAAATGGGAAGCCTGCCGCGACGCGCCGGGCGACGCGCATTACGTCGTCTGCAATGCCGACGAGGGCGAGCCGGGAACGTTCAAGGACCGGGTGCTGCTGACCTCGTATGCCGATCGCGTCCTCGCCGGGATGACGCTGTGCGCGTTCGTCGTCGGCGCGCGGCGGGGCTTTCTCTACCTGCGCGGCGAATACCGCTACCTGCTCGACCACCTGCAGGCCGTCCTCGCGCGCCGGCGGCGCAGGAACCTCCTCGGCGAGTGCATTCTTGGGCGGCGCCGGGTTCGACTTCGACATCGAGATCCACCTCGGTGCCGGCGCGTATGTCTGCGGCGAGGAGTCGGCGCTGATCGAGTCGCTCGAAGGCAAGCGCGGCACGCCGCGCAATCGGCCGCCCTATCCGGTCACCCAGGGCTACCTCGGCCGGCCCACCGTCGTGAACAACGTCGAGACCTTCGCGGCCTGCTCGCTGATCGCCCGCAACGGCGGCGGATGGTATGCGCGCATCGGCACGCAGGGCTCGTCCGGCACGAAGATCCTATGTGTCTCGGGCGACTGCAGCCGGCCCGGCATCTACGAATACCCGTTCGGCGTCACCGTGCGCGAAGTGCTAGCCGACTGCGGGGCCGCCGACACGCAGGCCGTGCAGATCAGCGGCCCGTCGGGCATCTGCGTTCCGGCCGCCGATTTCGATCGCCGGATCGCCTTCGACGACCTGCCGACGGCGGGCGCATTCATGATCTTCGATCACAGCCGCGATCTGTTCGAGGTCGCGCGCAATTTCGTCCACTTCTTCGCGCACGAGAGCTGCGGGTTCTGCACGCCGTGCCGCGTGGGGACGTCGCTGCTGCGCAACATGATGGACAAGCTCGCCAACGGCCACGGCTCGCCGTACGACTTCGCCGAAATCGAGAAGATGAACAAGCTCCTGCAGGCGATGAGCCATTGCGGCCTCGGCCATTCCGCGTGCAATCCGGTGCTCGACACGATCGCGAAGTTTCGTCCGGCCTACGAGCGACGGCTCGAGCACGAGGAGTTCAAGCCGGCGTTCGATCTCGACCGGGCGCTGACCGCGGCGCGCCAGATGACGGGGCGCGACGACGCCGAGGCGCATTTCGAGGCGCCGGAGGGAGGCAACGGATGAGCGCCGACGGGCCGTCCCGAGGCGCGAATCGCTCCCCCTCGGGGGGCAACGCAGCGGCCGAATTGGCCAATGAGGCCGCAAGCGTGGGGGCACACCTATGAGCGCTACATTCACGCTCGACGGCCGGGTCGTTCCGTTCACCGCGGGGCAGACCATCATCGAGGCGGCGATCGCCGCCGGGATCTACATTCCCCATCTCTGCTACCACCCGGATTTCAAGCCGCACGGCTCGTGCAAGCTCTGCACTGTCGAGGTGAACGGCCGCCAGATGGCGTCGTGCACGCTGCGGGCCGAGACCGGGATGGTCGTCCAGAGTGACACCCCTGCGCTCAATGACGAGCGGCGCGCGCTGACGCAGATGCTGTTCGTCGAAGGCAACCACTTCTGCCCGTCGTGCGAGAAGAGCGGCGACTGCAAGCTGCAGGCGACCGCCTACGACCTCGGGATGATGTCGCCCCACTACGACCATTTCTTTCCCGACCGTCCGGTCGACGCCTCGCACCCGGAGCTCCTGCTCGACTTCAATCGGTGCATCCTCTGCTCGCTGTGCGTGCGGGCGAGCCGCGACGTCGACGGGAAGAGCGTCTTCGCGCTGTCCGGCCGCGGGATCAGGACCCGCCTCATCGTCAATGCGCAAGTCGGGCCGCCTCGCCGACACCGACATCGCCGTCACCGACAAGGCCGTGCACGTCTGTCCGGTCGGCGTGATACTGCGCAAGCGCCGGGGGTTCGCGGTACCGCTGGGACGGCGCGTGTTCGATCTGAAGCCCATTTCCGACTACGTCGACGCATCGGCGAAGATCGACGAGCAGTGAGTCATGAACGGCCCCCACGCTCACTGCGTTCGCTGCCCGCCGAGGAGGCACTGAAATGGATGCCCCGGTCAAGCGCAAGATCAGGGTGGCGACGACTTCGCTCGCCGGCTGCTTCGGCTGCCACATGTCGTTCCTCGACCTCGACGAGCGGCTGTTCCCGCTGTTCGAGCTGATCGAGTTCGATCGGTCGCCGTTCACGGACATCAAGACGATCGGCGAGTGCGACCTCGGCATCGTCGAAGGCGGACTCTGCAATGCCGAGAACGTCCACGTGCTGCGCGAATTCCGTGCCCGCTGCCGGAAGCTCGTCGCCATCGGCGCCTGCGCAATCAACGGTGGGCTGCCGGCACAACGCAACCATCTGCGGCTGCCGCTGATCCTGCAGGAGGTCTACCAGTCGAGCCCGGGTCTCGCGAACGGACTCATCCCCAATGATCCGGAGCTGCCGTTGCCGCTCAACAAGGTCCACCCGCTGCACGAGGTCGTCGAGATCGACTACTTCATTCCCGGGTGCCCGCCGTCGGCGGACGCGATCTGGAAGGCGCTGACCGAGATTCTCGCCGACCGGGTGCCGACGCTCGGCCACGGCCTCATCCATTACGACTAGGCGCCAGGTCACTCATGACATTCCCGCTGGAAACCGCTGCCCATCCCGAAAAGCTTCGCCGCGTCGCGATCGATCCGGTTTCGCGTGTAGAAGGCCACGGCAAGGTGACGCTGCTTCTCGACGAGGCGCAGCGCGTGCACCAGGTGCGCCTGCACATCGTCGAGTTCCGCGGCTTCGAGAAGTTCATCCAGGGCCGCCCGTACTGGGAAGTCCCGGTCATGGTGCAGCGGCTGTGCGGAATCTGTCCCGTCAGCCACCACCTCGCCGCATCCAAGGCACTCGACGCGATCGTCGGCGCGGTGAAGCTCACGCCGACGGCCGAGAAGATTCGCCGGCTGATGCACTACGGGCAGATCATGCAGTCGCACGCGCTGCATTTCTTCCACCTGTGCTCACCGGACCTGCTGTTCGGCTTCGACAGCGAGCCGGCTCGGCGCAACATCGTGGCCGTCGCGCAGGCCCACCCCGAGATCGCCCGCCAGGGCGTGCTGCTGCGCAAATTCGGGCAGGAGGTGATCCGCGTGACGGCGGGCAAGCGCGTCCACGGCACCGGCTCGATTCCCGGCGGGGTCAACAAGAGCCTGACGCTGGAGGAGCGTGACTTGCTGCTCGCCGACATCTACCAGATGATCGCCTGGAGTCGCGGCGCCGTGCGCCTGGTCAAGGACCTGCACGCGCTGAATCCGGCGCTGTACAACAGCTTCGGCGTCTTTCGCGCGAATTTCATGTCGCTGACCGGCATCGACGGGGCGCTCGACTTCTATCACGGCCGGCTCCGCGCCCGCAGCGACAACGGCGATCTCATCTTCGACGGCGTCGACTACCGCGGCTACGCGGACCTGATCAACGAGGAGGTGAAGCCGTGGAGCTACATGAAGTTCCCGTTCTTCACCGCGCTCGGCAAGGAGAAGGGCTGGTACCGGGTCGGGCCGCTCTCCCGCGTGCAGAACTGCGACTTCATCCCGACGCCGCTGGCCGAGGCCGAACGGCGCGAGTTCGTCGACTACTCGGGCGGCACGCCGACGCATGCCCCGCTCGCCTATCACTGGGCACGGATGATCGAGATGCTGCACGCAGTCGAGACCATCAAGGATCTGTTGCACGACGAGGACATCCTCGGCGACGAGCTCACGGTGGCCGGCGAGCACGCGCAGGAGGGCGTCGGCGTCATCGAAGCCCCGCGCGGCACGCTGATCCACCACTATCGGGTCGGCGAAGACGATCTGGTGACGATGTGCAACCTGATTGTGTCGACGACGCACAACAACCAGGCGATGAACGAGGCGATCCGCAACGTCGCGCAGCGTTACCTGCGCGGGCACGAGATCACCGAGGGGCTCCTCAACCACATCGAGGTGGCGATCCGCGCGTTCGACCCCTGCCTGTCGTGCGCGACGCATGCGCTAGGCAAGATGCCGCTCGCGCTCGAGCTCGTCGACGCGGACGGGCAGCTCATCGACGCGCTCTCTCGCGACGGCGACGGCGGCCTGCGACACGCGGCGCCAGCCCCGTGAGCGCCGCCGGGCCGCCCCAAGGCGCGAATTGCGCCCCCTCGGGGGGCAGCGCAGCGGCCGAATTGACCAATGAGGCCGCAAGCGTGGGGGCCGTCATCAGCGCCGCCGGGCCGCCCCAAGGCGCGAATCGCGCCCCCTCGGGGGGCAGCGCAGCGGCCGAGTTGACCGATGAGGCCGCAAGCGTGGGGGCCGTCAGCAGCGCCGCCGGGCCGCCCCAAGGCGCGAACTGCGCCCCCTCGGGGGGCAGCGCAGCGGCCGAGTTGACCAATGAGGCCGCAAGCGTGGGGGCACATGCGCGCGGGCGCCAGCGCCGTCGCTGATCATCGCGGTCGGCAATCGCAGCCGCGGCGACGACGCGATCGGTCCGCTGCTCCACGACCGCCTGGCCGCGCGACTGGCGCAGGAAAGTGGAGATGGGCGCGTCGAGCTGATCGAGGATTTCCAGTTGCAGGTCGAGCATGCGCTCGATCTCGCAGGACGCAGGCTCGTGCTCTTCGTCGACGCCGGCACCGGCACGGCGGCACCGTGGGCGCTGTACGAGGTCGTTGCGGCCGCACCGCTCGCGAGCCACAGCACGCATGCCATCGCGCCGGCGGCCGTGCTCGCGTGCTACCGCCAGATCACCGGCGAGAACCCGCCGCCCGCATTCGTGTTGTGCGTTCGCGGCGAGCACTTCGAGCTCGGCGAGGAATTGAGCGTGGCGGCCCGCGC
Organism: uncultured beta proteobacterium; assembly: GCA_963783525.1. Lineage (GTDB taxonomy): Bacteria > Pseudomonadota > Gammaproteobacteria > Burkholderiales > Casimicrobiaceae > CAIWHR01. The sequence continues at coordinate 329,193 of CAWAOF010000033.1, forward strand.
GCACGCCGAGTCGGCGTGGCGAATGCTCGTTGACCTCTGCGCGGAGCCGGACGCCGGTCGCTGGCGCGCACTCGCCGTGGGACACGCGCCGGCATGACAGGCCCGGCCATCCGGCCCCCCCGTCAATGCAGTTCGGTGAAGATCCGCTCCGCGAGCGCGCGGCTCACGCCCGGCACCCGGGTGAGGTCGTCGACGCTTGCGGCCTGCACCCCCTTGAGACCGCCGAAATGCGCGAGCAGTGCCTGTCGCTTCTTCGCGCCGATGCCGGCGATCTCCTGCAGCGACGACGTGGTCCGTGCCTTGCCGCGGCGTGCGCGGTGACCCTGGATCGCGAATCGGTGCGCCTCGTCGCGAATCTGCTGCAGAAGGTGTAGTCCCGGGTGATCGGCGGGGAGATTCAGCACCTTGTCGCGGTCCGGGAAAACGATGTCTTCCTCGCCCGCCTTGCGCGCGGGTCCCTTGGCAATGCCGATCAACCGCGTGCCGTGCAGCCCCTGCTCGGCCAGGATCTCGGCGGCCAGCGCGACCTGACCTTTGCCACCGTCGACGACGAGCAGATCGGGGGGCGGGAACTCGCCGGCCACGATGCGCGCGCAGCGCCGCGCGAGCGCTTCGCGCATCGCCGCGTAATCATCGCCTGCCGCCGGCGGGCTCACGTTGAAGCGCCGGTATTCGGCGGTCTGCATCGCCAGCCGGTCGAAGATCACGCAGGACGCCACTGCGCGCTCGCCCATCGTGTGCGAGACATCGAAGCATTCGATGCGCTGCGCTTCGGGGGGCAGGCCGAGCGCCGCCTGCAACGCAGAAAGCCGGTCCTCCTGCGTGGCCTTCTGCGCGAGCTTCTGGCGGATCGCGAACTCCGCGTTCTGCGTCGCCATCGCGAGCCACACGCGACGCTCGCCGCCGGGATTACCGACGATCTGCACGCGCTGCCCGGTCTGCGCGGTCAGCACGTCGGCGAGCGCGGCCTGGTCGTCGGCACCCGGGGCGACGATCGTCGGAGGCACCGGCCGGCCCACATAGTGCTGCGCGAGGAACGCCGGGACGACCTCGGCGAGCGCGCCGGCATCGGCATGCCGCGGAAAGAAGCTGCGATCGCCGACGTGCCGGCCACCCCGGATCATCACGACGTTGACTGCGGTGAGCCCCTGCTCCGTCGCCGCGGCCACGACATCGATGTCGCCGGCGGTCGCGCTTTCGACGAATTGGCGTGACTGGAGCTGCATCAGCCGGGTGATCTTGTCGCGCAGCCGCGCCGCGCGCTCGAACGCGAGCGCCGCGCTCGCGGCTTCCATCTGGGCCTTCAACTGCGCAAGCACCTCGGTCGTCTTGCCCTGCAGAAACAGCACGGCGCTCTTCACGTCCTCGGCATAGTCCGCTTCGGTGACGAGGCCGACACAGGGGCCGCTGCAGCGCTGGATCTGGTGGAGCATGCAAGGGCGCGAGCGGTTGGCGAACACCGTGTTCTCGCAGGTGCGCAGCTGAAACACCTTCTGCAGGAGCGCCATGCCTTCGCGCACGGCGCCGGCACTCGGGAACGGGCCGAAGTACCGGTTCTGGCGATCGAGCTTTCCCCGATGGAAGCGCAGCTGCGGAAACGTCTCGCCGGTCAGGCAGACGTAGGGGTAGCTCTTGTCGTCCCGGAACAGGATGTTGTAGCGCGGCTCGTGGGCCTTGATCAGGTTGTTTTCCAGCAGCAGCGCCTCGCCCTCGGAGCGCGTGACCGTCGTCTCGACCCGGGCCACCTGCGCCAGCATCAGCGCGATCCGGGTCTCGTGCCCGCCCTTCTGGAAATAGCTCGCCACGCGCTTCCTGAGATCGCGCGCCTTGCCGACGTACAGCGTCTCGCCGGCCGCGTCGAACATCCGGTAGACGCCGGGCCGATGCGGCAGCGAAGCGAGCAGTTCGCGGGCGTCGAAGGGCGCCGCCGGCTCCGGCAATGCGGACTTGTCCGGCGCATCCATTCAGGCGACCCGGCGTGCGGGCGCACGGCCGAGATGGGCGGCAATGCCATCGAAGACGGCATCGAACATCGCCCCGGTCAGCCGCCCCGTATTGGTGTTGTAGCGGCTGCAGTGATAGCTGTCGAAGAGCGCGACCCCGCGCGCAAGGGTGTGCCGGGCGCCGTGCGCGAACGCGATCGCCGACGGCGTCGCTCCAAGCGCCCGCACTGTCGCATCATGCGCGATTCGTCCGAGGGCGAGGATGGCGCCACCTGCGGGCAGCGCAGCGAGCTCGGACGGCCAGATAGCGGTTGCACGTGCGCATTTCGGACGGCGTGGGCTTGTTCTCCGGCGGCAGGCATTTCACTGCATTGGTGACCCGGCAGCCAACGAGCACCGAGGCCGTCATCGCGCGCGCTGGCGACGGGCTGCGACGCGAAACCGTACCGGTGCAGCGTCGAATAGAGAATGATCCCCGCGTGGTCGCCAGTGAACGGCCGGCCGGTGGCGTTCGCGCCATGCATCCCCGGCGCGAGGCCGACGACGACGAGCATCGCGTCGGCGGCGCCGAACGGCGCGACCGGGCGGCAGAAATACCCGGGGTGCGCCGCGTGCACCTGGTCGAGGAACGCGGCGAGCCGCGCGCAACGCCTGCAGTCCGCATCGTAGGCGAGCGACGCGGACGCTTCTGGCAGAATGGCGGCACTTCCGCGGGGGGGCATGGGCTGGGCGCGAATCCTAGCATGTTCCGGGTACCCTCTCGCGCCGCCTCCGACCGACGATGCTGCCCATCGAGCCCAATCTCGAAGTTCGCTCGTGCCTCCCGCCGCGGACCAACGGCAACGGCCGCAAGCCGCCGCTCCTGTTCGTCCACGGCGGCTACTGCGACGGCTGGTGCTGGGCGCCCCACTTTCTGCCCTGGTTCGCGGAGCACGGATATGCGGCGTACGCGGTTTCGCTGCGCGGCCACGGCGCGTCGCGAGGCCACGAGACGCTGTTCATCACGGGGCTCGACGATTTCGCCGCGGACGTCGAGCACGTCATGGCGGGACTGGCGTCGGCGCCGGTGCTGATCGGGCATTCGATGGGCGCGGCGATCGTCGAGCGGCTGCTGGCGACGCGTCCGGTGCGCGCGGCGGCACTGCTGTCCCCGGTCCCGCCGGCCGGACTGCTGCCGATGGCGGCGCGGCTGGCCGCCGAGCGCCCGGACTACCTGCTTCACCTGTCGCACTTCGATCCCGCGCGGCTGTCCCGGCACGTGCTCGACACGCTGCGCCCGTACTACTTCAGCGATGACGTCGCGCCCGAGATCCTCGCCGAGGCCACCGCGCACCTCTGCGTCGAGTCGCCGCGCGTGCTGCTCGATCTCTCGCTGCGCGTGCACTGGCAGCTGCCGGAGCGCAACGTCGTTCCGCTGTTCGTCCTGGGTGCGGAAGGCGATCGCATCGCGACGCCGGACGACGTCCACGCCACCGCGCGCCACCACGGCGTCGAGGCGACGATCGTCCCGGGGCTCGCGCACATGCTGATGCTGGAACGGAAGTGGGAAATGCCGGCGCGCCCGCTCCTACGCTGGCTCGCAACGCTGTAACGCCGCATCGACCTGCGCGCGGCCGGCGGGACCGTCCAGCACGAACCGCTCGAATTCGTCGGCTGGCAGCGGCCGGCTGACCCAGTAGCCCTGGAAGCAGTCGCAGCCGCGGGCGGCGAGGAAATCGAGCTGGACCTGCGTCCCCACGCCCTCGGCGATCACCGTGAGGCCCAGGCCGCGTGCCAGGCCGATGATCGCCTCGGTGATCGCCGCATCGCCCGGATCGGTCTCGAGATCCGCGATGAACGAGATGTCGATCTTGAGCGTGTCGATCGGGAAGTGCTTGAGGTGCGTGAGCGACGAATAGCCGGTGCCGAAGTCGTCGATGGCGACGGCGAAGCCGGCATCCCGCAGCAGATGCAGTGACTTGCGTATTGCGTCGACGTCGTGCAACAGGCTGGTCTCGGTCACCTCGAGCTCGATCCACGACGGATCGCAGCCGACGCCGCGCACGATCTGCGAGATCCGATCCGCCATGCCGTCACGATAGAACTGTCGGGCGGACAGATTGACCGACACCCTGAGCGCGAGGCCGGCGTGCCGCCACGCCGCGCACTGGGTCGCCGCGGATTTCAGCACCCAGTCGCCCAGCGCATGGATGAGACCGGATTCCTCGGCGAGCGCGATGAAGCACCTTGGGCGATATCGCCCCGTGATCGGCGTCGTTCCAGCGCAGCAGCGCCTCCGCTCCAACCACGGCGCCATCGGCGACCTGCACGATCGGCTGGTAGTGAAGCTGCAGCACACCGTCCTTCAGCGCGACGCGCAGCGCCTGCTCCAGCGTATGCTGCCGCACGCGGTACTGGGCAAGGTCGGCGTCGAGGAACTGGTAGGTGTTGCGCCCGAGCTCCTTCGACCGGTACATCGCGACGTCGGCATGCTTCAGCAGCTCGTCGGGATCGTCGGAGTCATCGGGATAGACGCTGATGCCGATCGAAGACGTGACGTAGAGCTCGTGCTCCTCGATCCGGAACGGCTGCGATACCGCGTCGAGCAGCTTCTGCGCGATGTTTCCCAGCGTCGCCGAATCGTCGAAGTCCTCGACGATCACCATGAATTCGTCGCCGCCGAGCCGGGCGAGCAGGTCCGATTCGCGCAGCGCCGAGGCGAGCGCCCGGCTCACCGCCTTCAGCAGCTCGTCACCGATGCGGTGTCCCAGGGTATCGTTGACGTTCTTGAAGCGGTCGAGGTCGATGAACAGCACGCCGACCCGATGTCCGGTGCGCTTCGCCTGCGCCGTCGCCTGCGCCAGGCGCTCGTGCAGCAGCAGCCGGTTCGGCAGCCCGGTCAGCGCATCGCGTGTCGCCATGTACTGCAGGCGCTCCTCGGCGCGCACCCGCGGCGAGACGTCCTGCGCAAACGAGAGGATCGAAACGATGTTGCCGTCGTCGTCGAGCAGGCACGAGTGATACCACTCGCACCAGATCGTTTCCCCGTCCTTGCGGCTGTTGCGCGTCTGCCCCATCGCCCGCGGCTCCTCGCCGCTCATCAGCCGGGCGAGCAGCCGGGCCACCTCGCCCCGCTCCGCGTCGTGCAGCAGCGGATTGCCGTCGATCGGCATCCCGAGCACCTCGTCGGCACGCCAGCCGAAGAGGTGCTCGGCCTGCGGCGACCAGCGGACCAGCCGGAAATCGCGATCCCACTCGAGCACCGCAAGCGGGGTATTGTTGATGTGCGACGACAGCATCCAGTTCGCCCGGCGCAGGGCGACCTCGTTGTGCTTCTGGTCGTGAATGTCGTTGTGCACCGCGTAGATGCCGACCACCCGGCCCTGCGCATCGTAATTGGGCGCGTAGTGAATCGATTCCCAGCGCTTCGCTCCGGTCGGTTGCGCGAGCATCTGCTCGACGGAGACGACTTCGCCACGCAGGACACGCTCCAGAATCGGCAATAGCTGGCGGAAGCGCTCCTCGCCCACGACGTCGGCAACCTTGCGGCCGGTGACGTCGTTCCGGGCGAGCCCCAGCCAATCCTCGTTGTGCCGGTTCAGGAAGCGGAAGCGGTAGTCGCGGTCGATGTACGCGACGCGTGCCGGGACGTTGTCCATGATGAGCCGCAGCTCGGATTCGGAGGCGCGCAGCGCTTCCTGCGCCTCCTTGAGGCTGTGGATGTCGTTCATCAGGATGAACGCCCCGTGCACGTCGCCCGACGCCGCCGTATCCGGGACGACCCGCAGGCTCATCCAGCGGCTCACGCCATTCGCGCCCGGAACCATCCGGTCGAACGCCATCGCCTCGCCCTCGAGCGCACACGCGATCTTCGCCTGCATGCTCTGATAGATCTCGGACCCGACGACATCCGGCAGCCGCAGCGCCGTCACCTTGTCCGCGGGCAGCCCGAAGTACTGCGTGAACGCGCGGTTGAAGTACCGACAGCGCTCGTCGCGATCGACATAGGCGACCGGTGCGGGCACGCCGTCCATGATCGCGCGGAGCTGGCTCTCGCGCTTCGCGAGCGCCTGCTCGGTCAGCTTGAGGTCGTGGATGTCATACTCGGTACAGTAGAGGCCGCGCAGCTTTCCCACGCCATCGAGGTCCGGGGCGACGCGGCCGTGCACCCAGCGCTGCTCGCCGTCGGGGGTGTTGCCGAGCCGTTCGTACTCGACGTTCTCGCCGCCCAGCGCGCGCTCGAGAACCGGTCGCAGGAACGACGCGACGTCGGGCGCGAGCACTTCGAACGGCGTACGGCCGTAGATCTCGTCCTGCGGCCGGCAAACCCAGTTGGCGAATGCCTGGTTGACGAACGTGTACGTCGACGCGCGGTCGAGATACGCGATCGGTCCGGGAATGTTGTCGGCAAAGAGGCGCAGCTGCACTTCCTGCGCCTTCAATGCGTCGCGCACGGCGATGTCGTCGTCGATGTCCGTCATCACCGCGAAGACACCGCCGACATGCCCGCCGATCGCGCGATCGGGGAACAGCGTGATCCGGACCCAGCGCAGCTCGCCGGTCGCCCGACGCTCGCGCCGCTCGAACGAGACCTTCGCGCCTTCGAATGCGCGCTCGATGTGATCGTCCATGTCGGCGAACGTGCCGCCGGCGATCAGGTCCTGCACGCCACGGCCGAGCAGGTCGTCGGGCGCGACGCCGATCCAGTTGCCGAACGGCTTGTTCGCGAACCGGATCTTGAGGTTCCGGTCGAAGTGGACGATCGGCGAGCCGACGCTGTCGGTGACGAGCCGCAGCCGGTGTTCCCGCCAGCCGGCCTCGAGCTCCAGGCGCTTCAGCTGGTCGACGTCGGCATAGGTGACGAGAAAACCGCGGACCTCCCCGTCCGTGCCACGGTCGGGGTAGTAGTCGACGCGGATCCACAGCGACGCGCGCCCGGGAGCGGCGAGCTGCCGTTCGTAACCGGTTTGCTCGCCGGCAAGGGCGGCCTCGACGTAGGCCTCGAACAGGGCGAAGGCCTCGCTGCCGTCGACCTGGCGGACCTCGCGGCCGATCACACCGGCAAACGGCAACCCGGTCCATTCGAGGAACGCCTTGTTGACGAAGCGGTAACGCCGGCCGCAGTCGACATAGGCCAACGGCAGGCCGAGCGCATTGAGCTTCCGCTGCGAAAGCGACGGCAGATTCCCGGACTCGGCGCCCGTGCCCGGGCCGGGGTTCAGCGTGGCAAGGGCAATCCGGGTCAGCGATCGTGTCAGTGCCATGCCGCTTTGGTTTCTTGTTAACGGGACAAACCAAGCAAGGATCAGGCCCGGGTGCGTCCTGGCCGCCCCGTCGGCCGGTCCGCACTATGGCCCGGGCTACCGCGCCCCACCGTCGGCGTCCTCGGGCGCCTCGTGGCGGCGGTCTTCGTCACATACCAACGCCGCGGGGCCCCCGGGACGGGCACCGCGGGACGGTCCCGGCGGACGGTCCCGGCGGACGGTCCCGGCCGGACGGTCGCACCGGCCTGGCGTGGCCGGCCACCGGTGAGCATCCAGCGGCCGCCGGGGTCGTCGGCCGGCCGGGCCGAAGCCACGGCGCAGGACCCGGCGCCGCATCGGCTAAACTTGGAGGTGCGGCCAGGTCGCCCAGAAGGCCAATCCGCCGCGGCTACCGGGAGAAGCACACGATGTATCGGACGTTGCGGGCGCTGCTGCTGGTCGTCGGCCTCGCCACGCCTGCCGCCGTCGTCGCCGCTGAAATCACGTTCTACGAGCACGACGCCTACCGCGGACGGTCATTTTCCTCGATCCAGACGATCCCGAACTTTGCCGACATCGGCTTCAACGACCGGGCCTCGTCCGTGATCGTCCGCAGCGGGACCTGGCAGATCTGCTCCGACGCCTTTTTCCGCGGCCGCTGCGTGACCCTGTCCCGCGGCGAGTACCCGACACTGCGCAGCATGGATCTCAACGACCTCGTCTCGTCGGCGCGGGACATGGAGTGGCTCGGCGGCGGAGGTGGCGGTCCCGGCGGCGGGGCCGGGGTTCCGGTCCAGTTGTTCGAGGGCCGGCAGTTCGATGGCCGCGGGGTTCCCGTCAATGGCACGATCACCAATTTCTCCGACATCGGCTTCAACGACCGCGCACAGTCGATGATCGTCCGCATCGGGCTCTGGGAAGCCTGCGAGAACGCCGATTTCCGCGGGACGTGCCAGACCTACGGACCGGGGCACTACCCGGATCTTGGCGGCCTGGCCAGGCGAATCAGTTCGATCCGGCCGGTCGCCGGCGACCCTGTCCGCGGGGGCTGGGGCACCGGCTCGCGGGCGCTGCTCTACGAAGGTTCCAATCTCTCCGGACGGTCGTTCCTGATCAACACGGAGGTGGTGTCCAATCTCGCCAGCACCGGCTTCAACGATCGCGCGGCGTCGCTGCGCATCGAGGGCGGCTACTGGATCTTCTGCAGCGACGCCAATTTCGAGGGTGAATGCCTGACGTTCGGCCCGGGCGACTACCCGGCGCTGCCGTGGGGGCTCAACCACCGGATCTCGTCGGGCCGGCGGGTGCAGGGGAACTACCCGTACAACCAGCGTCCGGCCTGGCCGCGCTAGCGTGGCACGGATCGACGACATCCCGGGACTGCGCCGGATCCTCACGGAATCCCGCGTCATCGCGGTGGTCGGACTTTCCGCGAACTGGTATCGCCCCAGCTATTTCGCCGCGAAGTACATGCAGGAGCACGGCTATCGCGTGATCCCGGTGAACCCGAACTACTCCGAGGTGCTCGGCGAAACGTGCTACCCGAGCGTGACCGCGATTCCCGACCGCGTCGACATCGTCGACTGCTTTCGCCGGCCGGACGAGATGCCCGGCGCTCGCGCGCGAGGCCGTGGCCAAGGGGGCGAAGGTGCTGTGGATGCAGCTGGGAATCGACAGCGATGAGGCGACGGAGATCGCCTGCGCCGCCGGGCTCGACGTCGTGCAGAACCACTGCGTGAAGATCGAGCACGCGCGGATCATGGGCGGACTCAACTGGGCGGGCGTCAACACCGGCGTCATTTCCGGTGCCAGACCGCGGCCGCGCCCGTGGCTGACCGCAAGTTCGGCTTCGACACGCTCTGCCTGCACGCCGGCCAGATCCCGGATGCGGCGACCGGCGCGCGCGCGCTGCCGATCTACCAGACGACGTCGTTCGTGTTCGACAGCGCGGACCACGCGGCCAGCCTGTTCAACCTGCAGACCTTCGGCAATGTCTACTCGCGGATCTCGAACCCGACGGTCGCCGCGCTGGAGGAGCGCATCGCGGCGCTCGAAGGCGGGCGCGCCGCGCTGGCGGCCGCGACCGGGATGGCCGCGCAGATGGTCGCGCTGCTCACGCTCTGCCGCGCCGGCGACCACATCGTCGCCGCGCGCACGCTCTACGGCGGCACCTATTCGCAGCTCGCGGTCACCTTCGCGCAGTTCGGCATCGAGGCGACCTTCGTCGACGCCGACGACCCGGAGGCTTTCCGGCGCGCGCTCACGCCGCGCACGAAGGCGGTCTACGCGGAGACGATCGGCAACCCGCAGCTCAACGTCTGCGACATCGCGGCGCTCGCCGGCATCGCGCACGGCGCCGGCGTGCCGCTCGTCATCGACAATACGCTCGCTTCGCCTTATCTCTGCCGTCCCTTCGAGCACGGCGCCGACATCGTCATCCACTCGGTGACGAAGTACCTCGGCGGCCACGGCACGACGATGGGCGGCATCGTCGTCGAATCGGGCCGGTTCCCGTGGGACAACGGCAACTTTCCGCAGATGACCGAGCCCTCGCGCGGCTACCACGGCGTGCGCTTCTTCGAGACCTTCGGCGACTTCGGCTTCACGATGAAGGCGCGGATGGAGACGATGCGCACGCTGGGCCCCACGCTCGCCCCGCTGTCGGCGTTCCTGCTGTTGCAGGGCATCGAGACGCTGCATCTGCGGATGCCGCGCCATTGCGAGTCGGCGCTCGCCGTCGCGCGCCACCTCGCCGCGCATCCCGCCGTCGACTGGGTCAACTACCCGCTGCTGCCCGGGCAACCGGTACGAAGCGCTGGCGCCGGCGCTACCTGCCGCACGGCGCCGGCGGCATCCTGACCTTCGGCGTGCGCGGCGGCGCCGCGGCGGGCGAGCGCCTGATCGAGGCCGTGCAGTTCCTTTCGCACCTCGCGAACGTCGGCGACGCGAAGACGCTGATCATTCACCCGGCGTCGACGACGCACCGGCAGCTGTCCGACGACGAGCAGCGCGCCGCCGGCGTCACGCCGGAGATGATCCGGCTGTCGGTGGGGCTCGAGACGCTCGACGATATACTCTGGGACCTCGATCAGGCGTTGGAGAAATCGCAGCGATGATGCGCTATCGCCGCAGTGCCCTGGCCCTGGGCCGGTCTCTTCGTCGCCATCGCGCTGGTCGGCCAGGAGCCGCTGCTCACGGCGCTCGGCACGAACCGTCGCTCGCGCAGACGGCCTACCGGATGCTCGTCGTGGACGATCGGCGCGACGTCGCTCGCGCTGATCCTGCTGCCGCCGCGACGGCCCGCCTACCTGCTCGGCGTTCCTCGTCTGCGCGGGGCTGATGGGCTGGGCGCTGTGGCTGCAGTACGGCCTCGATCTCGAACCCTGTCCGCTGTGCGTGTTCCAGCGCATCGCCGTGATCGCGACCGGCGTCGTGTTCCTGATCGCGGCGATCCACAACCCGGGCCGGCTCGGCGCCGCGATCTACGCCGGACTGACCGTGCTCGTCTCGGGCATCGGCGCCGCGCTCGCCGCGTGGCACGTCTGGATCCAGGGGCAGCCGAAGGGCGCGGTCCCGGCGTGCGGCATGGGACTCAACTACATGCTGGAGACGCTGCCGCTCGACCGAGGTCATCTGCCAAGGTGCTGAAGGGCAGCGGCGAGTGCGCCGAGCAGGGCTGGCTACTGTTCTCGGCCTCGCGATCCCGTCGTGGACGTTCGTGTTCTTCGTCGCGATGATCGCGGCCGCGATGGCGCTGGTCCGGCGCGACTGACCGGCCGCCGCGCCGGGGCCGACGCGATTCCCCGGTCTACTTCGGCGCCATCCGGATCGCGCCGTCGAGCCGGATCACCTCGCCGTTCAGCATCACGTTCTGCACGATCTCGCGCACCAGCGATGCGAACTCGGAAGGTCGGCCGAGGCGCGGCGGGAACGGCACCATCTTGCCGAGCGACTCGGCGATGTCGGGCGGGACCTGGCCGACCATCGGCGTCTCGAAGATGCCCGGTGCGATCGTCATCACGCGGATGCCGTTCCGCGCGAGGTCGCGCGCCATCGGCAGCGTCATGCCGGCGACGCCGGCCTTCGACGCGCTGTACGCCGCCTGCCCGATCTGGCCGTCGAACGCCGCCACCGACGCGGTGTTGACGATCACGCCGCGCTCGCCCTCGGCGTTGGGCGCGTTGCCCGCCATCGCCGCCGCCGCGAGCCGCGCGACGTTGAACGTGCCGATCAGGTTGATGTTGATCGTGCGCACGAAACCGGCGAGCGAGTGCGGGCCCTCCTTGCCGACGACCTTCTCGCCGTAGACGATGCCGGCGCAGTTGACGAGCCCGTCGACGCGGCCGAAGCCGTCGACCGCGGCGGCCACCGCCGCCTTCGCGCTCGCCTCGTCGGTGACGTCGGTGCGCACGAAGCGCGCGCCGCCGCCGAGCTCCTTCGCGAGCGCCTGCCCCTCGTCCTCCTTCAGGTCGGCGATCACCGCGTTGCCGCCGGCGTCGACGATCATCCGCACCGTCGCCGCGCCCAGTCCCGACGCGCCGCCGGTGACGATGAATGTGCTTCCTTTCAGCTGCATATTCCGCTCCTCGTCATTTCGCTTGTGCCTTGAACACCGTCATCGCCGTCGTGATCAGCCCCGCCAGGTCGGCGAGGTTCGCCGGCACGATCACCGTGTTGTTGGTCTTGGCGATGTTGGCGAAGGCGTTGACGTACTGCTCCGCGACCTTGAGGTTCACCGCCTGCAAGCCCGCCGGGCGATTCGATCGCCTCGGCGACCTGGCGGATCGCCTTCGCGTTCGCCTCGGCGATCGCGAGCAGCGCGGCGGCGTGCCCCTGCGCCTGGTTGATCTCGGCCTGCTTCTCGCCTTCGGACTTGGCGATGGCCGCCGCGCGCGCGCCGTTCGCGAGGTTGATCTGCTCCTGCTGCTTGCCCTCCGAGGTCGCGATCACCGCGCGCTTCTCGCGCTCGGCGGTGATCTGCGCCTGCATCGCGTGCAGGATCTCCTTCGGCGGCGTCAGGTCCTTGATCTCGTAGCGCAGCACCTTGACGCCCCAGTTCGCCGCCGCCTGGTCGAGGGCGGTGACGACGATGCCGTTGATGTGCTCGCGCTCCTCGAACGTGCGGTCGAGCTCCATCCGGCCGATCACGCTGCGCAGCGTGGTCTGCGCGAGCTGGGTGATCGCCACCTGGAAGTTGCTCGAGCCGTACGACGCGAGCTTCGGGTCGGTCACCTGAAAATAGAGGATGCCGTCGACCTGCAGCTGCGTGTTGTCCTTGGTGATGCAGATCTGGCTCGGCACGTCGAACGGGATCTCGCGCAGGTCGTGCCGGTAGGCGACGCGGTCGACGAACGGGATGACGAAATTGAGTCCCGGCTGCAGCACGGCGTAGAAGCGCCCGAGCCGCTCGACGACCAGCGCGTGCTGCTGCGGCACGACGCGGATCGCCCGCACGATGACGATGACCGCGACGACGAACAGCGCGATCGTGAACAACGAAGAACCGAACCACATGGCGAATGCCTCCATCGCTGATTCGTACCGCAGCGAACGCGTCCACCGCCGGATCAGGCGGACGGGCGGCGATCGGACAGCACGAGCACCGAGCCGCGCGTGGCGACGATATAGAGCGTGTCGGCGCGCGGCACGTCGGGCGACGCGAGCTCGGCGTCCCAGGTCGTGCCGCGGTAGGCGACGCGCGCGGTGCCGTCGGCGTTCCAGGTCTCGCACGTGGACCGCCTGTCCGACGTCGAGCGACGGCTGCGGCGGCGGCGACGCGTGCGCGAGGCGCCAGCGGTGCGCGGCGATCGTCAGCGCCACGCCGAGCACGCCCGCCACCGCGAACTGCACCGGCAGGCCCGCCCCCAGCCAGGCGGCGACGCCACCCAGCGCGACGGCGATGCCGATGGCGAGCAGGTAGAACGTCCCGGTCACGAGCTCGGCGCCGATGATGCGCGGCGGCGGCAATCCACCAGATCCAGTGCACGCTCATCGCCCCGCCCGTCTCCCCGGCCTGCGACGGGCACAAGCATAAGCCACTTTGCACGCGCCGCGTTGTGTCACCATCCTGGCCGGACGGTGCTCGCGCGGCGCCGTTGCCGTGCCGCTGGACACAGGCGCGCTTTCGGGTATAATATTCCTTTTTTAATCAAGCGCTTTCGCGCTGCCCGGTCACAACCGACGGAGTGATCATGCCGATCTACGAATACCGTTGCTCGTCCTGCGGCCACGAACTCGAGGCGCTGCAGAAGCTTCAGCGACGCGCCGCTCACCGACCTGTCCTTCCTGCAACGCCGCCACGCTGGTCAAGCTCGTCTCGGCCGCCGGCTTCCAGCTCAAGGGCAGCGGCTGGTACGTCACCGACTTCAAGGGCGGCGGCAGCAAGCCGGCGGCGACAAGGAGGGCGGCGCCGGCGCCAGGCCGACGCCAAATCCGAGGCGAAGAGCAAGCGAGCCGAGCGTGACCAAGGCCGAAACCAAGACGGAAGGCGCGAGCACCGCGACACCGGCCCGTCCTCCGGGAACCGGAGCGCCCCCTGCCTCCAGCGTGACGCACTGCCGCCAGCCCGAGCGATGAAGCGCTACGTCATCGCGGGGCTGCTCGTCTGGGTGCCGCTCGGCATCACGATCTGGGTGCTGCATTTGCTGGTGACCACGCTCGACCAGACGCTGCTGCTCGTTCCCGAGCGATCCCGTCCGGCAGGCGCTCTTCGGCTTCCACGTTCCCGGGCTCGGCGTCGTGCTGAGCTTCGTCGATCCTGCTCGTCACCGGCGTCATCGCCGCCAATTTCTTCGGCCAGCGGCTGATCGGATCTGGGAGGGCATCCTCGGGCGCATCCCCTTCGTCAAGTCGATCTACTCGTCGGTCAAGCAGGTCAGCGACACCATCCTCTCCGACCAGGGCACGGCGTTTCGCAAGGCGCTGCTGGTCGAGTTCCCGCGTCCCGGTTGCTGGACCATCGCGTTCCTGACCGGCACGCCGTCGGCCGACCGGTCGCCGACCATCTGCGCGGCGAGCACGTCAGCGTCTACGTGCCGACGACGCCGAACCCCACCGGGGGCTACTTCGTCATGGTGCCGAAGGAGAGCGTCCGCGAGCTCGACATGTCGGTCGACGAGGCGCTCAAGTACATCATCTCGATGGGCGTCGTTTCGCCGCGCCGCCGGCGCCCGCCCGCATGCGGCGCACCCGGCAGCGCGCCGCGTCTCCCGCCGGCGCCCGCCGCAGAGCCCCGAAATTGAAGCGGCTGCCGCCGCCGCGCCGCCGCGCCATCGCGCGCGGCGCGCGCCGATGCGGTCCGCACCGACCCGACACCCCCCGACCGATTCCTACCGCAACACCGCTGGAGAATGCCTTGAAGCGCACCGATTACTGCGGCCGCATCGACCGCCGCTACCTCGCCCAGACCGTGACGCTGATGGGCTGGGTGCACCGCCGCCGCGACCACGGCGGCGTCATCTTCGTCGACCTGCGCGACCGCGAGGGCCTCGTGCAGATCGTCTTCAATCCGGACCGGGTCGCGACCTTCGCGGTCGCCGAGACGCTGCGCAACGAGTTCGTGATCCGCGTGACGGGACTCGTGCGGTCCCGCCCCGAGGGCGGCAACAATCCGAACCTGTTCTCCGGCGAGATCGAGGTGCTGGCGCACGATATCGAGATCCTGAACGCGGCGCAGACGCCGCCGTTCCAGCTCGACGACGAGAACCTCTCCGAGACGGTGCGCCTGCAGCACCGGGTCATCGACCTGCGCCGGCTGCCGATGCAGAAGAACCTGATGCTGCGCCACCGCGCGGCGATGGCCGCGCGCCGGTACCTCGACGCCCACGGGCTTCATCGACGTCGAGACGCCGGTGCTCTACAAGTCGACGCCCGAGGGCGCGCGCGAGTTCCTCGTTCCGTCGCGGATCCATCACGGGATGTTCTACGCGCTGCCGCAGTCGCCGCAGCTCTTCAAGCAGATGCTGATGATGGCGGGCTTCGACCGCTACTACCAGATCGTCAAGTGCTTTCGCGACGAGGACCTGCGCGCCGACCGCCAGCCCGAGTTCACGCAGATCGACATCGAGACGTCGTTCCTGGACGAGCTCGAGATCCGCGAGCTCATGGAGGGCCTCGTCCGCGCGATGTTCCGGGACACGCTGGGCGTCGAGCTCCCCGAGCCGTTCCCGGTGATGCAGTTCGCCGACGCGATGCGCGACTACGGATCGGACAAGCCGGACCTGCGCGTGCCGCTCAAGCTCACCGAGCTCACCGACGTCATGAAGACCGTCGACTTCAAGGTGTTCCGCGCGGCGGCCGAGCTGCCGAACGGACGCGTGGCGGCGCTGCGCGTGCCCGGCGGCGGCACGCTGACGCGCAAGGAGATCGACGACTACACGGCGTTCGCCAAGATCTACGGCGCCGGCGGCCTCGCCTACATCAAGGTCAACGACGCGGCAGAAGCCGAACGAGGAGGGCCTGCAGTCGCCGATCGTCAAGTTCCTCTCGCGCGGCGGCGCTCGGCGCGATCCTCGAGCGCACCGGCGCGCAGACCGGCGACCTCATCTTCTTCAGCGCCGACCGCGAGAAGGTCGTCAACGACGCGCTGGGCGCGCTGCGGACGAAGATCGGCCACGACCGCGGACTCGCCGAGCCCGGCTGGAAGCCGCTGTGGGTCGTCGACTTCCCGATGTTCGAGTTCGACGAGGAGAAGAAGACCTGGGGCGCGCGGCATCATCCGTTCACCGCGCCGAAGGACGGCCACGAGAACCTGTTCGAGACGGATCCCGGGAAGCGCCCTCGCCAAGGCCTACGACGTCGTGCTGAACGGCTGGGAGATCGGCGGCGGCTCGGTGCGCATCCACAAGCCGGACGTGCAGGCGAAGGTGTTCGCCGCGCTCAAGATCAGCGCCGAGGACCAGCGGAAGAAGTTCGGCTTCCTGCTCGATGCGCTGTCGTACGGCGCGCCGCCGCATGGCGGCATCGCGTTCGGCTTCGACCGGCTCGTCGCGATGATGGCGGGCGTCGACCAGATCCGCGACGTGATCGCGTTCCCCAAGACGCAACGCGGACAGGACCTGCTCGTCGACGCGCCGAGCGCGGTCACCGAGGAGCAGTTGCGCGACCTGCACATCCGGGTGCGGTCGCGCGATGCGGGCAAGGCCGCGACCTGACGGCGACGGCCGGACGCGGGCGGATCCGTCGATGACCTGGCCTGGCGGTCGCGAGGCGTGCCGCGACGATCAGTCGGCATCGCGGCACGCGGGCTCCTGCTGGCGCTGTGCTGTCTCGCCGGTGTCGCCGCCGCCGCGTACGCGCGCACGTCGCCGGAGGCGATGGCCGAGATCGCGCTCGCCGATCTGCCGCGCGGAAGCGCAGGAGGTCTACGCGCTGATCCGCAACGGCGGTCCCGTTCCGACTACGACCGCGACGGCGTCGTGTTCGGCAACCGGGAACGGCTCCTTCCGGCCAAGCCGCGGGCGTACTATCACGAGTACACGGTCCGCACGCCGGGCGTGAAGAACCGCGGCGCGCGACGGCTGGTCTGCGGCGGCCCGTCAGCGCACCCGACGTGTGCTATTACACCGACGATCATTACCAGTCGTTCCGAAGGATACGCCAATGAAGCTGCCTGATCTCCACGATCTGGAAATCGCCGGCGTTCACGCGTGGCACGGCGACACGCACCCGCTCGCGGCGGCCGCGACGGCGGCGAAGCTGCGCTACCTCGCGATCGACCTCAAGGGAGTCAACAGCAAGGCCGAGCTGCTTGCAGCGCTGGCCAAGGGCCTGAAGCTCCCCGCGCACTTCGGCAACAACTGGGACGCGCTCGCCGATTCCGTCGAGGACGGCGAGTGGCTCGGCAAGACCGGCTGCGTGATCGCGCTCGCGCATTCGGGCCCCTACCGGAAAGCGCATGGCGTCGACTGGACGACGTTCGAGGACATCCTCGCCGAGGCGTCCGATTACTGGCGCGAGCGGCACAAGCCATTCTGGGTATTCGTCAGCTAGGGTCCGTGCGCAACGGCTCCTGAACCGCGTGCCGGCCAAGATCCCGGTTTCGACGCTCGTACTCGTGTACACGCCCGATCTTCGGGTGCTGCTGATCGAGCGCGCCGACGCCCGCGACTACTGGCAATCGGTGACGGGCAGCCAGGAGGCCGGCGAGACGCTCGCTCGCCACCGCGACCCGCGAGCTGCTACGAGGAGACGGGCATCCGCGCCGAGACGTACGGCGGCTTGCGCGATTGGCAGATGTCGAACGTCTACGAGATCTATCCGCGCTGGCGTCATCGCTATGCGCCCGGCACGACGCACAACACGGAGCACGTGTTCGCGCTGGAAGTCCCCGCGCCCGTTCCGGTGCAACTCGACCCGCGCGAGCATCTCGCGCACCTGTGGCTGCCGTGGGACGAAGCAGCCGCGAAGTGCTTCTCGTGGTCGAACCGCGACGCGATCCGCCGCCTGCCGCAACGCGCCGGGTCCCGCGGTGCCGGTTGCCAGGGCTGACCCGCGATCGATCAGCGCGGCGGCCCCACCATCAGCTCGGGCCGCACCCACGCGTCGAACTGTTCCTCCGTCACGTAGCCGAGGGCGAGCGCTGCCGCCTTGAGCGTGGTCCCCTCGCGGTGCGCCTTCTTCGCGATCTCGGCCGCCTTGTCGTAGCCGATGTGCGGATTGAGCGCGGTCACGAGCATCAGCGAGCGGCCGACGAGCTCGGCGATGCGGGCGCGATCGGGGAGAATGCCGCGCGCACAGTGCGCATCGAAGCTCGTCATCCCGTCGGCGAGCAGCCGAACGCTCTGCAACACGTTGTGGATCACGAGCGGCCGGTACACGTTGAGCTCGAAGTTGCCGGACGCGCCGCCGATTCCGACGGCGACGTCGTTGCCCATCACCTGCGCCGCGATCATCGTCAGCGCCTCGCACTGCGTCGGATTGACCTTGCCAGGCATGATCGAGCTGCCCGGCTCGTTCTCCGGGATCGTGATCTCGGCGAGCCCCGACCGCGGTCCGCTCGCCAGCCAGCGCACGTCGTTGGCGATCTTCGCCAGCACGACCGCCAGTCCCTTCAGCGCCGCGTGCAGGCTCACCAGCGCATCGCTGGCGGCGAGCGCCTCGAACTTGTTCGGTGCGCTCACGAAAGGAAGGCCGGTGTGGGAGGCGATTTCGGCGGCGACCCGCGCGGCGAATTCCGGATGCGTGTTGAGGCCGGTGCCGACCGCGGTGCCGCCGAGGGCGAGCTCGAGCACATGCGGAAGCGCGGCCTCGATGTGCGCGCGAGCGTGCGCAA
The DNA here is from genome assembly GCA_963783525.1 of uncultured beta proteobacterium. Lineage (GTDB taxonomy): Bacteria > Pseudomonadota > Gammaproteobacteria > Burkholderiales > Casimicrobiaceae > CAIWHR01. The sequence goes on from CAWAOF010000033.1 coordinate 347,630, forward strand.
GCTGCGCCACATAGCCGGAGAATTCCTGGCCCAGCGTCAGCGGCGTCGCATCCTGCAGGTGCGTGCGGCCGATCTTGACGATGTCGGCGAATGCCAGCGCCTTCGCATTCAACGTCGAACGCAGCGCCTCGAGCGCGGGCAGCAGTTCCCCGGTCACGGTCTGCGCGGCGGCGACATTCATCGCGGTCGGGAACACGTCGTTCGACGACTGACCGCGATTGACGTCGTCGTTCGGATGCACGAGCCGTGCCTCGCCACGCGGCCCGCCGAGGATTTCGGACGCGCGATTGGCGAGCACCTCGTTGACATTCATGTTGGTCTGCGTGCCGGACCCCGTCTGCCAGACGGCGAGCGGAAATTCGTCCGCGTGACGGCCGGCGAGCGCCTCGTCGGCAGCTCCCGCGATCGCCTCGGCCGTGCGGGCAGGAAGCAATCCCAGTCCGGCGTTGACCTGTGCCGCCGCGCGCTTGACGACGAGCAGCGCACGAATCAGCGCCTCCGGCATCTTCTCGGTCGAGATCCGGAAGTGTTGCAGCGAGCGCTGGGTCTGCGCGCCCCAGAGCCGGTCCGCGGGCACATCGATCGGACCGAACGTGTCGCGCTCGACGCGTGACGCCGGATTCGTCATGGCTTCGCTCCCGGTTGACTCGAAGGCGCTACTTTCGCACGTCGCCGGCCAGGAATGAACCCCGCCCGTCAAATCGGTCCGCGCGGGCACCTATGGCGGAAGCAACAGAGTCGGCCGTCCGCCCCGGTGCAACGGGATATGCGCATTGCGGTAGACTTCGAACGCTCCGCCGTCGGAGCTTCCTGCTTGCTCGAGGTGCTCACATGAACGCAACTGCGATGCGAACGGTGGCCGAATGGATCGTCGAATTCATGGTCGCGCGCGGCGTCGACCGCGTGTACGGCCTGCAGGGCGGCCACATCCAGCCGATCTGGGATCACCTCGCGCAGCGCAAGGTGCGGATCGTCGACGTGCGCGACGAAGGCGCCGGCGTGCACATGGCGCACTGCCACGCGGTGCTGACCGGCCAGGTCGGGGTCGCGTTCGCGACCGCGGGACCCGGCGTCACCAATTGCGTGACGCGCGATCGCCAATGCGCAGCTCGAGCGCGTGCCGGTGCTGTTGATCGGCGGCTGCGCGCCCGTGCCGCAGGACGACCTCGGCCCGCTGCAGGGCATCGATCACGTGTCGATCATGAAGCCGGTGACGCGCAGCGCGCGCACGCTGCGCACGGCCGACAACCTGCTGCGCGACCTCGACAAGGCGTGGTCGATCGCGATGGGCGACGGCAACCCGCCGGGGCCCGTGTACGTCGAGATTCCGACCGACGTGCTGCGCGAACGCGTGCCGCCGAGGCTCGCGCTCGGCGAATACCTCGCGCCGAAGCCGCCGCGCCGCATTCCGCCCGGACCTGACGGAGGTCGCACGCGCGGCAGCGCTGATCGCCGCGGCGCGCCGGCCGCTCGTGATGACCGGCCGTGGCGCGCTGGGCGCGTCGGCGGAGCTCGTGCGCTTGCTCGATGCGAGCGGCGCACTCTATCTCGACACGCAGGAAAGCCGCGGTCTCGTGCCCGGCACGCACCCGTCGTTCGTCGGCGCGGTGCGCGCTCGCGCGATGAAGGAGGCCGACCTCGTGCGTCGCCGTCGGCCGCAAGCTCGACTACCAGATCGGCTACGGCTCGCCGGCGGTGTTCCCGAACGCGCGCTGGATCCGCATCGCCGACAACGCCGAAGAGCTGCGCGAGAATCGGCGCGGCGAAGTCGAGCTGTTTGCGCATCCCGGTCTCGCGCTCGCCGCGCTGACCGCGAGCGCTGTCCGGACGCGGGGCGCGGTCGACACCGACTGGACGCAGGGCCTGCGCGACGAGCACCTGCGCCGCTCGGCGAAGTACGCGGAGGAGCTCGCGCAACGCGCCGTCCGGCAAGGACGGCCACATGCATCCCAACCGGATCTTCGCGGCGCTGCGCGAGGTGCTCGACGCCGGATGCGATCACGATCGCCGACGGCGGCGACATCCTGAGCTTCGCGCGCCTCGGACTCGAGGCGCCGCGCACGTATCTCGATCCGGGAACGTTCGGCTGCCTCGGCGTCGGCACGCCGTTCGGCGTCGCGGCCGCGCTGCTGCATCCCGGCCGGCAGGTCGTCGTCGTGAGCGGCGACGGCGCGTTCGGCATCAACGCGATGGAGATCGACAGCGCGAAGCGCCACGGCGCGAAGGTCGTGTTCATCATCGCCAACAACGCGGCGTGGAACATCGAGCGGCTCGACCAGCAGATGAACTACGGCGGCCGCGTCGTCGGCACCACGCTCGCGTGGAGCGATTACGCCGCGCATGGCGCGCGCGTTCGGCCTGCATGCCGAGCGCGTGACCGACCCGGAACGGCTCGGCGGCGCGCTGAAGGAGGCCTTCGCGAAGGCCCCGGCGCTCCTCGACGTCGTCGTGACGCAGGACGCGCTCAGCTCCGACGCCGGCAAGGGGCTGGGCTGGGTGCCCGACTATCAGGCGCTCACCGCATGGGACGACGCGGAGAAGGCGCGCCGGACGTGAGCGGCGTCCTGAACCTCGGCGAGATCGTCGCGGCGCACGCGCGGCTTGCAGCCGGACAAGATCGGCGGCGCGCGATTCGCGCCGTGCGCATCACGTTCGCGCAGTGGAACGCGCGCGCGTGCCGGCTCGCCAATGCGCTGCTCGGGCTCGGTCTGCAGGAAGGGCGATCGGGTCGCGCTGCTCGCGCACAACCGCGTCGAGTGGATGGAGATCTACGTCGCGCTGGCCAAGGCCGGGCTCGTCGCGGTGCCCGATCAACTTCCGCCTCGTCGGGCCCGAGATCCGGTACATCGCCGAGCACTGCGACGCGCGCGCGTTCATCGTCGAGGACGAGCTGGTCGATCGCGTCGAAGGCCTGCGCGGCGAGCTCGCGATCGCGGCCGGCGGATGGATCCGCCTCGGCGATTCGACGCGCGGCCGGGCTGGACCGGCTACGAGGCGCTGCTCGCCGCTGCCGCGGACGCCGAGCCCGACGCGCACGTGCAGCCGACCGACACGTGGGCGCTGATGTACACGTCGGGCACGACCGGCAAGCCCAAGGGCGCGATCCGCAACCACCAGGGCAGCGCGCTGATCTCGCTCGTGACGGCGCTCGACATGGGCCTCACGCGCGACGACACGGCGCTGCTGGTGATGCCGATGTGCCACGCGAACTCGCTCTACTTCGCGTTCACGTTCACCTACCTCGGCGCGACCTGCGTCGTCGACGACCGCAGGAGCTTCGATCCGGAGGCGCTCCTCGCGACGATGGCGTCGCAGCACGTCACGTTCACGTCGCTCGTCCCCACGCACTACATCATGACGCTGGGACTGCCGGAAAAGGTGAAGGCGGGTTACGACGTGAGCCGCGTGCGCAAGCTGATGATCTCGTCGGCGCCGGCGCGCAAGGACACGAAGCTCGCGATCCTCGACTACTTCTCGAACTCGCAGCTCTACGAGCTCTACGGCTCGACCGAGGCCGGCTGGGTGACGCTGCTGCGCCCCGACGAGCAGATCGAGCATCTGGGCTCGGTCGGCCGCGAGTGGACCGGCTCGCGCGCCGGTGAGGATGCTCGATCCGCACGGCCGCGAGGTGCCCGACGGCGAGGTCGGCGAGCTCTTCTCGTGCACGCCGTACACGTTCGACGGCTACCTCAACGATCCGGCGAAGACGGCCGAATCGCTGCGCGGCGGCTACTGCAGCGTCGGCGACATGGCGCGGCGCGACGAGCAGGGCTTCATCCATCTCGTCGACCGCAAGAGCAACATGATCATCAGCGGCGGCGAGAACGTCTATCCGAGCGAGATCGAGAACGTGCTCGGCCGCTATCCCGGCGTCAAGGACGTCGCCGTGGTCGGCGTGCCGCACGAAAAATGGGGCGAAGCGGTCCACGCGGTGATCGTGATGCACGACGGCGCGCACGCCAGCGAGACCGACGTGCTCGAGTGGTGCCGCGACAAGATGGCCGGCTACAAGCGGCCGCGCGCGGTCACGTTCATGACCGAGGCCGAGATGCCGCGCACGGCCACCGGCAAGATCCAGCACCGCGTGCTGCGCGAGCGATTGGGCAGCCGGCGCTGACGCGCCCGCCGTCGCGCGCGCAGCAGCAGGCCGCGCCAAGAACAAGGGCGCCCGCAGGCGCCCCTCGTTCCCGGCTTTCGCCGCGCTCAGGCGGCCGTCGTCGGCTCTGACGGCGCGGGCGCCGCGACCTCTTCGGCCGCCGCCTTCATCGACAGGCGCAACCGCCCTTTGTCGTCGGCCTCCAGCACCTTGACGCGGACGACCTGCCCTTCCTTCACGTAGTCGGACACCTGGTTGACCCGTTCCTTCGCGATCTGCGAGATGTGCAGCAGGCCATCCTTGCCGGGGAGCACCTGGACGATCGCGCCGAAATCGAGGAGCCGCAGCACGGTGCCCTCGTAGATCCGGCCGACCTCGACTTCCGCGGTGATGTCCTCGATCCGCTTGCGCGCGACGTTGCAGGCGTCGGCGTTGACCGAGGCGATCGTGATCGTGCCGTCGTCCTGGATGTCGATCGTCGTGCCCGTCTCCTCGGTCAGCGCACGGATCACCGCGCCACCCTTGCCGATCACGTCGCGGATCTTCTCGGGGTTGATCTTGAACGACATCATCCGCGGCGCGTGCTGCGAGACTTCGGCGCGGGCATGCGGCAGCGCTTCCTGCATCAGGTGCAGGATGTGCATCCGCCCCTCGCGGGCCTGCGACAGCGCCACCGCCATGATCTCCTTGGTGATACCCTGGATCTTGATGTCCATCTGCAGCGCCGTGATCCCGCGGTCGGTGCCGGCAACCTTGAAGTCCATGTCGCCGAGGTGATCCTCGTCGCCGAGGATGTCGGTGAGCACGGCGAAGCGGTTGCCTTCCTTGATGAGACCCATCGCGATGCCGGCGACGTGCGCCTTGGTCGGGACGCCGGCGTCCATCAGCGCGAGGCTGCCGCCGCAGACGGAGGCCATCGACGAGCTGCCGTTCGATTCGGTGATCTCCGACACGACCCGCATCGAGTACGCGAATTCCTCCGCCGTGGGCAGCACCGCCAGGAGAGAGCGCTTGGCGAGGCGGCCATGGCCGATCTCGCGCCGCTTCGGCGTGCCGACGCGGCCGGTCTCGCCGGTCGCGTAAGGCGGCATGTTGTAGTGGAGCATGAAGCGGTCCGTGTACTCGCCCATCAACGCGTCGATCCGCTGCTCGTCGCGGGCCGTGCCGAGCGTCGCCACGACGATCGCCTGCGTTTCGCCGCGCGTGAACAGCGCCGAGCCGTGCGTGCGCGGCAGGACACCGGTTCGGATCGAGATCGGCCGCACCGTCCGGGTGTCACGCCCGTCGATCCGCGGCTCGCCCGACAGGATCTGATTGCGGACGATCTTCGCCTCGAGCCCGAACACGAGATTGTTGACCTCGTTCGCGTAGCTCGGCGGCGAATCCGCCGGAATGCACTCGGCGGCGACGTTGGCGTAGATGTCCTTCAACCGCTGCTGGCGGGCCTGCTTCGAGCGCAGCTGGTAGGCCTCGCGCAGCGGTACCTCGGCGGCCGCGGTCACCTTGGCGATCATCGCCTCGTCCTTCGCCGCCGGCTGCCAGTCCCACAGCGGCTTGCCGCCCGCCTCGACCAGCTCGTGAATCATGTTGATCGCCGCCTGCTGCTGCGCATGCCCGAAGACGACCGCGCCCAGCATGACCTCTTCCGATAATTCGTTGGCTTCCGATTCCACCATCAGCACCGCCGCCTCGGTACCGGCGACGACCAGATTCAAAGCCGAGCTCGCGAGCTCGGTCTTGGTCGGATTCAGCACGTACTGGCCATCGACGTAGCCGACGCGGGCGGCCCCGATCGGTCCGTTGAACGGGACGCCGGCCAGCATCAGCGCCGCGGACGCGCCGATCATCGCCGGGATGTCGGGGTCGATCTCCGGATCGACCGACATGACCGTCGCGATCACCTGCACCTCATTGTAGAAACCGTCCGGAAAGAGCGGACGGATCGGGCGGTCGATGAGCCGCGAGGTCAGCGTCTCCTTCTCCGAAGGCCGGCCTTCGCGCTTGAAGAAGCCGCCGGGGATCTTGCCCGCGGCATAGGTCTTTTCCTGATAGTCGACCGTCAGCGGGAAGAAGTCCTGACCGGCCTTGGCGGTGGTGCGCGCGACTGCGGTCACCAGCACGACCGTGTCGTCGAGGCTCGCAAGCACGGCGCCACCCGCCTGGCGGGCAATCTCGCCGGTTTCGAGCGTCAGGGTATGGCGGCCATAGGGTATCGATTTCTTGATGGGATTCACGTTGTCCTCAGTTCTGCGAAAAGACGATGGCCGCGCCGTGCTGGCGCGGCCATCGTCGATGTTCTCAAGCGGGTTGCCGCGATGGCCCCGGATCCTTCCGCGGTTCCACGTGACGCATCATTCGTCCGCTTGCGCGACCGGAGGGGCGTCGGGGGAGTCGACTCGAAGGGCCCTGGCGCGCTACTTGCGCAACCCGAGCTTCTCGATCAGGGTTCGGTACGAATCCGCGTTGCGCGACTTGAGATAGTCGAGCAGCTTGCGGCGACGCGACACCATCCGCAGCAACCCGCGGCGCGAGTGGTGGTCCTTCAGGTTGGCCTTGAAATGGTCGTTGAGGCCGTTGATGCGGGCGGTGAGCAGCGCGACCTGCACTTCGGGCGAGCCCGTGTCACCCTTGATTCGCTGATGGTCGGCGATGACCTTCGCCTTTTCCTGCACGGTAACTGCCATTGCGGTGGTCCTTCTCTCTCTCGTAGATGTGCGATCTTGCGTCGCCGGTTGCGGGCTGCGGTACCCGCTGCGCTGGCGATGCCGAGCCCGGCAAAGTCGTAAATTGTGCCTGAAAAATGCTTAGGATTCAAGCGGTAATCTGCCGCGGTCGGCGCTGCGTTCGACGCCTGACGCGGCCGCGCCGACTCAGACATCGGTGCGCGACAACCGCAGCGCGCGCAGCGCTCCGCCGGTTGACTCGACCAGACCCAGGAAGCGCCCCTGGGGACCGTAACAGCGGTAGTGTCCGGCCGCGCCCGGGGGCGCAGCGCCGACACGCCCCTCGACCAGTGCGCGCGCGGCCGGCGCATCGACGTCGAGCCGCGCGAGGCCGGCGAGGAGCGCGTCCGCGGGCAGGAGCAGTGCGTCGCGCGCGTCCGCCTCCAGGCCTTCCAGCGCCTCGAGGGTCGCGGCGCCGGCGATGGCGAAGGGCCCGCTCGCGGTCCGGCGCAGCGCGGCAAGATGCGCGCAGCTGCCGACCGCCGCCGCCAGGTCCTCGGCGAGCGCGCGGATATAGGTGCCCTTCCCGCACGCGACGGAGAGCACGGCGAGCGGCGGCGTCCAGTCGAGCAGTTCGATCGCCTCGATCACAACCGTCCGCGGCGCGCGCGGAATCGCGACACCGGCACGCGCGTACTCGTAGTAGCACCGCCCCTGATACTTGAGCGCCGAGTGCATGGGCGGTGTCTGGGCGATCGCGCCGACGAAGCGCGGGAGCGTCGCCTCCAGCTCGTCGCGCGTGAACGCGGTGGGAGAGGTCCGGGTCGGTTCGCCTTCGGCATCGCCGGTCGTTGTCGCGACACCGAAGCGCACGGTCGCGACATAGGCCTTGCGCGCCTCGAGCAGCACCTGGGCGAACTTCGTCGCCTCGCCGAAGCAGAGCGGCAGCAGCCCGGTCGCCAGCGGATCGAGGGTTCCCGTGTGGCCTGCCTTTTCGGCGGCATAGAGCCTCTTCGCGCGCTGCAGCGCCGCGTTCGACGACAGGCCGGCTGGCTTGTCGAGCAGCAGGACGCCATCGACCCGCCGGCGCGGGGGCCGGGAGGACGGCGGGCGCGCCGGCATCAGGGATTCGGCTTGTGGTCGCTGGCGACCGCTTCGTCGATCAGCTGCGACAGGCGCATGCCGGCCTCGATCGAATCGTCGTACGCGAAGTGGAGCTGCGGTACCGAGTAGAGCTGCATCCGGTGCGAAAGCTCGGTGCGCAGGAAGCCGGCAGTGTGCTGCAGCGCTCGCACCGCCTCGTCGGCGTGCTCGCGGCCGGCCAGGTGGGTGACGAAGATCTTGGCGTGCGACAGATCCGCGGAGACGTCGACGCCGGTGATCGTCACCCGCCCGACGCGCGGATCCTTCACGTTGTCGCGCAGCAGCTCCGCCAGCTCACGCTGGATCTGCTCCCCGACGCGCTGCGCGCGCTGCGAATGCCGCTTCACAGGGTTCGGGAGACTTCGACGATCTCGTAAACCTCGAGCTGGTCGCCCTTCTGCACATCGTTGTAGTTCTTGAGCGACAGCCCGCATTCGAAGCCGCCCTTGACCTCGCGCACGTCGTCCTTGAAGCGCTTCAGCGAGTCGAGCTCCCCGTCGTGGATCACGACGTTGTCGCGCAGGAGGCGCACGCGCGCGCCGCGCTTCACGACGCCGTCCAGCACGTAGCAGCCCGCCACGGTGCCCACCTTCGAGATCTTGTACACCTCGCGCACCTCGACCAGGCCGATCTGGCTCTCCTTCTTTTCCGGCGTCAGCATCCCGGAGAGCGCCGCCTTCACCTCGTCGACCGCGTCGTAGATGATGTTGTAGTAGCGGATGTCGACACCGCTGTGCTCGGCGAGCTTGCGCGCAGCGGCGTCGGCCCGCACGTTGAAGCCGACGATCACGGCCTTCGACGCGAGCGCGAGATTGACGTCGGATTCGGTGATGCCGCCGACCGCCGCGTGGACGATATTGACCTTGACTTCGCCCGTCGAGAGCTTGGTCAGCGCCTGCGTCAGCGCCTCGTAGCTCCCCTGGACGTCGGCCTTGACGATTAGCGTGAGCGACTTGATGGCGTCCTCGGCCATCTGATCGAACATGTTCTCGAGCTTGGCGGCCTGCTGCTTGGCGAGCTTCACGTCGCGGAACTTGCCCTGGCGGAACAGCGCGATCTCGCGCGCCTTGCGCTCGTCGCCCAGCACCATGACGTCCTCGCCGGCGATCGGCACGTCGGAGAGTCCCTGGATCTCGACCGGAATCGCCGGCCCAGCCGCCGTCACGCTCTTGCCGGTCTCGTCGGTCATTGCGCGCACGCGTCCGAAAACCGCACCGGCGAGCACGATGTCGCCCCGCTTCAGCGTTCCCGAGTGCACGAGGACGGTGGCCACCGGGCCCTTGCCCTTGTCCAGTCGCGATTCGATCACGATGCCGCGCGCCGGCGCGTTCTTCGGCGCCTTGAGCTCGAGCACTTCCGCCTGCAGCAGGATGGCGTCGAGCAGCTCGTCGATGCCCGCGCCCGTCTTGGCGGAAACCTGGATGAACTGCGTCTCGCCGCCGTATTCCTCGGGGATCACGCTTTCGGCGACGAGCTCCTGCTTGACTCGCTCGAGGTTCGCTTCCGGCTTGTCGATCTTGTTGATCGCGACGACGAGCGGCACGTTGCCGGCCTTCGCGTGCGCAATCGCCTCCTTCGTCTGCGGCATCACACCGTCGTCGGCGGCGACGACGAGAATGACGATGTCGGTCACCTTCGCGCCGCGCGCGCGCATCGCCGTGAACGCCTCGTGACCCGGCGTGTCCAGGAAGGTGATCACGCCCTTCTTGGTCTGGACGTGATAGGCGCCGATGTGCTGCGTAATCCCGCCCGCCTCGCCGCTCGCCACGCGCGTGCGACGGATGGTGTCGAGCAGCGACGTCTTGCCGTGGTCGACGTGGCCCATCACGGTGACGACCGGCGGTCGTGGCTCCGCCTCGCCGGTCGCCGCCTCGGATTCCGCGAGCAGCGCGTCGGGGTCGTCCAGTTTCGCGGCTTTCGCCTTGTGGCCCATTTCCTCGACCAGGATGATTGCGGTTTCCTGGTCGAGCACCTGGTTGATCGTGACCATCTGGCCCAGCTTCATCAGCGCCTTGATCACCTCGGCCGCCTTGACCGAGAGCTTGCGCGCGAGATCGGCAACGGTGATCGTCTCGGGAATGCTGACGTCGCGGATGATCGGTCCCGCCGCCAGCGGCGCGGCGCCTTCGCCGCCTTCCTCGTCGTGCCGGCGCGGGCCGACCTTCGGCTGCCGCCAGCCGGCCGCGGTCGCACCACCGGTCACGTCGCCGCGCAGCTTCAACGCCCGTCGGCGCGCCGCCTCCTCCTGGAACGCGGTTCCGCTCTTCTTGACCGGCTTCGCACGCTCGCCCGGCTTGGCCGCGGGACGATGCAGCGTGCCTTCGGTCGGCGCCTTCGCCGCTGCCGCTTTGGCCGCCTTCTCCGCTTCGGCCGCCTTGGCGGCTTCCGCCGCGGCAGTCTCGGCGGCCGCCTTCGCCGCTGCTTCCTCGGCCTCGCGCTCCTTCTTGGTCTTGCGCTTGACCACCTGTTCCTGCTTCTTCTGCACCTCTTCCTGCTGGCGCGCGATCAGCTCGTGGGCCTTGCGCTCCTCCGCTTCGCGCGCAGCGAGCTCCTCGGCGCTGATGACCGGGGCCGCGACCGGCTTCGGCGCTTCCTCGACCACGGGCGCCGCCTCGGTCTCGTCGCGCTTGACGAACACGCGCTTCTTGCGCACCTCGACCTGGATCGTCCGCGCCTTGCCGGTGGAGCCGGACGCCTTGATCTCGGTCGTCTGCTTGCGCGTCAGCGTGATCTTCTTCTTCGGCTCGCCCGCCGCACCGTGCTGCTTCTGCAGGTACTCGAGCAGCTTGGTCTTGTCCTGCTCCGAGAGATTGTCACCTTCGCGCTTGCCGGCGACGCCCGCCTTGGCGAGCTGCTCGAGCAGCGCCCCCGGAGGCAGCTTGAGGTCCGTCGCGAATTGTTCGATCGTCGTCTGCGCCATGTGCTTCTCCTGCGTGCCTGTTGCGGCCTTGCGTGATGCTCAGTGCTGCGTCGGCGCCGCGGCCGCCGCCATCGGCTCCACGCCCGCCGGTGCCTCGTCGAACCAGTGCGCGCGCGCCTTCATGATCAGGGCCTGCGCACGCTCGGGGGCTATGCCGGTCAGTTCGACGAGCTCGTCGCCGGCGAGGTCGGCGAGCGCGTCGCGCGTGGTGATGCCGTGCGCCGCGAGCGCGCTCGCGATCTCGGTGTCCATCCCCTCGAGATTGAGCAACGCCTCGTCGACATTCTCGACACTCTCCTCGCGCACGATCGCGTCGGTGAGCAGCGCGTTGCGCGCGCGGCTGCGCAGCTCGTTCACAGTCTCCTCGTCGAACGCCTCGATCTCGAGCATCTCGTTGATCGGAACGTAGGCGACCTCCTCGAGCGAAGTGAAGCCCTCGGCGATGAGGATGTCGGCGACCTCTTCGTCGACGTCGATCTTGTCCATGAACAGCTGGCGCAGCCGCTGCCCCTCTTCCTCGTGCTTCTTCTGCGAATCCTCGACACTCATCAGGTTGAGCTCCCATCCGGTGAGCTCGGAGGCGAGCCTGACGTTCTGGCCGAGCCGGCCGATCGCGATCGCGAGGTTCTCCTCGTCGACGACGACATCCATGCTGTGCTTCTCCTCGTCGACCACGATCGACGAGATCTCGGCGGGCGCCAAGGCGTTGATGACGAACTTGGCCGGGTCTTCCGAGTAGAGGATGATGTCGACGCGCTCGCCGGCGAGCTCGTTGGTCACGGCGGTCACGCGCGAGCCGCGCATGCCGATGCAGGTGCCCTGCGGGTCGAGGCGCGGGTCGTTCGACTTGACCGCGATCTTCGCCCGGATGCCGGGATCGCGCGCCGCGGCCTTGATCTCGATCAGCCCCTCCTCGATCTCGGGGACCTCGAGCTCGAACAGCCGCATCAGGAACTCCGGCGCGATCCGCGACAGGATGAGCTGCGGTCCCTTCGCCGTGCGGTCGATCTTGGTCACGTACGCGCGGATCCGGTCGCCCACCCGCAGCATTTCCTTCGGGATCAGCTGGTCGCGCGGGACGACGCCCTCGATGCGGCCCGATTCGACGATCGCGTTGCCGCGCTCGATGCGCTTGACGGTTCCCGTCAGGAGGTTGTCCTCGCGGTCGAGGAAATCATTCAGGATCTGCTCGCGTTCGGCATCGCGGATCTTCTGCAGGATCACCTGCTTCGCCGCCTGCGCGCCGATGCGCCCGAACTCGACGGGTTCGAGCGGCTCCTCGACGACATCGCCCAGGGCCAGCGCCGGATCGCGCTGGGCGGCGTCGGTGATCGCGATCTGGTAGGCGGGCTCCTCGTGCTCTTCGTCGGGCACGACGGTCCAGCGCCGGAACGACTCGTAATCGCCGGTCTCGCGGTCGATCGACACCCGGGCGTCGATCTCGTCGACGAAGCGCTTCTTCGTGGCGGAGGCGAGCGCCGACTCCAGCGCCGTGAACACGATGTCCTTCGGCACGTTCTTCTCGCGCGCAAGCGCGTCAACCAACAGCAGCAGTTCGCGATTCATTTCGCCTTTCTCCACTCGATCTTCGGTACGAGCCGCGCCCGATCGATGTCGGCGAGCGGTATCGTCCTCATTCCCTGCGTGGTCTCGACCAGCACAGCGCCGTCCGCGAGACCATGCAGGATGCCTTTCACGCGCCGGGCGCTGTCCACCGGATTGGCGAGCCGGAACTCGGCCTCGGCCCCCGTGAACCGGGCGAAGTCCTCCGACTTGCGCAGCGGCCGGTCCAGCCCCGGCGACGACACCTCGAGCCGCTCGAAGTCGACATTGGCGACGGCGAACAACCGCGTCAGGTGGCGGCTCACGCGCGCGCAGTCCTCGACGTCCACGCCCTTCGGCTTGTCGATGAACACGCGCACGTACCGGCCCTTGGGCGAGGTCTCCCAATCGACCAGCTCGTACCCCAGCGGGGGCAGCGTCTTTTCCAGCAATTCGCCGAGATTCATCGCCCTGCAAACGGTTTGGGGAAAAAAAAATGGGCTGTGCCCAGCCCATTTCTCTTGCTTATCGCACGTAATAATAGCAGAAAACCTCGGGAAAATGAAGGGGATCCGCCACCGCCGCCCGACCCCGTCCGGCCCCACGCCGTCATAATGGGGACGGAACGCCCGATGTCCGACGCCCCGTCCCGCAACGTCCCGGCAAATGGGCGGTCCGACCGCCAAAGGGCAACCCAGGAGCAGCCCCTGAACCCGCACCCGACGCCTCCCCACTCGAGCCCGCTCGGGACGGTGCCAGGCGCTCCACGGGAGCTCGCGGCCGTAGCCCCCGACGTCACGCTTTGGTGGTGCCCGCTCGCGCGTACGCCGGACGAAGTCGGACGTCTCGCGGGCTGGCTTTCGGCCGCCGAAACGGCGCGTGCCGCCCGTTTCGGCAACGACCGCCTTCGGCACCGTTGGATCGCCGGGCGCACAACCCTGCGCCTCGTGCTCGGCCAGGCACTGGGCGTGCCGCCACCCGCGGTCGCGATCCGGCGCGGCGTGCGGGGACGACCCGAGCTCGCGGACCGGGAAGCCGCCATCGATTTCAACGTCTCGCACACGCACGACGTCGCGGTGATCGCGGTGGCGCGCAACGCCGGGGCGGGGCTGCGCATCGGGGTCGACGTCGAGCGCGCCGATCGCGACGTCGGCGCCGACCGGCTGGCGCGGAAGTTCCTGACGGAGCGCGAGCGGGCGTCGCTCGCCGGTCTCGAGGCCGACCTGCGGCGGCAGCTGTTCGTGCGCTACTGGACCTGCAAGGAGGCGATGAGCAAGGCCACCGGCGACGGTCTCATCGCCCCGTTCGGGCAGCTGGAAGTCCGCCTGGGCGATTCGCCGTGCCTCATCGCCGGTCCGCCGCCGTACCTGCCGCAGTACTGGTCACTGCACCCGGCCGACGTGCCCGAGGGCTGGTTTGCGACCCTGGCCGTCTGGCGCCGGCCCTGACCGGTCTGCGCGTGCTCGTCAGAGGTCGGCGGTCTTCGGATACTTCCAGCGCTTCTGGACCCACAGCCAGTCGGCCGGGCTTTCGAGAATCGCCTGTTCGAGGTTCCGCGCGAATCCCTCCATGATCGGCGAGTGCACATCGTCGGCACCGGGCGCGTACGGGGGCTCGGCGAGTACCGAAAAGCGTACGGTGTAGTGGCCGCGGCGGATGCGGCGCATCGCGACGTAGAGCACGGTTGCATCGAGGAACCGCGCAATCTTTTCCGCGCCGACGAAGAACGCGGTGTCCCGGCCCAGCAGCCGCGTCCAGTGCTTGCGCTCATCCCGGGGCGGGGTCTGATCGGCGATGAGTCCGTACGCGCGCGGTGTGCCGGCCCGGTTCATGAGCTCGTAGACGAAATCCTGGCGTGGAAACGGCTTGCCCCCGAAGCGTGCCCGCGCCTCGCGCAGATAGCGATCGACGGACGCGACGCGCAAGGTCTGGTAGACCGCGTCGATCGGCAGTCCGAACGTCGCGCCACCGGCGAGCAGCAGCCACTCCCAGTTGCAGTAGTGGGGCGTGAGCAGCACCACCGACTGCTTTGCCGCGGCGCAGCGATGGACGACCTCGGGATTCTCGAATACGACGCGGCGCCGCAGCTCGTCCGCGCTCGCACCGAATCCCCACGCAGACTCCACCACGACGTCCGCCAGATTGCGGTACGACTGGCGCACGAGATCCGCGCGCTCGGCCGCGGTCATCGCGGGAAAAGCGCGCGCGACATCGCCGGCGACCTGCTCGCGACGCCAGCGCCAGGCGTAGAACACCACCGCATAGATGCACCAGCGCCGCAGCGTAGAGCGCGCCGAGCCGCACGCGGGTGAGCGCGTTCAGGAGGAACCGCATGGGTGCGAGCGAGCGCGGGGGCGAGGCGTCGTGCGTCGTGGCGTTCAGCTCGACGTGCGCTGCGCGTGGATGAGCCAGAGCCGGGCGAGGTCGGCCGTCGCGTCGCCGCCCTGGATCGCCTTGAGCGTCGCGACGGCTTTCGCCTTCTGGCCGGCCGCGAGGTAGGCGATCGCGAGATGCAGCCGGGCATCGCCCTGCCGATTGCCGACACCTTTCTGGATTCCCTGCTCCATCAGCGCCAGCCCCTTGTCGAACTGCCCGGCGCTCACCAGCGCGAAGCCGACATTGACGAGCGGGGTCCCATCCTTTGCGCCAGCGGCATCCTTGGCGTTTTGCGCCAGGATCTTCTCGTCCTCGGCAACCTGTTTCGTCACCTGGTCGCGCAGCCGGCGCTGGGCGTCGCCGTCAGCGCCCGACCCCAGCACGCCCGCGGCAAATCCCCGGTCAATGATTCGCTTGGCTTCCGCGGGGAAACCGGCCTTGAGCGCCAATTGCGCCATCGCCATGTGCTGCTGCGCGCCAGTCAGATTACCGGTCGCCTCCCGCAGGCGCAGCACATCGAGTGCCAGCGATTCCGGGAACGCCGGCTTGGATTCGACGCGACGAATCGCATCCGCCCAGTATTCCTTCTTCGGGTAGTAGGCGAGGAGCTTCTCGAGCGCGAACGTGTAGCCCGCGTCGTCGTTCAGCTTGGCGTAGCAACTGGCCAGAATCTGCAGTTCGTCCAGTGCGGGGACCGCACCGCTCGCCTCACCGGCGGCGAGCGTCGAACGCAGCTCGGTCGCAACGGTCGCGCAATCGCCACCCTGGTAGAGCGCCCGGATCCGAAGCTGACGCAATTGCGGATTCGTGCCACCGTCCTGGAAATAGCGCGACGCCCACTGCGCGGCCTTTGGATAGTCCGCGAGCTGGAAGTAATTGCGAGCGAGCACTTCGATCATCTTGAGCTGGTCGGCCGGCGCCGCGAACCCCGTCCCGACGACAATCTCGACCGACTTGAGCGACGCCGGCACGTCGCCGGCGTCGGCAGCGGTGATCCCACGCATCCGTTCGATGACGAAGATCTCGTAGGGAGTGCGCTCGGGGACGCCGTCGGCCTCCCGCAGCTTGGCGAGCGCCTCGGGATACTTCTTGGCGACGACGAGCTCTTCCGCGGCCTTGAGCTGCGCCGCGATTTCAGGGCGGACCGTGTTGGTCTTCGCGTCACCGGTTTGCGCGAGCGCCGGTGCTGCGCCACCACCCCATACCGCGAGCAGCGTCGCGAGCGCGACGCCGAAGAACGGCTTGCGCCAGAAATGTCGATGTCGATGCATAGGGCGGGCGTCCGGCGATTGGCGGGGGCTCAGGCAGAGCTGCGGGCAGGGCTGCGGCCCCGCCGGCGCAAGCCCGGCATTCTACAAGCATTGCCGCGGCAGGCAGTGTCGGTGCCGCCACTACACCTGCCCCCGGGGACAGATCCGCCGGTAACAGCGCGCTCAGCCTTCGAGCAGCCTCGCCGCGATCTGCTGCGGCGTGAGACCGGCATTGGCCGCGGCCAGCTCCTTGTCGCGCGCGATGTTGCGCTCGAGCTGGGTCTTCGCCGAGCGATATTGCTTCGGCCACGCGATGTCGGGGTAGCCGATTTTCGCGGCCTCGCTCAAGGTCCAGGCCGGGTTCGCAAGGTGCGGCCGCGCGATCGCGCACAGGTCGGCGCGCCCCGCCGCGATGATGCTGTTCGCGTGATCCGCCTCGAATATCGCGCCGACCGCGATCGTCGCAATGCCGGCCTCGTTGCGGATGCGATCGGCGAACGGCGTCTGGTACATGCGGCCGTAGACCGGCGCGGCGTGGGGAACGACCTGCCCCGACGAGCAATCGATGAGGTCCGCGCCGGCGGCCTTGAACAGCCGTCCGATTTCGACCGCGTCGTCCGGCGCGATGCCGCCCTCCGCCCAGTCGTGCGCCGAGATTCGCACGCTGATCGGCCGGTCGGGGGGCCACATCGCGCGAATTGCCGCGAACACTTCGAGCGGATACCGGCAGCGGTTCGCGAGACTGCCGCCATACTCGTCCTCCCGCCGGTTGGTCAGCGGCGAGATGAACGACGACAGCAGGTAGCCGTGCGCGCAATGCAGCTCGAGCCAGTCGAAGCCGGCTTCGGCCGCCCGCCGCGCCGCCGCAACGAAATCGGCGCTGATGCGCACGAGATCCGCGCGCGTCGCCGCGCGCGCCGTCTGCGAGACGCCGGTGAGATACTGCTGCGCACTCGCCGCCACGAGCGACCAGTTGTCCGCCGGCAATGGCCGATCCTCGCCGCCGTCCCACGGCACGCAGGTCGAGCCCTTGGGGCCGGCGTGTCCGAGCTGGATGGCGATCTTCGCGTCGGTGTCGCGGTGCACGAAGTCGACGATGCGCCGCCACGCGTCGCGCTGCGCGTCGTTCCACAGTCCCGGGCAACCCGGGGTGATCCGGGCGTCGGGCGACACGCAGGTCATTTCCGCGAACACGAGGGCGGCGCCGCCCATCGCACGCGCACCGAGGTGCACGAGGTGGTAGTCGCCCGGAATGCCGTCCCGGGCCGAATACTGCGCCATCGGCGACACGACGATCCGGTTCTTGAGCACGACGCCGCGCGCCCGGTACGGCGTCAGCATCGGCGGAACGCTGCGCGAGGTCGGTGGCGGCGCGATCCCGGCCGCCGCGAACGCACGGCCAGCGACCCAGTTCTCGTAGCGCTCGACGAACGCCGGATCGCGCAGCCGCAGATTCTCGTGCGAGATGCGTTGGCTGCGGGTCAGCATCGAATAGGCGAACTGGTCGGCTTCGAGGGCGGTGTAGCGCCGCACATTCTCGAACCACTCCATCGAGTTCTTCGCCGAGCTCTGGATCTTCAGCACCTCGACCGAGCGCACCTCCTGGTAGACGGACAGCACCTTGTCCATTCCCTCGGCACCGTGCGTTCGGAAACAGCGCGCGAGCTCGATCGCATCCTCGAGCGCGAGCTTGGTGCCCGAGCCGATCGAGTAGTGGGCCGTGTGCGCCGCGTCGCCCATCAGCACGATCGGCACGCTCCTGCCGCGGACGGCGATCCGGTGCACCCAGTTGCGACAGACCACACGCGGAAACTTGATCCAGATCGCCGAACCGCGAAGGTGCGCCGCGTTGGACAGCAGCCGATGTCCATCCAGGTATTGCGCGAACAGCCGTTCGCAGAACGCAATGCCCTCGGCCTGGTCCATGCGGTCGAGCCCGGCCTTCTGCCACACGTCCTCCGGCGTTTCGATGATGAAGGTCGACGTGTCGCCGTCGAACTGGTAGATGTGCGCCTGGAACCAGCCGTGCTCGGTTTCCTCGAATGCGAACGTGAACGCTGCGAACGGCTTCTTCGTGCCGAGCCAGACGAAACGGCAGCGGCGCACGTCGATGTCCGGCGCGAACGTGTCCTGGTAGCGCGCGCGGATCGCGCTGTTGATGCCGTCGCAGGCGATCACCAGGTCGGCGCCGTACTGCGCCGCCACCTCGCGCTCATCGGTCACGTTGGTCTCGAACACGAGCGAGACCCCCAGCTCCTCGCACCGCGCCTGCAGGATGTTGAGCAGGCGCTTGCGACCGATCCCGCAGAAGCCGTGCCCGCCGGACGTGATACGGCGCCCCTTGAAGAAGACGTCGATGTCGTCCCAGTGATTGAACGCCTGCAGAATCGTGCGCGCCGTCGGCTCGTCCGCGGCGACGAGGTTGCCAAGGGTCTGATCGGAGAACACGACACCCCAGCCGAATGTGTCGTACGGGCGGTTGCGCTCGACGACGACGATCTCGTGCGTCGGATCCTGTTTCTTCATCAGCAGGCCGAAGTAGAGTCCCGCGGGGCCGCCCCCGATGCAAACGATCTTCATCCGTTGCCGCTCCCTCGGGGTGCCCGCCGGCGATGTCCGGCGACTCAGGCCCGCCGCGTGCGGGCCCCGATATCCGCTTCCACCAGCCCGCGCAGATCCGGCGTGACCGTCGGCATGACCCCGAACCATTTCTCGAAGCCGAATCCGGCCTGGCGCAGCAGCATGCCGAGACCGTCGACGACCCGGTGGCCGCGCCGGCGCCCGTCGGCGAGAAGGGTCGTTTCCAGCGGTACGTAGACGAGATCGCAGACAACCGCGCTGCGCTTCAGCGGCGCGATGTCGACCGCGAGCGGCGGCTTGCCCTGCATTCCGCACGACGTGCAGTTGACGAGCAGGTCCGCCGAGGGCAACAGGCCGGCGAGCTCGTTCGGCGCGTGCGCCGAGGCCTTCGGACCGAAGCGCTCCGCGAGGTCCTGAGCATGCGCGAACGTGCGATTGACCAGCGCGACGGTGAACCCGCGATGGAGCAGTGCATAGGTGGTGGAATGGGCAGCGCCACCCGCGCCCAGCACGACGGCACGACCGCCCGCACCGTCCCACCCCGGGACGCATTCGTCCAGATTGGCGACGAATCCGTGGACGTCGGAGTTGCCGCCGATCAACCGGCCCTCATCGTACCAAACAGTGTTGACCGCGCCGACCGCCTCGGCGACCGCATCCCGCCGGGTAACGAGTCGGAACGCCGCCTCCTTGTGCGGAACCGTCACATTGCCCCCGACGAAACCATGTGCTGACAGCCGCGTCAGGAAGGATTCGAACGCGTCCGGGGCGACGTCCTGCAGCTCGTAACGACCCGGGATGCCGAGCGCCGCGAGCCAGTGATTGTGGATCAGCGGCGAGCGCGAGTGCGCGATCGGATGGCCCATGACGCACGCGCGGCGGACCGGACCGTTGCTCATGCAGGAACCTTGCTCTTCATGACCTCGGCTTTCTACAATGGGCCGCATTCTAGCGTGCCGCGTCCTTGATCGGCGAAACACGCGGCGCGAGCCGCGCTCGCGCGGGGACCGCACGCCCGAAGCGTCCTGACCGGCACGTCCCGATGTCGAGTTACAACGTGACCCCCTCCACCGATAGCGCGACGGCATGCGGGCCGTGGAACCCGGGCCTCGAGTCGCGCATACCGCGACAGTTCCGTCATCTGGCAACGATCTTTCGGTCCGACAACGTTCGCGTCGACATGGCACGGGTGGACGAGCTCACCGACCTCACGGGACTGGACCCGGGAGAGCTCGTGGCGTTCCGGCCCGAGCGGTTGGCGCTGCACGAGCTGCTGGTGCGGGTCACCGCCGATTTTTCGGTCCCCGACGGTTCGCGAATCGAGGATCTCGGCATCAACTTCCGCGCCATCGTCCGCACGCTGCTGGCCCGACACATCGAGCCGCGGATGGACACGATCAGGGCGACGTATGCCGGGCTCCGGACGAGTCTCGCCGCCACGATCGATACCGAGCTCGGTCGACTGCTGCCCGGCACCGCGACCACCGATCCCATCGCGCCGGCAAAGCCCAGGCGTGGATTGCGCGCGCTCTTCGGCGGCGATCGAGTCGAGGCAACGCCGGCGCGGACGATGCCCCTGCCGCAGGACCGGGTGATCGCCGAGTGGCAGAGCGCCGGCCACGCGGCGGGCGACGCGTTGCAGCGGGCGGCGTGCCGCGCGCTCGCGCGCGTTGCCTCGGCACTTCTCGTGCGCCACGGGCGCGTCTGGGGCAGCCGCGAATTGATCGCGGCACTCGCCACCGACCTCGCCTGCAACGACCTCGCCGCGGACGAAATCGGTCGCCTGATGGAACCCTGGCTGCGGGAAGCGGCCATCGCCGAGGGCCACCGCCTGCTGCCGCGGCAGGATCGGCCGATGGTCATGAATACGAAAGGTCCGTCGGCATCGGGCAAGAGCACGCTGCGTCCGCTGCAACGCCGGCTCGCCGGCGACATCGGCGTGAACTGGAGCGAGTTCGCGCTGATCAGCCCGGACATCTGGCGCAAGCAGTTGCTCGATTACGGCTCGCTGGGCGATGCGTACAAGTACGCCGGCGCGTTCACCGGCGACGAGTTGCAGCTCGTCGACCGGAAGCTCGACCGCTACATGGCGCGCAAGGCCGAGCAGGGCAACATGACGCACCTGCTGATCGATCGCTTCCGCTTCGACAGCTTCGCTCCCGATTCCGACGAGGCAGGGAGCAATCTGCTGACGCGATTCGGGCAGATCGTCTATCTCTTCTTCATGATCACCCCGCCGGAATCGCTCGTCGTTCGCGCCTGGAAGCGCGGACTCGAGGTCGGGCGCTACAAGGCGGTCGATGACACGCTTGCGCACAGCGTCGAGGCGTATTCGGGGATGCCGCAGCTCTTCTTCACCTGGGTCGGCCGAGCCGACAAGCGCGTGCATTTCGAATTCCTCGACAACAGCGTGAACCTCGGGGAGCGCCCGCGTACCGTCGCCTTCGGGTGGAACGACGAGCTCAACGTGCTCGACGTCAAGTGCGTTCTCGACGTCGAGCGCTACCGCCGTGTCGACGTCGACGCCACCGGGCCGGAGCGGCTGTACCGCGACCGCGGCCTGCTGGCGCCGGAGAAGAACACGGGCTTCCTGCGGCAATGCGTCGACCGCTTCCGTGAAATCCATTTTGCGGAGCAGGAGACCGGCCGCATCTATCTCAGCGTGGTCGGCGGCGCGCCGGTCTGGATCGACCGCGAGCTCTTCGACAACGCGGTCGCCGACCCCGACACCCGGGCCGGCCTGCGGGCAGCGGCACCTTCGGCCTTCGATCGCACGCTCCCCGCCGCCGACGAACCGCGCTATCTGCGGGCGCTGGCCGGTGCCGAGCGGGTCCACACTCTCGGCGCCTGGGGAAGCCCCGGCTGAACGATCGGGTTTGGGCCGGCCCGCGTTGGGGTGGGCGCGCCGTCGACGCGTTATCGGGTTTGGTCAGGGCGCGGCGGAAGACTGCGCAGGTACGCGATCATCGCAGTCAGATCGTCCGCGGTGAGCTGGCTCGTCGTGTTGCGCACGACCTCCGCCATCGCCTCGTCGGCGGAATCGAAGTCCGGAGTGATTCCCGTCAGCAGGAATTCCCTGAGCTCAGCATCGCTCCACTTGCCGAGCCCCGTCGGGGTCAGATTCGCCAACGCCTTCCCGCCGGGACCCTTGCCCCCGGCGAGCGCCCGATCACGCTTCATGCCACCGAAAAGATTGCGCGGCGTGTGGCATTCGCCGCAGTGGCCGAGGGCCTCGACCAGATAGGCGCCCCGCTCGACGACGGCGGTGCGGCTGCTGTCGGCAACCCACGGTCCCGGCGTGAAGTAAAGCCACTTCCAGGCGGCGAGCGGGACTCGCCACCTGAATGGCAAGCGCAGGTCATGCGCCTGGTTGGGTCGCTCGTTGGGCGGTAGCGCACGCAGGTAGGCCCACAGGTCGGAGAGATCGGCATCGGTGATCCGCGTGAACGACGGATACGGGAACGCGGGGTAGTAATGGGCACCGTCGGGGCGCACGCCGTCGCGCATCGCGCGAATGAAATCCGCCTCGGTCCAGCGACCGAGTCCGGCCACTACGTGCGGGGTGAGATTGGGCCCGTAGAACGTACCGTAGCGCGTTTTCAGCGCGCGCCCGCCGGCGAGCGGCGCGGCGCCCTGCCGGTCCTCGGTGTGGCAGGCGACGCACCCGCCCGCCTTGGCGAGGTACTGCCCGCGCTTCGCGTCACCGGCAGCGCCGGCGCTGCCGATCGCAGCGCCCAGAAGCAACGCGACGCCAACTGCTCCGCGCAGCAGACGGCAAACCAATGGATCTCGGCAGATTGTATGCCGCAAAGCGCCCGACCTGCTCAGCCCCGCCGCAGCGGGGCAATCCTCGTCGCTGCGACCGTTATTGCTGCGGCCGCTGCCGGAACGAGTCGTGGCAACCGTTGCAGGCCTTGTTGAGATCGGTGATCGCCGTCTTGATGTTGGCCTCGTTGCCGGACTTGACCGTCGCCGTGAACTTTGCCATTTCGTTCATCATCGTGTCCTGCGCGGCCTTCCATTTGGCCGGGTCGGAATAGATCTCCGGCAGCGCCCGGCTCTTGACGCCCTGCGTGCTCGGATCGAAGCCGTCCCATGCCATCTTGATCAGGACCTCGAGGTAACCCGCGTTGCGCGCGACAATGCTTGCGTCGTACGGAATCCTCCCCTGCGCCATGGGCACGATCGAATAGAGGTACTTGCCCTGCAGACGCATGGCGGCGAGGCGCTGATCGACCAGAACCTCGGGCTTGACCTGTGCGGCGGCATGCTGCGCGCACGCCGCGCCGAGCGCGATGGCCAGACCCACCGTGAAGAAACTTCTATGCATTGGACCATCCATGTAGAGTGTCGTGTACGACCTGCCGTGCAGGTCCCCGGAGCGGGTAACAGCCACGAGCGCCCGACTATTCCTGCGAAGCCGCGGCGACATCTGCGGCGTGGAATCTTATCAGCGGTCGGGCCGATGAACTCACCGGGCCTCGCGCCGTACCTTGACGACCCGCACGACCCATGGCACCAGGATCAGCAGCACCGTGACCGTCAGCAGTCCCGCCGAAATGGGGTGCGAGATGAATACCGACGGATCGCCCTGGCTGATCGCGAGCGCGCGCCGGAACTGCGATTCGGCAAGCGGGCCGAGGATGAGGCCGATCACTGCGGGCGCCACCGGAAAACCCCAGCGCCGCATCACGAAACCGAGCAACCCGAACACATACAACGTAACGAGATCGACGACCGATTGGTGCAGGCTGAAGGCGCCCAGCGTCGCAAACACCAGGATGCCGGCGTAGAGGAGCGGCCGCGGAATCAGCAGCACCTTCACCCACAATCCGATCAGCGGCAGGTTAAGCACCAGCAGCAGGATGTTGCCGATGTACATGCTGGCGATCAGTCCCCACACCAGCGCCGACTGGGTCTGGAACAGGAGCGGCCCGGGCTGGATCCCGTAGTTCTGGAATGCGGCCAGCAGGATTGCGGCGGTGGCCGACGTCGGTATGCCCAACGTGAGCAACGGCACCAGCACGCCGGCCGACGAAGCGTTGTTCGCGGCCTCCGGTCCGGCCACGCCCTCGATCGCGCCGTTGCCGAACTCCTCCGGATGCTTGCTGAGCTTCTTCTCCAGTGCATAGGAAAGGAAGGTAGGAATCTCCGCGCCACCCGCCGGTATCGTGCCGAACGGAAAACCGATCGCCGTGGCGCGCAGCCACGCTGGCCAGGAGCGCCGCCAGTCGTCCTTCGACATCATCAGGCTGCCCGACACGCGCTCGACCTCCTCGGTCAGTCGGCTCTGATAGGTCGCTACGTAGAGGGCTTCCCCGACGGCGAACAGACCGACCGCGAGGACGACGACGTCGATGCCGTCCATCAGCTCCGGTACGCCGAACGCGAAGCGCATCTGCCCCGTCTGGTCGTCGATGCCGACCAGCCCCAGCAGCAGCCCGAGAAAGAGCATCGACAGCCCGCGCACCGTCGAGCTGCCGAGCACGGCCGCAACCGTGACGAACGCAAACACCATCAATGCAAAATATTCGGGCGGCCCGAATTTCAGCGCGACCTCGACGACCAGCGGCGCCAGGATCGTGAGCAGAAACACGGAGATCGTGCCGGCGACGAATGATCCGATGGCGCTGGTCGCGAGCGCCGGGCCGGCGCGGCCGCGCTTGGCCATCTTGTTGCCTTCGAGTGCGGTGGCAATGGACGCGGACTCGCCCGGCGTGTTGAGCAGGATCGTCGTCGTCGAACCACCGTACATCGCGCCGTAGTAGATGCCGGCGAACATGATCAGCGCACCGGTGGGCTCGAGTTTGACGGTGAGCGGCAGCAGCATCGCCACCGTCAGCGCCGGCCCGACGCCCGGCAGTACGCCGATCGCCGTTCCCAGCGTCACGCCGATGAATCCCCACAGCAGGTTGATCGGCGCGAGCGCGACGCTGAAGCCTCCCAACAGCGACTGCAGGGTCTCCGTCATATGCCCGCGGCCCCGAGCAGGGGCTGCAGCCAGCCCGCCGGCAGGTTGACATTCAGGAACCGGACGAAGAACAGGAACACGCCGAGGCCCAGCAGCAACCCGATGGCGAGGTCGCGCAGCGCTCGGTTGCTCCCGAACCCGCGCGCAACGCATGCGAACAGCGCACCCGCCGCCAGCACGAAGCCGGCGCTGTGCACCAGCGCCATCTGCGCGAACAGACCCGCCGTGACCCAGCCGAAGGCACGCCGGTGCGGCGCATGATCGCCGCGCTCGCCGGGAGCTTCGGGCACTGCCTCGCGCCATCCCCCGGCGAATACTTCGGCGAGCAGCCAGAGCCCGCAGACCACGAGGCCACCGGCGACGAACTTCGGCATGAAATTCGGGCCGATCCGCGCGTAGCCTCCCACTTCGGGAAGGCTGAACGCGATCACCGCCGCGACCGCTCCCAACGCCAGGACGCCCAGCGAAAGCACGACCTCCGCGCGCGCTCCCGGACGACCGGCGACCATTGCGCTACTTCCGCAAGCCGAGAGAATCGAGAATGGCGGTGATGCGCTTGGTGTCCTCGTCGACAAACGTCTTGTATGCGTCGCCGCCGAGGTACACCGGATCCCAGCCGTACTTGACGAGCGATTCCTTCCAGGACGGCGAATCGGTGGCCGTCTTGACCGCGTTGACCAGCGCGTCGCGCTGCGCCGTCGTTATGCCGGGTCCGGCGAAGACGCCCCGCCAGTTACCCAGCACTACGTCGACGCCCTGTTCCTTGAGCGACGGGATCCCGTCGATCTTCGTCGGTCCCGAGACTGCGAGCGCGCGCATCCGTCCGCCTTTGACGTGCTCCGCAAATTCGCTGACACCGGCGATGCCGAGCGTCACGTGCCCGCCGATGATATTGGCGACCTGGTCGCCACCGCCTTTCGCAGCCACATAGTTGACCTTCGATGGGTCCACGCCCACGGCACGCGAAATGAGGCCGGCGAGGATATGATCGCTGCCGCCTGCGGACCCGCCATGCCACGATACCTTGCCTGGATCCGCCTTGTATGCGGTGACGAGATCGGCCAGCGTCTTGTACGGCGAGGTCGCCGGCACCACGAGCACGAGATATTCGCTCGTCAGGCGCGCAATCGGCGTGACCATCGTGAGATCGACGGGCGACTTGTTCAGCACGATCCCCCCGACCATCACCATCCCGCCCATCATCAGCGCGTTCGGGTCACCCTTCGCGCTGTTGATGAACTGGGCGAGACCGATCGTTCCGGCCGCGCCGCCCTTGTTGTCGAACTGCACCGACTGCACAACCTTCGCCGACTGCATCGCCGTACCCAGCGCGCGACCGGTCTGATCCCAGCCGCCGCCCGGATTGGCCGGAATCATCATCTTCAGCGTGCCGATCGATTGCGCCTGCGCGAGCGGCGAGAATGCGACTTGCACGACCGCGAGCGCGGTCAGGACACCCAGCGAAAAAACACGACGCTTCATCGTTTCCTCCCGACGTGTTGTAGTTGCCGCGGACGTTATCAAGAAGCACCCGCCGTGTCCAGCAGCGCGTCCGGTTCGCGGCGTCGGTGGCGACCGTTACCCCGTCATACCGTCAGACGGCGCCGTCACGGTGCAGCGCCGCGATTTCGTCCCGCGAATAGCCGAGCTCGGCCAGCAGCACGTCGGTGTGCTCGCCCAGGCGCGGCGGCGGCGCATCGACCGCCGGGGGTGCACCATTGAGCTTGATGCCGGTGCGCACCAGGTCGAGATCACGGCCCACGCCCGGGACCTCGGCAAAATGCCCGATCATCCCCCGCAGGGCGACCTGCGGGTGCGCGAGCGCCTGCGGCACGCTCAACACGGGGCCGGCCGGCACGCCCTGCGCGGTAAGGCGCCGCCACCACGTGTCGGCGTCGGCACCCGCAAGCGCCTCTTCGAGCAGCGCCTTCAACGCCGTGCGATTGGCCAGGCGCGCCTGCCGCTCGCGGAAGCGCGGGTCGGCAGCGAGTTCGGGACGATCGACGACGCGGCAGAGCGCCTCGAACTGTTCCTGCTTGTTCGCCGCGATGTTGAGGAGGCCAGCGCCGGTGCGGAAGGTGCCCGACGGACTCGCCGTGATGTTCTCGTTGCCGAACGGCGCGGGCCTACGTCCCGCGACCAGAAAATTGGAGACCGCCCAGCCCATCGTCGCGAGCGTCGCCTCGAGCATCGAGACGTCGATGAAGTAACCCTCGGTGCGATCACGATCGGCGAGCGCCGCGGCGACGGAGAGCGCCGCGGTGAGACCGCCGACCGTGTCCGCCACCGGATAGCCAACCCGCAGCGGCGCGCTGGCGGCGTCGCCGGTGATGCTCATCACCCCGGACATCCCCTGGATGATCTGGTCGTAGGCAGGCAGGTCCTTCAGCGGCCCGTCCTGACCGAATCCGGAGATCGCGCAGTAGACCAGACGCGGATTCAGAATGCGCAGCGCATCGTAGCCGACGCCGAGGCGATCCATGACGCCGGGCCGGAAGTTCTCGACGAGCGCATCGGCGCCGCGCACGAGCCGCCCGAGGACCTCCTTGCCGCCCGCGGACTTGAGGTTGACGGTCAGCGATCGCTTGCCCGCGTTCTGTGCGAGGAACGACACGCCCATGTGCGCGGCATTGAGCTTCGCATCGGCACCGAGCTGCCGCGCGAGATCGCCACCGTCGGGCACTTCGACCTTGACGACGTCGGCGCCCAGGTGCGCGAGCTGGTGACAGCAGAACGGCCCGGCGAGCACGTTGGTGAGGTCGATGATGCGAATGCCGGCAAGCGGCTTGCGGGGGCGGTCGTTGCCCATGGAGATCGAGAGTGGGCGCGGGCAAGTGCCCGAACGCAGCTGCGCTTCCCCCGCTCGGCGGTGGCCGGCGAGGCGGGTAGCTACGCGCTGCGCTTGTGCGGACGATACTTCTCCGCGCACGCGATGACCTGGAGATTGGTGGGGAACTCCAGGCAGTGTCGCGCGTCGGCGTTCCGGACCACGTCGCCTGCCGGCCGGGGGGCGGGGCTTGCCTGAACCTGCGCACCCTTGGCCGAAGGCGCGTCGTTGATGCCGCTCGGCGCCGGATCCGCGGCATGAGCCGCCGCCATCGCTACCAGTAGCGTGAGCATTGCAACTGCAAGTTCCTTACCGTTCATCGTGACACCTCGTCAGTTCTGGTGACCGCGCAACGACATGGACACCCGCACAGCGTATCACGCACAAGGGCGGTACCCTGCGGCCACCTCCCGCCGGCGCCGGCACAAGCGCGAGCCGGTCAGAGTCCCCATCTGACCGGCATCGGCCCTAGAATGCACATCTTTCAACCGCTCCTGGAGGATCGCAGATGATCGGCTACGTGACGCTTGGCACCAATGATCTGCCGCGTGCAGCCACCTTTTATGATGCGCTTCTGGCCGAGATCGGCGCCAAGCGCCTGTGGGACTTCGGCCGCGGCATTGCATGGGGAGTCGCCCAGGACAAACCGAGCCTCGGCATCATGAAGCCCTACGACGGCAAACCGGCCACGGTCGGCAATGGCGTCATGGTTGCGCTGATCGTCGACTCGCGCGAGAAGGTTGCCCGCGTACACAAGAAGGCGCTCGAACTTGGCGGCAAGGACGAGGGTCCGGTCGGTCCGCGCGGCGACGGGTTCTACGCCGGGTACTTCCGCGACCTGGACGGCAACAAGCTGAATGTGTTCTGCATGGGTTAGCCATTCCGGCAAAGCGTCCCTGAAGTCGGCGCGGCCGGCGCCTTGCCTTTCCGAACTCGACGATGAGCCAGCAATCCGTACGTGACTTCTTTGCTTCCCGCCATCTGGACATTCCGATCATCGAGCTGGAAGTCAGCACGGCCACCGTTGCCTTGGCCGCGGAAGCCCACGGCGTGGAGGCCGGCCGCATCGCCAAGACCCTCACCTTTCGCCTGCATGACGGGCGGGTGATCATCCTGGTAGCTCGCGGTGACGCCCGCATCGACAACCGGAAGTTCAAGGACGCCTTCGGCAAGGGCAAGATGCTGCCCCCGGACGAGGTCGTCGCGTTGACCGGGCATCCCGTTGGCGGCGTGTGCCCTTTCGGTCTGATAGAGCCACTGCCGATCTTTCTGGATCGATCGCTGCAGGATTTCGACGAGGTCCTCCCCGCCGCGGGCGCGATTCACAGTGCGATACGGATCAGTCCGGCGTTGCTCGCCGAAGTCACCGACGGCCAGTGGGTCGATGTCTGCCAGACGTAGAGCCGCTGCGCGACTCGTGGGCAACCTCACCCGGGCGGGTGGTCCCGCGGTTGTTGCGGGTGCGCAGGTGGAGGGTACCCGTTGCCGGTTCCGCGCATCAGGCCAGGGCGGCGATCCATTGGTTGGCGCCACGCAGCCTGTTCGCCATGTCGTTCGCCAGGTTCTCGAGGACCGTGATCTTGAGCTCCGGCGCGGCATCGGCGATCCGGCCGAAGTCCCCCGCTTCGACGATGCGGCAGCATACATCGGTGTCGGCATGGACCGAGGCACTGCGCGCCGTCTGCCCGAGCAGGGCGAGCTCGCCGAACTCCATGCCTGGCCCCAGCGTTGCGATGCGCTGATGCGCGCCGTTGTCGAGCGGGACCAGAATGCTCACCTGTCCGGACTCGATGAAGAACACGCGACCGTCGCCTTCCTGCCCGTAGCGCAGGATCTGCTCTCCCTGCGCGTACGCGTGTCGTCTGCTTATCTGTTCGATCTGGCGCAGCAAGGTCTCGGGCAGACCGCGTAGCAGAAGCGAGTCGGCCAGGGACCGGGTCGTTGCCGCCGGGGCGGCGAACTCGCGGACAAGCCGGTTCTCGCACCATTCCACCGCCAGGTCGTTGTCCTCGAAGACGAGAAATCCACGATCGCCGATGGGCGCGGCCTTGCGCAGCGGGCCCATGATGGCCTTGCGGTCCCGGACGCGAGAACACACGACGGCGATGCCGTCGTCCGCGAAGCCGAGGCGGGCCTGAGTGAGCAGACGCGCCGCGCTATCGGTGATTGCGATCGCTTCGTGCAGATCGAGAATGAAGCTGTGGGTTTCCGGAGCCATCTCCCGCATGCGTCGGATCACGTATTCGGCCCCGTCCACGGCCAGAAGGCCGTGAAGGCAGAGGTACTTGATCCGACGAGCGTGTTCGTTCAGGTACGCACGCACTTCGGCTGCCGGCTGGCGCCGGGACGGGGCCACCGCTCCGGTGTAGACCCTGCCCAGTGCCATCGCCGGACTGGCCGTGCGCGCGAACACGTGGAGGCCAAAGTCCCGTGCCAGATTCTTGCAGGCGGCGATGCCACGCACGCTGTTGCCCTTCTCGTCGAGCCGCGGGGAGTACACGCCGATTCCGAACCGGCCGGGTACGACGGCGATGACGCCGCCACTCACGCCGCTTTTCGCCGGCATGCCGACCTCGTACAGCCAGCTGCCGGCGTAGTCGTACATTCCGCAGGTGGCCATCACGCTCAGTACCCGCTCGACATGCTCCGCGGGCAGTGCGCAGACCCCGGTCAGCGGGTGCACGCCGCCGTTGGCGAGCGTTGCCGCCATGCAGGCCAGATCGCGGCAGTCGACCAGGATTGAGCACTGCCGGAAGTAATTCTCGAGCGATGCCATCGGGTCGCCATCGATGATGCCGAAATTCTTGAGCATCCACGCGATCGCCCGATTACGGAAACCCGTCGTGCTCTCCGACTGGTAGACCGACTCATCGACACACACAGCGCGCCCCGCGAAGGCGGCGATCGAGGCTTCGATCCGTCGCCACTGAGCATCCGCGGTGGCCCCCGCAACCAGGCTGCTGGTGGCGATCGCACCAGCATTGATCATCGGATTCAGCGGTGCACCGGTTTGGGGATGCAGACTGATCGAGTTGAAGGCTTCGCCGCTCGGTTCCACTCCCACCCTGCGTGCCACCAGTTCATGCCCGCGATCCGCCAGGGCCGTGGCATAGACAAAGGGCTTGGATATCGACTGGATCGTGAACATCCGGTCGGTGTCGCCCACGGCGTAGGCCACGCCATCGGTCGTGACCATGCAGATTCCCAGCGACTGCGGATCCGCCTTGGCGAGCTGCGGTATGTAGCTCGCGAGCTCCCCCTGTTGCGCACTCGCGAGCCGATCGTGAAGTGCAACGAGATATGCCTGGATCGGAGACTGCATTCGGCCGTTCCCACGGTTGGAGGGACCCCGGCACAACGCAAGTGCCGTGCCAAGCTGGCGCCGGAAATGCCATCCTCAGATCCGAAATCGCTAATATGGGGAATTCCAGCCCAACGATTGACGCCGCGCGCGTGCTGCAAATCAGGTTCTCCAATCGGTTCGAATGCCTGCAGGAGGCGCTCCTCGACGCGATGGCCGCGCCGCCGGCATCGCCGTTCGTCGGCGAGGAGATCATCGTGCCCAGCGCGGCGCTGCGGCGTCGGATCGAGCTCGCGGCGGCTGACCGCTTCGGCATCTGCTCCAATGTCAGGTTCTCGTTTCTCGCGCAGTGGCTGTGGCGGCAGATCGGGCACGTCGTCGAGGTCTCCGAGATCTCACCCTTCACGACGCCGGTGCTCACCTGGCGCGTGCTCGCCATCTTCGCCGACAAGGCATTCGCCGCAGCGCATCCACCGCTCGCCCGTTACCTGCGCGATGCGGACGACGTCATGCGCTACGAGCTCGCGGCGCGCACCGCCGCGCTGCTCGAGCATTACCTGACTTATCGCCCTGATTGGCTCGCCTCCTGGCTCGCCGGCAAACCGGCGAATATCGACGCTCTCGACGCCGCGCGCATGGCCGACGAGCGCTGGCAATCCGAGCTGTGGCGGCGCATCGCACGCGAGCTCGGCACCGACAGCCGTCACCCGTCGGTGGCCTTCTTCGAGGCGATGAAGGAGCTGGGGCCGGACGCGCCGGCTCGCGCGGGACTGCCGGGTGTCGCGCACGTATTCTGCCTGCCGACCATGCCCCCGCTCTACCTGGACATCCTGCGCCGGCTCGCGCAATGGATCGACCTGCGGCTCTACGTCCTCAACCCCTGCCGCGAATACTGGTTCGAAATCGTCGATGCCAAGCGTCTCTCCTGGCTCGCCGCGCGGCACCGTGCCGACCATCACGAAGTCGGCAATCGGCTGCTATCCGGTTGGGGCAAGCAGACGCAGGCACACATCGATCTCCTGCTCCAGGACGACCGCACGGCGGTGGTCGACGACGCCGACTTCGCGCCGGCCGTTGGCGCGACGCTGCTCGCGCAGCTGCAGAACGCCGTACTCGACATGACAGACCTTGCGCGCGGCAGCGTCGCGATCACCGACGATGACCGCAGCATCGAGGTCCATGTCTGCCACTCGCTCACGCGCGAGCTCGAAGTGCTGCAGGACCAGCTCCTGGCGCTCTTCGCGGGCCCGCGCCCGCCGCGCCCGTCCGACATCCTGGTCGTGACCCCGGACCTCGAGGCCGCGGCCCCGCTGATCGATGCGGTCTTTGGCGTCGTCCCGAAGGCGCGCGCGATCCCGTATGCGGTCACCGGCCGGCCGGCAAGTGCGCGCGATCCCTGTGCCCGGGCGCTCTCCGCCGTGCTCGCGGTCGCGGTGTCGCGCTTCAAGGCGAGCGCGGTGTTCGAACTCCTGCAACAGCCGGTCATCGCGCGGCGCTTTGGTATCGGCGCGCCCGAACTCGAGACGATTCATGCGTGGATCCGCGCGGCCGGCATTCGCTGGGGCATCGACGGCGCGCATCGCGGCACGCTCGGCCTGCCCGCAAGTGACCGGCACAGCTTCAGCGACGGGCTCGACCGCCTGTTCCTGGGTTACGCGCTGCCCGCCTCCGCGACCGCACCGCTCGGCGGACGCCTCGCGGCGGGCAACCCGGAAGGATCCGAGGCGCTGGCGCTGGGCAGCTTCCGCGAGTTCATCCGCCAGCTCGAATGGCTGCACGACGAGCTCGCACGGCCGAAGACCCCGGCGCAGTGGCGGGCTTCATTGTTCGCTTTGCTCGACGACTTCGTCGCCCTCACCGGCGACGAGATCGACGCCGAGCGCGAGACGGCCGCCGGCATCCACGAACTGTGCAGCAACATGGTCAACGGCGGGATGCACAAGCCGCTGCACGTGGACGTCGTGCGCACCGCGCTGCAGGCAGTGCTCGACGATCCGACGCGCGGGGGTGTCCCGGGAGGTGCGGTCACGTTTGCTGCGATGGCGAGCCTGCGCAACCTGCCGTATCGCATCGTCTGCGCCATCGGCCTGAACGACGGCGTCTATCCGTCGCCGCAGCGGGCGGACGAGTTCGATCTGATGGCGCGCGCCCCGCGCCGCGGTGACCGTCAGCGCCGCACCGACGAGCGCAACGTGTTCCTGGACCTCGTCCTCGCCGCACGCGAACGGCTGTACCTGAGCTACACGGGGCGCAGCGTCCGCGACAATTCGCCGATCCCGCCGTCGGTGCTGGTCGCCGAACTGCTCGACTACTGCGCCACCGCCACCGACCGGATGCCTTTTTCGTCGGACTCGCTCGCAGCGGCGCGGCAGCGGCTCACCATCCTCCATCCGCTGCAGGCGTTCGCGCTCGACTACTTCCAGCCGGACGCCGATCCGCGCCGCCGCAGCTTCAACGACGAATACTGCGAGGCCCTGCGCCAGCGAAGCGCGACACCGTCGATGTCGGCACCGGCCCCGCCCGACTCTGCGCCCGACGCGCTGGGCGAGGACGCGAATGGCGAGGAGATCGACGACGAAAACGACGCACGGGATCCGCAGCAGAGGTTCTTCCCGCGACCGCTGCCCGCGGCCGGTCCGGAGTTTCGCGAAGTCGCGCTGGAGAACCTCGCGCGGTTCTTCCGCAACCCGTGTCGCTACCTGCTGCGGGATCGTCTCGGCATCGCGCTCCTGCAGGGTGACGAGGAACTGCAGGACGATGAGCCATTCGTCGCCGACTGGTACGCACGCGACGCGCTCGCCCAGCGCGTACTGCCGCGGCTCTTGGTCGGAGAATCCGTCGCAGACCTCCGCGAATTCGCCCGCGCCGGCGCCGAGTACCCGATGGGAGGTCTCGGCGAGCTCGAGCTCGAGCAGGAGCTGCAGTGGCTCGACGCCTTCGCGCGGAACCTCGCGCCGGCGCTGGGCGAACCGACGCTCGCTCCCGTCGACGCATTACTCGAATTCGGCATTGACGGCGAACCGTGGCGCCTCACCGGCGGCTTCGGCGACTTGCGCCGGAGCGGCCTCGTCCGCTTCCGCTACGACGACGCGCGCGCCAGGGACTACCTGAACGGCTGGCTCGAGCACCTGTTCCTGAACGCGATGGCGCCAGCTCACGTCAGCGCGCGTACGACATGGCACTCGCGCGATGGTCATTTCGTCCTGTACCCGATCGAGGATGCGCGCGCAATGCTCGAAGTCCTTCTGCGGCTCTACCGCGAGGGGCTGCAACGTCCCATCCACTTCTATCCGAAGTCCGCGTGGGCGTACGTGAGCGAGGGGGGAAAACTGTCGAAGGCGGTTCACAAGTGGCTGAGCAACATGCCCAATGCTTTCGGCGAGGACAGCGACCCCGCCTATCGCCTGGCGCTGCGCGGCGTCGCCGATCCACTCGACGCCGAATTCGTCGTGTGTGCGACGACGGTCTTCCAGCCGCTGTTGAACGCTCTCGAAGACCCGAGAGTCAGGAAGTCCGCATGAGCGCGAAGGGCCGCCCCGAGCGCGAATTGCTCCCTCCCGGAGGGACGGCGCGCAGCGCCAAGGGTGCTGCAAGCGCGCCGACCGAATTCGACGTCTTCGAGTCGCGCCTCGGCGGCATCAACCTGATCGAGGCATCCGCCGGAACCGGCAAGACGTGGAACATCTGCGGGCTCTACCTGCGGTTGCTGCTCGAACGCAGGCTGGAGGTGCAGCAGATCCTCGTCGTCACGTTCACCAATGCGGCCACGGCCGAGCTGCGTGAGCGCGTTCGTTCGCGCCTCGGGGAAACCCTCGCCTACCTGCTCGACGGCAACCAGGCCGCACCGCCAGGCGACCCGTTCGTTCCGCGTCTCGTGGAGGCGGTCCGGCGGCGGACGGGCGCCCCCTGCGACGAGCTCGTGCTCATGCTGGACAAGGCGCTGCAGTTCTTCGACGAGGCCGCGATCTTCACCATCCACGGCTTCTGCCAACGCGCGCTCGCCGACGCGTCGTTCTCGGCCGGACTGCCCTTCTCGCTCGAGCTCGTCACCGACGACGGCGATTTGGTCATGGAGGCCGTTCACGACTTCTGGCGCCGGCGCATCGCCGACCCAAGCTGCCCGCCTGCGCTCGCCGCCTACCTGCGGCAGAAGAGGGACACGCCCGAGAAGTACGCGAAGCTGCTGGCGCGGAGCCTCGCGAAGCCGTTGGCGAAGCACCTGTGGCCGGCGGGCCTGGAGGTACCGGTGTCGAGCGATAGGCAGCGGAAGTCCGGCGGGAAGGCGCGTGGCGACACGCCAGCAGCGACGATCGACCTGGGCATGCTCACCGAAGCCTACCAAGCGGCGGCAAGAATCTGGAGTGGAGAGCGCGACGGGATCGTCGCCCTTGTCAAGGCATCGATCGCGGATCTCAACAAGAACTCCTACAACGAGCCGAGGATCGACGGTGCCGCCATGGCGTGGGACACCCATTTCCGGGCCGCCGCGCCGTTCGCACCGCTCGACGTGGCCGCGGGCCCGGAACTGCTGTCGGCTTCGATTCTGAGAGCGCGCACCAACAAGGACAGGACGCCGCCCGGCCACCCCTACTTCGACGCCGCCGACGCCCTGCTCGCCGCCCGTACTGCCACCGAACGCGTGCTCGAGCTCGTCCGCTTGCGCTTGCTCCGCGACCTCATCGCGACCGTCGGCCCCGAGCTGCGGCAGCGCAAGCGCGAGCGACGCGTGATCTCGTTCGACGACATGCTGCACAACCTCTACGCTGCGCTGACCGGCGGCACTCACCCGGAACTCGCGGCGGCGCTGCGCGAAAGGTTTCCGGTGGCGCTGATCGACGAATTCCAGGACACCGATCCGCTGCAGTTCGCAATCTTCGAGCGCATCCACGGGACTGCCGATGCGTCCGCGTTCTTCGTTGGCGATCCCAAGCAGGCGATCTACAGTTTCCGCCACGCCGATCTGCACGCGTACCTGCGCGCGCGCCGGAGCACGTCCGCCGTATTCACGCTCGCCCGGAATCAGCGCTCGACGCAGGGCTTGATCGGGGCGTTGAACGGGCTTTTCGCATCCCGGCCGGACGCCTTCATGCTGCCGGGCCTCGAATTTCAGACGGTCGAGGTGGGGGCAAGAGAGCGCAAGCCGTTCAGCGACCTGTCGGACAGGCGCGCCGACCTGCAGGTGTGGATGCTGCCGCCATCGCCTGCGGGTGCCCTCATCCCGAAGAACGAAGCGCGAGCGTTCGCGGCACGGGCAACGGCCGCCGAAATCGCGCGGCTCCTCACCGAGGGCGACCAGGGCCGAATCACGATTGACCGCCGCAAGCTTCACCCGAGCGACATCGCGGTGCTCGTGCGCACCCACGCCCAGGGCGGCGAGCTCAAGCGCGAGCTTGCCCGGCTCGACGTCGGAAGCGTCGAGCTGTCGCAGGCGAGCATCTTCCGGTCGACCGATGCCGAAGAGGTCGAGCGCGTGCTGACCGCCATCAGTCAACCGTCGCGCGAGAAGCTGCTGCGCGGCGCGCTGACCACCGAAATCCTGGGGTGCAGTGCGACCCGGATCGCCGAGATTGCGAGCAACGAACCCGAGCTCATGGACTACCTCGCGCGCTTCGCCGACTACCGCGACGTCTGGCTGCGACATGGCGTAGGCGTGATGTACCGCAGATTTCTGACCGCCGAGGGGGTCAGCGTCCGCATGCTTGGTCGCGACGACGGTGAGCGCCGCCTCACCAACCTGCTGCACCTTGGCGAGCAGATCCACCGGGCGGCCGCGACGCACGAATCGCCGGACGCGTTGCTGCGCTGGCTGGCCACGAAGCGCCACGACGGCGCGGCCGAGGACGCGGCGCAGCTGCGCCTCGAATCGGACCGCAATCTCGTCCGGATCGTCACCATCCACAAGGCGAAGGGCCTCGAATTTCCGATCGTGTTCTGCCCGTTCCTGTGGGATGGCCGTGTCGGGTTCGGTGGGCCGAAGCCGGAAGGACGCGAATACCACGACGAGGCCGGCAACGCAGTCATCGACTTCCGCACCACCGATGAGATCGGCGCCGACGCGAAGGCGATCGACGAGACGATCAGGCTCGAGGACTCGGCCGAATCGCTGCGCCTCGTCTACGTCGCACTCACGCGCGCGGTCTACCGCTGCTACGTGATCGCCGGGACGTACAGGACGAACGGCCCGACGGGCTCGCCGAAGGAGAGCGTGAAGAGCCTGCTCAACTGGCTCGTCGCCGGCGGCAGCGATTCGCCGCAAAGCTGGTTTGCGGGGACACGCACGCCCGACGCGATCGCCGCTGCATGGGCGCGCCTGGCGAAGCGCCTGGCGCCCCACCTCGCCGTCGACCCGCTGCCACTGAAGCGCGGTATGCCCGTCGTGCTGCCAGGCCCTCCGCCCGAATCGCTGAACGCCCTG
Organism: uncultured beta proteobacterium; assembly: GCA_963783525.1. Classification (GTDB taxonomy): domain Bacteria; phylum Pseudomonadota; class Gammaproteobacteria; order Burkholderiales; family Casimicrobiaceae; genus CAIWHR01. Next base: position 384,714 of record CAWAOF010000033.1, read on the forward strand.
TCTCCGCCGCAGCGGATCGCCGCCGGCTGGCGGATCGGAAGCTTCAGCGGTCTCGCCAGTGGCGCAAAGAGCGAGAGCGCCGCGAACGACCACGACGCGCGCATCGCCGAATTTGCGAAGCGGATCGGTGCGCCGCCGCCGGCGATCGCGCCCGACGACATCCTGCGCTTTCCGCGCGGGGCCAGCGCCGGCGAGTGCCTGCACGCGATCTTCGAGCGCATCGACTTCACCAGCGCCGCCGGCTGGAACGGCGCCATTGCCCGCGGCCTCGCCGAGCATCCGCAATTCGTTCCCGGCGTGCCCGCGGCCGAGCAAACGTCGCTGCTCACCTCCATGACCGCACGGTTGCTGGCGAACGTAACCTGCACGAGATTGCCCGGCGACATCGTACTGGCGAATGTCCAGCCGAAGCGGCGCCTCGCCGAACTCGAATTCAGCCTGCCCGCGCCGCACGTGTCGGCAAGCGCGCTCAACGCCGAGCTGGGAAGGCTCGGCTACGAGGTGCCCCGTCTCGCGTTCCGCGACCTCGACGGCTATCTCAAGGGCTTCATCGATCTCGTTTTCGAGCACGATGGCCGCTACTACGTGCTCGACTGGAAATCGAACCACCTGGGTTACGTCCCAACCGACTACGGTCCAGCCGGCGTGCAGGCGGCAATGGTCGAGCACAGCTACCACCTGCAGTACCTGCTCTACGCGCTGGCCGTCGACCGCTACCTCAGGCAACGCGTGCCAGGCTACGGCCACGCCACGCATTTCGGCGGCGTGCTCTACCTCTTCGTGCGCGGCGTGCGGCCGGACTGGGTCAACGGCGATGGCACCCCGGCCGGTGTGTTCCACCATCGCCCGTCTGCCGCGACCATCGCGCGACTGGATGGGCTCTTCGCCCACAATCCGGCAACGATGTTGCCATGAGCGAGACATTCGTCCCGCTGCCCGAGCGAGCGCTGGCCGAGGGCTTCGCCGATCACGTCGTGCGCTGGGCGCGCGAGCGCGACGCCCCCGATCACACACTCGCCGCGTTGCGTGCCGCGGCGCGCGCGACGAGCCTTGCCACCACGACGGGTCACGTGTGTACCTATCTCGCCGACAGCGTCGCGTTTGACGGCAAATTCGATGAACCCGCCTTGCGCCAGGCGCTCCTCGCATCGGGCATGGTCGGCACACCGCAAGCGCCGGACGGGCGACCGCTGATTCTCGACAGTGACGGCCGGCTCTACCTGCACCGCTACTTCGATTACGAGCGCCGCCTGGCACGCTGCCTGATGGAGCCTGCGCCCGCCGGGACGGGCGCCACTGCCGGCAGCGTGCAAGGGCTCCTCGACCGCCTGTTCGCTGCCAACGCGCAGCGGCTGGGCGATCGCCCCGATTGGCAGAAGATCGCGACGGCACTCGCGCTCGAGCAGCGCCTGACGATCATCAGCGGCGGTCCCGGTACCGGGAAGACGACCACCGTCGTCGACCTCCTCGCCTGCGCCCTCGCCGGCAGCCCCGAGTGCCGCATCCGCCTCGCCGCGCCGACCGGAAAGGCCGCCGCGCGGATGCTGGAAGCGATCCGCAACGCCGCCGCGCACCTGCCGGGCGACCTGCGCGGGCGGCTACCGGCGGAATCGTTTACGGTCCATCGATTGCTGGGCGTCCTCCCGGACTCCGGGGAATTCCGACATCACGCCGGCAACCCGCTGCCAGTCGATCTCCTCGTCGTCGACGAGGCGTCGATGCTGGACCTGGCGCTCGCGACCAAGCTCATCGAGGCGGTGCCGCCCGAGGGGCGCCTCGTGCTGCTCGGCGACAAGGACCAGCTCGCCGCTGTCGAATCCGGCGCCGTGTTCGCGGAGCTTTCCGCCGATCCGACGCTGACGACGGCGTGCGTGAAGCGGCTCTCGTCCATCACCGGCATTCCCGCCGCGCGCATCGAGCCGGGGGCGCCGGTCAGACCGACCTGCCTCAACGACCATGTCGTCTGGCTCACCGAGAACTTCCGCTTCGCGAAGGAATCCGGCATCGGCCGGCTCGCGGCATACGTCAACGCCGGCGAAGCCGAAAGCGCGATCGACCTCCTGCGCTCGGCGACCGCACCGGCACTCGGCTGGATCGAGGACGCGCATCCTGCTCCAGGGCCCGCATCGCTGGAGGCGATCAGCGGCGGTGTCGCGGGGTACCTCGAGGCCGCGCGCGCCGAGCTCACCGACAAGGGCGCGCTGTTCGACGCGCTGGGACGCTTTCGTGTGCTGTGCGCCGAGCGCGAAGGCGCGCGTGGCGTGGTCGAAATCAACCGGTTCGTCGGGCGGCACTTTCGCCGGATGCTCGACCATCCACTCGACCCCGGCGGCCGCTCCGAATGGTATCCGGGCCGCCCCGTGATGGTCCTGCGCAACGACTACGTACTGAAGCTCTTCAACGGCGATGTCGGGATCGCGCTGCCCGACGCGACAGCAACGCTGATGGTGTACTTCCCCGACCGCGACGACGGCTTCAGGGCCGTCGCGCCGCTGCGCTTGCCGGAACATGAAACCGCATTCGCGACGACCGTGCACAAGGCCCAGGGCTCGGAGTTCGACCGCGTGTTGCTGATGTTGCCAGCCGAACCGAATCGCGTGGTGACCCGGGAGCTGCTGTACACGGCCGTGACGCGCTCGCGGTCGGCGGTGACGATCGTCGGCGGGGCGGAGGTCGTGGCCAAGGCGATCATTTCGCCAACGCGGAGGTATTCGGGTCTGATGGCGCGGTTGGCGGAACTTGTTCCTGCTACCGCTTGATCACCGCGACCTTGCCGCCGTACGCAGCCTGGCGCCCTTGCCGGCGGACTCCTTTCGATCTACTGCCTGGTTGCCTCGGTCAACAGACCGAGAAGATGGTTGGCGTGCGGATTACTGATGGTTTGCCGAACCAGAATGTCGGCCGCCTGGACCGTCTGTCCATAGTAGATCCGATTCCAGTCGTCCGACGACGCGACGATGGTCCCAGTCAGGTCAATGCCGATGTACGCGCCCTGAGAACGGCGAAACGACACGAAATCCGCGACCAGATCCTTCTTCGCACTGCGATCGACCGGCCCGGCCGCAATTGCCACGTCGCCACCCATCTGAAACGAGTTCGTCAGCAATCGCAGCAGCCCCGTGTCGGTCATCACGAGCGTCACCACTTCCGATATGGTGATGCCAACTTGCAGCCCAACGCTTGCCGCCGTCAACGTGTAGAAGGCCGGTCCGACCCACTTGCCGCTCTTCGCGTCGCGTGCGACGACGACCGCACGTCCGGTCGAGCCGCCGACGACCACGCCCGCCTTGGTAACTTCCGGAGCGATCATCACCGCCTTGGCGCGCGGCAGGTTCTCGCGCAACCACGTCATGCTCGGAATCGCCAGGAAGTCGGCCAGGGTCACTGTCGCCGAGGTGACGAGCACACGCTGATCCGCCTGGGCGGCGACGAGCGGAACGTACAGTGTGACCACCGCGGTGATCAGGACCGTCACCCGCCGGCAGAATGAGTTGTAGGGATTCGTCGTCAAGGCGAGCACCCGGGTCGGCAACCATTGGCTGGTCGGCTCGACCGGCAGGCCGAGCATTGTCGTCCATGCAGCGACAGGCAACACCCATCGCATGCATAGACATGGCATGCATAGTATAGGTGGAGCGGGCGCGCCTTGTGGAGCGCGGTTGGATCGTGGCGGGCCGCAGCGCCAGGATTTGCGCATCCGCCACACGCCGGCACCCTAGCCCCGGCACGCGCAGGTCCTGGCTAGCTTCGTCTGACCGCAGGGCCGACGTCGCCGCGTCGCCGCGGATGTACTGCTTGGCGCGCTAATCGTCGCCCGTTGAAGTCCGGAATGGCAACGTGCGAGTCGAATCCCGCTTACGCGGATTGAGGTAGAAGTAGTGCACGACAGCACCGGTCAAACAACCAAGACCAAAGGCAATGATGAACACCATGATCGAGGCCATTCTTGCCCCCGAGATGAGATGCCCGTGCCACGCCCGGCACAATACGCTCGCGCCCCGGCACAACCCACGATTCCGGGGGGCAGTTAGTCTACGCGCAAGTCCGGGTTGCGGTGGTAGCCCGTTCGTCGGTTGTGGCAGGGCTTCGGCGCGACCCACGGGGCGCCAGAAACAAGAGCCCCGCCACGAGGGCGGGGCAGCGATCCACGCGGGGGGCGGGATCACCCTTCAACGGGTGCCGAGGGAGGTGATCGTCACGTCGGAATAGGGGTCGAGGCGCTTCTGGTGGCGACGCGCCGAGCGATCCTGATCACCCGCCATTCGCATCAGGATGAGCACGAACAGGAGACCGAGCGTCCAGCCGACAAAGACCAGCAGAATCAAGCTAAGGCTCATCTGCGTCCCCCACCTTGGCCCCGATGGCGGCATCCTGCCACGGCCAGGCGCCGCCGGTAGCCTACAGACCACTGCTGGAGGAAAAAAACGTGTGCGCAGTGATGGATTTACAACACAACGTTGCGTTTCCACTTTATGGTGCGGCGCATCAAATCGACCGAATCGCGTTTGACGACCCGCGCGGCTGAACGTGATCACGCTGACCGGCGTCCCTGCGCTCGGCCGCGAAGCGTCAGGTCGTTTTCAGAATGCCGATCGCCCTGTTCGCCTCATCCAGCGAGTCCACCGCGACGTAGGCGACAAACTGGCTCCCGATCACCGAAGCCGAGAATCCGCGAAGGTTGATACCTCCGTCAGCGAGCCTCTGCGTCAATTCGGCGGCAGCGCCCGGTCGGTCCCGGCCCATGACTCGAACCGAGTGCAGCGTTTGCGTGACGTTGAAACCGACCTGTGCGGCGGCAGCGATTTCCCGATCGCCTTGCAGCGGCGTGACGAACACCACGCCCCGGCCGGGCTCTTGCGGGGCACGGCGCGCGATGATGAATTGCAGGTCGGCCCCCACGTCTCGCAGCGTACCCAGCACGCCGGCAAGTCCGCCCGGCTTGTCCTCGATATCCGCCGCCCAAACATCCGCACGCTCGACAACAATATCCATGTCCAATCCTCCTGCGCTCCAAGCGCATGAACGCAAAGCCCCGCTCGGATCGCGGGGCTTCGCAGAAATACCACATCGCTGTGGGTTCGTTTCGTTGCGTTACCGCAACGCATGCCGGATTTGGGTTACCGGCCTGGGAGTCAACCTGTAGTGACTTTCATCTATAGAGGGCCCCCCTTTCGATTCCCCGAATCGGTGGACGGAGTCGATCTTCGAATTGCAGCAACTCCAATTTCAGCGTACGCCGACGCGGAAGGAGTTGCAAGTCGGGAATTGCCAGCGCTGCGGTAATCATCCGGCCCACTTCGTGTGCGCGAACATGGGTCATTGCCGCAGACTCGAACATGGGTAATTGCCGCGCCGCGCCACAGTGACCGGCGCGGCGCCGCAACGAGCTGCTGCGCAGCCGGTTGACAACGATTCTCAACACGCGCACAGTCCAAATTCGGTCCAGTCCAAGAGGAGGCGACCATGAAGCGAGTCTTTGCGGCAACTGCGTTGGCCTTCTTCGGCCTCGCTCCGGCAATGAGCTCAGCATGTGAATACAGCGCCTCGATGGCCTCCGCGCCCGCGCCCGAGCAGTTGACCTCGGTGCCGGCTCCGGAAGCGATCAAGGCGGCAAGCGCCACGGTTGTGAAGGCGCCTGCCACGAAGACGGCGAAGCCGGCGTCGGCCAAGATCAAGGAACCCACCCAGAACACGAAGCTGGCGGCGGCGTCGACCAATTAGACCTTGCGCCAACATCACGAAATCAAGAAGCCCGCCTTGCGCGGGCTTTTTTTCCGCCCTGGTCGTGCGAGCGAATACGGTGCCTCCGCGGGATTGCGAGTCAATCAATGCTTGCGGCGCGCGAATCGTACGGAGTGCGCTGCAGTGTGATGAAGATGCGCAGGATGGGCAGGATGCTGAGCACCGCGGCGGCGGTGAGGAGAACCACCGAGAACAAGATTCGGAGTTCGCTGCAGCCGTCGATGCGCGCCGCATCGACGTAGCGCCAATACCTTCGCTACTAACGCGGGCAGTCGGTCGAGCTTTCCCTCGGCCCAGCGCGACCCGATGACGACGTTTCGACCTTCGACGTAGCCGAGCTCTTTCACTCCTCGCAAGAATGCATCGAGCTTGTACTCGGCGGATGCCGGCGCACCATTCCATTCGAGAGGAAGCCGATACGCCAACAACCTCGTCTGCGAGAAATGGTAGCTGGTCTTCGTCAGACTCTGCGGAGCGATACGCGATCTCGAGATTCATCCCGACGTCGTAACCCATATCTCGAAGTGCGGCGATGAACGCGGCTCGCTCTGGCGAGGCGGGTCAGTGAGTGGATTCAGAATAAGCGATCTGGCCGCCCTGCCGCGTTCCCATGAGGAAGTTATCCTTCCTGTCCTGGAGTGCCTACCGGGTCCAACCTATATCGCGACAACGCGCGGCGGTCTGAGCGACGGCTCCCGGCGCGGCCACGAGCATGGAGAAGATCGCGCAATTTGCTACCATCGCGCGTCGGGCTGGCAGCTGTTCACAAGTATGATCCCCGCGAGGTGTCGGGCTGGCAGCTGTTCACGAATGTGATCCCCGCGATGTGATCGGATCCACTATTTCGGAGACTTGCCAGTGGCCATAGCGCCCACTGTTACCGTCAAGGAGCAAGACTCTCGGGAGGCTCGGGTGCGGCGGTGGCTCACGGTGTTCAGTCCGACGGCGACGAGGGTCGGCGTCCTGCCGATGATCGCCCGGACGCTCGCTTTCGCGGTGCTCTTCGGCCTTTCGGTTCCGGCTGACGCCGCCGACCACCCCGTCAACAGCGAGTCCGATCTGCGCACCGCGATCGCCAGCGCGGTGGATGGCGACACGATCACCTTCAACGTCGACGTCACGCTGACGCAGGATCTGCCCGCGATCCAGACGAACGTCACCATCCTCGGCAACAACAGGATTCTCGACGGCGCCGGCACGTTCCGGGGGTTCTTCGTGGTGAGGTTTGTCGCCTGGCGACTTGAACGCACCTGTCACCGTGACCATCCAGGACCTCACGATCCGGAACGCCCGGGCCCGCGGCGGGGCCGGGCAGGACAACGGCGGCGGCGGCGCCGGCCTCGGCGGAGCGCTGTTCGTCGCCAATCTCGCGACGGTGACGCTGAGCAATGTCCAGCTCGACACCAACAGCGCGATCGGAGGGCTGGGCGGCGTCAACGGCATCTTCGGCGGCGGCGGCGGTGGCGGCCTCGGCGGCTTCGCCGGCGCAACACCGGTGGCGGTGGCGGTGGCGGTGTTGGAGCAGGCGCTTCCGGCGGCAACGGCGGCGTCGGCGAGGACGGCTCTGCAGGGATCATGGTGGGTCTTCCATCCGGCGGCAACGGCGGCGGCAGCGGTGGTTTTGGCGGCAGCAACGGCGGCGGGGGCGGCGGCGGCGGCGCGGTCAGCGGCACGACCAACGGGGGCGGCGGGGGCGGGGGTGTTGCCGGCTTCCCCGGCTTACGTGACGGGACCGGTGGCAACGGCGGCTTCGGCGGTGGCGGCGGCGGTGCCGGCGACACCAGCAGCAGCGGCGGCATGGGCGGCTACGGCGGCGGCGGCGGCGCGAGCGGCATACCAGGCGGCACCCTCACCGGCCTCGGCGGCTTCGGGGGCGGCGGCGCCGGCGGCGCCGCCGGCGGCTTCGGCGGCGGCAGCGGCGCCATCTCGGCCGGCTTCCCCGGCGGCGGCGGCGGCGCCGGGTTGGGTGGCGCGCTGTTCGTGCAGGAGGGCGGCAGCCTGATCCTGGCCGGTCCGCTCACGATCAGCGGGAGCACCGTGACCGCCGGTGCCGGTGCCGGCTTCGGCGCCGACCGCGGCGCGGCCGGCTCGGCCTTCGGCTCCGGGATCTTTCTGCAGGGCGGCGGCCAGCCGGTCACCTTCACGCCGGGCGCCGGCGAGACGCAAACGGTTGCCGACGACATCGCGGACCAGACCGGCAGCGGCGGCACCCGCAGCCGGGGGCTGACCAAGAGCGGCGCGGGCACGCTCACGCTCTCCGGCGTCAACACCTACAGCGGCGCCACCACGGTGAACGCGGGCACGCTGCTGGTCAACAGCCCCGGCTCGATCGCCTCGCCGGTGACGGTGAACAGCGGCGGCACGCTCGGCGGCACCGGCACGATCACCAACACGGTGACCGTCAACAGCGGCGGCACGATCGCTCCCGGAACCTCGCCGGGAATCCTCAACACCGGCACGCTGACGCTCACCGCGGGCAGCACGCTGACCGTCGAGATCAACGGCACGACGGTGGGCACGCAGTACGACCAGGTCAACGTGACGGGCGGCGTGACCCTGGGCAACGCGACGCTGAACGTGGTGCTCGGGTTCACGCCGAGCGCCGGGCAGACGTTCACGATCATCGCCAACGATCTCGCCGACGCCGTGGTCGGCACGTTCTCGGGGCTGCCCGAGGGCAGCATCTTCACGGCCGGCGCCGGGCGCTTCCGCATCAGCTACGTGGGCGGGTCGGGCAACGACGTCACGCTCACCGCGATCGGGCCGCCGACGATCGCCAAGGCCTTCGGGGCGCCGAGCATCCTGGTGAACGGGACGACGACGCTGACGTTCACGCTGACCAACCCGAACGCGGGGACCGCGCTGACCGGCGTGGGCTTCACCGACACGCTGCCCGCCGGCCTCGTGGTGGCCACCCCGAACGGGCTGGCGAGCACGTGTGGCGGCACGGTCACGGCGGTCGCCGGCACCGGCAGCATCGCGCTGGTCAACGGCGGCCTGGCCGCCGGCGGCTCCTGCACGATCACGGTGAACGTCACCGGCTTGACGGGCGGCCTCAAGGGCAACACCACGAGCGCCGTCACCTCGACCGAGGGCGGGACGGGCGGGACCGCCGTGGCGTTCCTCGTGGTCGTCGCGCCGCCAGCGGTCGCGCCGCCGACGATCGCCAAGGCGTTCGGGGCGGCGAGCATCGTCGTGAACGGGACGACGACGCTGACGTTCACGCTGACCAATCCCAACCCGGGGACCGCGCTGAGCGGCGTGGGCTTCACCGACACGCTGCCCGCCGGCCTCGTGGTGGCCACGCCGAACGGACTGACGAGCACGTGTGGCGGCACGGTCACCGCGGTCGCCGGCACGGGCAGCGTGGCGCTGGTCAACGGCGGCCTGCCCGCCAGCGGCTCCTGCACGATCACGGTGAACGTCACCGGTACCACGGGCGGCGCCAAGAACAACACCACGAGCGCCGTCACCTCGACCGAGGGCGGGACGGGCGGGACCGCCTCGGCGAGCCTCACGGTCGTCGCGCCGCCGACGATCGCCAAGGCCTTCGGGGCGGCGAGCATCGTCGTGAACGGGACGACGACGCTGACGTTCACGCTGACCAATCCCGAACGCGGGGACCGCGCTGAGCGGCGTGGGCTTCACCGACACGCTGCCCGCCGGCCTCGTGGTGGCCACCCCGAACGGGCTGGCGAGCACGTGTGGCGGCACGGTCACGGCGGTCGCCGGCACGGGCAGCGTGGCGCTGGTCAACGGCGGCCTGCCCGCCGGCGGCTCCTGCACGATCACGGTGAACGTCACCGGCACCACGGCCGGCGCCAAGAACAACACCACGAGCGCCGTCACCTCGACCGAGGGCGGCACGGGCGGGACCGCCTCGGCCAGCCTCACGGTCGTCGCGCCGCCGACGATCGCCAAGGCCTTCGGGGCGGCGAGCATCGTGGTGAACGGGACGACGACGCTGACGTTCACGCTGACCAACCCGAACGCGGGGACCGCGCTGACCGGCGTGGGCTTCACCGACACGCTGCCCGCCGGCCTCGTGGTGGCCACCCCGAACGGGCTGGCGAGCACGTGTGGCGGCACGGTCACGGCGGTCGCCGGCACGGGCAGCGTGGCGCTGGTCAACGGCGGCCTGCCCGCCAGCGGCTCCTGCACGATCACGGTGAACGTCACCGGTACCACGGCCGGCGCCAAGAACAACACCACGAGCGCCGTCACCTCGACCGAGGGCGGCACGGGCGGGACCGCCTCGGCGAGCCTCACGGTGGTCGGCGGTGGCGCCGCCGACGATCGCCAAGGCCTTCGGGGCGGCGAGCATCGTCGTGAACGGGACGACGACGCTGACGTTCACGCTGACCAACCCGAACGCGGGGACCGCGCTGACCGGCGTGGGCTTCACCGACACGCTGCCCGCCGGCCTCGTGGTGGCCACCCCGAACGGGCTGGCGAGCACGTGTGGCGGCACGGTCACCGCGGTCGCCGGTGCGGGCAGCGTGGCGCTGGTCAACGGCGGCCTGCCCGCCAGCGGCTCCTGCACGATCACGGTGAACGTCACCGGTACGACGGGCGGCGTCAAGAACAACACCACGAGCGCCGTCACCTCGACCGAGGGCGGCACGGGCGGGACCGCCTCGGCGAGCCTCACGGTGTGGCCGCAGCGGTCGCGCCGCCGACGATCGCCAAGGCCTTCGGGGCGGCGAGCATCGTGGTGAACGGGACGACGACGCTGACCTTCACGCTGACCAACCCGAACGCGGGGACCGCGCTGACCGGCGTGGGCTTCACCGACACGCTGCCCGCCGGCCTCGTGGTGGCCACCCCGAACGGGCTGACGGGCTCGTGCGGTGGCGGCACGATCACCGCGATCGCCGGCGCCGCCACGCGTCGGCCTCGCGGGGGCCACGCTCGCCGCGGGGACCTCGTGCACGTTCGCGATCAACGTCCAGGCCGTGGCCGCGGGGACTCAAGCCAACACCACGAGCGCCGTGACGTCAGCCAACGGCGGGGTCGGCAACGCGGCGACCGCGTCGATCACCGTTCAGACGTCGGCCGCCGATCCCCACGCTGTCGACGTTCGCGCTGGCCGTCCTCGCGATCGTGGTCCTGCTGAGCGGTCTGCGACGAAAACCGGCAGAGTAGCAGCGCGCGGTGCACCTTGGCGCGGAGGGGCGCATTGGGCGCCAGCACGCCGAAGTGGCGGTGACGGGGGCCGGGGACCGGGCGGCTGTTGCCCGACCCGCTCCAATCGGGGAGCCGTGCGAAAGCCACCCCTTCGACATCTGCAGTCGGCGGCGTGCGCTGTCGTACGGGATCGTCCGCGCACCCCGCGCAGCCCCTGCGTTCGCATCAGCCGCTCGATCGTGCAACGGCCACAACCCTGACCCTCGCGGCCGAGCTGTCGCCTGACCTTGCGCGCGCCGTAGACCCGGAAATTCTCCAAGTACACGCGGCGAATCTCCTGTCCCAAGGCTCGGTCGCGCCGCAGCCGCGGCGGCAACCGCTCCGGCGGGGCTTGTTATTCCTGGCAGCGCTTGGCACGTTGCAACGCCAAGTCGTCACGCGCTGCGGGTAACACCGGCGCCAATCCACGAGCCCCAGCACGACCCAGGCCGCCGATGTGCGCCCGGTGCGGACTGAATGCGCGTGCGCTCTGGTCTAGGTCGCGGATTTCAGCGGGCCCGATGATCTCCCGCTCCGCGTAGCGCGCCCTGCCTGGCCGCACAGGAACTTGCCTGCCACTTCGTGATCCGGGCTGATGAACGTGTGTCTGACGCAGCCTGTGGGCACCGAAGTCGGTTCAAGTGTCATGGCGGTCTCTGGCCACACTCCTCATGACCTGCATCAACCGGATTGGCGTGTCCTGTAAAGCGCTTGGCGCGCAGGGCGAAGCGCGGTCGGGCCCGAGCAGGAATACTTCAGTCCATCAAATTCCGGAGAGACAAGAAAGATCCCATGAAACTCGATTCAACCTATCGGCAATCGCCCTTTGATCGCCAGCCAAATGCCGGGGCGTTGATTCGGGCGCCATTCCCACGTTGCACGCCATCATCGGCTCCCTTTAGGTCTTCTGCGACGAGCAATCGCACAATTTAGTCCACTTGATGAGGCCCTAAATGAAATCGCTTTCCAAGTCGTTTATCGCTGTTGCCGTTGTCGCGTCGTTGTTCCAATCTGCCGCCGCCGGGGCGGACAGCGTATCGGTTCAAGTCAACGCGACGATCACTAGCGTTTGCAAGTTCTACACTTCGGCGCCGGTGCTCAATATCTCGAACACCGGCACTGGCAGCGCCATTGACCCGAGTTCGGCCACGTCGGCGACGGGTAACGTGCCAATCGCTTATCGTTGTTCCACCGGTACGCTTCCGAACTTTACGGTACCCGCCACCGCCACGGTTACTTGTGCTGCGTGCGCTGGCTCTCCCACGCTCGCCCCGACGATTACTTCTGCCGGTGCGGTCACTGGCTCCGGTATGGGGAGCGGTCAGGACAAGACGTTGACGGCCACCGCCACAATCGCCCCGTCAGCATTTCAGAATGCCGCGGCCGGCGCCTATACGGGCACGATGGTAGTGAGCGTTAATCCCTGACCGCACCGGACTGCACCGCATCGCGCCCGCGCGTGAGCTTCACTTCGAACGAGTGGAATTCAATGACGAACGACGCGCATGGTACCTAACCGGGTGTCTGTACTGACGATGTCGACAAAGGTCGACGCCCGGACGACATTCGGCATCTCGCCAACTGGGTCGCGGCATGGCAGGTGGGCGTGCATGGTAGTCCTGTCGACCAACAGTTCCTGGTGAGCGCGAATGCGCCGTCCGATTGAGTCAACCACTCTGCAACGAAGCAAATTGGCGCCAAAGGCCAAGTTCGTGGCGCGGTGGGCATAGCGGAGCATCGCAAATGAATGACACCCGACTTGGCCCGGAATACAGCATCTTCAGCCACTCGAGCGGCGAACCGCTCCATACGGTCGAGATGCATGTGCTGGCTCGAGCGTATCGGGCGACGTGGCGGTCGCTCTTCGCGAGCGATCCGCTCGGTCCTCACGTCATTGCTCCGCTCGACGTGCTGTTTGTGTTCTCGGCGGAAGATCTTGAGGGCGGCAGCTAGCGCCCAGTCGGGTCGACCGGCGCTCCTGCTATAGTCGCCCGACTTCCATTCGGGCCACGCACCGTGAAAGACGCAACGCTCGCCAGCATGGGCCAGATCGTCTGGCGCTTGATCGAACGACACGATCTTGCGCCCGAGCCGCTCTTCCGGGCGGCGGGGATCGACCCGGCGATCATTCACGATCCGCATGCACTCATCGCGCGCCCGAAGAGCGATGCGCTGATGCGGGCGCTGGCAGAGCGGATTGCCGATCCCGCCTTTGGCCTGCGGGCCGCGCAATGCTGGCACCCGTCGAATCTGGGCACGCTGGGATACGCCTGGCTGTCCAGTTCAACCCTGCACACGGGCCTGAAGCGCGTAGTGCGCTATTGGCGCATCGTCATTGCCGATGTGGCCGTCAGGCTGGAGGAGACGCCGGAGGGCGTTGAATTCGTCCACACGCCGCCGGAGCTCGACAGCATTCCCGACGGAATCCGGGGCGACATCGTGCTGGCGATCATCTACGACATGTGCCGGACCAATTTCGGCCATGCGTTCAGCCCCCGGCGCGTGGCGTTCCGACATCCGGCCCCTGCCGATGCAAGCCCCTACGAGACGCTGTTCGGTTGCCCGGTCGCATTCGGCGCGGATGCCAACCGCCTGCTCATCGGCCGTGCCGAAGCCGACCATCCACTTCCGACCGGGAACCGCGACCTTGCAGCAGCCCATGACCGCATCCTGGTCGAGCAGCTTGCCCGTTTGGACAAAGCGAATGTAGTCGCGCGCTTTCGGGCCTCGCTCCTCGAGCGAATGACGTCGGGCGAGTTTTCGGAGGAGGACATCGCGCGTGATCTGCACATGAGCCGCCGTTCGCTGCAGCGCCGGCTCGCGGAGGCTGACGCCGGCTACCAGTCCCTCGTCGACGACACCCGGCGGGACATGGCGCTGAGGTATATCCAGGATCCCGCCAAGTCCGCTACTGACATCACCTTTCTCCTGGGCTATTCCCAGCAGAGCGTGTTCACCCGCGCCTTCCGAAGGTGGACGGGCATGAGTCCGTCGGAATACCGCTCCAGCAAGTCCTCGGCGAGCGCCTAGGTCGAAGTCGGTTCAAGTGTCATGGCGGCCACCTGGCCGCACCCCTCACGTCCTGAATCCACCGGATTGGCGTGTCCTGTAAAGCGCTTGGCGCGCAGGGCGAAGCGCAGTCGGGCCTGAGCATGGATAGTCCTATTCATCAGATTCCTCCCACAACCAAGACGACGCAATGATTAATCCAGAATTCCGCTATAGCGTTTCAGGCGCGGACGCAACGTATAAGGTTGCGTTCGGCAACGATCAAACGCCCGCCACTCCGAACGTCATAGTGGCTCTGAGTGTGCCCGAAGCGGTGGACGAGACTGTGTTTTCGGTAACGTCGCGCTCATGCCCCAAAGTACATCTCTACGACGCAGCGCGGATGCTAGGCATGATGAGCACCGTTTTCGGCTTTGCCATCATCGTCCTGGTCGGCGCCGCGGCGGCGTTCATGGGGGCGTGGTATGTCGCCAATTCGCCGCCCATGCTGTTCATTGTCGGCGGGTTCTTCTGGTCGATGGTGCCGCTGTTTGTGGTCAGTGCGGTGCCGCGGTGGCGCGAGAGCAAGCTGGCGTCGAACATCGCCGTCGGGCTGACGATTCCGTGGCTGTTGGCCTCGATGTATGTCATTGCGGCGGGGGCGCTGTGACTGCGCCCAACAATGGAGAATTCCGGTGAGCAACCTTCTAGGATCGGATCGGATGTTCATATTGCAGGCGCGCGCACAGGAAGTGGAAGCGAAGCGCAACGAGTATCGGAGCACACTGCTGACGCGGAAGTTCTACGCCGCGGCCTGCCTGTCCGCGTGCATGCTGCTGGCGCTGGCGTGGGGCCGGGATTGGAGTGTGGTCGCGTTCGTTGCAGCGTCAATTGCGGCCGGCTGTGCCGCGGTGTGCCTCTATACGTCAACGCTGGTGCCTCGGGCGCTTGCGCAATACAAAGCAGCCTACGGCGAGGCGCGGCAGTACGCCGACGGGCTGCGGATGCTCGACGATGGCGAGATATGACGGGCCTCACTTGCAGGCGACGCAACAAAACTGCTAAACGGGGCGAACTATCGTACGGAGACGGTTCAATGGTTGCGCTACCGCTTCAGCAAGCTGGAATTGCACTCAGCCCTTCAGGCCACTCATCACGACGGCTTGGACCACCCAGCGCTGCAGCGTGATGAAGATGAGCAGGATGGGCAGGATGCTGATCACCGCGGCGGCGGTGAGGAGGTTGTACTCGATGAAGTACATGTTGGTGAAGCTCATCAGGCCCATGGTGACCACCTTCATCTCGGGACTGCTGATCACCACCATCGGCCAGAAGAACTCGTTCCAGCTCCACATGAACTTGATGATCAGCAGCGTGGCCATGGCCGGCTTCACCGACGGCAGAATCACCGAGAAGAAGATTCGCAGTTCGCTGCAGCCGTCGATGCGGGCCGCGTCGATGTAGTCGTTGGGAATCGTCTCGATCGCCTGCCGCATCAGGAAGACGCCGAAGACGCTGACCAGGTCCGGGGCCACGATGCCCGCGTAGGTATCGAGCAGCCCGAGATCGTTTATCCAGACGTACAGCGGCACCACGACCGACTGGAAGGGAACCATCATGATGCCGACGACGGCGAGGAAGAAGGCGTCCCGTCCGGGGAAGTGATACTTCGCGAATCCGAATCCCGCCAGCGACGAGACCACCAGGCTGCTCACGGCGGCGATCGAGGCGACGATGGCGCTGTTCAGCAGGTAGCGCATGAAGGGTTCGCGCTTGAAGACCTCGAAGTAGTTGGTCAGGTTGAGCCAGTGGTCGGGGGCGATCTGGAGCGGCACGCGCTGGATCTCGGGGGCAGTCTTCAGCGAGGTGATCGCCATCCAGAAGAACGGGAAGAAGATCATGATGGCGCCGCAGGCGACCGCGAGGGTGATGAGCCAGCGGAAGTAGACGTGCCGGACGGCGAGGGCCGCGCGGGGAGACGGTTCACTCGATGGAACGATGGAATTCATCGTCGTGCCCAGGAACGGAACACAATAGCTCCGGCGCGTTCCTCAGTACTCGACGGGTTTGCGGAAGATTCGCCATTGCAGCAAGGTCACCACCAGCAGCGTGATGAAGACGAACACCGCCATGACCGAGGCGTCGCCGAAGCGGAAGAATTTGAAGGCCGTGTCGTACAGCAGCATGATGACGGTCTGACTTGCGCTTGCCGGTCCGCCCTGGGTCGTGGCGTACACCTGATCGAAGATCTTGAAGTTGAAGATGAGCTCGAGAATGCAGACCATGATGATCTGCGGGTTGAGCAGCGGCAGCGTGATGTGCCGGAGCTGATGGAAGGCATTGGCCCCGTCGATCCTGGCCGCCTCGTAATACTGCTCCGGGATCGATTGGAGCGCGGCCAGGAAGATCATGGTGTCGAAGCCGATCCGGACCCAGACGCTCACGGCGGCGATGGCCGGGAGCACCTGCGACAGGCTCTGCAGCCACTTCTGGGGCGGAATGCCGACGAACGACAGGGCATAGTTCAGGAAGCCGTAGACCGGGTCGTAGATCCATTGCCAGATGAGCGCGGCCGCGACCAGCGAGGTGGCGAAGGGCAGGAAGTACATCGCGGCCCAGACGTTGCGCCACCGGAGACTGATGATCCGGTTGAGACCGAGCGCCACGGCGAGCGCGAAGACTACGGTCGTGGGCACGGAGAAGAGCAGGAGCTGGACCGTGTTCTTGACGGCGGTCCAGAAGGTCGGGTCGGTGAGGACCTTTTCATAGAGGCGCAGGCCGACGAACTCGCTTCGCTCCGCCCGGGGCGATCTTGTAGAACGAGTACATGATGGACTGGGCGAGCGGCAGGAGGAAGACGGAGCCGAAGAACAGCAGCGCCGGGAGGACGAACAGGAATCCCGCTCGGTTCTGGCGATCCGAGTAGTTCCTGGGGAACAGGATGCGAAACCATTGGCGCATGGCAGTGGGGAATCCCCGATGAGATTATCGATCGGACTTCGGGTACGACTGCATGCCGGCAGCTCGTCGAAGCGTCGCCGTGCTCGCGCACGCCGCGCCGCTGCCGCGTCGAGCCAAACACCTGCGGTAGCGCTGCCACCCAGGTCGCTCGTCAACAGACAGCGCTAGTCCTTGAGGATGCGATCCATCTTGGCGGCAGCTTCGTCGAGCAACGGCTTCGGCTGTCCCTTGCCGAACAGGACGCCGACGACGGCTTCGCCGAAGGCGGTGGCCAGCTCGTTCGATTTCGGGTGGAAGTAGGTCGGCGGCACCGGCTGGGCGAGCATGTCCTTCGTGGACTGGTAGTCGGGCCGAGACTTCACGTAGGCGGAATCGAGGTTCGCCGTCCAGACGGGGAGTATCCCCTGCAGCTGATGATGCTCCATGTCGTCCTTGGCATTGCTGATGAACCTGAAGAACTCCCACGCCACTTGCTTGTTCGGGCTGTTCTTGTAGACCAGGTCCGTCCAGGGAAACAGGGCGCCTGCACCGGGGCAGGCTTTTTCGCAGGGTAGCGCGTACACCTTGAAGTTCACGTCGGGCGCGTTCTTCTTCAGCCAGCCGAAGAACCAGGACTCGCGGAAGATGACGGCGGCCCGCTTCTGGCCAAAGGCATCTTCGGGATTCCCGAACGCCAGGCTGGCCACCTTGTCCTTCAGGACCAGATCGCCAAAGAAGGTGAGAGCGGCCACCATCTGCGGGCTGTTGGCATAGCCGGTGGCCTTGTCCAGTTCCGGGCTCAGCATCCGGGCGCCCCAGGCGTGGGCAAAGGGGAGGAACTTGTCCGTGATCCCCACCGGAGCGCCCTTGCTGCGGATGGCGAAGCCCACCTGCGTCGGCTCACCCCCCTTGGGGTCGGCGATCGTCAGCTTCTTCATGTCCGCCAGCCAGACGTCAAAGGTCTTGGGCGGATCGTCCGGATTCAGGCCGGCCTTCTTGAACATGTCCACGTTGATGTACATCTGCTGGAAGTTGCCGTGCTCGATGGGCATCCCGTAGCGCACGCCCTTCCACTGGCCGACGGGAACCATGTACTTCGGCAGATTCTCGTCATAGGCCTTCGCCAGATCCGCGGGCATCTTGTCGCAGAAATCGTACTGCCCGCACCACTGGTGCGTCATCCCCATGAAGATGTCGGGCGCGCTGTTCTTGGCCATGAAGGCCGCCAGGTACTTGGCCTCGTATCCCTGGTACGGGATGGTGACCACCTCGACCTCGTACCCGGTCTTCTTGGCGAACTCCTTCCCTTTGGCCTCGTACCACTTGTTGAATTCGGGGTTCTGGTCCCAGTGGGTCCAGAAGACCAGCTTCTTCTGCTGCGCGAAGCTGGTGTCAGGGATCGTCGCGGCAACCATCACCGCCGCCAGAATCGCCAGCATCCACCGTCCACCTCGTTTCATGAACTCCTCCTTGATTCCCGCGAATTCCTCAAAGAATTCGGACAAGACATTGTTCTTCGACGGGCCGACATGCAGCGTTTAGCAGGTGCGATTTTGCTTGTCAAGGGACACGCCTGCTCCCGGAGATTGCGCGGTTGCCTGGTCACGGCGATCGCGGTCCATCCCATTCGGCCTATATGATGGCCGCCTGCGGCACGAAGTCGGGGCCGGCCTTGTCCCGATCGCGATCGGCGCGGGAGCGCCGGAGGACGACGGATCGTCTTGTCACTCGAATAGCGAACGAGGTCAGTGCAATGTCCAATGTGATCCTGAAGAACGTGGTGAAGCGGTTCGGCTCGGTGACGGCGGTCGACAACCTTTCGATCACGATCCAGGACCAGGAGTTCGCGGTGCTGGTCGGTCCCTCGGGGTGCGGCAAGACCACCGCGCTGAGGATGATCGCGGGCCTCGAGACGATCACGTCCGGCGAGATCTTCATCGGCGATACGCTCGTCAACGACATGGCGCCCAAGGATCGCGACATCGCCATGGTCTTTCAGAATTACGCTCTCTACCCGCACATGAACGTCCGCGACAACATGGGCTTCGGGCTCAGGTTCCGGAAGGTTCCCAAAGCAGAGATCGTCCGGCGGGTGCAGGAGGCGGCTGACATCCTCGGCATTCAGGACCTGTTGGAGCGGAAACCCAAAGAGCTCTCCGGCGGGCAGCGGCAACGCGTGGCGGTGGGAAGGGCCATCGTCCGCAAGCCCGCGGTGTTCCTGTTCGACGAGCCGCTTTCCAACCTCGACGCCAAGCTGCGGGTGGCGATGCGGACCGAGATCAGCAAGCTCCATCGGCGTCTGGGGGCGACCATCATCTACGTCACCCACGATCAGGTGGAGGCCATGACCATGGCCGACCGGATCTTCATCATGCAAAACGGCACGCTGCAACAGACCGGCAGGCCGCTGGAGGTCTACGGGCAGCCGGCCAACCGCTTCGTCGCTGGATTCATCGGCTCACCGGCGATGAACTTCATCGAGGCGACCTGGTCCCGGAAGACGGCGCCTGGTTCATTGCCGCCGACGGTTTCCGGGTCCGGGCGCCCGAGACGTTTCGTTCCCGGCTCGAGCCCCATGCCGGACGGCAGGTCATCTTCGGCGTGCGTCCCGAGGACATGTCGGTACGCACGACCCGGCGACGGGTGCCGGCGAGGGAAACACCGTGACGGCGCGGGCGGATGTGGTCGAGACCCTGGGATCGGAGATCTTCGTCTATCTGACCTGCGGGCCGCACAACGTCGTCGCCCGGATGGAGGTGCCGGAGCGCCCGCTGAACGTGGGACAGACTCTGGAGATGGACCTGAAGATGTCCAAGACCCACATCTTCGACAAGGAGACGTCGCGGACCATCGTTTGAGACTCAGGACAGATGGTTCGCGTCGACTACTTGTCGAACCGCATCAAGTCGCTTTCCGCGACACGTACGCGCGCCAGACACAGTCCGCGCGTAGCGGTGAACTTGGTCAGGTCGCCCATTTCGCATCGGTCTCCCCCGACGACCTGCACGCGGACTATGTCCTTGCACGCAATTCCCAGGAAATCGATCTCTCGAACCTGTCTGTCACCCGGCTTCAGTGAATTGAATGATGCGGCCCCCGACACCGTATCGTAGATCACGCCGTTGGCGCGATAGATCGAATAGAACGGTACGAGGCTCCGGATCTCATAGGGGAGATTGTTCTCGAGCCGCACCGCGATCCGGCACCCGTTGCCGCGTTCTGTCTTGCGCTCCAGGACAAGTACCGCCTCACCCTCCGGCTTGGCCTTGGTCGCGTCCCGATCGTTGTCCTTCGCTTCGACATACTGCCAGGTACCGTTGTCCTTGAGCAGGACGCGCCGCCCATCCGGACCGGTCAGTTCGAAGTCCGCGTGCACTGCGCGCGGGAGCGCGACGCCTGCAAAGAGCAGCACGCTCCCAGCGATTACCAAGAAACGTCGTTGCATCGCTTCAGTCCGCACTGCGCAAGATCGCGTCGCCGCAAATATATCACCGTGCTCGTCTCCCAGAGGAGGGCACAGGTGCGCGTGATAGGCGGCATCGGACAACCGCGAGCGGTGGTGGTGCGCAGCGACCGTCCCGCAAGTCGCGCGATCCGCGATATCACGTTGTCGGCATTTCGACTAAACTTGACCGGGCCTGCACGCTGGACGGTGCGTCGCGGGGTGTTGTTTCTTCTGTCTCGAACGCGGCCACCGACCCGGATTGCACACCGGAGCCCGGCGCGATGGGCGTCGGGTCGCTTGCGTTCGAAGAATGGCCGCTGACTCGTCCGCACCCTCACCGCCCCGCGCGTCCCGTCGCGGGTTGAGGCTCCTCGCGACCGCGGTCGGTGCGCTCGCCGCGCTGATTGTCCTGGCGTGGCTCGCGGTGCCGCCGATCGTCCGCGGCCAGCTCGAATCGCAGCTCACTGCCGCGCTCGGTCGCAAGACGACCGTCGAGGCCATCGAGTTCAATCCGTTCAAGCTTCGCCTCATCGTCCGCAAGCTCGCCATCGCGGAGATGGGGTCCGGTCCGCCGCTCCTGACGCTCGACGCGCTCGTTGCCGATCTTTCGTCGGCGTCGCTGTGGCGCCGCGCGCCGGTGTTCGATGCGCTCGTTGCCGTGCATCCGGCAGTCTCGTTCGGACGCGACCGCGGCGGCCGCTACAGCGTCCAGGACCTCATCGACAAGGCGCTCGCCGGCTCCGAAGGCGCGACGCCGAAGTTCTCGCTCAACAACATCGAGATCGAAGATGGATCGATCGCGTTCGACGACGGGCCGACCGGGCGCAAGCACCGCATCGACAAGCTCGCCATCGGCATCCCCTTCCTCTCGTCCTTGCCGTACCAGACCGACATCACGGTCACCCCGCGGCTCGAGGGCGTGCTCAACGGCTCGCACTTCGCGCTCGGCGGCGCGACGGTGCCGTTCGCCGAACGGCGCGAGGCAACGATCGAGCTCGACGTCGACGCGTTGCCGCTCGCCGACTACGTCGTCTACCTACCGGCAAGACCGCGCGTCGCGTTGGCCGGCGGCACGTGACGACGCGCCTCAAGCTGGCTTTCGTCGATAGCAGATCCGGCGAGCGAGCGCTCGAGCTGCGCGGCGATGCGCACATCGACCGGCTCGCGCTCAGGCGCCGCGACGGCTCGCCGCTCGCCGCGGCCGAGCGCATCGCAGTCGCGCTCGATCGCGTCGACGTGCTCGGTCGCGTGATGCGCCTCGCTTCGGTCGCGATCGATGCGCCCAACGTCGACATGAAACGTCTGTCCGACGGTACCCTGGAGCTCGCCCAGCCCCTGTTCGACGCACGAGCGGATAGTGTCCCCGCCCCGCCGACGCGGCCCCAGCCGCTGCTGCTGCACCCGAGCCGCCCTGGACCGTAACGGTGGCGAGCGCCGCGATCAGGCGGGGAGCAATCGCCCTCGCCGACGAGACCTCGGCGTTCCGCTCGTCGCTCGCCGACGTCGCCGTCGACGCGACAAACCTGTCGACGAAGCCAGGAGAGAAGGCGCACGTCGCGCTCTCGTTCGTCTCCGCGGATCGCATCGCGACGTTCAAGGCAGAGGCCGACGTCGAGCCTTTGGTGCCCGCTGCCGTCGGGAGGTTCGAGCTCACGAAGTTCTCGCTCGGGCTCCTCTTTCCCTACTACAAGGACGTGCTCGCCGTCGACGTGCAGAAGGGTTCGCTCGATCTCGCCGCCAATTTCGCGTTCGGTGCCGACGGCAATCTGAATGACCGACGAAAGGCGTACGATTACGTGGCTTGGTCCATGCAAGGCGCTTTCTGTCCGCTATCGAAAGCAGGTCCAAGCCCACCCATTCGCACGGGAGGCAACATGATTGGGAAAACCGTTGGTTCGATTGTCAGCGACAAACTGATTCAAGAACTGATCGCGGTACCTGCTTCGGCGATGGTCGCGGAGGCGGTGTCCAAGATGGCCGACAAGGGCGTCGGTGCGATCCTGATCAAGAATTCGCAGAACGCCGTCGACGGGATCTTCACCGAGCGGGACTTGATGATCCGGGTCGTCAACGCGGGACGAGATGCCAAGACCACGGCAATTGGGATGGTCATGAGCTCAGAGGTTCAGCGGGTAGAAGGGTGGACCAGTATCGAGGATGCGTTGAGCATGATGGTGGTTCGCGGGTATCGACACTTGCTGGTCGAGGACGAGGGCAAGATCAAGGGTATCGTCTCGATACGAGATCTGATGGCTTCGATGGTGATCCCCGATACGCCGATGGCCCACGAGGGGCGTGCACAGGTTACGCGCGCCCGCGCCGAGGCAACGCTGCGAGTCGTCGCGAGCGCGAAACCGGGGGCCGGCCCTGAGTAAGAGCGCAATGCTGCCGTAGTGCGGCGATAGATTGCGTCGTCATCCGGCGGCGGCGGGCCGTCGCCGCGGTCGGCGCGTTTCGCGCAAACGCGGGCGCGTTTAGATCCTTCCGCGCTCCGCATGCGACCGGCTCCGGGGTTCCTCCCCCTCCCGGGCCAGAAGCAATAGCGCGGCCTCCAGACTCAAGCCCTGCCGGCGCAACGCCTGCGCCGCCGCAAATACACCGCGGCGCCTCATGTAGCGCTGAACCTTGTGGACGAACCTGTCGGAGTCAGAGTCCATGGCTGCCCCCTTCGCAATACCTAATAGGGTCCGGTCAGTAGCATTATGAGCAGGACAACTACGAATGCGTCCGTGATGAACAAGAAGGTGGTTCGCAGAATATCCCGCATCATCGCCTCCGTTCGCAGTGGGGACATTGAACGCCAGCGGGTCGGCGGCGTCCGCAGGTGGGATGCCGAATCGAATGTAGTCCGAAGCCCCATACACCGGTCATCGGCGGGCCAAGCATTGCGCAGCACCCGATCCACCCGATGCTGATCACGATTCCCGTGGGCCTGTGGATCTTCTCGATCGTCTGCGACTTCGTCGCGCTGTTCTCGCGCGACGGCGAGTCCGCGCTTGCATGGTCCATGATCGCGTATTACACGATGGCGGGCGGGCTGGTCGGCGCGCTGCTCGCGGCCGTCCCCGGCCTCATCGACCTCCTTTCGTTCCGCAACCGCCAACTGCGGAAGCTCGCGTTGACGCACATGGTGATCAACCTCGGCGTCGTCGCGCTCTATGCCGTCAATCTCTGGCTGCGCACCGACGCGCCGACAAACGTCGTCAACGCGACGTGCCTGTCGCTGTTGGGCATCGTGCTGCTCGCGACCTCGGGCTGGATAGGAGCCGAGATGGTGCACGTCCACGGCGTCGGCGTCGCCGGCATTCCGGCGCCCGTGGACGACATTGCGGAGCACGACGCTGCGCACACCCATCCCTCCGGCACGCACTTCGGTAAGACTTGAGCGTCGCGCCCGGTCGACGAGACGGTCGCCGTTCTCGCAGGTCCGGCTTCAGCCCGGGCCAGACGCGTCCACAAGCCCACGATCAACAGCAACGACGCCGCCACCTCGTCGAAATAGACGAAATAGGCGAACGCCGGGATGATTCGGGCACCCTAGCCGCCGCGGCGGAACACGCCGGCCACGAGCGACACCAGGAAGAGCACGAGAAAGATGAAGAACAGCACCTGCGCGATCTGCGCTGCCCCGGCGGCGATCCCCGTGAAGCCGAAGATCGCGGCGATCAGCGCGATGATGAAGAACACGACGGCGTAGTACAGCATTTTCTGTCCTTTCCGCTGGTAAGCCGGCACCGAGTTACGACTCCATCACGCAATGCGACTGCGGGAAACCTTTGCCGGCGTTGCCTCGGTCCACCGCGAAACCCGGCATCGACGGCAATCGTGCGCCCAACCGGAGGTCCGTGCCTGTCGGCGTGCGGATGATTCGCGTGTCGGCGCCGTCCGATGTCGACGCGCTGTGGGGGCAGGAGCGTCTCCCGGGCAAGCGATCGCGCGCCTTCGATCGTCCCGCGGACGCACGGACGCGCCTGCCCGGAGGCCCTTCCAAATCCATTGGATTCCCGTCTTCGCGGGAACGACAAGGCGACCGTCTTGAACTGGCCGCGAACCGCCCGATTGCCCATGCGTCGCGAAACGACCCTTTGAAGACGGCCGTGAATGTCTGCTATCAGGCGATAGGAATTGCGCGATTTCACTCGCCCGACGCGCAACTGGACACGATTGCCGAGGCCACGAATCGTCTTGAGCGTTGGTCGTAGGGATAAGTTCTCGGCCCATACGGCGCGCAATCGCGACTCAACATGAATCCCCAGGCGGCGTTGCCTACCTTGGGGCGCAGGTTCTGATCCAACACAAGGACAATCTCATCATTGACGCGCCACAAATACTGCAGGGTTGGGTCGGCGCTCGAATCCAGTTGGTAAACCAATGCATCGGGGTACTCCTGCAGACCGCGCCGTGTGCTCCAGGCTCCCTGCTGTACCAGTCTGTCGTTTCCCGTGCCGACTCCGACTTGCCCCAACCAGTAGCTCGTCGGGATACGCCCTGCATCGCGTCCGTACAGAACCAGCTCGACCTTGCGCATTTCACAACCTTGGACGGCACAGGGAATACGGCCCGTGAACACCGCCACGATGGGATCGCCGGCACTATTTCGCTCGGGATATGGCGGGTCGAATGTCGTTTGCACGGGACCGCCGTGTACGCAGCCCAACAGTGCAAGTACCGAGAGAGCGAGCAGAGATAGGGGGACTTTCACCGCGCCTCTCCGAATGACGGATAACTGCTGAGGTGCGAGCCGTCGGTGAACTACGCATTGCCCAACAACGGTTCGTCACTGCGGACTCTAACGCGCGACGGAATCCGCTTCGGTCTCTCGCAGCCAACTCTTCAACACCCGGTTCACGATCTCCGGCTGCTCAATTGTTGAGAGGTGTCCACAGTCTTCGATGACCTCCAGCCGCGCGCCCGGTATCCGCGCGGCCATCGCTTCATGGTCGTGCACCGGCGTCACACGATCCTCGCGCCCACACACCAGAAGGGTCGGGACACGCACTCGCTCGAGATCGACA
>CAWAOF010000034.1:0-130442 GCA_963783525.1 uncultured beta proteobacterium
CATTCTCCGATCTCAACAATGTCGAGATCGCAGACCTTCTGTCCAAATTTCTCAACGCGAAACGGTTGGATTGACCGGCATCGTGTTTCCCGACATAGGAAACGCGTGCGACTCGTAGAGGACGCGGAACGCTGGTGTCGCGTTCTCTAATCGAGTCCGTCGGTGCGAGCGCACCCAACGTATTGAATTCTTGGCTCCCCGACCTGGGCTCGAACCAGGGACCTGCGGATTAACAGTACGATTTTAGCGGCATTTACTCAACGCCAACGCCCGCCCTCACTCGCCAGGCTCGCCAAGGCTCGCCAAACGATGCCACTTTTGTCACATACGCGGACACTATATCGATTTGTGCTACAATGTCGTACACGAAGGAGGATATTGATGACTACCCTGACCATACGTCTCGACCCGAAGCTGGAGAAGGCCCTCGAGAGGGTTGCGAAAAGCTCCGGGCGGACCAAGAGCGAGATTGCCCGGGAAGCGCTCAGGCGCCAGGTTGCCGTCGCCCGCTTTCGGGAACTCCGGAGGAAGACCTTGCCGTTTGCCGAAGCGCAAGGACTAGTGACCGACGAGGATGTGTTCCGCCTCCTCTCGTGAGGGTCTTTCTCGACACGAATGTCCTGGTGAGCGCGTTCGCCTCGCGAGGATTGTGTGCGGAAGTCCTCGAACTGGTGCTGTTGGATCATGACTTGATCCTTGGGCGCAACGTGGTGCGCGAGTTCGAAAAGGCGTTGCGCGAAAAGGTCAAGCTCCCCGTCGTCCGTTCGATTGAGATCATAGAGTTCGTCTCGAGCGAGGCGACCCAGATCGTCGACAAGGCCGAGCCCGCAAACGTGAACGTCGATGCGGCCGACGCACTTGTGCTCGGTGAGGCACTCGCCAGCCACGCAGACATATTCGTCACTGGCGATGCCGCATTGCTGCGCCTTGACGCCATTGGCGCGCTGAAGATCGTTTCGCCGCGCCAGTTCTGGGAGGTCCTTCGCGCCGGTAGCGGTTAACCTGATCCCGCGCGCCGAACGCCAAATTCGAGCCGTTGCGAGCCCATCGGCGACACCGCCGCGGTTGCCCGCCGGAAGCGCCGTTATGTGATCGGCGCCTATGGGCGTGCGCCGACGGCACTGTTGTGGGTGATCGACCTGCGGATTTAATGTGCCAAGAATTGGCGCATTCTTGGTATTGCGGCGGAGTGAAACGAGCCGCGCAGCGGCGCAACTCTTTGATTGATTTGGCTCCCCGACCTGGGCTCGAACCAGGGACCTGCGGATTAACAGTCCGTCGATTGCCACGTCGAATTAATCGTAGCAATCAATGATTTATGCTCTTCTGAGTTGGGTCAGCTTTTTGGCACTTAATGGGATTTAGCGCCCTGCAACAGATAGATGTGCCGAACTAATAGACCCAAATATTGTGGCCGGTAACGTGAGCAGCTGCCGACGCTGCGCCGATCGTGCCAGCACTGCGATGAATGCCTTCGTTAGGGCAGATCTCGGAATCGTACTTGGCAATTGCGGGTACGCTTTTGTATTCGTTTCCTTGGTCGTTACTTAAGCTATTGGTGAAGGGCGCTTGGAGTCGTTATCAGGGATCAGTCGCAGCCGCTCCAACAGGCCGTGTCAGTTTGCATTTGCCCTTGACCGACTGAGTTCGGTCAATAGCGGACCGTCAGCGTTACCGCCCAATTTTCCAGGGAGCGGACATCGGCATTGATTGTATTTGGCTGTGAGGCTCGGGCGAGGTGAAGTTCAACGTGATCATCGGATCACATCGTACCTTCCGGCGTCCGGACACTTGTTGCTCATGCCAACCCTGCACGGCGCCGGCGGCTATTTTTACGTCGCGTTTATGCCACGACAGGCAGTTTTTATCCCGTCTTTGCTCGACGCGTCGTATGTTGAACGCATGGCCATCAGGACGGGCACGGGCGAGGGTCGACAGCCGCCTTCGGCGCGGTTTGGGTCGCGGCCCTACAAATGCGAGCGGATGAGCTATTGGCGCTGGCTTCTGTTCGCGGCGATGGCACGCCTGGAGCTGACAGAAGACCTGTATTTGCGAATCCCGAACGCGAAGACGATTCCACATGACGTGACGGTGGACGTCTACCCCGATGGCGATCCCAGCACGTTAGGTAAGGCCTCTTATGCGCGCCTCATCGCGTTGATCAATCGAAAGCGCAGGAAGAGATGAGCCCGGAGCTATGCATCGGCATCGCTCGGAAGGATGGCTCATTTGCATTGGCTGCATTGGAGTCTGGGCGTCCTCCAGTGGAAGTGAATTTTCCTGCCACGGATATGGGGGTGGAGGCAATCAAGATCTTCCTGGCCAACTGTCGCGAACCGGTACGTTTGGCGGTGACCGGAGCTTCGCTGAGCTTGGCGTTGGTCTTGGGCAATGCGCCAGGCCGCGAGACATTCATCGTTTCGTCTTCGGTGGCCGACCAGCCAATCGCGCTCGCGCACTATGCCGGACATGTGCCCTGAACGGGCGTGGCCGGCCGCAGTGGTACCTGAACAACCTTTGTGGCGGTCGGAGGCGGCGTTGCCGGAAGCGATCAACCCGCTGGAACCGAGCCCCTTGGACTAGTAGATTACCTTTCCTCCTCGACGGTATTCTGAACAGTTGTCGCCGTCGCGTTCGTTGCCGCGGAACTGGGTATCACGCTAATGTTTGTGCCCCTAAGCGCGAGGCCAATGCGCGATTCCGGCGGCTAGCGCCGGTCCAGTTGTCGCAATAGAACCATGAACGGTTTCGACGTGCGCGCCCTGGGTTGGGTAGTAACCCTAGACACTTTCGCCGAAGTGCTCCGGGTAGCTTTCCGGGGCCGGTGCAAAACGTCCCCGGCTGCCCTCGCGGCGCTGGGAGAGCGCTGGCGCGCAGTTCTATCATCCATTCGATCCGATCGGTCGTCGCGACTCTACCTATCGTTGATTCTACCGCTCGCCATGCCGCTATCGAAGGACAGCCAAACGGCAGTCGTCGAGTTTGTCGATCGGCTGGAGGCTTGTTACCCAGATCGATATAGCGAGCAGGTGCTGCGAAGCCGTTGCCTGAGCCGCTGCGCAACATTCATTACGAGCGCCGCGGCTGCCGCAATCCTTGCGACCTTCGCTTCCTCGGCCATTCCCATGGTCGGCGACGCCGCACTGGTTCTGTTCGTGATCGCTGGCTGGAATCTTGTCATGACCAACCAGCTTTGGCGCACTCACCGTCTGATGAGAACGATCAATCGTGCGACCGCGTCCGGCCAACTTGCAGACAGTCGAGTATCTCCTCCATAGCTGGCACTCGATCATGACTATGCTTAGCGCATGGCCCTGCTGCCGCCCGTAAGCGCGGAACCGCATGTTCGTGCCAGCGTGTACCAGACTACCTCGCTCTACTCATCTGCGATAGGACGCTCATCGGGCAGTACGACGACGAGCAGCTTGTCGATGCGATTGCGGTCCATGTCGAGAACTTCGACTTGCAGTCGGCCCCATTGGAACTTGTCGCCGACCTGCGGAACACGCCCCAGTTGCAGCATCACAAAACCGGCAACGGTACGGTAGGGATGGTGATCTTCCTCGGGTAGCGAATCCGTAATTCCCACGACATCCTTGAATCGCTCGGTAGTCATGCTTCCGTCGATGAGCCACGAACCGTCGTCGCGGCGAACGGCATCGCGGTCCTCTTCGTCTTCCACCGTCGCGATGTCCCCGACCAACGCTTCCATGATGTCGTTCAGGGTCACGAGCCCCAGTAGGTCACCGAACTCGTTGACGACGAGCGCCATGGTTTGCCGGCGCTTCTTGAAGGCGGCCACTACTTCCATGGCCGTTAGCGTTTGCGGCACGAAAAGTGGCTTGACGAGGCGGCTGACCAGGTCGAGCGGTTTCCCCGCAATGCTATCCTCGAACAGTGCCCTGGTCAGGACAATGCCGTCGACCTGGTTTGGTTCGCCGCGGACAACCGGATAGCGAGCATGCCCGCTCTCCAGGATGCGACGAATGTTTGCCTCGGGTGAGGCCTCAAGATCGAGCGTAACGATTTCGCTCCGTGGGGTCATGACACCCGTGACGTTCAGGTCGTCCAGCCGGAAGACCCGTGCGACCATCGCCTGCTCGTGCTTCTCGAAGACGCCGGCTTCCGCGCCCTGTTCCATCAAGATGTTGATCTCCTCCTCGGTCACCTGCGGCTCCTTCATCCTAAGGGCGCCGAATAGCGCCAGGATGCGATCGGTGACTCCGCTCAGAACTCGGACCACGGGGTAGGTAAGTCGGGAGAGAACTTGCATCGGCCGCGCGACTGCGCTTGCGATGCGCTCCGCGCTGAGCAGGGCGAGTCGCTTGGGTACCAACTCACCCATGAGGAGCGAGGCGACTGTAATGCCCGTCACCACGACCGCCAGCGCCAGCGGCTCGGAGTATCGGGCCAGCACCGACCACTGCGAGAGCCAGTCGGACAAGCCCTTGGCGAAAGACGCCTCACCGAACGCTCCGCTGGTCACGCCGATGATGGTGATACCCACTTGGATCGTCGACAGGAATTGTGATGGATCATTGGCAAGGGCGAGTGCCGCGTTCGCGCCGGGTCGGCCATCCTGCGCCCATTGTTGCAGGCGTACCTTACGGGAAGATACGACGGCCATCTCCGACATGGCGAAGATACCGTTGAGCAGAATCAGGACTAGCAGGATCAACAGTTCCATTGGTGCGTTCCGGTAATTGGACAGGACAACGTCGACGAATATCAGGGCCTCGCGTCCTGGAACGCGAATGCTAGTAGAGCGACGGCCACAGCCCGGCGCAGGAACGTCCCGATTGCGTCGCTTCGCGCTGCTGTCACAAGCCAGCCAGCCGCGGACACGCTCCGTTGGAATTGAATAGAAGGTCTTGTGAACAGCGTAGAGACCGAAGGCGATGCTGGATCAATCCTATTCGTGCGGCAAGAAGACCGCAAGGCACGTCGGTTCATTCCCGTGGGCCACCAACTTGTACGTCCACCTGGGTCGTGGACGATGGACAACAACCGGGTCGATAAACTACTTGTCATGAAGCTTGCCAGGCTTGACACTGCCCCGGATCGGGTTGCTTGAGGCGACGGGGCGACAACCCGAAGGCACGGGGACCTGCACCGACGGCGCACCGTGGCAAGCACACAACGAGAGGACGACTCGATGGCAAACGACACCACGCGGATCGCGACTTGGTTGCAACCACAGGACATCCTGCTCGACGTCGACGTGCGGGACCGGCCGCACGCGCTCGAGGTGGCGGCGGCGACCATTGGGCGCGCGCATGGGCTAGACCCTGCGCCGATCTTTCGCGCATTGTGGCGACGCGAGCAGGTCGGATCGACCGCGCTCGGCGAAGGATTCGCGATTCCGCACGCACGCATTGGCGGCATTGCGCGACCGATAACGCTGTTCATGCGCACAAAGCTCGTCATTGCGTTCGACTCGCCGGACGGCAAGCCGGTCTCCCAGCTGCTGGTCATCATGGTGCCGGAGGACGGCGCGAAAGACGATCATCTCCAGTTGCTCGCGCTGGTCGCCCAGCTGTTCTCGAACCGCGGTTTCCGCACGCAGCTCGATAGCGCGCCAGATGTGGCAGCAGCCGCGGACGCATTCCGGGCCGGGATCGCGCAAGCTGACTGCCGCCTCGTCGTAACCAAGGCCGCGCCTTCACCTTTCCCTGCCCACTTGAAACCGCGGCAGGTATGACGACGGCCTCCGGCCCGTCGCTTTGCGCCGACGAGCGATCACCGTGGGGCCACTGTGCCGCAGTGGCGCCGAGCCGCCTCAGCCCTGGTGTCTTTCTCCGCCGCCGCAAAGGAATCCGTCGCCGCAGCGGCGCTGCCCGTTGCGTTCGTCGCGCACACCATGATCCCCGAGGGAATTCATGAAGAGGGTTCCGTCGTCGTGCTTCCGACTGTGGCGGGCTTCCTGTTCGCCCAATACCG
This sequence comes from uncultured beta proteobacterium, assembly GCA_963783525.1. Taxonomy (GTDB): domain Bacteria; phylum Pseudomonadota; class Gammaproteobacteria; order Burkholderiales; family Casimicrobiaceae; genus CAIWHR01. The sequence continues at coordinate 5,941 of CAWAOF010000034.1, forward strand.
GGCGCTGCCCGCGACACCCGGTTGAGACCGGAGAGCGCGACCGCCTTGCGCTTGCGTCGATCGCCGGTTAGCTTACTTCGATCGATACCGCAGGGAGCGGAAAATGACCATCGAAGCGACACGCAACTTTCTTCTATGGTGTACGGTCATCAACTACGGAGTATTGCTGGTGTGGTTTCTTGTCTTCGTGTTCGCGCATGATTCAATTCAGCGCATTCATACGAGATGGTTTCGCGTGATCTCGTGATCAATTCGACGCTCTTCACTACGCCGGTATGAGCATCTTCAAGATAGGAATCATACTGCTCAATCTGGTGCCTTTCATCGTGCTTTCGATCCTCGGCTGAGGGTTGGTCACGTCGGGCGCCAAACAAGATGAACTAGCTCGCAGTTGACCGGCACGCGAGCGCCGTCAGTGAACCGTAAGGTTGAGCGTCCATGTCGTTACCGCCAAGTGTCCGCTTTCGGGAAGATCGACAGGCCGTTCCGGGTTGAACCCGGCCGGTCGCGATCAGTCGCTGGGCGTCAGACGACCTGGTTCTTCAACACGGCTTCGCCGCGCCACAGGCGCTCAAGGTTTTCCAGTAAGAGGTCGATAACGTTGTCCTCGTAGCGGCGCGTCTCGCCGGCGGTGTGCGGCGTGATCAGCACATTGGGTACGCCCCACAGCACCGATGTGGCGGGCAGCGGCTCCTCCCAGACGCAATCGAGCGCGGCGCCCGCGATGCGCTTCTGGGTGAGCGCCTCGACAAGTGCCGGCTCATTCACCACTCTGCCGCGCGCGACGTTGATGAGGTAGGCTGAGGGCTTCATCGCTGCAAGCGCTTTCGCGTCGATCAGGTTTTCCGTCCTGGGCGTGAGCGGGCAGGTCAGCGCGACGAAATCGGCTTGCGGCAACATACCGAGCAGGCCCTCCTCTCCGACAACCTTGTCGGCCGCCCCCGCGCCCTTGGACGGATCGCGCCGCACGGCGATCACGCGCATGTCGAAGGCCTTGGCGAGCGTGGCCAGCCGCGAGCCGATGCGGCCGATGCCGGCGATCAGCAGCGTCTTGCCGCCGAGCTCGTCTTCGCGCTTCGAAATGTCCCCGATCATGCCGCGCCACTTCGTCGCGGTCTGGTTGTCGCGCGCCTCCGGAATCTGCCGTGCCATGGCGAGGATCAAGGCGATGGCATGCTCGGCGACCGCGCGTTCGTTCACGCCTTGCGCGCTGGCGACGCGGATGCCAGCCGCACCCAGAGCGTCGCGGGAATACTGTTCTGTGCCGGCGCTGATCGACTGAATGAAGGCGAGCCTGGGCGCCGCGGGAATCAGTTCGTTTCGCCACAGGCCGGAGCACACCAGCACGTCCACCTCAACAATGCGCGCCTTCAAATCGTCGAGGCTGCGCACCTCGAACCAGTCGAGACCGGCGTTGCGCAGGGCAAAGCGTTCGCCCATCCGATAGGCGACGTGGGCGAAACAGAGGGTCAGCCTGTCTTTGGCGGGGAGAGGACGCGCGCTCATGGGGCCGTCTTCGGATGGATTTGCTGGACGCATGCGGGCACGCTCGATTCGACGACGGGCCCGCCGTTCAACGCGCAGCCGTTCCTTCATGGCATGAGAACGTATGGCCCGCCGCAGGTTCGTATAATGCGACGGATTAGCGGCCGCGGCACGGCGCGATGATGAGTTCCCGATTGCACCGTTGGGCGCTGGTCGGGCGGCCGACCGCAATGCCTTAACGTTCCGTTCATCGCTCAACAGCGCAGCGACTGATGATTACCAGCATCCGAGTCACAGATGCGACCATAGCGCTGGAGGATGCGGGCGAGGGCGCCCCGATCCTGCTGCTCCACGGCTTCCCTGCGACTCGATATCTCTGGTTGCGAGTTGTCCCGTTGCTGACGGGCGCGGGGTTTCGTGTCCTGCTCCCCGACCTCGTCGGTTACGGTGAGTCCGAGGCTCCCGCAGGAGTGCGTATTGATATGGCCGCCCAGGCGCGTTGGATGTTCGAACTTCTTGATGCGCTCGGTATCATGCGTACGGCCGTGGCGGCCCACGACGTGGGCTCGGCCGCTGCACAACTCATGGTGGCGGGCACGCCGGAGCGTATCCGCGGCCTCGCCGTGCTTGACGGTGTGTACGCCGGCGAGTGGGCGATGGGGGCTGTCGCTAGCATCCAGGCGTGGGACCTAGCCGACGCGCGGCGCCTCTTTCCGGTGCTGGCGCGGCGCCTCGCGAAGGGCCCCGCTGTGCGGGAAATGCTCGCAGCGTATGAGGGTGAGCAGGGTGGGCTGCGCTTGATTCGCGCTGCACGCGATCTCGACCCCCACCAGACGGAACACATCAGCGATGCGCTACGCGCTAGCGGCGTACCTGCGGTCATCCTGTGGGGGGAACGCGACGAGTTCCTGCCGCTGGATATCGTGGCGCGGCCGCTTGCCGATCTGTTACAGGCGGACTTGCTGTTACTGCCGGGCGGTCATTTCACTCCCATGGATTGCCCGGAAGAGGTCGGTGCGGCATTGCTCGACTTCCTCGCGCGTCTGCCCCGCGAATGAGGTAGACAGGTCGATGTCGAACAGCGGGATCGCAATGTGCAGAACTACGAGAGCGGTGGTGTGGTCCGGTTCATGGCTCACATGGGTTAATCCCGGGCCGACATGTCGTTTGGCGCACGAGTGTATGAATCGCTTGCACGACCACGTCGGGGGCCTCGCGCGATAGGAAATGGCCCGCAACCGGAATGACGTGACGTTCATAGTGGGTCCCAAAGTGACGTTGCGCACCTTCCGATTCCGTGGGCGGCACGACGCCATCACAGGCACCATGCAGCACGATCGTCGATACGCCGATCGCGGGCTGGCTCATCAGCCTTCGTTCCAGACCTTCGAAGGCCGGATCACCAGCAGAATTGCCATACCGGTGACGATAGGATTGAATGGAAACGGGCACAAAGTCGGGATTGTCGAAGCTCGATGCCGTGGCGTCGAACGTCACGTCGGTGAATTGCCAGTTCGGCGACCACAGGCGCCAAAGCAGCCGAGCCATCGCGCGACGATCCTGCGTAAGTCCCGCGACGCCGCGCTCGGTGTGCATGTACCATTGGTACCAGTAGCGCCACTCCTGCTCCGCGGTCGCCGGGCGATTGGCGGCCGCTATGTTCTGAATGTTGTACCCAGTGATGGACACGAGCCCAGTTACCCGCTCGGGCCAGAGTGCGGAAACCACGCAGGCGGCGCGCCCACCCCAGTCGTAGCCAACGAGTATTGCTGCCGTAATGCCGAGCGCGTCCATGAAGTCGCGCAGATCGGCGCCAAGCGCTGCCTGCTGTCCGGAGCGCGGAGTGGACGGATCAAGGAAACTTGTCGGACCGAATCCTCGCAACCAGGGCACCAAGGTACGGAACCCATGGGCGGTGAGCGGTGGAACAACGCCGTCCCAGTCGTGCACATCGGATGGCCAGCCGTGGAGAAGAATCACCGGCGGTCCATCCGCTGGGCCGCTTTCCAGGTAGGCGATGTTCAGCGTCTTGGTTCGGACAGCGCAACGCATTTGATCGGGCCTCCACGGGCAAGCGCGCAACACATTTGGATTCTGCCACGTTCGCGTTGCCGTCAATTTGGCATGTGCCCAAGTTCTCCGCGCCACGCAAAGAAATAACCATTGAAAGAAAGCTCCCATGAAGGCCATTACCGTAGAACCGCACAAGCCCGAGACGGCACGCTTGGAGGACATCCCCGAGCCGGACGCGCGTGGCGGGTCGGTCCTCGTGGAAGCCATTGCCGTCGGCGTTTGCGGTACCGACCTCGAGATCGTGGAGGGCAAGTATGGCTGGGCCCCTCGGGGCAAGACGCGCCTCGTGCTCGGGCACGAATCGCTCGGCCGTGTGGTGGACCCGGGCCCGAGCGGTGCGCTGCAGAAGGGGGATCTCGTGGTCGGCATCGTCCGGCGTCCCGACCCCGTGCCGTGCCCCAATTGCGCGGTGGGTGAGTGGGACATGTGCCGGAACGGCCAGTACACCGAGCGCGGGATCAAGGAGATCGACGGTTTCATGTCCGAGCGCTGGCGGATCGAGCCCGAGTACGCCATGAAGATTGACCGCTCCCTCGGCCTCCTCGGCGTGCTGCTCGAGCCCACGACGGTCGTCACCAAGGCGTGGGAGCAGGTCTTCGCAGTCGGCCAGCGTGCCTTCTGGGAGCCGCGGACCGTACTCGTGACCGGTGCCGGACCGATTGGGCTTCTAGCGGCGCTCGTGGCAAAGCAGCACGGGCTCGCGGTCCACGTGCTGGACCGGGTCGAATCGGGGCCCAAGCCCGAGCTCGTTCGCGCCTTGGGGGCGACCTACCATAGCGGCACCGTCCCGGGCGTGGGTCTCGAGCCCGACGTGATCGTCGAATGCACGGGCGTCGGTCAGGTCATCGCAGACTCGATCCAGGCCGTCGCGCCGGGAGGGGTCGTATGCCTCACGGGCGTCGGGAGCGGCGGGCGCACGGTTGGGCTAAGCGCGGCCGACGTGGCGTCCAACGTCGTGCTGCGCAACAACGTCGTGGTCGGCAGTGTCAACGCCAACAAGCGGCACTGGTACAAGGCGGGAGAAGCGCTGGCCCGTGCGGACCGCGCATGGCTCGGACGGCTCGTCACGCGGCGCGAGCCACCGGCCGAATTCATGCGCGCCCTCCAGCGGCAACCGGACGACGTCAAGGTCGTCATTCAGTTTACGCAAGCATGATCATGGCGAGCAGATCCGTTGGTGCTGTTTCAGTGTCCAAAGCACCGCGCCTTTCGGCTTGCCCCGTTGTCCCCGGGCACCCGTCAACCCGGTTGCTTGACGATTCGCAAGTACGGCTTGGGTGCGCGCCATCCTGCCGGGAACAGCTTCTTGGCGTCATCGTCCGACACTGAGCCGGCGATGATCACGTCGTCGCCCTGCTTCCAGTTCACCGGCGTGGCGACCTTGAACTTGGCCGTGAGTTGCATGGAGTCCAGCACGCGCAGGATCTCGTCGAAGTTGCGCCCCGTGGTCATTGGGTAGGTCAGCATCAGCTTGATCTTCTTGTCGGGGCCGACGACGAAGACCGAGCGCACGGTCTGGTTGGTGGCGGCCGTGCGACCTTCGGACGTGCCGGGCTCCTCCGCGGGCAGCATGTTGTAGAGCTTGGACACCACGAGCTCGTTGTCGCCGATGATGGGGTAGTTGACCTTGGCGCCCTGGGTCTCCCGGATGTCGTCCAGCCAGCGGCTGTGTGAGTCGACGGGGTCCACGCTCAGTCCGATCAGTTTGGCATTGCGCTTGGTGAACTCCGGCTCGATCTTGGCCATGTAGCCCAGCTCCGTCGTGCACACAGGCGTGAAGTCCTTGGGGTGGGAAAACAAGATGGCCCAGCTGTCGCCGATCCACTTGTGAAAGTCGATCGGTCCTTGCGTGGTGTGCGCCGTGAAGTTGGGCGCCGTATCGTTGATGCGAAGAGACATCGCGGACTCCTATTGGGTGGCAGTCAAATCAAGGCACGGCTAGTCGACGTTGAGACAAAAGCCGGCCCACCGGTCGATGCCGACGCCCGATCCTGTCGATACAACATGACCGGCGCGTTTGATCGTCGAAACAAGCGAGCAAGAGGATCGCTTTCTGATCGCTGGCTTCGACGAACAAGGAACCAAGGATAGGGCTCGGCGCCCGTCCGTACAATAGATTCTGCGGGTTGCGCGTATCGTATGGCGGTGAGACCGGGGAAACCCTGACCAATTCGCGGTCTTTTCCCCTCGGCGCAGCAATTCCCCCAACTCGCAGTGTGGATAGTGGTAGTGCCCGCCAACCTGCAGGCACGGCGATTGCAGATTCGCTACGTTCCTCCGCTCCGACAATTCGCAACATGGCCGCGAAGCCGTTGCCCCCGGTCGGGGGGACCCTTGCCGGGTGAGGAGCGCTTGATGTCGATGCGCTAGTCGCGGCTGTGCACGTAGAAGTTATACATGCGAAGAAAAGTGCTCGGGTTTTCCACTTCGAATTGCGTCCAGCAGTTCAAGTCGGCTTGCGCGAGTTCGCCCGGATATTGCAGCGAGTACCGCTGCTGTACTGCCCAATCCGCGTTGAACTTCAGGAAGTCGAGTTCAAGCTCTGCAAGGATTTCTTTGATCTGACGCAGTGTGAAGCGGTGCTCCTTGGCATGGAACAAGAGATCACGGCAGCCACTCGTTTCGTAGAAATCCTCCATGGCTGTCAGGCTTCTGAACGGACGCCATCGGTCGACCAATTGCAAATCAAGTCGGAACCGACGAATCCCTTCCGTCGTCGCCTCGTAGCCTTGAGCGACGATAAGGTCTTGAGCGGCAGCGATGTCCCGACGAGCAAGCTCGCTGTAGAGACCGATATGCATGACGCCGCCGGGGCGCAAGATGGATCGAAGAACGCGCCAACCTGCCACTGGATCCTCGAGATGATGAAGCACGCCGACGCATTCGATGAAATCGAAGGTCTTGCCGATAGATTCCAGCCTCAGAATGTCAGCCTGCGCGTATTCGATGTTCACAATGCCCAGCTCTCGCGTTTTTCGCTTCGCGTAGGCGAGGCTCGCCGTACTCAGATCGACCGCCAGAATCCTCGCCGCGGGAAATCTCTGCGCCGTTTGGATCGATTGCTGTCCGGTACCGCAGCCGGCTATGAGCACGTCGATCTTGTCATCTCGACGCGCGAAGCGAGTGGATCTTAGACCGAGCTCGCTCGCCACGAAGGCACTAAAGGGGACGGTGCCGTCGATCGAAGGCGATCTGACCCATCTCGGATACGGATTCTCCTCGTATTGGCTGCACACGAGTCGGGAGGTCGCATCGTCGATCGGGGTCAACTTTGGCAGGGTGGCGCGATAGTTATCCTCCTGAATAGGTTCTCTCACTTGTTGTGAGAACAAGCCAGCTAACGGGGGCTCCGTCATGACACCCGCCAGGCGTTGGCAGTCGGGAAGCAAGGACAATGGGGAGTAGCATGCAAGTGCGGCGACCCATACGCCGGGCACGGGCTGCGCTTCAGTGATGCGCTTGGAGATCGCGTCGCGGAGCCAGGTGACGCCATCGTATTCTTCGGTCGTACAGGTATAGATGTATTCGTTGATGTAGCACTGACGCGCAATGGCGCAACAGAAACGCAATAGCAATGAGTCGGCTTGGTCAGGCGATTGCGACGCCAAGACATCAAGAAGGACGGCTCGCCTAGCCAACGCCAAGAAGTGCTCGAAATCGAGCCCGGCCGCCGGCGTGTTCTCGAGCACGGCGCTCAGCAGATCATCGGTGGCCAATGCAGCAAGGCCCCCCGTTCCGAATAAGTCCTCCTTCGATAGCGCCGTTGGCCACGATGCGACGGCTCGTTCAATGCATTGCCCAGCCTCGCGATTGGACTTGATCAGTGCCAGGCTTGCAGGAACAAGCTGACCCGTGCGACACCACGGATCGGAGAGCGCGCGAATCAGGTATTGCCGTACGAACCTATTGTTGTAACTCGTACTCAAATTGACCAAACGGACGAACAACGCTTTCGCGGCGGGCGTCTCTTCGGCTTGTAAGGAACGGATGCAAGCCTTCATCGCGTCCGCCAACATCCCGTCAGCAACAAGTGCTGATGCGAGATCGTTGAGCGCATCGATCTTGCGCCTGGCCCGCCCCTGAGCTGCCACGATGGAGGTCCTTACCGTCCCATGAGCAATTGGCCGGTTCTCCCGCCGGCCCTTACGCAGATGTTCCCGGCTCAGGTGCCCGGCCCGATGCTGCTTCGCGAACCCACGACCTCGATAGTCGGAAAGCGGTACAGAGGCATTCCGTCCACAAACTCACCGGTGAACACGCCCACGTACGGCGCAGCGTCGGCCGGGGGTCGGTTCGGCCTGGGCGTGAGCTCCGAGGCACAACCAGCGAGTCCGACAATCAGGAGCGCCGTGGTGGCAATCACCGTGCGTGCATCGGTCCTTCGCGCGACCTGCAGATTGCGTGGATACATGCCGGCCCTCCTTTGATCATCACCCAGACCCGCGATTCGCGAGGTCATCGCGAAAGAACGAATCGAGTTCAGCGCCGGACGCCGCGTTGGCGAAACCATCGAACGTGCCTTGCGTCGCCATCGATCTGGCGGCACGCATGAACGCACCCCACGCGGTCCGGGCAAGCGCACCACCGACGCTGACTCGTCGTACCCCGAGCGCGGAAATGTCATCCATCGTGAGCTCGCTCGCCCAACCTATGAGCAGATTGAGCGGCTTGGGCGCGACGCCGGCGACCACAGCCGGCAATTTGGTCGCGCGTGCGTATTCCCGGGGCATAGAGGCAATCGGCACCCGCCTGTGAATAGGCCATCAGCCTTCCGATCGTTTCGTCGAGATCTGGACGACCCACAAGAAAGCATTCAGCCCGCCCAACGAGAAAGACGTCACCGCCAGCCTTGTCGATGGCCCTGCGTGCCGCGCGAATCCTCTCGACCGCGGTGCGGAGATCATAGAGCGGTTTGGCTGCATCGCCAGTCGCATCTTCGATCGACAAACCTGCCACTCCGGTCTCGACCGCTAGACGAACGCTCTCCGCGACGCCCGCCGCGTCATGCGCAAAGCCGCTTTCGAAGTCGGCATTCACCGGCAAATCGGTTGCCGAGACAATCTCGTCGAGGTGGGCGAGCGCCATGTCGCGCGGCTTGGCCGCATCGGGGCGGCCCTTCGACCAGCCGAAGCCCGAACTGGTGGTGGCCAGCGCCTTGAAGCCCAGACTCTGCAGGTAACGCGCGGTCCCTACGTCCCATGGATTCGGAATGAGGAAACACCCGGACTCATGCAATTGCCTAAAGGCGCGCCGCTTGACGGCAATACTGGGTCGAGTCTCAGTCATGCGCAGTGCTCCCGGTTGGTCTTGATGGGGCCGCGGCCGGCCTCGTCGCGCTGCGACGGCGTTGTCGACATTCGACTCGGGATGCCCGATTACTGTGCCCGCGGCATGTCGTCGGCGATGTAAGCGCGGACGATGCTGTCGAAATCGGGATCGCCGCGCATGCCGAGCGCCGGGCCGAGCTTCGGCGCAAAGTTCGACGGCCAGGTCGACACGATCCGGTCGATCGCCGGATCGTGCTGCCACTGCACGCGGCGCGCGACGGACGCGCCCGCAACGCGGGAGAGCGCGGCGACCATCTCGCCGACCGCGAGAGCGATGCCCGGCACGTTGATCGAGCGCGTATGGGCGAACGCGCTGGCGCTCGCCTCGTGCCCGAGCAGCATGTTCGCGATAACCGCGCGCGGCGAGATAACCCACATCCGGGTCTGCGGCGCCACCGGGCAGATCGCGTCGACGCCGGCGAGCGGCTCGCGAATGATGCCACTCGCGAACGACGATGCCGCCTTGTTCGGCTTGCCCGGGCGCACGGTGACTGTCGGCAGGCGCAGCGAGCGCCCGTCGATGTAGCCCTTGCGCGTCATATCGTAGACCAGGAACTCGCCGATTGCCTTCTGCACGCCATAGGAGGCCTGCGGCGTGAGCGGCGCGTCGTCGCCCACCGGGTCCGGCAGCGGGCCGCCGAACACGGCCAGCGAGCTCGTGAACACGAACTTCGGCGGCGCGGCGAGACGACGGCAGCGTTCGAGCAGGAGCCGCGTCGCATCGAGGTTGACGCGCATCCCGAGGTCGAAGTCGGACTCGGCCTGGCCGCTCACCACCGCGGCAAGATGGAACACGGTGTCGGTGTCGGCGGTGAGTGCGCGGTCGATGACGGCGGGATCGGCGAGATCGCCGACGACGCGCACGACGCGGGAATCGCCGAGGTCGGGCGGCGCGACGACATCGAGCAGCACCAGCTCGCGCAGACGGCGCGCCACGCCGCGGGCGTCGGTCAGCGTGTCGCGCGCGAGGATCGCGCGGGCAAGGCGGGTACCGAGGAAGCCGGCACCGCCGGTGATCACGATGCGCATCGATGGGACCTTCGGTCGAGAAGCGATGGCGTTATGATAGCGGTTCGCTGCGCCGCAGGAATGCGCATTTTGGCGCTGCGGCGCCGAACGAGGAGGCAATCGATGCCGCGCCGCCTGACGATCGCCACGCGCGAATCCGCGCTTGCCCTGTGGCAGGCCGAGCACGTCCGCGCGCTGCTTGCCGCGCTCCATCCGGCGAGCGAGGTGAGCCTGCTCGGGGTGACCACGCAGGGCGACCGGGTGCTCGATCAGCCGCTCGCCGACATCGGCGGAAAGGGTCTGTTCATCAAGGAGCTCGAGGTGGCGATGGCCGACGGCCGCGCCGACCTCGCCGTTCATTCGCTGAAGGACGTCCCGATGGACATGCCCGAGGGCTTCGCGCTCGCGGCGATCACCCCCCGCGAGGACCCGCGCGATGCGTTTGTGTCGAACCGCTATCTGGACCTCGCGGCGCTCCCGGGAGGCGCGCGGATCGGCACCTCGAGCCTGCGACGCGAGGCGCAGCTGCGCGAGCGCGATCCGCTGCTGTCGATCCTGCCGCTGCGCGGCAACGTCAACACGCGGCTGCGCAAGCTCGACGAGGGCCGCTACGACGCGATCATTCTCGCGGCCGCGGGTCTGAAGCGGCTGGGCTTCGCCAACCGGATCGCGTCGCTGCTCGACCCGGAGGAAAGCCTGCCGGCTGCCGGCCAGGGGGCGCTCGCGCTCGAATGCCGCGTCGATCGTGCCGACATCCTCGCCGCGCTCGCGCCACTCGCCGACCGAGACGCGACGCTCGCAACGGGCGCCGAGCGGGCGTTCGCGCGCGCGCTTTCGGGAAGTTGCCATACGCCGCTTGCAGCGCATGCGGTGTTCCTGCATGGCGAGCTGTGGCTGCGCGGCCTGCTCGCGAGCCGCGACGGCGCCGAGGTGATGCGCGGCGAGCGGCGTGCGGCGGTGGCCGATGTGCACGCGGCGGAGGCGCTCGGACAGGACCTTGCGTCGGATTTCCTCGCCCGCGGCGCGGCGCGGCTCGTCGCCAGTTGACCGCATTCATGGCCTCCGCATACGGTCTGAACTGCGGGACCTGAATCCCTTGCGGCAATGGTTCACGCGCTGACGTCGCCCGTGCGGCCGGCCGGACCGCTTGCCGGACTGGGCATCCTCGTCACGCGGCCGGCGCGGCAGGCCGCGGGGTTCGCACAGAAGATCGCCGCGCTCGGCGGCACACCGGTCATCTTTCCGGCGATCGCCATTCTGCCGCCTGACGATCCTGTATCGCTTGCGCGCGCACACGCCGCCCTGCCGACCTACGATATCGCGATCTTCGTCTCGGCCAACGCTGTCGAATACGGCGCTCCCGATCGGAATTCGTGGCCGCCGAAACTCCTCGCCTTCGCGCCCGGCCCCGGAACCGCCGAGGCGCTCGCCGCCGTCGGCATCGGACCCGCGCGTATTCCCGCGACGACGTCCGACAGTGAAGGTCTCCTCGCACTGCCGGAGCTTGCGGTCGTGCGCGGCCGGCGGATCCTGATCTTTCGCGGCGAGGGCGGCCGCGAGCATCTGGGCGACACCCTTGCCGCGCGCGGCGCGCTCGTCGATTACGTCGCGTGCTACCGGCGCGCGAAGCCGGGAAGCGGGGCCGGTGGGCTCACCGAAGCGTTCGACGAGCGTCGAATCCAGGCGGTGACGATCACGTCGAGCGAGGGGCTCGACAACCTGTGGTCGCTCGCGGACGCGGCAGCGCACGCCGCATGGCGTGAGTGTCCGACGTTCGTCCCCCATCCGCGGATCGCCGCGCGCGCGCGCGAACACGGGCTTGCCGTCGTGGTGACGAGCGGTGGCGACGCGGGTCTCATCGCGGGGTTGCTAGAATGGGCCGCCAACCAGCCTGCGAGAAAGAGCTGAACCATGCCGACCGACATCATCGTCACTGCGCCGCTACCGCCGTTTCTCTACGATCCGCTGAAGGCCGACTATCGTTGCCACGACTATGTCCAGGCGAGCGACAGACAGGCGTTGCTCGGGGCGCAGTCCGCGAAGATCCGTGGGCTGGTCCAGGGTGGCGGCACGGTGACCCCGACGTCGCTGCTGGATGCGCTCCCGGCGCTCGAGATCATCTCGGTGTTCGGTGTCGGATACGACGGCGTGCCGGTGGATTACTGCCGGAAGCGCGGGCTCAAGGTGACGAACACGCCCGACGTGCTGACCGATGACGTCGCCGACGTGGCCGTGGCGCTGATTCTGATGACCGGCCGCGGCTTCGTTCGACTCAATCGCTTCGTACAGGCTGGCGAATGGCAGAAGCGCGGACCGGAGCTGACGACGAAGCTCGGCGGAAGAACCGTCGGCATCCTGGGGCTCGGCCGCATCGGCAAGGCGATCGCCGAGCGCGTGTCGGCGATGAAGATGAACGTTGCCTACACCGGCCGCAATCCGCAGAATGTGCCGTACCGGTTTATTCCGGACCTCGTGGCACTCGCCGCGGCGTCGGATTTCCTGGTCGTCGCGTGTCCGGGTGGAGCCGCGACGAAGAATGTCGTCGATGCGAAGGTGCTCGCGGCGCTCGGCCCGAAGGGAACGCTGGTCAACATCGCGCGCGGGTCGATCGTCGACGAGCCAGCGCTCGTGGCGGCGCTGCAAGCGAGCACGATCAAGGGCGCGGGACTCGACGTGTTTGCCGACGAGCCCAACATTCCGCAGCCGCTCTACGCGATGGACAACGTCGTGCTGCTGCCGCATGTCGGCAGCGCGACCCGGGAGACGCGCCAGGCGATGGGCGACCTCTGCAAGGCGAACCTCGACGCCTGGTTCGCAGGCCGGCCGTTGCCGACGCTGATTCCCGAGCTGGCGTGATTCCCAGTGCCCGCACGGCCGCCCCAACGAAACTGAGGGGCACTGTGCTCCCCCTGGGGGGGCAGCGAGCGTAGTGAGCGTGGGGGACGTTCAGTTATCCGGCGCTACCGGCACCCGTTGCGCCTTGGGCGTCCACAGGACGGCGATCATCGCCGCAAGGACGAGCGATAGCGCCGCCCATTCGGAAGGACCCGGACGCTCGCCCAGCAGCAGCATGCCGGCGAACACGCCGACGATCGGCACCGGGAGCGATGACATCGACGACACGGCGACCGGCAGCGTACGCGCGAGGGTGAAGAACGCCCAGTGCGCGAGCATGCCGGCGAGGAAGATGTTGTAGAGGATCGCGAACCACGCCGCTCCCGATAGAGTGGGCAGAGGGCCCGGCGCGAAGAACGGCGCAAGGATTGCGAGCGGCGCCTGACCCAGCAGCATCATCCAGCCGGAGACGACGGTCTGCGACAGCGGAAGCTTCCACTTGCGTAGCAGCACGATGCCGAGGGCCCAGGCGACGGAGGCGCCGATGATCAGCAGCGCGGCGCTCGGCGCGCGCTGAAAGTTTCGCATGTCATCACCCAGCAGCAATCCCATGCCCAGCATGCCGAGCGCCAGCCCGATGACCTTGCGCAACGACAGCGGCTCGTGCAACAGCGCGAGCGAAAACAGCACGCTCCACACCGGCATCGTGTAGGCCAGAATTGCGCTGCGCCCGGCCGGCAGTTGCTGCAGGCCGAACAGTACCAGCCCATTCCATCCGGTGATGTTGACCAGCGCGAGCAGCGCGATCTTCCCCCAGAGCGCGCGGGGTACCCGGATCGAGCCGCCGGTGAGACTGACGATCGCCAGAAGGCCGATGGCGGCGAACGGCAACGTGATCGTCCGAAACGTCAGTGGCGGCACCTCGGCGACACCCATCTTGAGCACCGGCCAGTTGCAGCCCCACACCAGCGTAACGATCGCGATCGGGAGCAAGGCGCCGGCGGAGATGGCCGATGACTGCCCTGCAACGGCGGGCGCGCGCACGCTCACCGACCCTTCACCGGCAGCGTTTCGCCGTACTTGCTCTGATGCAACGCCCGTGCCTGCGTTACCCAAGCGTCACGGCGGATGCGCCCCGGAAATTCGGCGAGCTTCGCGTCGAACTCGTCGATATCGCGTTCGCTCCACTGCGCGATCTGACGGTAGGTCGCCACACCGAGCTGGTGCAGCATGCGCTCGAGCACGGGGCCGACGCCGACGATGAGCTTCAGGTCATCCGGCGCGCCGGTACCGAACAGGGGGGGCGGGGCGTTGTTCTCCAGATCGATGACGAACTGTCGGTAGCGCGCGGTCTCGGCGCGCGCGGCCGCGAGATCGGCGAAGAGCCGGTATCGCTCGCGGGCGAAGTCGGCGAGTTGTGTGATCGACGCATCGCGCGTGACGAGCGCATGGCGCAGCATCGCCGCCTCCGCCTCGTAGCTTCGGATGACTCGCGCGCGCTCGGCGAGGGCGCCGCCGGCCACGGGTCCGTCCACCGAGGGCAGCACGGGCGCCGGGACCCGCGCCGGCGGTCGATCGCCCAAACCCGGCGGCGCAATCGATGGTGCTGAAGGCGCACGCGGCAGTGCTTCAGGCAGCGGCGCCGCGATTTCCAGGGCCGATTCATGCGGCTGCCCCGAGGGTATTGCGACGCCGGCGCGCCGCGCGCGGCCGATGGCGTAGCCGACGATCAGGGCAGCAACGACGGCGGCGAGGATGAGAACGATCGGCACGGATCGCGAGTCGGGAGCGAGGGTACGGGGTACGGGTTGGCGCGCGCGAGCTGCGCTGCTTGTCCCGACGCCGGGATGGCGCAGGCAACGCGATGACGATGATTGTAGTCGAGCGCGCACCCGCCGGCCAATCGTGGGACGGCCGGGATGGGAGCACCCCGCCTGCTAGAATCGGGCCTCGAAACCGCGCCGGTTCCCATGCCCGAATTGCCCGAACGCCCATTGCCCGCTGCCGGGGACGAGTCCGGTGCTCCGGCGGACGGTGCCCAGCGTCCGGATGCCCTGCCGGATCCCGCCGATGCAGCGACGGTTGGAGGCGGGAAGCCGCGCATCGATTCCGGTCCGCGCCCAGGTGGGTATCCGCCGTGACCGACGAGCGGTCCCGGGATCGCGTGCGCTCCTCGTGGCGGTCGCCCTCGTCGTGCTCGTCGCAGTGCTCGCGGCCTGGCTCGACGGCAGGCGCGCCCAGCGCTCGCTGCGATCCGAAGTGGCCGAGCGGCTGGCCGTCGTCGAGTCGTCGACGCAGGCGGCCGGAAAGGCGCAGACGCAGCTCGCGACGGAGCTGCGCGACGCGCAGGCCAAGATCACGCTGCTCGAGACGAGGCTTGCCGAATCGCAGGCCGAGCAGGCAGCGCTCGAGGCGCTTTATCGCGATCTGGCACCGTCGCGCGACGAGATCGCGCTGTCCGAGATCGAACAGGTGCTCGTCGTCGCGAGCCAGCAGCTGCAGCTCGCCGGTAACGTGCCGTCGGCGCTCACCGCGCTGCAACTGGCCGACGCGAAACTGCAGCGTCTCGAGCGGCCGCAGTACGTGCCGCTGCGCCGTGCGCTGTCGCGCGACATGGATCGCCTGCGGGCCGTGCCGTTTGTCGATGTATCCGGCATGAGCCTGAAGCTCGACCGCGCGCTGGGCGCCATCGACGGTCTACCCCTCGCGATGGACGAGCGGCTGCCGCCGCCCCCGCCCGAAAGCACGGCGCCGCCGGCCGACGAATCGCCGTGGCTGCGTTTCTTCCGCGACCTGTGGCGTGACGCGCGCCAACTGGTCCGGATCGAAGTCGCCGATCGACCCGCCGCGCCACTGGTGCCGATGGCGCAGCAGTATTACCTGCGCGAGAACCTGAAGTTGCGCCTCCTCACCGCGAGGATCGCCCTGCTCGCCCATGACGACGCGAGTTTCCAGGCGGATCTCGTGGCGGCCGAATCGTGGCTCAAGAAGTACTTCGACACGCGCACGAAGCCGGTGCAGGATCTGCAGGCCACGCTGAAACAGATGGTCGCGACACCGTTGCCCGGGGAGATGCCCGATCTGACCCGCAGCCTCGAGGCGGTGCGCGTGCTGCGGCTCGCGCAGGATCGCGCGCCCGGCCGGTCGCCTCCGCCGGCACCGGCGGCGCGGTAGGCCCGTCGTCGTGCGTGTCCTCTTCTGGTTCCTCTTCCTCGCCGGCGCGGCGGTGGCGGTCGCCCTGGCGGCGAAGCTCACCAGCGGCTACGCGCTGTTCGTCGCGCCGCCCTATCGGGTCGAGCTTTCGCTCAACCTGCTCTCCGTCCTCGCGATCGTCGGGTTCGTCGTCGGCTACATTCTGTTGCGCATCATCAAGCGCGGGCTGGGGCTGCCGGAGGAGGTGCGGCAGTTCCGCCAGCGGCGCCAGCTGGAGCGGGCCCGCGCGAAGCAGGACGCCGCCGTTGTCGCGCTGCTCGAGGGACGCTTCGGCCGGGCGCGGCAGAATGCGGAAGAGGCGCTTGCGATACCGCAGTCGTCCGGACTGGCCGCGCTGATCGGCGCGCGCGCGGCCATCGACACCCGCGAGTTTCCCGCGGCCGAGGCACTGCTCGCGCGACCCGACGCGCAGGTGCCAAGCCTCGCCGTTCCGCGGCTGATGCTCGAGGCGGAGATGAAGCTCGAGCAGGGGCAGCCGCTCGAGGCGCTCGGCATTCTGCAGGCGTTGCGGAAGGAAGCCGGCTCGCATACGGCGGCGCTGCGACTCGAGCTGCGCGCGCTGCAGGGGGCGGGGCGCTACGCCGAGATTCCGGCGCTCGTCGACCAGCTCGTCAAGCGGAAGGTCTACGGTGCCCCCGAGGGCGACTTCGTGCGTGCCGCCGCGCACGCGCGGGAGCTCGAGGCGCGCGCCGACGATGCCGCCGGGCTGCGCGCCTACTGGGCCAAGCTGTCCGATGCGGAGCAGCGGATGCCAAAGATGGCGCGCGCCGCCGCGCGGAGCTTCCTCGCGCAGCACAACGACCGCGAAGCGGCGGATATTCTCGCGCGGAGCCTCGAGCGGCAATGGGACTCGGATCTCGTCGCGCTGTACGCGGAGTGCCGGCTTGCCGACACGACGCCACAGCTCGAGCAGGCCGAACGCTGGCTCGTCGCGCACAGCAACGATGCGAAGCTGCTCTACGCGCTGGGGGTGCTGTGCGAGCGGGCGCAGTTGTGGGGCAAGGCGCAAACCTACCTGGAGGCGAGTCTCGCGGTCGACGACTCGTATCGCACCCGCGTCGCGCTCGGCGAACTGCTCGCCCGGCTCGGTCGCGACCGCGAGGCCAACGTGCACCTTGCCGCGGCGCTGAAGCTCGCGCTAGCCGAACTCGCCCCGCACTGAGATGAACGGCCCCCACGCTCACTATGTTCGCTGCCCCCCCGCGGGGGCGCACAGTGCCCTTCGGGCGGCCGGGCGGGCACTGAGATGCATCAGCCGGGCTCCCCGCCGGTCGGCGGCTGGAAGGCATACGTGAAGCTGTCCGCGAAGAACTCGTCGGGCGGCAGTCCGCGCGTCTCGATGAAGCTCTTGCGCGTCGCGTCGATCATCGCGGGCCCGCCGCAGGCGTAGACCTGGTAGCCGGAGAGGTCGGCGAAGTCATCGAGCACCGCCTGATGGACGAGGCCGGTGCGGCCCGGCCAGCGATCGTCCCGTGCCGGATCGGACAGCACGGGAATGAACGTGAAATTGCCGCTCTGCTGCTGCCACTTGCCGGGAAGGTCGGGCAGATAGAGATCGCCCATCGCGCGCGCGCCCCAGTACAGCACCATCGGCCGCGCGGAGTCGAGGTGGTGATGCAGCGCGTGCTCGATGATGCCCTTGATCGGCGCGAACCCGGTGCCGCCGGCGACGAAGATGATCGGCTTGTCGGAATCCTCGCGCAGGAAGAACGTGCCGAGCGGACCCTCGAAGCGCAGGATCTCGCGGCCCTTGAATTCGTTGAACAGCTGGTTCGTGAAGAAGCCGCCCGGCACGAGGCGCACGTGCAGCTCGAGCAGACCATCGTCGTGCGGTGCGGTCGCCAGCGAAAAGCTGCGGCGGCGGCCGTCCTTCAGCAACAGGTCGATGTATTGGCCAGGCAGGAACTGCAGCCGCTCGTTCGCGGGGAGCTTGATCCTGACGATCGCGACATCGGACGCGGGCTTGTCGATCGACTCGATGCGGCAGGGCAGCTTCCTGATCCGGATGTCGCCGGCGCGCCGCACTTCGTTGACCTCCAGCACGAGGTCGGTCTGCGGCTTCGCGCAGCAAAGTAGCGCAAGGCCCTGGCGCTTCTCGTCCTCGGTCAGAGTGGACGCCTGGTACGGACCGTAGTCGACCTGCCCATCGACGATCTTTCCTTTGCACGTGCCGCAGGCACCGTTGCGGCAGCCGTAGGGGAGCATCAGATCGGCGGCCATGGCCGACGCGAGAATCGTCTCGCCGTCGGCGCACGTGAAGGAATGACCGCTGGGCTTTATGGTAATCTGGTGCGGCATGGCGACGACGTGAATCGAAGGGTCCCTCGCCACGCTTCGGCGCGACGAACGCGGGTGGCGAAAAAGTGATCCGGGTACTGTTGATCGGCTGCGGCGACGTCGCACTGCGCACCGCCCGCCTGCTCCATCCCAAGGTACGACTGTACGGACTCACGCGCCGCACCGAGGATGTCGCGAAGCTGCGCGCGCACGGGATCATTCCGATCATCGGCGACCTCGATCGCCACGCGAGCCTCGGCCGCCTGCGGGCGGCGCCCTTCGGTGTGCTGCATTTCGCGCCGCCTCCGTCCGAGGGTCGCGACGATGCCCGGACGCAGAACCTGATCGCCGCGCTGACGCGGGCGCGAAGCATACCACAGCGGTTCGTCTACATCTCTACGTCGGGCGTCTATGGCGACTGCGGGGGCGCCCGGATCGAGGAGACCAGGCCGCGCCGGGCGCGCACGCCGCGCTCGCGCCGGCGCGTTGCCGCCGAGGACCGGCTGCGCGACTGGGCGAAGCGCTACGGCGTTGCGCTGTCGATCCTGCGTGCGCCGGGAATCTACGCCGAATCCCGGCTGCCCCTCGATCGGATACGCCAGGGGACGCCGGTGCTCGTGGCCGACGACGATGTGTTCACGAACCACATTCACGCCGAGGATCTCGCGCGCGCGACGGTTGCAGCGCTGTTTCGGGCGAAGCCCAACCGCGCCTATAACGTGACCGACGACGCCGAGATGAAGATGGGCAACTGGTTCGACACCGTCGCCGATGCGTTCCAGCTGCCGCGCCCGCCGCGCGTGTCGTGGGAGGAGGCGGAACGGCGCATCGCGCCGCTGCTGCTCTCGTTCATGAGCGAGTCGCGGCGGCTTTCGAACGCGCGGATGAAGCGCGAGCTGCGCGTGCACCTCCGATATCCGACGCCGCAGCGACTGCTCGAAGAGATCGCGCCGCGCGACCTGAAAAAGCAGCTGGCACTGCCATTGTGAACGCCCGGGTGTCGCCGCGAAACGTGTCGCGATCGCGCTGGGATGCGATTGCTGCGCGGCTGGACGCCTACGAGCGGCTCGTCCGCCTCGACAAGCCGATCGGCATCCTGCTCCTGCTGTGGCCGACCCTGTCGGCGCTATGGCTCGCTGCGCACGGAACCCCGCCGTGGTCGCTTGTGCTGATCTTCACGATGGGCACGATACTGATGCGTTCGGCCGGCTGTGCGATCAACGACTGGGCGGATCGCCGGTTCGATCCGCATGTGGCCCGGACGGCGAGCCGGCCGCTCGCCACGGGCGAGATTCCGGCATGGGAAGCACTGGTGGTCGCCGCCGTGCTCGCGCTGCTCGCATTCCTCCTCGTTTTTGCCACCAACGCCACGACGATCCTGCTGTCTTTTCCTGCGGTCATCATCGCCGGCGTCTACCCGTTCTTCAAGCGGTTCTTCTTCCTGCCGCAGGCATTCCTCGGCATCGCCTTCTCGTTCGGCATGCCGATGGCGTACGCGGCGGTGTACGACCTCGTGCCGCCGATCGCATGGTGGCTGCTGCTGCTCAACCTGTTCTGGGTGATCGCCTACGACACCGAATACGCGATGGTGGACCGCGACGACGACCTGCGCCTCGGCCTGCGCACATCGGCAATCGCATTCGGGCGGTTCGACGTGGGCGCCGTGATGTTCTGCTACCTCGTGTACCTGACGGGAATGATCGCGGTGGGGATCTGGCAGACCATGGGGCCGGCGTATTACGTCGGACTTGCGGTAGCGGCGATCTGCGCGGGCTATCACTGGACGTTGATCCGGCATCGCACCCGCGACGGCTGCTTCAAGGCATTCCTGCACAATCACTGGCTGGGGTTTGCCGTCTTCACCGGAGTCGCACTCGACTACGCGGTGCGCTTCTCCGCGTGGCCGCGGACGCTGTAGCGAGCCGCGGGCGGCGGACGCTGTAGCGACCGATCATGCGAAGTGCCGCAGCGAGATTCTTGTTGCCGGGCGCGATGCCGCCGTGATGCCGCCGGGCTTCGAACGCAACCGGTGCAAGTGTGGGCATGGTGGCGCAGTCCGCATGTCGGGCTTCGACGCGGCGGCGCGTGGGCGTGGTGCCGCAGTGCGCATGCCGGGCTTCGGACGCGGCAATCGCTCGCCTGGGGGTCCCGGTGCGGCTGCGGTCGGCAACACACGCCTCCCTCGCCGCACCACCCCTGACGGCGAGCGCCGCTCAGGCGCCCGGCGCGCGCACTGCGCCACCACGCCCCGCGCAAACAACGAGCGTCGCGCGTGACGGCAGCCACCACCCCGTTGCGACCATGCGTGACGATGGGCACCACCTCGCTGCGATCATGCGCGACGCGTCGAGACGGGGCGGGTGGGTCGGCGGCGGGCGCCTGTGCCGCGGTCTGCCGTAGCGGGTGACGCGGCAAGGGAGGCGTGGGTTGCCGACCGCCGCCGCGTCGGGTGCCCGCAGGCAGACGTGATTCGCGGCACCGAAGCCCGTGGCCAACCCGCCCGCCCCGCCGGTCGCAGCGACACCGTCTTCCGGCAGAATGGCATCGGGCCGCATCATGACTGTGCAACCACACCGCTCCGATCGTGACACTCGCAAGCACGGGCTGCCACCGGTGCTCGGGCGCGGTACCCGTGTCCTGATTCTCGGCAGCTTTCCTGGCGAGGCGTCGCTCGCGGCGCGACAATATTATGCGCACCCCCGCAACCACTTCTGGCCGCTCGTCGGCGCGCTGATCGACGAGCCGCTGGCGGCGCTACCCTACCGTGCGCGGCTTCGCGCGCTGCGCACACGTGGCATCGGCCTGTGGGATGTGATCGTCTCGTGTCAGCGGCGCGGCAGCCTCGATGGTGCCATCCGCATGGCGGAGCACGGAGACATCTCGCGCGCTCGCCGCGCGGCGCCGCGGCTGGCGCTCGTCTGCTTCAATGGCAAGACCGCTGCGAGAGCCCGTGAGGCGTGGCGGGACGCTGGATACACGACGCTGGTGCTGCCGTCCTCGTCGCCGGCGTACACGTTGCCCATCGCGGACAAGCTCGTGGCGTGGCGCGCGATCGGGGAGTTCCTGCAGCAAGAGGCGCGTGGGTCGGGCTGATGTACATCGGACGCGGGTTGATGACGGTCGTCGCCGTGGTAGTGGTCGCGGCGACGCTGGGCGCTTGCGCGATTCGTCATTCGGCCGGAGACGAGCCGGCGCCGCCCGGATCGCGTGAGCGTGAATCGACAGCGGTTGCGACCCGCGCGCGGCTCGTGCCGGAACGCGTGAGCTTCGATTCGCTCGATCGCGATCCGGCGACCGGAATGCCGGTGCGGATCGACGCGCTGCTGTTCCGGCCGACGGATGCAGACGGAAAGCGGCGTCCCGCGGTCGTGGCGTTGCACGGCTGTGGCGGCATGTACAGCATGGCCCAGTCGCGACGCAACGAACTGTCGCTTCGCCATCAGGCGATGGCCGAGCTGCTGGTGGGCGAGGGTTACATCGTGCTCTTTCCAGACAGCTTCCGCGTCCGCGGGCGCGAGGAGATCTGCACCGTGGCAAACCGCGAGCGCACGATCAACCAGGCGCACCGCCGCCTCGACGCGCAGGGGGCGCTGGCATACCTGCAGGCGCGCTCCGACGTTGCGCCAGACCGGGTTGCGATGCTCGGCTGGTCGCACGGCGGCACCGTCGTGCTGGCGACGCTCAATGCGCGAGCGTCCGTCGTCGTCGCGTGGAAGGATCGCGATTCGTCGCCACCTTATTTTCGCGCTGGGATCGCGTTTTACCCGGGGTGCGCGGACCCGCTTTGGCTCCGGGGCGGATATGCGGTGGCGGCGCCATTGACGCTGTTCATCGGTGGGGCGGACGACTGGACGGCACCTGGGCCGTGCATCGATCTTGCCGGCAAGCGCGCCGCGGCGGGCGAGCCGGTGACCCATACCGTCTATCCGGGCGTGTACCACGGCTTCGATGGGCCCGCGTCGCAGGGACGGCTGCACCTCGATGTCCCCAATGGCGTCCATCCGGGGCAGGGGGTGACCGTGGCGCCCGATCCTGCCGCGCGCGACGATGCGTACGCGAAGCTCAAGGCATTTCTGCGGATGCAATTGGCGCCCGCGACGAAAGGCGGCGGCAACGCGGCCCCCGGCGGCTCCTGATCTTCATTGCCGGCCGGATACCGATCCCGGTTGAAAGTGCCCTCGGCGTCCGATTTGCTAGGATGCGCGCTTCGCCCTGTGTGGTCCCGATGGAGGCGTCGATGAGTGGATTGCTGCGTGCTTCGATTCGTGCGCTCGCTGCGCCCCTTTACGCGTTGCCGCTCGCTTCGATGGCGATGGCGCAACCGCTGGCGCCCGACATCGTCGTCACCAAGGTCATCAACGCGCCGGTGGCTGAAGTCTGGAAGGCCTGGACCACCGCGGAAGGCATAGAGAGCTTCTTCGCGCCGAAGGCAGCCAAGGTCGAGCCCTGGCCAGGCGGCGCGTTCGAGCTGTGGTTCGGCGTCAACCTTCCCGAGGGTACGCGCGGCAGCGAAGGCTGCAAGGTGCACAGCGTGAAGGCGATGGAGCAGTTCGTCTTCGAATGGAACGCGCCGCCGACGATTCCGGTCATCCGCCCCCTGCGCACGCTCGTCTATCTCGACTTCAGGCCCCTCCCCGACAATCGCACCGAGTTGACGCTGCGCAACTTCGGCTACGGGGATGGCGAGGAATGGGCGAAGGCGAAGGCGTACTTCGAAAGGGCCTGGCCCTCGGTCATGGGCAGTCTCGAGAAGCGGTTCCTGCCGAAATCGTGAGTCGACATGGATCTCCAGCTCGCCGATAAAGTCGTCGTCGTCACCGGCGCCAGCAAGGGCATCGGCTACGCGTGCGCCGCGGCGTTCGCGGCCGAGGGGGCGCGGGTGGCGCTGGTCTCGCGCAGCGCCGCCAACCTCGAAGCGGCGCTGGAAAGGTTCCCGCCAGCGCGGTACTCGCCGACGACGATCGTCGCGGACCTCACCCGCACCGAGGATGCGATGCGGATGGCCGAGGAAGTCGAGCGCGACGTGGGGCCCGTCGACGTCCTCGTCAACTCGGCCGGCGCCGCGCGCCGCTACGCGCCGGACGATCTCGACGCCAGCGCATGGCATGCGGCGATGGATGCGAAGTACTTCAGCTACATCCACCCGATCGATGCCGTATTGCGACGCATGGTGGCGCGCGGCCGCGGCGCGATCGTCAACATCATCGGCTCCGGCGGCAAGGTCGCCAATCCGGTGCACCTGCCCGGCGGCGCGGCGAACGCGGCATTGATGCTTGCGACCGCGGGGCTTGCCGCCGCCTACGCGCCAAAGGGCATCCGGATCAACGGGATCAATCCCGGCGGAACGCTCACGGGTCGAGTCGAGGAGGGATTGCGGGTCGAGGCGAAGATGACTGGCCTGTCCGAGGACGAGCTGCTGGCGCGCGCGCAGGCGAGAATTCCGCTGGGTCGCCTCGGCACGCCCGAGGAGGTCGCGCGTGTCGCGCTCTTCCTCGCCTCCGATGCAGCGAGCTACGTGACGGGCGCGATCGTGCCGATGGACGGCGGATCGAATCCGGTGATCTGAGGTCCGATCGCGATCGTCCCGGTTTGCATCCCGCATCCACAACAACCAACAACACTCGGCGGAGGCCGCACCATGCTGACTGACATCGACATCGCCCAGCGGGCGATCCTGCTCCCGATCGGCGACATTGCGGCGCGCCTCGCGATCCCGGCACAGGCGCTCGAACCGTACGGCCGCACCAAGGCCAAGGTGTCACTCGACTGGCTCGCGGGCCTCGCCGAGCGGCCGAACGGCAAGCTGATCCTCGTTTCCGCGATCAGCCCCACGCCGGCCGGGGAAGGCAAGACGACGACCACGGTCGGTCTCGGTGATGCGTTGAACCGGATCGGCAAGAAGGCGGCGGTCTGCCTGCGCGAGCCCTCGCTCGGCCCGGTCTTCGGCATGAAGGGCGGCGCCGCCGGCGGAGGTTACGCGCAGGTCGTGCCGATGGAAGACATCAACCTGCATTTCACCGGCGATTTCCACGCGATCGGCGTCGCCAACAATCTGCTCGCGGCATTGGTCGACAACCACATCCACCACGGCAACGCGCTCGACATCGACGTCCGGCGCATCACGTGGAAGCGCGTCGTCGACATGAACGACCGCGCGCTGCGCGAGATCACCGTCGCGCTCGGCGGTCCGGCGAATGGTTATCCGCGCCAGGATGGCTTCGACATCGTCGTCGCCTCGGAAGTGATGGCGATCTTCTGCCTCGCCTCGTCCCTGGCTGACCTCAAGGAGCGGCTGGGCAAGATCGTCGTCGGGTATACGCGCGACCAGCAGCCGGTGCACGCGCACGATCTCCGGGCCCACGGCGCGATGACGGTGCTGCTCAGGGATGCGCTGAAGCCGAACCTGGTGCAGACGCTCGAGAACAACCCGGCGTTCATCCACGGCGGCCCCTTTGCCAACATCGCGCACGGCTGCAACTCGGTGATCGCGACCAAGGCGGCGCTGAAGCTCGCCGACTACGTCGTGACCGAGGCCGGCTTCGGCGCGGACCTGGGCGCGGAGAAATTCATCGACATCAAGTGCCGGAAGTCCGGGCTGCGCCCGAGCCTCGTCGTGCTGGTGGCGACGATCCGTGCGCTCAAGTATCACGGCGGTGCGGACCCGAAGGAGCTGACGCGCGAGAACCTGCCGGCGCTGGAGAAGGGTGTGGCCAACCTCGAACGCCATATCAACAACGTCCGCAATCATTACGGGCTGCCGTGCGTGGTCGCGATCAACCATTTCACCTCGGACACCGACGCCGAGATCGCGCTGCTCCGGAAGAAGGTTGCCCACCATGACGCGCCGGTCGTGCTCGCCCGGCACTGGGCCGACGGCAGCGCAGGCGCCGAGGAGCTCGCGCGCACCGCGGTCGAGGTGATCGATCGCGTGCCGGGCGACTTCCGGCTCGTCTACGAGGATGCCGACACGCTGTGGGACAAGATGACCAAGGTCGCCACGAAGATCTATGGTGCGTCCGAGGTTGCCGCCGACAGCAAGGTGCGCGCGCAGATCAGGAAGCTGCAGGCCGACGGCTACGGCCACTACCCGGTGTGCGTGGCGAAGACCCAGTATTCGTTCTCGACCGATCCGCTGCTCCGCGGCGCGCCCTCGGGCCATGTCGTCAACATCCGCGAGGTTCGCCTTGCCGCCGGCGCCGAGTTCATCGTCATGATCTGCGGCGACGTGATGACGATGCCCGGACTTCCAAAGGAGCCCTCTGCCGCGCGGATCGACCTCGGCGAAGACGGCAAGATCGTCGGGTTGTTCTGATCGAATCAGGCTGCCGTCGGCCGCTCGCGCACGATCAACGTCATCAGCGCGCCGAACGCTGCGGCGCCGGCCAGCAGCAGAATGCCGCTGATCCCACGCACCGGCGAGGTCGCCCGCGGCCCGCCCGTGGTCGAGGAGGGCGCCTACCAGCGGCTGCAGGATCCCGGTGCCGAGGAAGATGCCGACGTTGACGACCGAGGTTGCGATGCCGGAGTGTTCGGGCCGGTTGACCTCCTTCGCCACGGCCCACGACAGCGTGAAGCCGGGGATCAGGAGTCCCATCAGCGCGAACCACGCGAGGGTCGCCGGCAGCGGCCACTGCGCATGCAGCACCCACGGCAGCCACGACAGCGCGTAGAGCAGCGCGTAGATACGCATGACGCCACGGCGGCTTCGCAATTTGTCGGAGACAATGCCGACGACCATCGCCCCGAACGCGACGCCGAGCAGCAGCATGCTCGTGTGCTGGGCGGCGACGACACGCGGCATTGCGTAGGTCTGCTCCAGATAGGGAACCGCCCACAGGCCGGCGAACGCGAGGTAGCTGCCGCCGATGCCGACATTGACGAAGAATCCCGGCCAGGTCGCGCGGTTCGCGAGCACGCGCCCGAGCGCGTGCGTCCAGTGCATCGATTGCGTCGGGACCGCCGGGTGCGCGTGCACCGGCACGAATCCCATCTGCTCCGGGCGATCGCGGACCTTCCACCACGACGCGATGCCGAGGGCGATCGACAACGCCGCGAGACCGAGGAAGACGACGCGCCAGGACGTTTGGGTGACGATCCATGCGAGCGGCGCGCCCGCGATCACGGCGCCGAGATTTCCCACGAACATCGTGACGCCGTTCAATGTGGCGAACCGGTCCGCCGGAAACCACACCGCGCTCACCTTGAGGATCGCGATGAACGCGACCGAGCTGCCGACGCCGACGAGCGTGCGCCCGGCGGCCGCGATTTCCCAGCTCGGGGCGAGCGCGAAGGCGAGCGACCCCGCTCCGGCGACGAGCGAGCCGGCCGCGAGGATCCGGCGCGGCCCGAGCGTGTCGGCAAGCACGCCGACCGGGATCTGCAGCAGCGTGTAGACGTAGAAGTACGTCGCGGCCAGCGTGCCCAGCACCGCGCTGTTGATCGCGAAGGCGCGCGTCAGCTCGGAGGCGATCGCCGCGGGCGCGGTGCGGTGGAAGAACACGAGGACGAAGCTCGCCAGCGCGATCCCGAAGACGATGCGGCGGGCGCGGATGAAATGTGCATCGCCCGGAACGGTTGTCCTCGTCATTGCGCATTGTACCGAGGCCGTTCGCGGGCTCCGCGCACCTCTTTGGTAACATCGCACTGCCGGGCAGCCGAGCCGGCACGATCACCATCCGCAATGAAATACGCCGACCTGCGCGATTTTCTCGAC
The DNA here is from genome assembly GCA_963783525.1 of uncultured beta proteobacterium. Lineage (GTDB taxonomy): Bacteria > Pseudomonadota > Gammaproteobacteria > Burkholderiales > Casimicrobiaceae > CAIWHR01. The sequence continues at coordinate 32,872 of CAWAOF010000034.1, forward strand.
CAGCTCGAACGCCGCGGAGAGTTGAAGCGCATCCGCGCCGAGGTCGACCCGCGGCTCGAGATGACCGAGATCTGCGATCGCGTGCTGCGGCAGGGCGGGCCCGCGCTGCTGTTCGAGCGGCCGAAAGGGTTTGCGGGGTCGGGCGGGCGTGCCGGCATGCCGGTCCTCGGCAACCTCTTCGGCACGGCGCAGCGCGTCGCGCTGGGAATGGGCGAGGAATCGGTCGAGGCGCTGCGCGAAGTCGGCAAGCTGCTCGCGTTCCTGAAGGAGCCGGAACCGCCGAAGGGGTTGAAGGACGCCTGGCAGAACACGCGGCCGGTGTTCATGCAGGTGATGCAGATGGCGCCGAAGGAGCGTTCGTCGGCCCCGTGCCAGGACATCGTCTGGGAAGGCGCGGACGTCGATCTCGCGCGGCTGCCGGTGCAGACCTGCTGGCCGGGCGACGCCGGTCCGCTGATCACCTGGGGGCTCACCGTCACGCGCGGCCCGCTCAAGACGCGGCAGAACCTCGGCATCTACCGGCAGCAGGTGATCGCGCCGAACAAGGTGATCATGCGCTGGCTCGCGCATCGCGGTGGCGCGCTGGACTTCCGCGACCATGCGGCGGGAACGCCAGGTGCCCCGTTTCCGGTCGCGGTCGCGCTGGGCGCCGATCCGGCGACGATCCTCGGCGCCGTCACGCCGGTGCCGGACACGTTGTCGGAATACCAGTTCGCGGGGCTGCTCCGCGGTTCGCGCACCGAGATCGTGAAATGCCTGACCCACGGGCTTTCGGTGCCGGCGTCCGCCGAGATCGTGCTCGAAGGCTTCATCCGGCCCGATGCGAGCGATCCGACCGGATACGAAACGGCCGTCGAGGGTCCGTTCGGCGACCACACGGGCTATTACAACGAGGTCGAGCGCTTCCCGGTGTTGACGCTCGACCGGATCACGATGCGCCGCGATCCGATCTATCACTCGACCTACACCGGCAAGCCGCCCGACGAGCCGTCGCGTCCTGGGCGTCGCGTTGAACGAGGTCTTCGTGCCGCTGCTGCAGAAGCAGTTTCCGGAGATCGCGGACTTCTATCTGCCACCGGAGGGCTGCTCGTACCGGCTCGCCGTCGTTGCGCTGAAGAAGCAATACCCCGGCCACGCCAAGCGCGTGATGTTCGGCGTCTGGAGCTTCCTGCGCCAGTTCATGTACACGAAGATGATCGTGGTCACCGACGACGACGTGAACATCCGCGACTGGAAGGACGTGATCTGGGCGATCACGACACGCGTCGACCCCGCGCGCGACACGCTGCTCGTCGAGCACACGCCGATCGACTATCTGGACTTTGCCTCGCCGGTTGCCGGGACTCGGCAGCAAGATGGGGATCGACGCGACCAACAAATGGCCAGGCGAATCGACGCGGACCTGGGGCAAACCGATCGCGATGGATCCGGCGGTGAAGGCGCGCATCGACGCGCTGTGGGATCAGCTCTGAGGCAGCGGGTCGCCGTCGTCGGTGCGCACCACGCACGACGGCCGGCGTGACCTACTTCCAGCTGCGCACGACCCGAATCGCGGCGAGCGCAAGCGAACCGAAGCGCAGCCAGCGGGCGAGGCGCGGTCCGCCGGCGAGCGCGCCCACGAGACCGGTCAGCAGCACGGCCGCCGGCCGCAACCGGGTGATGCGCTCGGGCGCGGGCGCGGGAGCGACCACGGCCTTGATTTCGCGGACGGCGAGCGTTACCCGCGCCCGGTCGAGCTCGGCACGCGTCGCGAGGAGTGCCTTGCGTTCCCCACGGATGGCGTCCCGATCGCGGCTCACTTCTCGCTCCGCATTTCGTCGGCGAGCCACGCCCGGTCGCGCTCGAGCTCGGCCAGCGTTCCGGCAAACGGCTTGTCATCGGTCGGGCGGGGCTGCCGGAAGCGCCACAGTGCGATGCAGCCGATCGCGAGATAGGCGATCGTCAATGCGCAAAGCGCACCGATGCGGTACGAATCCCAGAACCAGACGACCACGAGCGCCGAGGCTGCCAGCAGCGCGAACGCGAAGGCGAGCACGATCACGTGGACGAGAACGAGACTTGCGATCGCGCGCGAGCGCTCCTCCTCGAGCTCGATCGAAGCGAGCTCGAGCCGCGTGCGCAACAATGCCACCAGCGACGCGCCGAGGTTTCCCAGCGCGCCGCGCAGGCCGCCGCTCGCCCGTCCGGGCGTGCCGTCGGTCACGGCGGGAAGGTCAGGAGCGTCGGTTCAGCAGCAGGCCGACGGCGAGACCGACCGCGGCGGCGATGCCGATCGCCTGCCACGGCTTGTCGTGCACGTAGTCGTCGGTCGCGCGGGCGGCCGCTTTCGCGCGGTCCACCGCTTCGCCTTCGAGTTCCTGCAGCCGGAGCTTGGCTCGCAGCAGCTTGGTCTCGACCTGAGAGCGCAAGTCGCGGGCCTTGTCGCCGGTTTCGACGGAAGCCCGCTTCAGCATTTCCTCGGCTTCGGCGAGCACCGCGGCAAAATCGTCGATGAGCTTTTCGCGGGACATTTCGGAATCGGACATGGGTGGCTCCATCATGGTTGCTACCGTGGACGGTTCCGTATTGGCGCCGTCACGGCCCATTATAGGCGTGCGATCCGGGCAACGAGCACCCGCGCGTTGACCGAGCGCAACTTGCACGCACGAATGCCGCGGTGGACAATGGCCGCGACCTCATTCTAAGGCGTTTGCCCGCAATGCCGAAACCACTGCAACTCCCCGCGCTCGACCCCGCTGGCGTCGCGGAAAAGCGCGGCTCGGGCTATCCCGAGCCGTTCCGGTCACGGATGGGCGAGCGCGCCAAGCGCCGGCTCGGCGAGGCCTGCGGTCTGACCAAGTTCGGCGTTAACCTCGTCAACCTCGAGCCCGGCGGGCAATCGGCGCTGCGTCACTGGCACACGCTGGAGGACGAGTTCGTCTACGTGCTCTCGGGCGAGGTCGTGCTCGTCACCAACGACGGCGAGCAGGTGCTGGGGCCGGGGATGTGCGCCGGCTATCCGGCCGGGAAGAAGGACGCGCATCACTTCGTCAACCGGAGTGCGACGAGCGCGACCTACCTCGAGATCGGCAACCGGATCGAAGGCGACAACGGGTTCTATCCCGATGACGACCTGATGTGGGTCGAGGACGAGAACGGCGTCTTCGCCGCGCACAAGGACGGACGACGCTATTGAGCGCCGAAAAGCGGTCCTGAGCCGTTGATTTTGCGCGCGCCCGCTCGCATATTGTCGTTGGCGGCCGCCTTGAACCGCGCTCGACGGGGCGCCGTTGCAGATGCGAAAGCAAGTCCGACAGACTTCTAGCAGAGGATGACACCATGGCCGACTCTCCCGCCCCCAACGCCGGTGCCGCCACCAACGATCCTCCGATTTCGGCAGCACTCCTCGCCTATGCGCTGTTCGGCGCCGCGGCGGTGGTTGCGCTGTTCTCGTCCGGTTTCCCGGCGGTCGCGCCGCTGATGGGAATCGTGGGCATAGCGGGCCTCATCGTTGCGTATGTCAAGCGCGACGAGGCGCAGGGCACGTGGGTCGCTTCCCACCTGCGCTGGCTCATCCGGACGTTCTGGTACTCGTTCCTATGGGGCGTCGTGGGCGGCATCGTGCTCTTGGTACTTGGGCTCATCCTGATCGGGATCCCGATCGCCTTCCTGATCTGGGCCGTGGCATCCGTCTGGGTGATCTACCGCGTAATCCGCGGCTACCTGCTGTTCAAGGACGAGAAGCCGATACCGGGGATGTGACACCGACCGGCCAGCCCTCGGCCGTTCGTGCGCTAGCGCGGCGGCGTCCACGTACCGGCTTCGCGGTAGACCCACTGCACGAGGAAGTCGAGCGCAACCTGCGCCCTGGCCGCGTTCTCGTGATTGATCACGGCGACGACGGCGAACCGGCGACCCTGGCCATCGATCACATAGCCGGCGAGCGCCCGGACACCGTCAAGCGTTCCGGTCTTGAGGAGCGCCTGTCCGGCGACGCTGCCGTTCTCGAAGCGACGCTGGACGGTGCCATCCGTGGCGGCGACCGCAAGCGAACTCACGAACTCCTCGCGCACGGCGCTCGCATCGGCCGCGAGCAGCAGGCGGGCGAGGCTGCCGGCGCTGATGCGCTCCCGCCGCGACAGTCCCGATCCGTTCTCGAGTACGAGCTCCGGCATGCTGAGCTTGCGCCGCGCGAGCCAGCGCCGTACCGCCGCGGTGGCCCGCGCCGTCGTCGCCGGCGGCGTCTCCACGGCGGCGAGCGTCAGGAACAGCTGCCGTGCCATCACGTTGTTGGACAATTTGTTCACGTCGCGGACGATGTCCCACAGCGGAGGCGAATCCAGTGTCGCGATCGGGGCCGCGCCGGCCGGCGCGACCCCGTTCTTCCAGCCGCCGCCGAAGCGTCCGCCAGCCGCGCGGAAGTACGTCTCGAACATCGCGTGCACGTAGCTCGGGTGATCGAGCAGCGACACCCACCACTCGCGCTCGCCGCAGGCAGTCGGATAGCGCCCCATGAACGCGGCGTCGGCGCGGGCGCCGCGGTCGATGAACCGCGCGCCGAGCACTGCCCGCCAGTCGCCGCACTCGCCCGACGCGGGTGGCGGTGGCGGGCCGACGCTGATGCGCGCGAGGGCGGGCTCGACCCTGAGTTCGATGGCGTCGGCTGCCGCATTCGGCACGAAGCCGAACTTCACGGACTTGAAGTTGACGAGCAGCGCATCGGGACCGACGTTGTAGGGCTTCTGCGGCTCGCCGTCGAAAGCGGCGGGGTCGTGTGCGGTCGGGCCAAACAGCGTCCGGTCGAGCACCAGGTCGCCGTCGATCGCCGCAAGGCCGTTGGCACGCAGCGTTGCCATGAACGCCTGCCACTGCTCGAAGGTGATCTTCGGGTCGCCGCTGCCCTTCAGCACGAGGTTGCCGTGCAGGGTGCCCGCGTCGATCGGGCCGTCGGCGTAGGCGCGGGTCTGCCAGCGGTACTCCGGGCCGAGAATCTCGAGCGCCGCGAAGGTGGTGACGAGCTTCATCACCGACGCTGGGTTGTACGGGCGCTCCGGCTGCTGCGCGAAGAGCGGCCGCGGCTTGCTCACGTCCTGGACGACCACGCCGATGGCATTGAGCGGCACCCCGGCATCGAGCATGAGGCGCATGATCGGGCGTGGCAGCGTCGCTTCCGCGGCGCCTGCGGCGACCGCGAGCACGACCGTCAGTGCCAGCGCGAGTGCGGCGCCGCGCTCAGGCGCCATCGATGATCTCCAGCGTCCGCGCGACGAGCAGCGCGAATTCGTCGTCGGTCACGATATAGGGCGGCATGAAGTAGACGGTTCGGCCGATGGGTCGCAGCAGCAGCTCGTGCGCGAGTCCCGCGGCGAAGCACCAGCGTGCGAAGTCCGGCCGCCCGGTGTCGACCTCGAACGCCCAGATCATTCCGCAGTGGCGGAAATTGCGAACCGCCGCATGCGTGGCGAGCGGCGCCGCGATCGCCGTCCAGCGCGCGGCCTTCGCACGGTTGGCGGCGAGGACGTCGTCGTCGCGAAAGATGTCGAGCACGGTGAGTGCGGCACGGCACGCCAGCGGATTGCCGGTGTAGGAGTGCGAATGCAGGAAGCCGCGCGCCGCCTCATCGGAATAGAACGCCTCGTAGACCGTATCGGTGGACAGCACGCACGACAGTGGCAGATAGCCGCCCGTGATCCCTTTCGACAGGCAGAGGACATCCGGCGTGATTGCGGCCTGCTCGCAGGCGAACAGCGTGCCAGTCCGGCCGAAGCCCGTCATGATCTCGTCGGCGATCAGCAGCACGCCGTGGCGCGTGCAAAGCTCGCGCGCCCGTGCGAGGTAGTGCGGGTCGTACATCGCCATCCCGGATGCGCCCTGCACCAGCGGCTCGACGATCAGTGCTGCCGTCGTCGCATGGTGCTGCGCGAGATGCGCATCGAGCGCCTGCGCCGCGCGCTCGGCGACGTCGCGCGCCGATTCGCCGGCCGCGGCGGCGCGCGCATCCGGCGAGCTCACCGTCGCGTTGCGCATCAGCAGCGGCGCGTAGGTGTCGCGGAAGATCGGCACGTCGGTGACCGCCAGCGCACCCAGCGTCTCGCCGTGGTAGCTGCCGGTGAGCGACAGGTACCGGGTCTTTCCGGAATGACCGCGATTCTTCCAGTAGTGGAACGCCAGCTTGAGTGCGATCTCGGTCGCCGATGCCCCGTCGGAGCCGTAGAACGCGTGGCCCAGGCCCGGTGGCGCCAGCGCGCGCCAGCCGTTCCGACAGTTCGACGACCGGCCGATGCGTGAAGCCGGCGAGCAGCACGTGCTCGAGTTCCGCGAGCTGGCTGACGATCGCCGCGTTGATCCGCGGATTGGCGTGACCGAACAGGTTGACCCACCACGAGCTCACCGCATCCAGGTAGCGGCGGCCCTCGAAGTCGTGGAGCCACGCACCCTCGCCACGGGCGATCGGCACGAGCGGCAGCGTCTCATGCGTCTTCATCTGCGTGCACGGATGCCAGACCGCCCGGTGGCTGCGATCGAGCCAATCGCTATTCCCGCTCATGGCCGCCCGAGAAAGAGGTACCACGACGAGTCGCCGCGGGAGGTGTGCCCCCATGCGAGGTAGAGCGGTCCGAACAGCGTGTCGGCAGCGACGAACACACTGCCGGCCTTCAGGGTATCGGATGCGGTGATCGCGTCGCGACTGGGCCACACGTTGCCGATCTCGAGCGAACCGCCCACGTAGTACGCGCTGCCGACGACGGGCAGAGTGCCTAACCGGTGCCGGTAGACGACGCGCCCGCGCCCGACATAGGGGCCTTCGAGCTCCGCCGTGCGCAGGCCGGAGATCTCGAGGAATCCGCCCAGGCGGTAGTTGTTGATGAACGAGCCCTTGAGGTTGGTGCCGGCGGCCCGCAGACCGAGATCGACGGTATCGCGCTCGCCGAATGGAATCGACTGGTGAATATCGACTTCTCCGCGCGTGACGCTGCGATCGTAGCCGTCCTGACGCTGGGTCCCGGAAAACAGGCCGACGGTCGCGCGCAGACCACGATGCGGGAAGAATGCGTTGTCCTGCGTGTCGACGCGTGCCAGCAGCGCGCCGCCCCAGGAGTCCGTCGTCGTTACGGGAAACTCGGGAAGGGCAACGGTCGGGTGCGCCCGCTGATGCATGAACTGCGGGCCGACGCGCAACTCGCCCCACGTGCCGAAGGCGTAGCCGAGATCGATGCCGACGCGATCGGTGAGCACTTCGAATTCGGCGACCTTGTTGCCCCCGCTGAAGACATCCAGCGGCGCGGTGCCGACGCTGCCGTGCGCCGACGCGAACCAGGTCTGGTCGAGCGCGAGCGGCTGGTAGAACTCGGTCGCGTAGCTCGTCACGGTCCCCAGATTGAAATCGTTCGCCCATTGTCCGCCCAGCTCGTTGAGCCAGTTGCGCCGATGTCCCAGCCGCAAGCCGAAGCTGTTGTCGCCCTGCATGTCGGATGACAGGGCGACGCCGAACTGCAGGAAATTGGGGCCCCACGGCTTTTCGGAAACCGCGAACTCGATGCTGCGCTTTCCCTGGTCGTCGACGAGCCGGTAGTCGATCCGGTCGAAATCGCCCCGGCCATACAGCACCGCGATATCCGCTTGCGCGCGCTCGAGGCTCACGTTCGCCCCCGGCTCGAGGCCGACTTGTGCCTGCAGGACTTCCGGATTGGTCAACTCGGTGCCCCGCACACCGGTGAAGGTCAGCGCGGGCTCAGCACCGCCGCCAGGCCGGCGCAGCGCGAGCTGGTACGCCGCGTACGCATCCTCCGACAGCGAATACCGGCGCAGCGTGTCCGCAGCCGCCCGCGCCGCCTTTTCGCCGACTGCGACGAAGCGTTCGACCTGAGTGAAATCGAGCGCCGAGAGCTCGCCCAGTTCCGGGGCGACCAGCACATCGCGCGGTGTGAGCAGCGCGAGCTGGGCGCGCACGTTCTGCTCGGTCAGGATGTTGATCGACTGCTCCGCGATGCCGATGAACGACGAGAGCTTCTCGCGCGTCAAGAGCGGTGTGCCGATGTTGACGGCGATCACCACATCCGCACCCATCGCCCTGACGAGGTCGACCGGCAGATTGTTGACGAGCCCGCCGTCGCCCAGGATCTTGCCGTCGACCTCGAGCGGCGCGAAGATCCCCGGCACCGACATGCTGGCGCGCATCGCGATGTACAGCGGTCCGCGATCGAAGACGACCGGCTTGCCGTCGACCATGCTGGTCGAAACGGCCCGAAACGGGATCGGGAGATTGTCGAAGCTGCCGACGGCGTCGTCGCGCCAGGTGAGGCCGTGCAGCGCGAGCTCGAGGTTCTGGCCGGAAAGGGCGCCGGTCGCGAGTCGGAAGGAAAAGTCCCGGAAACCGACTTCGAGCGGGATCGTGTAGTACGCATCGTCACGTTTGCGGCGGATGGTGAGCTCGCGTCGCGGCGGCTGATCGGAGAACAGCGACGGCCAATCGACCGAGGTGACGAGCTCCTCCAGGCGGCCCGCGGATGTACCGGACACGAAGAGCCCCCCGACGATCGCCCCCATGCTGGTCGCGGCAACGAAATCCACCGGGATGCGCAGCTCGTCGAGCACCTTCAGCACGCCGACATGGGCCAGGCCGCGGGCGCCGCCGCCCGAGAGCACGAGGCCGATCTTCGGGCGCTTCGCCGTCCCCGGCCCGACCCCGCTGCTCTTGGATTGCGCGGCTTCGCCCGGGAGCGACTGCGCGGCGGCCGGCACCAACAGCGCGCAAGCGGCGAACGCGAACGAGATGCAGGCGAGCAGGCGCGCGATGCTGCGATACGACGGAATGCACGTCATCCGCACGCTGTTGGCTGGAGGTGCGCTGCCGCCGGCAGCGGAACGACGCGATTGGTGCGGCGGCGCGGGCGGGGCCGGGGGATGAACATGGCAGACTCGGTGATTATACCGGCAGCAGTATCGACGGATGGCGCACCGTTCCGCGGTGTATCGTGCACACAAATGGAAAGCACGCGGGCTCCAGCCGATGTCGGTTACACACGCGTCGCGATCGCCTTGCATTGGCTCGCGGTGCTTCTGATCTTCGGCGGGTTCTCGCTCGGTCTGTGGATGGTGGAACAGCCCATTGCGCCGTCGACGCTGCGTATGTACGGCTATCACAAGTGGATCGGCATCACCGTGTTCCTGCTGGCGCTCGTCCGGCTCGCATGGCGTTGGACGCACCCGGCCCCGCCGTCGGTCGCCATGCCGGAGTGGCAGCGCCGGGCAGCGACGATCACGCATTTCGCCTTGTACGTGCTGATGCTGGCGATCCCGCTGTCGGGCTGGGTGTACAGCTCGGCCACCGGCGTCCAGGTCGTCTACCTCGGCCTCGTGCCGCTCCCGGATCTGGTGGAAAAGAACAAGGCGCTCGCCGCCGTGCTCAAGGCGCTCCACATGACGTTGAACTTCACGCTGCTGGCGCTCGTCGTGGTTCACGCGGGGGCGGCGCTCAAGCATCACGTCGTCGACCGCGACGGCGTGCTTGTCCGGATGCTGCCGTTCCTCGCGCGGCGCTCAACCGGTGCGAGATCGTGAAACCGCTGCATTGGCTCATCCCTCCGCTTGCGGCGACGCTGATGGCAGCGGCAGGCGGCGCGCTGGCGGAGGGTGTGCTCATCGACAAGAGCGAAATCCGTTTCGTGTCGAAGCAGATGGGGGCCAATGTCGAGGGCCGCTTCCGCAAATGGAAGGCCGACATGGTCTTCCGACCCAAGGAGCTCGCGCAATCCAGGGCCGAGCTCGAGATCGAGCTCGGAAGCATCGACCTCGCGAGCGAGGATTCCGAGGCCGAGGTCCGGCGGCCACTCTGGTTCGACACCGCGAAGTTCCCGGTTGCGAAGTTCGTGTCGACCGGCATCAAGGACCTCGGTGGCGATCGCTACGAAATCTCCGGCACGCTGACGATGAAGGGTACTTCGAGAGATGTCGTCGTGCCCATTGCGCTCAGGAAGGACGCGTCCGGCAACACCGTCGCCGAGGGCCAGTTCACACTGAAACGGCTCGAGTTCAGGATCGGTGAAGGGGCGTGGGCCGATACGGGCGTCGTCGCGAACGAAGTCGTTGTACGCGTCCGCGTGGCGCTGTCGCCGGTCCCGTGACGCTCCGAACGGACGCCGATGCGGACGGGATGGAATCAATCCCGGCGGGACTGCAGCCGACAGGCTCCTAGCGCCTGAGCTTTTCCTGCATGCGCTTCACCGCCGCGACCAGCTCGCGCGCGATTCCTGGCTCGCGCACCGAGTGACCGGCGTCGGGAACGACGATGTACTCGGCTTCGGGCCAGGCGCGAGCGAGCGCGTCGGCTGTCACCGGCGGGCAGACGATGTCGTAGCGCCCCTGCACGATCGTGCACGGCAGATGGCGGATCCGGTCGAGGTTCGCGAGCAGCTCGCCCTCGGCCAGAAATGCGCGGTGGACGAAATAGTGCGCCTCGATGCGCGCGATTGCGAGCGCCGAGGCATCGCTGTCGAACTTCGGCAGCGGATCCGGCGGCGGCAGCAGGGTCGAACACGCGCCCTCGTACCGATCCCATGCCTTCGCGGCCGGCAGGTGCACGGCGGGATCGGGATCGGTCAGACGCCGATGGTAGCTGCCGAGCAGATCGTCGCGCTCGGTCGGTGGCAGGAATTCCGTGAATGCGCGCCACGCCTCGGGAAAGACGTTGCGCATCCCGTGCATGAACCAGTCGAGCTCGGTCGCCCGCGCGAGAAAGATGCCGCGCAGCACGAGGCCCAGGCAGCGCTCAGGATGCGCTTCGGCATACGCGAGCGCGAGCGTCGATCCCCACGAGCCGCCGAACAGCAGCCACCGGTCGATGCCGAGATGCCGGCGCAGCGCCTCGAGATCGGCGACGAGGTGCGGCGTCGTGTTGTCGGTGAGCTCCGCCGAGGGCGTCGAGCGTCCGGCGCCGCGCTGGTCGAAGAGAACGATGCGCCAGAAGGCCGGGTCGAAGTAGCGGCGATGGTGCGGCAGGCAGCCGCCGCCCGGGCCGCCGTGCAGGAAGACGAGCGGCATCCCGCGCGCATTGCCGCAGCATTCCCAGAACAGCGAGTGGCGCGCATCAACCGCGAGTCGCCCCGTCGCGTACGGGTCGATTTCCGGGAACAGGACGTCGTTGCGCTGCTGCGGGTTGTCGGGCATGGCGCGGGTTGTGACCGGTCAGCGCGGGGCCGGATCGCGAAAGCGCTCGTCGACGTCGATCCGGTAGCCGTTGGCCAGCCGATTGGTCTCGTTCGCGAGCGCGACGACAGCCATCAGCTCGCGGAACATCTGCGCTGTCATGCCCTTGGCGGCGGCGCCGGCCGTGTGCGAATGGATGCAGTATTCGCAGTTGTTCGTCACGCTGACGGCGATGTAGAGCATCTCCTTGGTCAGCGCATCGATCGCCCCGGGCGCCATGACCTGCTTGACCGACGTCCAGACGCGCTCGAGGGTTGCCGGGTCGCTGGCGAGCACCTTCCAGAAGTTGTTGACCCAGTCGATCCGGCGGGTCGCGCGGATGTCGTCGTAGATCGCCCGGACTTCGGGGGGCGCGTCGTCGTACTCGATCAGCGGCACGAGGGCCATCGATGGATCTCCCGCCTGGCGGATGGGATGGCGGCCGTGAGCGAACGTCAGCGCCGGCCCTTGAACGGGACGACCTTCTGCTTCTGCTCGCCGAGGCCCGTCGATGCCCAGCGTGATCACGTCGCCGGCCTTCAGCCATTGCTGCGGCTTCATGCCCATGCCCACGCCGGGCGGCGTGCCGGTCGTGATGACGTCGCCCGGCAGCAGCGTCATGTAGCGCGAAACGTCGGCGACGAGCGCCGCGACACCGAAGATCATCGTCCTCGTGTTGCCGGTCTGCCTGCGCACGCCGTTGACGTCGAGCCACATCGCAAGATTCTGCGGGTCCTTGATCTCGTCGGCGGTGACGAGCCACGGTCCCAGCGGGCCGAACGTGTCGCAGCCCTTGCCCTTGCTCCACTGGCTCGCGCCCTTCTTCAGCTGGAAGTCGCGCTCCGAGATGTCGTTGATGACGCAATAGCCGGCGACGTACTTCAGCGCGTCCTTCGCGTCGACGTAGCGCGCCGTGCGGCCGATGACCACGCCGAGTTCGACCTCCCAGTCGAGCTGCGTCGAATCCCTCGGAATCATCACGTTGTCGTTCGGCCCGACGATGCACGTCGTCGACTTGAAGAACACGACCGGGTGCTCGGGAATCGGCGCAGCCGGTCTCCTTCGCGTGATCGCTGTAGTTGAGACCGATCGCGACGAACTTCGACGGCGTCGCTACGCAGGGTCCGAGCCGCGGCCGCCCCTTGACGAGCGGGAGCCTCCGCGGATCGAGCCTCGCGAGCTCCTTGAGCTTCGCGGGCGCGAGCGCCGCTGCGTCGATGTCCTTGACCTTCTTCGACAGGTCGCGCAGCTTGCCGTCAGCGTCGATGAGCCCGGGCTTTTCCTTGCCGGCGGGGCCGAAGCGTACGAGTTTCATGCCGAGCTCTCCTTTCAGATTGTCATTCCACCATCGCAGGAGTACATATTACCGGTGATGAACGCGCTTTCGTCGGACGCGAGGAACACGACGAGCGGCGCGATCTCCTCCGCCTTTGCGAGCCGGCCCATCGGCTGGCGCGCGATGAACATCCGGCGCGCCTCCGCCGGGTCCGGATAGGTGTTGATCCGGTCGGCGAGCGACGGCGTGTCGACGGTGCCCGGCCCGATCGCGTTGCAGCGGATGCCCCGGGTGACGAAGTCGGCCGCGACCGCCTTGGTGAGGCCGATCACCGCGGCCTTCGAGGTGCCGTACACGAAGCGGTTGGGCAGACCCTTCAGGCTCGAGGCGATCGAGCTCATGTTGACGATGCTCGAGCCGCGCCCGGTCGCGTCGAACTTGGCGAGCATCTTCGGCAGCGTGCAGCGGATCATCATGTACATCGCGCGGACGTTGAGGTTGAAACTGAACTCCCAGTCCTGCGGCGTGCAGTCGAGGATCGTGCCGTTGTGGACGTACCCGGCGCAGTTGAACAGGATGTCGAGCGGCGGAACCTCGTCCGCGAGCTTCGCGATCGCGGCATCGTCGAGCACGTCGAGCGTCCGGGCCGATACGCCCGGCACGCCGGCGTATTTCTCCAGCAGCTTCGGATTGACGTCGGTCGCGACGACCGTGGCGCCTTCCCGCGCCATGGCGAGGGCGCTCGCCTGCCCGATTCCCTGTCCCGCTGCCGTAATCAGTGCCGTCTTGCCCTGCGAGGCGTCCGCCCATGCTGAAGGTTCCTTTGGTTGCGTAGGTTCGATGAACGTTGCGTTTAGGCCTTGAGTGACGGCGTCAGCGATCGCGCCGGGTCGGCCCAGTCCCGATTGGGGACGGTGGGATACCAGCCGGGGCGCCCGGGATCGCGGTCGTAGGGGTAGCCACCGAGCTCGCGATAGAGTTCGTGGTAGCGGTCGAGCTTGTCGCGCTCGAGCGCGACGCCGAGCCCGTTGCCGTCCGGGACGCGAATCGCGCCGTTCGCATACTTCATCGTGCCGCCGACGATCACATCGTCGGTCAGGTGGTGGTAATGCGCATCGGCGGCGTAGCCCAGGTTCGGCAGCACCGCGCCCAGGTGCAGCATCGTCGCGAGCTGGACGCCGAGCTCGCCCGAGCTGTGGACCGCGACGCCCAGGCCCATCGTCTCGCAGACCCCGGCCGCCTTGATGCAGGGGCGGATGCCACCCCAGAACGTCGTGTCGAGCAGGATGACGTCGACGGCGCGCATCTCGACATTCGCGGCGAGTTGCTCGAAGTTCACGACGACCGTGTTGGTTGCGGTCGGGATCGAGACGAACTCCCGGAGCCGCGCGAGCTGCGGCAATCCCCAGACCGGGTCCTCGAAATAGTCGTTGCGCAGGTCCTCGATGCCGCGGCCGAAATCGATCGCGTCGGCGAGCGAGAGCGCGCTGTTCGGGTCGTAGCGGAAACGGTCATCCGGCAACGCCGCGGCGAGCGCGCGGTAGCACGAAAGCTCGTGCGCCGGCGGGTAGACCCCGCCTTTCAGCTTGTGCACGCGGAAGCCGTGTTTCTTGCGGAGCGACCGTGCGTGCGCCACGAGCTGCTCGGCGGTGCGCACTTCGCCCCGTTTCGTTTCCGGGTTGTCGTAGCGGAAGAACAGGTAACTCGCGAACTCCACGGTATCGCGCAGCTTGCCCCCCAGCAGCGCGTGGACCGGCGCGCCGAGTTTCTGGCCCATGATGTCGAGGCAGGCGAACTCGATCGCGGCGTGCAGCTGCGTGCGGTTGTTGTACAGGCTCGCTGTGGGGTTGCAGATCGCGAAGCGCAGCGCCTCCAGGCGGAACACGTCATGTCCACGCAGGTATCCGGCAAGCGCGGCGAACGCCCGGGCGGCGTCCTCGCCGCCGCCGCCCATTTCGCCCAGGCCCACGTAGCCGTCAGCGGTCTCGACCTCGACGATCGTGCGGACGAAGCGGCCCCAGTGCGCGCCATTGCTGTGCAGGATCGGCGCTTCGAGGGGAACCGTGACCGGCGTTGCGCGGATTGCAGAGATCGTGGTGGCAGTCATCGGGCGGCGCGTGACGGACTGGAGCGCAGGCGGTGGTGCGCGGGGGCTCCGCGTCCGGCGGCATTGTACGCCCAGCGCTTCGGCACCGGCCAACAATTGGTAATACCACTTGACCAGTTGGGGCCCGCAGATTAGCCTTCGTCCGATGAGCTCCCGGACGGGAGCCAGGGCCCGCGCCCGGGTCACTGTCTTGCGCAGGCGGAGCGCTTCGAGTCCGCTCCGGAACCCCATGCCGTTCCAGACCATCGAACCCCGCCGCCTTTACCGGCAGATTGCCGAGCAGATTCGCGGCCTGATCCGCTCGGGCGAATACGCTCCCGGTGTGCGGCTGCCGCCGGAGCGCGACCTCGCGCGGCAGCTCGGGGTCTCGCGGCCATCGGTGCGCGAGGCGCTGATCGCCCTGGAGGTCGAGGGCCTGGTCGAAGTCCGGATCGGATCGGGAATCTACGTCCACGGGCCGGCGGCCAAGGGCAACGACGAGGAAGCACCCGCGGTGCACGCCGAGGCCGGGCCCTTCGAATTGCTGCGCGCGCGTTACGTGATCGAAAGTGAATGCGCGGCGCTCGCGGCGAAATCCGCGAAGAAGGCGCAGGTCGCCGCGATCGAGGACGCGATGGCCGCGATGCAGCGGGAGTTCGACGCCGACAAGCAGCCATTGTCTGGCGACCAGCTGTTCCACATCCGCATCGCCGAGGCGACCGGCAACGGCGCGCTGGTTGCGGTGGTCAAGATGCTGTGGGACGAGCGCACGGGCCCGCTGTACAAACAGCTCGAGCATCACTACGATTCCCCGGCGCTGTGGACCGCCGCGATGGCCGAGCATCGCGCCGTGCTGAAGGCGATCGCCGCCCGCAACGCGCCGGGTGCGCGCACGGCGATGCAGCGCCATCTCAATCAGGCGTACAAGCGCTTTTCGACGGGCTGGGACAGCCTCCGCTGAACCGGCGCCACCCACCTGGAGGACGACACCATGCTGGCCTGCACGATCCATGCGAAGGAAGACCTGCGGATCGACTCCGCGGCTACGCCCGAGATCGGGCCGGGGGAGGTCCTCGTCCGACTTGGCGCCGGTGGCATCTGTGGCTCGGATCTCCATTACTACTACGAGGGCAGGAACGGGAGTTTCGTGATCCGCGAGCCACTCATACCGGGACACGAGGCGTCGGGCGTGATCGCGGCGATCGGCGCCGGTGTGACGCGGGTCAGGGTGGGCGACAAGGTTGCGGTCAGCCCGTCGCATGCCTGCGGCCGCTGCGAGTACTGCCGGCAGGGCCGCGAGCAGCTCTGCACGCAGATGAAATTCCTCGGCAGCGCGAGCCTCTATCCCCATGTGCAGGGGATGTTCCGCGAGTACTTCGCGATGGGCGAGCGCCAATGCTATCCGGTCACCGGCGAGGCATCGCTCGGCGAGATCGCGTTCGCCGAACCGCTTGCGGTCGCGCTCCATGCGGTGCATCGCGCCGGCGATCTCCTCGGCAAGTCCGTGCTCGTCACCGGTGCCGGCACGATCGGCTGCCTCACGGTGATGGCCGCGCGGCTTGCCGGCGCCACGCAGGTCGCCGTCAGCGACATCCTCGACCGGCCGCTCGCCAAGGCAAAGGAGGTGGGCGCCGATGTCGTCATTCGCGCGGACCGCGAGCCGGACGCGCTCGCATCTCCGCAGTTCGATGTCGCGTTCGAGGTCTCGGGGAGCTTCGCGGCGCTCAAAGCCTGCGTCGCGGCCGCGAGGAAGGGTGCGCGCATCGTCCAGGTGGGCACCTTGCCGCACGAACCGCTGCCATTCGTCGTCAACGAGCTGATGGCGAAGGAGCTCGATCTGTGCGGCGCATTCCGCTGGGGCATCGAGTTCGACTGGGCGGTCCGCTACCTCTCCGGGCGGCGGGTCGACGTGCGGCCGCTACTGAGCCGACAGTTTCCGTTGCGCAATGCCGTCGAGGCGTTCGCGCTCGCCAGCGACAAGACGCAGAGCACGAAAGTCCAGGTCGTCGTCGATTGAACCCCTTTTGTCAACGCTTCCGAGGAGGAGCCATGAAGTCGATGCAGAAGCTGATCCGGGCGACCGCGGCAGTCGCGGTTGCCGCCACGTTGCTGATTGTGGCGGGCCCGGCCACCGCGCAGACCAAGCTCAAGTGGGCGCACGTCTACGAGACATCCGAGCCCTACCACACGCAGTCGGTGTGGGCGGCGGAGGAGATCAAGAAGCGCACCAACGGCAAGTTCGACATCCAGGTCTTCCCCGCGAGCTCGCTGGGCAAGGAGACCGACATCAACCAGGGCCTTTCGCTCGGCACTGTCGACATGATCATCAGCGGTCCGTCGTTCGCCGCGCGCAGCTATCCGCGCATCGGCATCGCGTACTACCCGTTCATCTTCCGGGATGCAGATCACTTGATCGCGTACTCGAAGAGCCCGGTATTCGCGGAGATGGTCGAGGGCTTCCGGCAGAAGAGCGGCATCCAGATCACAGCCTATACCTACTACGGCGCGCGCCAGACGACGTCCAACCGGCCATTCACCGATTGCGCCGGAATGAAGGGCCTGAAGATCCGCGTCCCCGACGTCCCGGCGTACATGGCCACGCCCAAGGCCTGTGCCGCGAACCCGACGCCGATCGCGTTTGCCGAGGTGTACCTCGCGCTGCAGAACGGCACCGTCGAGGCGCAGGAGAACCCGCTGACCACGATCGAGGCGAAGAAGTTTTTCGAGGTGCAGAAGGCGATCATGCTGACCAGCCACATCGTCGATGGACTGACGACGCAGATCGCGCCGCACGTCTGGAACAAGCTGACCGACGACGAGAAGAAGATCTTCACCGAGGTGACGCGCGAGGCCGCGGACCGTGCCACTGCGCAGATCAAGAAGCGCGAGGCCGAGCTGGTCGAACGAGTTCGAGAAGAAGGGCCTGCAGATCGTCAATGTCAACCGGCAGAGCTTCGTGGACGCAGTGCTGAAGAATTCGACACCGGAGTCGATGGGCTACGAGCGCAAGGACTACGACCGCATCGTCGCGATCAAGTAGGCACGAGCGCGGCGGGCGAAGCCAGGGCCTGGAGAGCGCGTCGCCGCCGAGCGATACGGGCCGACGACGGCAAGCGAACGGAGGAGGCATGACCGACGCCAGAGAAACCGTGCCAGCCGACGGCCCCGTCATCGACGCCGAAGGGCACTTCCATGCCATGGACGAGCCGATCGACCTCTCGGGCTACGGCTGGGAGGATTGGCTCGTCCTTGGGGTGTTCTGGTTGCTTGCGCTCGACATCTTCTACCAGTTCTTCACGCGCTACGTGCTCGAGAGCTCGGCGGCCTGGACCGAGGAGATCGCCCGCTACCTGCTGATCATCGTCACGTTCGTCGGGGCGTCGATGGCCGTGCGCCGCAACACGCACATCCAAGTCGAGTTCGTCTACCGGTGGCTTCCGCCCGGCGTTGGCAGGGCGATGTCGACCTGCGTCGATGTTGTCCGGGTGGGCTTTCTCGCCTATGCGACCTGGCTCTCCGGTGCTGCTGGTGCCGAAGATGCAGAACCTCCAGATGACCGTCGTCGACTTCCCGATGAGCTACATCTATGGCGTCGTCACGTTCGGGTTCGCGATGATGACTTTTCGCGCGCTGCAGGTGACGGTACGGCACTGGCGGCAGGGCTGGTCGGTGCTCGAACGCCCCGGCGAAGCCGAAGCCTGAATCTCCGAACGCCATGAACAGCATCCTGCTCGGAGGTTTCGTCGGACTGATGGCAACCGGATTGCCCATTGCCATTGCGATGTGCCTGGGGTCACTGCTGTACATCTGGATTTCCGGGACGATTCCGCCGCTTACCGTGGTCCATCGGATGGT
This sequence comes from uncultured beta proteobacterium, assembly GCA_963783525.1. Taxonomy (GTDB): domain Bacteria; phylum Pseudomonadota; class Gammaproteobacteria; order Burkholderiales; family Casimicrobiaceae; genus CAIWHR01. The sequence goes on from CAWAOF010000034.1 coordinate 51,252, forward strand.
CGGCGGGGTCGACAGCTTCCCGCTCCTGGCGGTCCCGTTCTTCATCCTGGCGGGCACGCTGATGAACTCGGCGGGCATCACCAACCGCATCTACAACTTCGCTCTCGCGCTGGTCGGCTGGCTGAAAGGCGGTCTCGGCCACGTCAACGTCGTGGGCAGCGTGATTTTCGCCGGCATGTCGGGCACGGCGATCGCCGACGCCGGAGGCCTCGGCACCATCGAGATCAAGGCCATGAAGGACCATGGCTATCCCACGGAGTTCGCGCTGGGCATCACGGCGGCGTCGGCGACCCTCGGACCGATCATCCCGCCATCGCTGCCGATGGTGATCTACGGCGTGCAGGCCAACGTCTCGATCGGCAAGCTGTTCGCCGCAGGCTTCATCCCGGGCGCGGTGATGGCGCTGTTCATGATGGCGATGGTGGCCTACTACGCGCATGTCCGGAAATATGGCAGCGACATCGCGTTCTCGTGGCCGCGGATGGGCGGCGCGTTCTTCGAGCTTGCCTTTGTCGCGGTCACGGCCGTGGCCTTGTACTTTCTCTGGTCGCGGGAGGGCCTGCCGGGCTGGCTGCGATTCGGTGCGCTGCTCGCCGGTACGATGGTCGCCGACAAGCTCTTCCGGTTCGAGGCGTACATGGCGCTGCTGACGCCCGTGATCCTGATCGGCGGCATGGCGACGGGGCTGTTCACGCCGACCGAGGCGGCGGTTGCGGCCGTGGCGTGGGCGCTCTTCCTCGGCTTCGCCTGGTATCGCACGCTCAACTGGCGGATGCTGATCAAGATCTCGATGGAGACCATCGAGACGACGGCGATCGTGCTCTTCATCGTCGCGTCGGCGTCGATCTTCGCGTGGGTGCTGACGACGACGCAAGTCACCGAGGCGATCGCGCAGTGGGTGCTTTCGATCTCCGACAACCCGCTCGTGTTCCTGCTCCTGGCGAATCTGTTTCTGCTGTTCGTCGGCTGCTTCATGGAAACCATCGCGGCCATCACCATCCTCGTTCCCGTGTTCATGCCGATCATCGCCAAGCTCGGCATCGACCCGGTGCATTTCGGGCTGGTGATGATCCTCAATCTGATGATCGGTCTCCTCACGCCACCGGTCGGTATGGTCCTGTTCGTCCTGCAGAAAGTGGCGAGGATCTCGTTCGAAGCCACGGTCAAGGCGGTGCTGCCGTGGCTGTGGCCGCTGCTCGCGACCCTCGTGCTCATTACCTACATTCCGCAGCTCGTGCTCTGGCTGCCCGGCATCCTCTATCCGAAGTAGGCGCACACCCCGTGTCCCGCATCCAGACCGTCGAGATCCTGCAGGTCGACCTCCCGCCGAAGGTCGTGCGCACCGATGCGATCCAGGCGTTCGTGACGCAGGAGACGCCGATCGTGCGCATCCGCTGCGACGACGGCACCGATGGCACCGGCTACACGTACACCATCGGCACCGGTGGGTCGTCGGTGGTCGCGCTCCTCGTCGACCATCTCGCGCCGAAGCTGATCGGTCGCGACCCGGACGCGATCGAGGCGATCTGGAAGGACCTCTTCTTCCATACGCACGCGACGGCCGTCGGCGCGGTCACAAGCCTCGCGCTGGCGGCGATCGACACGGCGCTGTGGGACCTTCGCTGCAAGCGCATCGGCATGCCGCTGTGGAAGGCGGCGGGCGGTGCGCAGCCGAAGGTCCCGGTGTACACGACGGAGGGCGGCTGGCTGCATCTGTCGACGGACGCGCTGGTCGCGCAGGCGATCGAGGCCAAGGCGCAGGGTTTTCGCGGGGCGAAGATCAAGGTCGGGAAGCCGCATGTGTCCGAGGATGTTCTCCGCCTGCGTGCCGTGCGCGAGGCCGTCGGTGATGCGTTCGAGATCATGGTCGACGCGAACCAGTGCTTCACCGTGTCCGAAGCGATCCGCCGGGCGCGCGCGTTCGAGCCCTTCGGTCTCGCCTGGCTGGAAGAGCCGCTGCCGGCCGAGGACCTGTCCGGACACGCGGAGCTCGCGCGGCACACGGCGATCCCGATCGCCGTCGGCGAATCGCTCTACCATCCCGCACATTTCCGCGAGTATCTCGAACGCGACGCCTGCTCGATCGTCCAGGCCGACGTCGCGCGCGTCGGCGGCATCACGCCATGGCTCAAGGTCGCGCATGTCGCGGAGACCTTCAACGTTGCGCTCTGCCCGCACTTCCTGATGGAATTGCACGTGTCGCTGACGGCGGCGGTGCCCAACGCCGCCTGGGTCGAGTACATTCCGCAGCTCGATGACCTCACGACGTCGCGGCTCGTCGTGGCCGACGGCTTCGCGGTTGCGCCGGCGAGCGCGGGCCTCGGCATCGCCTGGGACTTCGCTGCGATCGAGCGACGTGCCACCGCGCACGCGAGAGTCCCCTGATGTCCATGCTCAACTGCCAAGGAGGCCACGCGCCATGCTCACACGCACTTCGCTGACGATACGGTTGCACCCCGCCGACGACGTCGTGATCGCACGGGTGCAACTCGTCTCCGGCACGCTGCTCGCCGAGGAGAACGTGACGGTCGCAGGCCTGGTCCCGCCGGGACACAAGATCGCGACCCGGGCGCTCCGCGCGGGCGAGCCGGTCCGGCGTTACAACCAGATCATCGGCTTCGCCTCGCGCGACATTGCCGCGGGCGAGCATGTCCATCTCAACAACCTGGCCATGGGCGCGTTCGATCGCGACTATGCGTTTGGCGCCGATGTGAAGCCGACGCAGTACGTCGATCCGCCGGCGATGTTCCAGGGCATTGTCCGGCGCGGCGGGCCCGGCGACGGGCGCGTGGCCACCCGCAACTACATCGGCATCCTGTCCACGGTCAACTGCTCGGCGACCGTGGTGCGGGGCATCGCCGACGCGTTCCGCGGTGACGCGCTGGCCGCGTATCCGAACATCGACGGCGTCGTCGCGCTGACGCACGGCTCGGGTTGCGGGATGGACACCCAGGGCGACGGGATGAAGCTCCTGCGGCGCACGCTCGGCGGATATGCCCGGCACGCGAATTTCGCCGGCGTGCTGGTCGTCGGCCTGGGTTGCGAGGCGAACCAGATCAGTTCGCTGCTGGGTGCCGAGCAGCTCGCGGAGGGACCGCTGCTGCGCACGTTCAGCATCCAGGACACGGGCGGCACCGCGAAGACGATCGCGCACGGCGTCGGCATCGTCCGCGAGATGCTGCCGCACGCGAACGACGTGCGGCGGCAGCCGGTGCCCGCGTCACATCTCGTCGTCGGCCTCCAGTGCGGCGGCTCCGACGGCTACTCGGGGATCACCGCGAATCCCGCGCTCGGCGCGGCGGTCGATCTGCTCGTGCGGCACGGCGGCACCGCGATCCTGTCCGAAACACCCGAGATCTACGGCGCCGAGCATTTGCTGACGCGCCGCGCGGTGACGCGCACGGTCGGCGAAAAGCTGATTGCGCGGATCCGGTGGTGGGAGGACTACACACGGCGCGAGAACGGCGAGATGAACAACAATCCGTCGCCTGGCAACAAGGCGGGCGGGCTCACGACGATCCTGGAGAAGTCGCTGGGCGCGGTGGCGAAAGGCGGAACGACGAACCTCGTCGACGTCTACGAATACGCGGAGCCGGTGACGGCGAAGGGCTTCGTGTACATGGACACCCCGGGCTACGACCCGGTGTCCGCGACCGGCCAGGTCGCCGGCGGCGCCAACATGATCGTCTTCACCACGGGCCGCGGCTCGGCGTACGGTTGCGCGCCGTCCCCGTCGTTGAAGCTTGCGACGAACACGGCGCTCTGGACGAGGCAGGAAGAGGACATCGACCTCAACTGCGGTGCGATCGCCGATGGCATCGCGAGCGTCGACGAGGTGGGCGCGAGGCTCTTCGCGCTGATGCTGGAGACGGCCTCCGGCGTGCGCAGCAAGAGCGAGCGGCATGGCTACGGACAGAGCGAATTCGTGCCCTGGTATCTGGGCGCGGTGATGTAGGCAAGAAAGGACGAGTTCGAGGTTGACACCCCCAAGGGCGAGCCTTACCCTGCGGGCGAGTCAGACAATGGTGGCGGCAACGCCGATGCTGGCACGAAGATCCACAGGAGGAGTTTGATGAAGACGATATCGAAGCTGGGCCTCGCGCTGTTCGCCGCGACGGCGCTCGTCATGTCGACCCAGGCGTTGGCGCAGGAGAAGCTGACGGTCTGGTGGGTCAGGGGGTTCTACAAGTCCGAGGACGACGCGCTGTTCGCGGCAATCAAGAAATTCGAGGACAAGACCGGCGTCAAGGTCGAGCTGTCGCAGTATCCGGTGCAGGACATGATTCCGAAGACGGTCGCCGCCCTCGATGCCGGCACTCCGCCGGACGTCGCCTACGCCGACGTCTACGACTTCCAGGTGACCGGCAAGTGGGCGTACGAGGGCAAGCTCGAGGACATCTCGGACGTGCTGTTGCCGATGAAGGACAAGTTCCTGAAGAACACGCTCGAGACCGTCTACCTCTACAACGACAAGACCAAGAAGAAGGCGTACTACGCGTTCCCGCTGAAGCAGCAGACGATGCACATCCAGTACTGGAAGGACATGCTGGGCGAGGCGGGATTCAAGGAGTCCGACATTCCGACCGGCTGGAAGGCGTACTGGGACTTCTGGTGCGACAAGGTGCAGCCCGCGCATCGCTCGAAGACCGGCAAGCGCACGTACGCGATCGGCCAGCCGATGGGCGTCGACTCGAGCGACTCGTTCTACTCGTTCCTGACCTTCATGGACGCGTACAGCGTCAAGCTGGTCGACGACAACGGCAAGCTGCTGGTCGACGACCCGAAGGTTCGCGCCGGGCTCGTCAATGCGCTCCGCGACTACACGAGCATCCGCACGCGCGGCTGCACGCCGCCGTCGTCGACCTCGTGGAAGGACCCGGACAACAACGTGTCATTCCACAACAAGACGATCCTGATGACGCACAATGCGACGATCTCGATCGCGGCGAAGTGGCTCGACGACGCCAACAATGCGACGCTGACGCCCGAGCAGCGCGCACAGGCGAAGAAGAACTACGACGAGCTGATCGCGACGGCCGGCTTCCCGAACAGGCCCGACGGCGCAAAGATGGTCTACCGCGCGGCCGTCAAGACCGGGGTGGTCTTCGAAGGCTCGAAGAACAAGAAGCGGGCAAAGGAATTCGTGACGTTCTGGCTCCAGGACGAGAACCTCCAGCCCTACGTCGAGGGCTCGCTCGGCCGCTGGTTCCCGGTGACGATCTCCGGCACGAAGAGCGCGTTCTGGCAGGCGGACCCGCACCGCAAAGCCGTGTACAACCAGTTCGGTGCGGGCACGGTGACGTTCGAGTTCACGAAGAACTTCAGGTTCACCGTCCTCAACAACGAGAACGTCTGGGCGAAAGCGATGAGCCGCGTCGTCAACGACAACGTACCCGTCGACAAGGCCGTCGACGAGATGATCGTCCGCATCAAGCAGGTCGCAGGCTGACGAGGGACTCGGCGGGCGCCGGCGTCGCGGAATTCAGCCGAGGCGACGCCGGCATTCGCCGATCCGCTGGCAGGATGGCCACGCTCGCGCTCCCCGATGAGCGGCCGGTCGGCCCGACCGGCCCGGCAAGGAAGGGCATGTCGCCCTGGCAGCGGTGGGGGCTGATCCTGCTCGCGCCGTACGCGCTGGTGTTCGTGACGTTCGTGCTGTACCCGGTCGGATACGGTCTCTGGCTCGCGCGGCATCCGGCGAGCTACCAGAAGCTGTTCGACGATCCGGTGTTCCTGCGCTCGGTGTTCAACACGCTGGCGTTCCTGATCGTTGCGATCAACGTCAAGATGCTGGTCGCATTGGTCCTGTCGGGCTTCTTCATCGTCGCGCGCACGTGGATCAAATGGCTGTCGCTGCTGTTCATCCTGCCGTGGGCGGTGCCGTCGATCCCGACGATCCTGTCGATCCGGTTCATGCTGAATCCGGAGTGGGGGCTCATCAATTCGCTGATCTTCCGGTTCACCGGGGCCGACGGACCGAACTGGCTCAACGACCCGATACTCGCGCTCGCGATCGCGATGCTGGTGCACATCTGGAAGTCCTTGCCGTTCTGGACGCTGATCCTGATCGCCGGCCGTCTGGCAATTCCCGGCGAACACTATGAGGCTGCGTCGGTCGACGGCGCCACCGCCTGGCAGAAGTTCCGGTTCATCACCTGGCCGTCGATGCGCACGCTCTATCTGACGTGCACGATCCTGTCGATGATCTTCACGATGGGAGACTTCAACAGCGTGTACCTGCTGACCGGCGGCGGTCCGGCCGACCTCACGCACGTGCTGGCGACTCTCGGCATCCGCTACCTGCGCCTGGACGAGGTCGACATGTCGATGGCGGCGATCGTCATCGCGTTGCCCGCCGTCCTGCCGCTCGTCTACTTCATGATGAAGCGTCTCTCGAGATAACCGGAGCCCCGCCGGATGAGCCTGCGGAAAGTCACCGCTGAGGCGAAGCTGCTGCTGATCGGCATCCCGGTGCTGATCTGGACGATGCTGCCGATCTATCACCTGCTCCTGTTCGCGATCTCGCCGAAGGACCAGGCGATGGGGGGACAGCTCTGGCCCGACCAGCCGACGCTGCGCAACTTCGAGGTCGTGTTCGGGCAGCACCACCACTACCTGAACTTCTTCTGGCTCCAGATGTGGAACTCGCTGGTCATCGCGGTCGCCACTGGCGCGATCACGCTGCTCGTCGCGACCGGCGCCGCCTTCGCGATCAGCCGGCTCAAGGTCCGCGGTGGCCGCCTGGCGATGAACCTGGCACTGTTCACCTACTTCATTCCAGCGGCATTCCTCGCGGTACCGATGTACAAGACGATGGGCGCATACGGGATCCTGAACAACCAGTGGTCGCTGATCCTGGCGATGGTGACGATTGCGACGCCCTATGCGATCTGGGTGCTGAAACAGGCGTCCGACAAGCTGCCCTACGAGCTCGACGAAGCGGCGAAGATCGACGGTGCCTCGCCGCTGCAGCTCTTCCGTCTTGTGTACCTGCCGCTGATGACGCCATCGCTGGTCGCGGTCGGTACCTACGCGCTGCTGCTTGCGTGGAACGAGTACCTGTATGCGTTCCTTCTGCTCTCGAGCGAGCGCGACATCACGCTCGGTGTCGCGCTCGGCAATTTCCTGGCCGCCGACGATTCGCCGTGGGAGCTGCTCATGACCACGGGGCTGCTGTACGCGCTGCCGCCGGCAGCGATCTACTACACTTTCAAGCGCTACATGGTCGGCGGGCTCACCGCCGGCGCCGTGAAGAGCTGAGTCTCCGGAGTGACGCATGGCATCGGTCTCGTTCGCCAATATCGAAAAAGCGTTCGGCAGCACGAAGGTCATCCACGGCATCGGCTTCGACATCGCCGACGGCGAGTTCGTCGTTCTGGTCGGTCCGTCGGGCTGTGGCAAGTCGACGCTGCTGCGCATGCTCGCCGGCCTCGAGGAAATCACGGGCGGCACGATTGCCATCGACGGCAAGGTGGTCAACGACGTCGAGTCGAAGGACCGCGACATCGCGATGGTCTTCCAGAGCTACGCGCTCTACCCGCACATGACGGTCGCCGACAACATGGCCTTCAGCCTGAAGCTGCGCAAGGCCGACCCGAAGATGACCGCCGAGCGGGTCGACCGCGCGTCGAAGATCCTGAACCTCGACCCGTATCTGCACCGTTATCCGCGCGAGCTCTCCGGCGGCCAGCGGCAGCGGGTGGCGATGGGGCGCGCGATCGTCCGCGACCCGAAGGTGTTTCTGTTCGATGAGCCGCTGTCGAACCTGGACGCGAAGCTGCGCGTCGCGATGCGGGGCGAGATCAAGGCGCTGCACCAGCGGCTGAAGACGACCACCGTGTACGTCACGCACGACCAGGTCGAGGCGATGACGATGGCCGACCGTATCGTCGTGATGCACGATGGCCGCATAGAGCAGATCGGGACGCCGCTCGAGCTCTACGACCGCCCCGGCAATCTCTTCGTCGCGCAGTTCATCGGCTCGCCGGCGATGAACGTCGTCAATGGCACCGTGCGCCGCGCAAACGGCGCCGCTTCGGTCGAGGCGGACGGAGGCGTGCGCTGGCCGCTGCATGGCCGCCCGGGTGCCGAAGGCCAGGCTGTCGCCTACGGCGTTCGTCCGGAGCACCTGACGCTGGCGAGCGACGGCAATGGCGTGCCCGGCGAGATAATCGTGGTCGAGCCGACCGGTGCCGAGACCGAGCTCCTGATCCAGGTCGGCGCCGCGCAGGTCACGCTGCGCACGCACGGCCGGCCGGCGGTGACCCACGATCAGAAGGTCGGCCTCGTCGTCGACCCGGCCAACGTCCACGTGTTCGATCAGGCGACAGGGCAGCGGCTGGCCGCGTAATCTTCCCGGATAGGTCCTCACGATGAGCAAGAAGACTCCGCAAGCGAAGCGCGTGCTGCGCTCGCAATCCTGGTTCGGTCGCCACGACCGCGACGCGCTCGTTCACCGGTCGTGGATGAAGAACCAGGGCTTCACGCACGACCTGTTCGACGGCCGGCCCGTGATCGGCATCTGCAACACCTGGTCCGAGGTGACGCCGTGCAACGCGCACTTCCGCGAGCTGGCCGAGCATGTGAAGGCGGGCGTTCTGGAGGCCGGCGGCTTTCCGCTCGAGTTCCCGGTGATGAGCCTGGGCGAGCCGGTGATGCGCCCGACGGCGATGCTGTTCCGCAACCAGGTGTCGATGGACGTCGAAGAATCGATCCGCGCCAACCCGTTCGACGGTGTCGTGCTGATGATGGGCTGCGACAAGACGACGCCGGCGCTGCTGATGGGCGCCGCGTCCTGCGACCTGCCGACGATCGGCATCTCCGGCGGACCGATGCTGAACGGCAAGTTCCGCGGCGAGGACATCGGCTCCGGTACGCACGTCTGGAAATTCACCGCAATGCTGAAGACCGGCGAGATGCAGGAATCCGACATGGTCGAGGTCGAGTCGTGCATGTCGCGTTCGGCCGGCCATTGCATGACGATGGGCACCGCGTCGACGATGGCGTCGATGGTCGAGTCGCTGGGGATGGCGTTGCCGACGAACGCGGCCATCCCGGCCGTCGATTCGCGGCGCAAGGTGCTCGCGCGGCTCACCGGCCGGCGCATCGTCGAGATGGTGCACGAGGACCTGCGGATGTCGAAGATCCTGGTCAAGGACGCATTCGAGAATGCGATCGTGGTCAACGGCGCGATCGGCGGGTCGACCAACGCGGTCGTCCATCTGCTCGCACTCGCCGGACGCGTCGGCGTGAAGCTCTCGCTCGACGACTGGGACCGTCTGGGTCGCGACATGCCGTGCCTCGTCAACCTGATGCCGTCGGGGAAATACCTGATGGAGGATTTCTACTACGCGGGCGGGCTGCCGGTCGTGATCCGCGAGATCGCTGCCTCGCTGCACAAGAACGCACTGACCGTGAACGGCAAGACGATCTGGAGCAACTGCAAGGACGCCGCCAACTACAACGCCGACGTGATCACGCCGCTCGCGAAACCATTCAAGAAGCTGGGCGGCATCGCGGTGCTGCGAGGCAATCTCGCGCCACGCGGCGCCGTGCTCAAGCCCTCGGCGGCGACGCCGAAGCTGATGCGGCACAAGGGTCGCGCCGTCGTGTTCGAGGACATCGACGACCTGCACGCGCGGATCGACGACCCGAAGCTCGACGTCGACGCGTCGTGCGTGCTGGTGCTGAAGAACTGCGGGCCGAAGGGCTATCCGGGGTTCCCGGAAGTCGGCAACTTCGCGCTGCCCGCGAAGATGCTGAAGCAGGGGATCACCGACATGGTTCGGGTATCGGACGCGCGGATGTCGGGCACTGCCTATGGCACGGTCGTCCTGCACACGGCTCCCGAAGCCGCCGCCGGCGGGCCGCTCGCGCTGGTCGAGAACGGCGACGTGATCGAGCTCGACGTCGCGAAGCGGAGGATCCAGCTGCACGTGTCCGACGAGGAACTCGCACGGCGCCGCGCGGCATGGAAGCCGCCGAAGCCGCATGTGGACCGCGGCTGGGTCAGACTCTACTGCGATACCGTGATGCAGGCGGACGAAGGCGTGGACCTCGATTTTCTCGTCGGCAAGTCGGGCGCGAAGGTGGGCAGGCCGAGCCATTAGGCCGAACCACCACCGATGCAGTTACGCGCCTACGAAAGCCTCGACGCCCTGCCGCCAGCCTATTCCCGGTTGCTGAAGAGGGACGGATCCGGGAGCGTCTTTCACCATCACGACTGGATCCGCGCCTACATCCTCCACATGGTGCGGCCGTACGAGAGCGCACAGCTGCTGGGCCTCGAGACCGATGACGCGCAGCCGCTGGCGCTGATGGTGGGTGCGGCGTCGCGCGCGTATCGCGCGCACCCGGGGGCGCGCGTGCTGGCTTTCAGTCAGCCCGACGCCGCGCCACTCGCGCCGCTGATGGTGGGCAACGTCGTGGCGTCGGACGTCTACGCCGGCATTGCGCGCTATGCCCGCGCGCGCCGCCCCCCTTTCGACGTCCTCCGCCTGCAACCGTTGAACCACGATTCGGACGACTGGTGGGAGCTCCTGCGGGTGCTCTGGGACGCCGGCTACCTGACGCAGACCTTCTTCAATTTCCCGAACTGCTATCAGGCGGTGCGGGACATGTCCTCCGCGCAGTACCTCGAAGGCCTCCCGTCGCGTCTGCGCAACACGCTGCGCCGGAAGGAGCGCAAGCTCGACGCGCAGAGGCGCTCGCGCGTCACGCTGGTGGCCGATGCCGAGGCGCTCTCGGCCGTCCTTGGCGACTATGACCGGGTGATGGCCGGAAGCTGGAAGGAGGGCGAGCAGCTCATTCCCGTGGACTACCTGCATGCCGTGATGCGCTGCGCGGCAAGCGCGGGTGCCCTGCGCCTGGGATTGCTCTACGTGGACGGGGAACCGGCCGCCGCCCAGTTCTGGGTCATCTCCGACGGCATCGCCTACCTGTACCGCACCGCATACCAGATGCACTTCAAGGAGCATTCCGTCGGGACCATACTCACCTGGCACCTGCTCCGCCAACTGCTGGACGCCGACCGCGTCGACGAGCTCGACTTCGGCATCGGCAACGACGCGTACAAGAAGGACTGGGTGACCGGCGAGCGTGCGCGCTGCGGCGTGCTCGCGTTCAATCCGCGAACCTACCACGGGCTCAAGAACGCCGTGCGCCACATCGGCGGGCACGCGGCCAAGCGTGTCGCGCAGGGCGTGTTGCGCCGCGGTCGCGCGCTCGTGTCGCGCGCCTGATCGCCGCCACGCCAACGGCGCAGGCATTCTGCCGCTATGGCGCTGCGCCGGGCCCTCCGCGCGTGCCACCGCCACGCGGTGCTGCAGATCCGGCACCGCCGGTTCCGGACATGCCCGGCGGCGCGTCGCCGGTGACGAGGGGCGCCACGATGCGTGCGAGACGACGATCGGCGATCTCCCTCTGGTCCGGGGTCAGCGTCTCGTAGAATTTTCGGCCGGCGTCGGCGACCTCCTCGATCGCCGTGAGCCGGTTCGTCGCCGATCCGACGAGGAGGTCGAACTGGTGCGGCGCGGGGTCCTGCGGAAAGCGCAACGCGCTGCGGTTGCGCGCGACGTCGTCGGCGAATTTCCGCAATCGATCCGCGTACCGCGTCCACGCGTTCACCTGCGCAGAAGTGAGTCGGAGGTCCTCGGCCAGACTGGAAAGATTCAGCTCCGTCTGCGCGACGACGTCGCCGGCGCTCGCCGCCGGGCCGGCGCGCGGGCCGTCGGCCGCGCTGCGACCGGGCGGGCCACCGCCCATGCCGCCGCCCATACCGCCACGACCGCCGCCGCCCCCGCCCCCGGGGAACTGGGCGTGGGCCATCGAGGCCATCGCGCCGACTGTCGCGAGGACGAGCGCGGCCAGAGACACCGTCATGGTGCGACCTCGAATTGCCATCGCGTTCGTGGGCGTCATCGACGTGACCCGACCCCGCTACACGACATCGGCTTCGAACACATAGCCCGCCCTCCATACCGTCGAAATCAGCGGGCCGCCGCCGGCGCGGCTCAGTCGCCGGCGCAATCGACTCACGTACACATCGACGGTGCGCGCCGATCGGAATGTCCTTCCGTCCCGCTGCGTCAATTCTGCCAGACGCGAACGGGAGAGCACGCGTCGCGGGCTTTCGACGAACGCGCGCAGCAAGGCGAATTCGATTCCCGGCAGCGAGACGACGCCGCCGCCTGGCGCGACCAGGCGACGCTCGATCAGGTCGAGGACCCAACCCGAGAAGCGAAGATGGCGCCCATCATGGCGCCGGGTCCGATGCAATTGCCGACCGGGGTCGTTCAATTCCGCAATTCGCGCGACCACATCGTTCGCAGCCAGCGGTACGGCGACGACGATCACCTCGGTTCTCTCGTTCATGATGGGCCGATCATGGCCGGCGACGGGAACGCCGGGACGCGCTGACCTCTTCCCGCTGTTCTTCGGTCAGCACCATGAAGATCTGGTGCTCGCCGTCGGCGCGCAGCATTGCGAGATCGGCCTGTGCCCGCGCGCCGGTATCGGCGAGTGCCCTTGCCTTCGCGGGATCGAATTGCGGAGAAACCGCCAGTTGCTGCAGGTCGTCGTACGCGTGGCGCGCCGCTTTGGCCTTCTCGCGCAGCAACGGCGCTTGTGCATGCAGGATCGCGAACACCTTGTCGCTCTGCGCTTCGGTGAGCGCCAGACCGCGCAAGAGCGGGAGCATCGGCATCGTATCCTCGGGGCCGGCGAAGCGATGCCGTCCGCCCGAAGCGCCGCCCCCGCGATCCGGGCCCATCGGGGCGCCGGCACCCGGCCCGAACATCGGGCCATCGGGTCCGGGACCGCGCGCAAACATCGGGCGGTCCGGGCCGGGACCGTGCATAAACATCGGCCCCTCCGGACCGGGGCCCCGGGCAATCAGCGGACCCCACAGCAAGCCAGCGAAGTCGTCGGGAGCCTCCTGTGCGTGTCCCACCAGCGGCACGGCGAGCGCGATGCCGCCCGCGACGACCAGTCGGCGCAGCGTGGTTGCGGAATAGTTCATTCGATGCTCCTTGGGTTGCGCGATGCCGGCGTGGGCGATCGGCCCGCGATAATCGATCGCGGCGAGTGGGAGTATCGGACGGGGGTGCGTTAAGCGGCGTTAACGCCGGGTAAAGCTGCGTAAAGACGGCCCATTGCAGCGGGCTCAGACCGGCAGCCGGATCTCGATGGTGAGACCGCCCGCCGCCCGATTGGACGCTCGGATGCTGCCTCCGTGCGCCTCGACGACGCGGCGCGCAATGGCGAGGCCGAGCCCATGGCCCCGTGTACCCTTTGCTTCCGTGCCCCGGTAGAAAGGCTCGAAGATCGACTCGAGCTCGGTCGCCGCGACGCCCGGACCGTCGTCGGCGACCGTGATCCGGATTTCGCGCCGCGTCCTGTCGTGCTCGGCGACGATCCGGACCCGGCCCCCTGGCGGCGTGTACCGCGCGGCATTGCGCACGACGTTCTCGAGCGCCCGATGCAGCATCTCCGGATTGCCCTTGATGGCAACGGCTCCGAGCGCATCGACGTTCGCGTCGACGGCCACCGGCACCGCTCCGGCCCCCGCTTCGAACGCGGCGTCCTGGGCCACTTCATTGACGAGCAGGACGAGATCGACATCGTCGTCCTGTCCGGTGCGAAAGCCGGCTTCGATCCGCGACAGCATGAGGAGCTCGTCCACCAGCTTGTCCATGCGCGCCGATTCGCGCTCGATGCGATCCATCGACGCGTCGAAGTTGCCCGGCTGCTGGCGCGCCAGACCCACTGCGGCCTGCAGCCGGGCAAGTGGCGAGCGCAGCTCGTGCGAAACGTCGTGCAGCAGGCGGCGCTGTCCGTCCATCAATTGCTTGAGCTGCGCGGCCGTGCGATCGAAATCGCGGCCGAGGTCGGCGAGCTCGTCGCGCCGCCGTCCCATCCGGTCGCCGATCCGCACATCGAGGTTGCCCTGCGCCGCCGCATCGAACGCCTGGCGCAGGCTCCGGATCGGCTTGGAGACGTACCATGCAAGCAGTGCGGCGACGATGAGGCTCGCGAGGACACCGCCGACGATGGGCTCCAGCGGGAAGAGTGCCGGCCCGGGCCGACCAGGCCCGTCCGGTCCGCGGCGGGCACCGGGTCCCGGTGGCGGGCCGGGGCGCCCTGGTTCGCGCTCGAGCATCACCGACCCCGGTTCGCGCTCGATCGTTGCCGACCCCGGGTCGCGCGACCGCGCAATTGGCGGCGATGGCGCCGGCTCGGCATGCGCGGCGAGGCTGCGATGGCGCAGCGATATCGCGAGCGAGACGCCGACGACCATCGTCACCTGTGCGAGCATGAGGAGCAGGAGGAACTTCCAGAACAGCCGACCCACGGTCTATTCCTTGATCAGCTGGTAGCCCAGCCGGACGACGGTCTGGATCCACGAGCGTCCGTCGGGCAGCGTGCCTAGCTTGCGCCGGATGCTGCTCACGTGCACGTCGATGCTGCGGTCGAAGCGGGCGAGCGGCCTGCCGAGCGCATGCTCGGACAACTGATCCTTGCTCACCGGACGTCCCGCGTTGCGCGCAAGAGCATCGAGCAGGTTGAACTCGGTGCTGGTGAGGTCGAGCGGCCTCCCGTGCCATTCCGCGCGTCGCTGACGCGGAAAGAGCCGGAGCGGACCGGATTCGATCGTTACCGGCGCCTCCTCTGCGCCCTCGGCGCCCTGTGTCCGGCGCAGGATCGCGCGCACGCGCGCAACGAGCTCGCGCGGCGTACAGGGTTTGGGTACGTAATCGTCGGCACCGAGCTCGAGGCCGACGATGCGGTCCGCGTCATCGCCCTTCGCGGTCAGCATCAGCACCGGAACGCGGCTCGTCATCCGGATCCGGGTGAGGGCTTCGATTCCGCTCATTCGCGGCATCATCACGTCGAGCACCACGAGTTGATGGTTCCCCGACAGCGCGGCGGCGACACCGTGCTCGGCCTCGCTGGCGGTCGCGACCTCGAATCCTTCGCGCTCCATGTAGGACCGGAGCATGTCGAGCAGCTCGACGTCATCGTCGACCAGGAGGATATTCGCCGCGGTCACTTCGCATGTCCGATCGGTGGGTGCGGTCAATCATAGCGAACGGATGTTGCGCGCCACAATCGGGATCCGCGGATTTTGCATAGCTTTACAATGCGGAGGAGTCGGACGCCGGCAGCGCATGTGCCCTGATGTCGGCAGTCCTGCCTTTGCAGGAATTTACAGGGCGTTAACCGCGCTTTACACCGCGTGCGACGACAATTCGCATCATGGCAACGTGCCTCCTCGAATCGTCCGGCATTCCGACGGCACGCGCCGGAGTGCAGGCAGAGTCCGCTGCGTCATGGCGTTTCCCGCGGCGCGTACCGCGCCGCTGGCATGGCGACGCGCGTTGCTGCGCGGCAGCCTCGTGGCGGCGACGCTTGCGCTGACGGGATGTGCGTCGCTGCTGATCGCGCCCGAGCACGGACCTGTCCGATGTGGCGGTGCCCAGCGGCGTGGAGCAACGGGACCGCCGCAGCTTCCGCGGCGGCGCTCGCCGGATGGTGGCAGCGGTTCAACGATCCGCAGCTCACGGCGCTGGTGACGCAGGCGCTGCAGGCGAACAACGACGTGCGCACCGCGCAGGCGGCACTGCGGCAGTCGCGGGCGCAGCGCGATGTCGCGGCGGCCGGCCTGCTGCCGACGGTCAATGCGGCCGCGGCGGCGCAACGCGGCAAGTCCGGCGACAACGCTCCGGTCAATGCGTATCAGGCCGGCTTCGATGCGAGCTGGGAGCCGGACATCTTCGGCGGCCAGCGCGGCGGCGTCGCCGCGGCGGATGCCGATACGCGGGCGGCGGCCGTGTCGCTCGCCAACGTCCAGGTCTCGATCGCCGCCGAAGTGGCGGCCACGTACATGGATCTGTGCGCGCTCGAGCTGCGGCTGCGCGATCGCGCGCGACAACCTCGCGAGCCAGGAAGAGACGCTGCAGATCGCGCAGTGGCGCGCGCAAGCGGGACTGACCACGTCGCTCGACGTCGAGCAGGCGCGCACGTCGACGGAGCTCACGCGGGCGCAGATTCCGGCGCTCGACGCGAGCATCGCGCAGGCCAGAAGCAGCCTCGCCATCCTGACCGGCGTCACGCCCGAGGCGATGCAGGCGTCGTTGCGGGTTCCGGCGGCCGTGCCGACCGCGGACGACGATCTGGCGTTCGCCTTCCCGGCGGAGACGCTGCGCCAGCGTCCCGACGTGCGCCAGGCGGAGTACCAGGTGAGCGCGGCGGCGTCGCGCGTGACGCAGGCCGACGCGGCGCGCTATCCGTCGTTTCGCCTGAGCGGCACGCTGGGCGTGAGCGCCCGCGACGCTCGGCCGATCTGACGGGCGGCAGCGCGCATTGGCAGCCGCGCTGCTCGGCTCGGTCTCGATACCGATCTTCGATGGCGGCGCGCTCACCGCGCAGGTCCGCGCGCAGGAAGCGGCACTCGACCAGGCGCGCATCGCCTACGAGGTCGT
Organism: uncultured beta proteobacterium; assembly: GCA_963783525.1. Lineage (GTDB taxonomy): Bacteria > Pseudomonadota > Gammaproteobacteria > Burkholderiales > Casimicrobiaceae > CAIWHR01. Next base: position 67,733 of record CAWAOF010000034.1, read on the forward strand.
GGTGTTGAGCGCGCTGAAGGAGGTCGAGGACGCGCTCGTTTCGCTGTCCACGTCGCGCGAGCGGCTCGCGACGCTGCGGCGGGCCGCCGAGGCCGCCCGCAACGCGCGCGCTGCTGGCGCGCTTTCGCTACAACAGCGGCCTCATCGACTTCCAGTCCGTGCTGCAGACGCAGGTCACGCTGCTGTCGGTCGAGGACAGCGTGGCCAATGCGCAGGCCGCGATGGGCATCGCGCACGTCCGTCTGTACAAGGCGCTGGGCGGAGGCTGGCAACCCGAGTCCGCGGCACGGCCGTCCGCCGGAGGTCCACGGCTCGGCCTGCGACTGGCCGGCCACATCGGCGAAAGCACGCTGCATGAACGCACCCGTCGAATCTCCCGCAACGAGCGCAACGGCCGGCGGCGCCGCGGCGACCGGCGCGACGGCACGCTCGACGACATCGCCCCGGCGCCCGTGTGGCGTCGCCCGTCGGTCTGGATCGCCGTGGCGCTGGTGGCGATCCTGGCCGCGGGCGCGTTCGTGTGGCGCTCGCGGCAGCAGGCCGCCGCCGCGCCGAGCCTACGTGACCGAAGCCGTCACGCGCGGCGATCTGAGCATCGCGGTGACCGCCAACGGCACGCTGCAACCGACGCGCACCGTCAATATCGGCAGCGAGCTCTCGGGCACCGTGACGCGCGTCCTCGTCGACGTCAACGACCGGATCAGGAAGGGCAGGTGCTGGTCGAGCTCGACACGGCGAAATTCGGCGACCAGGTCGCGCGCTCGCGCGCGACGGTGGCCTCGGCCACGGCGAAAGTGGCGCAGACGGTGGCCACCGTCAAGGAAGTCGGAGAGCCAATCTGGCGCGACTGCAGGAAGTCGCGCGCCTTTCCGGCGGCAAGGTGCCGTCGAAGACGGAGCTCGATGCGGCGCAGGCATCGCTTCGAGCGCGCGCAGGCGGACGAAGCGGCGGCGCGCGCGTCCGTGGTCGATGCCAAGGCCGCGCTGTCGACGGACGAGACGAACCTGTCCAAGGCGTCGATCAAGTCGCCGATCGACGGCATCGTGCTCACGCGCACCGTGGATCCCGGCAATGCCGTGGCCGCGTCGCTGCAGGCGGTCACGCTGTTCACGATCGCCGAGGACCTGACCAAGATGAAGCTGCAGGTCAACGTCGACGAGGCGGACGTCGGCATGGTCGACGTCGGGCAGAACGCCTCGTTCACGGTCAGCGCCTATCCGGCGCGCAAGTACCCGGCAAAGATCACGCGCGTGGCCTACGGCTCGACGATCACCGACAACGTGGTCACGTACATCACGTACCTCGAGGTGGAGAACACCGACCTGTCGCTGCGCCCGGGCATGACGGCGACGGCGACGATCAGTGCGACCGAGCGCCGCGACGTGCTGCTGGTGCCCAACACCGCGCTGCGCTTCACGCCCGACGTCGCCGGACGCGGGCGCCGGCACGGCGGGGGCGACAAGGGCGGCGGCATCGTGAGCAGCCTGATGCCGCGCGGGCCCGCCAGGGCGCCGAAGGCGGCGACGGCGGCCACCGGCAGCGCGGCGGCGCGCCGGGTGTGGGTGCTGCGCGACGGCCAGCCGGTGGCCATCGCGATCAAGCCCGGGGTCAGCGACGGCCGGATGACCGAAGTCACGTCGGCCGAGCTGCAGCCCGGCATGCAGGTCATCACCGATCAGCGCGCCGCGGCGGGTTCGTAATGGAGTCGTCGCGACACGGGTCCGGAAGCCGGCGGCGCCGGCGGCGCGATGCCGGTGGCCGATGGCAAGCGTGCCGGCGGCGCTCGGCGATTCGGCGCTGATCCGGCTCTCGCGGCGTCACGCGCGTCTACGGCCAGGGCCAGGCCGCGTTGTATGCGCTGAACGGCGTCGATCTCGATGTTGCGCAGGGCGAGTTCGTGGCGGTGATGGGCCCGAGCGGATCCGGCAAGTCGACGGTGATGAACATCCTTGGCTGCCTCGACACGCCGACGAGCGGCGAATACGTATTTCGCGGCATTCATGTCGAACGCCTCTCCCGCGACCAGCGGGCGCGCTTGCGCCGCAAGTACATCGGCTTCGTGTTCCAGGGCTTCAACCTGCTGGCCCGCACGTCGGCGCAGGAAAACGTCGAGCTGCCGCTGCTGTACCGCGGCGAGAGTGCGGCGGCGCGCCACCGGTTGGCCCGGGAAACCCTGGCGTCGGTGGGTCTCGCCGGATGGGAGCACCACACGCCCGGCGAATTGTCGGGAGGGCAGCAGCAGCGCGTGGCCATCGCCCGGGCCATCGTCACATCGCCCGCGGTGCTGCTCGCGGACGAGCCGACGGGCAACCTCGATACCGCGCGCAGCCGTGAAGTGATGGAATTGCTGGTGCAGCTCAATGCCCGGTCCGGCATCACGATCATCATGGTCACGCACGACCCCAACATGGCGGCGTACGCCCGCCGCGTGATCCATTTCGTCGACGGCCGCATTCGCGGTGACGAGCGCAACCCGCCGCGCGCCGCCGTTGCCGTCGCGTCCGATTCAGGCGGAGACCGCCTGATGCTGCTCAACACGATTCTGCTGGCGCTGCGCGAAATTCGCCGCAACCTGCTGCGCTCCTTCCTGACGATCCTCGGGATCGTGATCGGAGTCGGCGCGGTGATCACCATGGTGACGCTGGGCAACGGCGCGACGCAGGCGGTCAAGGACCAGATTTCCAGCCTGGGCAGCAATCTGCTGATGGTGCGTCCCGGACAGCGCGTGGGGCCGGGCGGTGGCGCGCGCAGGCGCGCCGGCATTCAAGGAAAGCGACGTCGAAGCGATCGTCTCGCAGATCGCCGGCATCAAGGCCGTCGCCCCGGAGCTGCGCGCGGGCGTCACCGTCATCGGCAACGGGCGCAACTGGTCGACCAGCGTCACCGGCACGACCAATGCGTATTTCCAGACCAACAACTGGCAGCTCGCATCGGGCCGCACCTTCGAGGACGCCGAGGAGAAGGCGGGCGCCGCGGTCTGCCTGATCGGCGAGACGGTGCGGCGCGAGCTGTTCGGCAACACCACTGCGCTCGGCGAGCAGCTGCGCGTCAGGCAGTTTTCGTGCGAGATCATCGGCGTGCTCGCGTCCAAGGGGCGGGCGGCAATGGGCGGCGACCAGGACGACATCGTGCTGCTGCCGTTGCACACGGTGCAGCGGCGCGTCGTCGGCAATCAGCGCGTGTCGACCCTGCTGGTGTCGATGAACGACGACAGCGACAGCGGGCGCGTGATGAAAAGCCTGACTCAGCTTCTGCGCGAGCGGCGCAAGCTGGCGGCCGAAGACGACGACAACTTCAACGTTCTCGACACGAAGCAGATTGCGGAAACCCTGTCCGGCACGACGAAGGTCATGACGACGCTGCTGGGCGCGGTGGCCGCGGTGAGCCTCCTGGTCGGCGGCATCGGCATCATGAACATCATGCTGGTCAGCGTGACCGAGCGCACACGGGAAATCGGGCTGCGGCTCGCGATCGGCGCGCTGGAACGCGAAGTGCTGCTGCAGTTCCTGATCGAAGCGGTCGCGCTCTCGATGCTGGGCGGCATCATCGGCATCGTGCTCGCCGACCGCGGCGTCGTTCGTTCTGGCGGGCGTGATGGAGGTTCCCTTCCTCTTCAATCCCGGGATCAACGCGGTGTCGTTCGCCTTTTCTGCGGTCATCGGCGTGGTCTTCGGCTACTTTCCGGCGCGGCGCGCGGCGCAGCTCGATCCCATCGAGGCGGTCACCGGCGCAACTGCAATCCGGGGCCTCGCCGTCGCGGGGCGAGCTCCTCTACGCGACGCACTGCATCGCCTGTCACACGAAGGAAGTGCATTGGCGGCAGCAGAAGCTCGCCACCGATTGGGCGAGCCTCCGGGCCCAGGTTCGGCGCTGGGCAGTGAACGCCGGGGCTCGGCTGGACCGACGAGGAAATCGACCGACGTCGCGCGTTATCTCAACGCCTCGCAGTATCACTTCGACTCGCCAGTGGCCACGACGCTGTGCCACCAGAGCCGGAAATGCCCGCACAGTCCGGTGTCGTTCAGCTCGACGACGGCGATACCGTCGAGCGAGAGCCGCGGCAGCGGATCGCCCGGTTTGCGGGCAAGCGCGTTGGTTCCGGTCGACGCCGCCCAGATGCGGAACAGCTCCTCGGAGGTCACCTGGTACGTCACGTGCCAGTGCGCGATGCCCCCGCGCGGGTTGCGCGAGAGGACCTCGTAGTCGAGCCGTATGTCGCTCTGCAGCTTGGTGCGCTGCCAGTAGGCGGCGATCGCGGCGTGCCCGCGCTGCTCGGCGAACGGCGTGTTGTGATAGACGCCGTCCGGGGCGAAGAGCGCGGTGAGCTTGTGCTCATCACTCTCCTGCCACGCGACCTTGTAGCGGTCCATGAATTCGACGATGTCCATCGGGGTCTCCTGTGTCTGTGGCTCCGGGGCGTCACGCCGACACCGAACGACGCGGCTCGTCGACGACGCCGCCGGCAACCAACGCGTCGATGTCGGCGTCATGGTAGCCATGCTCGCGCAGCACCTCGCGCGTGTGCTCGCCCAGGATCGGCGCCGGTCGGGTGATCCGGGTTGGCGTCTCGGAGAAGTGGATCGGACAGCCCAGCGCCTTGGTCGGGCCGGCCTGCGGATCGACGAGATCGACGACCATGCCCCGGGCGAGCGTTTGCGGATGCGCGAGCGCCTCGCCGATCGAGTGGACGGGTCCTGCCGGCACGCCGGCGGCATCGAAGCGCTCGAGCCACTCGGACTTCGGCCGCCTCGACAGCACGGCGTTCATCAGCGCGACCAGCGCCGCGCGATTCTCCATCCGCGCCGAGTTCGATGCGAAGCGGGGATCATCGCGCCACTCGGGATGCCCGAGCACGTCGGCGATCCGCTCCCAATTCGCCTGGTTCGCGCCGCCGATGTTGATCCAGCCGTCGCTCACGCGGAACGCCTGGTAGGGAGCACTGAGAAGGTGCGCCGATCCGCTCGGACCCGGCGATTCGCCGGTCGCGAAATGGACCGCCGCGTGCCAGTACGTCTGCTGCAACGCGGCGTCGAGCAGTGACGTGTCAACGATCTGCCCGCGCCCTGTCGTTAGCTTGTGCGCGTACGCCGCGGCGACGCCGACGGCGGCGAGGATGCCGGCCGCGATGTCCGACACGGGATTGCCCGTCTTCACCGGCGCGCCTCCCGGCTCGCCGGTCACCGCCATCAGCCCGGCGAAGCCCTGCGCGATCAGATCGAAGCCGCCCTTCGCGGACAGGGGGCCATTGCGGCCGTAGCCGGACACCGCGCAGTAGATGAGGCCGGGATTGGCTCGCGCGAGCACGTCGTAGCCCAGTCCCAGCTTCTCCAGCGTTCCGGGACGGAAGTTTTCGGTGAGGACGTCGGCATCGCGAATCAGCCGCAGGAGGACCTCGCGGCCCTGCGGATGCTTGAGGTTGAGCGCAATACCGCGCTTGTTCCGGTTCATCATCAGGAACGGCGCCGACACACCGTTGACCCGCGGCTCGCGGTAGCCGCGCGCGTCGTCGCCGCCCGGCAGCTTCTCCACCTTGACGACATCGGCGCCCAGGTCGGCGAGGAGCATGCCGCAGGTCGGTCCCGACATGATCTGGGCGAGCTCGAGCACGCGCATGCCGGCGAGCGGCCCCGTGTGTGCGCGCACGTGTTCGGCGTCAGTCATCGCCCGACGAACTCCGGCTTCTGTTTCGCGAGGAAAGACCGGTAGCCGATCCGGAAGTCCTCGGTGTCATAGCAGGCGAAGCACTCGTCGTGCTCGGCCACGGTGATCGGCCGCGAGTCGGCGAGCCGGCGCGCGAACTTCTTGTGCCAGCGCGCGACGAGCGGCGCGCCATCGGCGATGCGCTGCGCGGTCGCCTGCGCCTCGGCCGCGACGTCGGCGTCGGGGACCACGCGTGTGACGAGCCGCTTCTCCCTGGCCTCGGCTGCGCCGAAGATCCGGCCCTCGAGCAGGATCTCGAGGGCGACGTCGGGGCCGGCGAGGCGCACGAGTGGCGCCATCTCCGGATAGGCCATCGTGAGCCCCAGGTTCTTGATCGGCGCGCCGAAGCGGCTCGACTCGCCGCAGATCCGCAGGTCGCAGAGCGCGGCGATCTCCAGTCCGCCGCCGACGCAGATGCCATGGATCTGCGCGACGATCGGGTGGGGGCACGCGACGAACGCTTGCGCCGTCGTGTGCATGATCCGGCCGTAGTCCCGCGCCTGAGCGCTGTCGGCGCGCTCGGTCGCGAACTCCGCGATGTCGTTGCCGGGCGAGAATGCCTTCTCGCCGGCCCCGCGCAGAATGACGCAGCGCAGCGACAGGTCGGCCGAAAGCGTGTCGACGGCATCCCCCAGTGCCTGCCACATCGGCTTCGTCAGGGCGTTGAGCTTCTCGGGCCGGTTCAGCACGACGGTCGCGATCGGACCATGGCGGGTCACTGCGATCAATTCGATCATCATCGGATCCTTGCCGGGCGCAGGAAGCGTCCCGCGTTTTCGAGAATCCTGCCTATCAATGGCCAGAGCAGCAGGATGAATGCCAGAGTCGTGATCGAGCCGACGAGTCCATTGGACCAGAACACGCGCAAGTCGCCGCCGGCACCGATCATCGACAGGCGGAATGCGTCCTCGCTGCGGTTGCCGAGCACCAAGGCGAGCGTGAAGGGTGCGAGCGGTATGCCGATCTTCTTGAAGACGTAGCCGACGACGCCGAAGAGCAGCATGAGCCACACATCGAACATCGCGTTCTGGATGGCGAAGGCGCCGATGGCGCACGAGACCACGATCATCGGCGCGACGGCGGAAAACGGAACGCGCAGGACTGCGGCAAAGATCGGCACCGTGGTCAGCACGATCACGAGCCCGACGACATTGCCGAGATACATGGACGCAATGAGTCCCCACACGAAGTCCTTGTGCTCGACGAACAGCAACGGACCGGGATTGAGACCCCAGACCATCAGCCCCCCGAGCAGGATCGCCGCGGTACCGGAACCGGGAATGCCGAGGGCCAGCATCGGCAACAGCGCAGCCGTCCCGGATGCATGTGCCGCCGTCTCCGGCGCAAACACGCCTTCGATTCGTCCTTTGCCGAAGCTCGCGGGGTCCTTGGAGAACCGCTTGGCCAGGTTGTAGCCCATGAACGAGGCGGCGATCGCGCCGCCGGGTGTAATTCCCAGCCAACAACCGATGGCCGACGAGCGCAACAACGTCACCCAATATCGCGGCATTTCCTTCCACACCTTCAGGACCACGCGCAGGCTGATCGCCGCTGCGTGGCCGCGCAGCGCGAGTCGCTCCTCCATGGTCAGCAGGATCTCGCTGATCCCGAAGAGGCCAATGACGGCGACCAGGAAGTTGACGCCACGCAGCAGGGGATCGAAACCAAAGGTCATGCGCAGCTGACCGGAGACGGTATCCATGCCGACGGCGGCGAGCAGGAGTCCGACCACCATCGAGATCAGGGTCTTGTGCTTCGCCTCGCGTCCCAGGCCGACGAACGAGCAGAAGGTCAGCAGATAGACCGCGAAGAATTCCGGCGGCCCGAACCGCAAGGCGAACGACGCAATGCGGGGCGCCAGAAAGGTGATCAACAGCACGGCAACCAGCGAGCCGATGAACGACGACGTGAATGCCGCGGTGAGCGCCTCGGCTGCCTTCCCTTGCTGGGCCATCGGATAGCCGTCGAACGTCGTCGCCACCGACCAGGCTTCGCCGGGAATATTGAAGAGTATCGACGTGATCGCTCCGCCGAACAGCGCGCCCCAATAGATGCACGAAAGCATGACGATCGCGGTCGTCGGATCCATGGTGAACGTGAGCGGCAGCAGGATCGCCACGCCGTTCGGCCCGCCCAATCCCGGCAGCACGCCGACGAAGATGCCGAGGACGAGCCCGATCATCATCATCGCCAGGATCTTCCACGTCAGCAGGACGGCGAAACCGTGCAGCAGGAGTGTCAATGCTTCCATGGCGTTCGAACCTGGGGGCCCGTCACAGGGCGGCTAATAGCCGAGGATCGCTTCGATCGGTCCCTTGGGCATGATGACGTCGAACGCGATCTCGAACGTGGAAAACATGATGACCGCGAAGAGGACGCTCGTGAGCAGCGACTTCCACCACGCGATTCGCCCGACGAACCGCATGAACCCCGCGACCAGCAGGAAGCTCGCGATGTAAAGCCCGAGCCACTGCATCAGCAGGCAGAAGAGAAAGGCCGGAACAAAGACCTGCATGACACGTCGAAGCTGGTCGCGCGTGACGAAGGTCGTGGGCGCCGTCGTCCGCTGGCGAAATGCGACGCCGAGGCCGAACAAGCACGCGCCGGCGAGGATCACGCACAGATAGAAGGGGAGGTATCCGCTCTGCGGGCCATCGCTGGCCCATCCCATCCCGCTGCGCCAGTTGTCGAAGGCCAGCAGAAGCGCGAGCGCCAGCAGGCCGAGGTACACGACCACCTCCGCAGTACGCGTGGTGGTCACCGCGGGCGAATGGCTGGCGGGCGCGGTCGGGTCGCCGACGGCAATTCCGGTCTCGGATTCTGGCATCGTGGCTTTCGGGGGAACTGCACGTATCGGGGGTCTCTCCCGTCGCGCGCGGGAGAGACGTACAACGGGGGTCGCGCCCGGTTCGTCCGGGCTACGGAGCGACGAAGCCGGCCTCGGTCATGAGCCCCTTGTTCAGCGTGTCGTCCTCCTCGAGGAAGGTCAGCATTTCCTTCCCGGTGAGGAAGACCGGCTTCAATGCCTGCTTCTCCATGTAGTCCTTGTATTCCGCGGTCTGCGTCAGCTTCCTGAACAGGTCGACGTAGAACGCAGTCTGCTCGGGCGTCACCTTGCCGGGAAGGAACATGGCGCGCAGCATCAGGTACTGCACGTCCAACCCTTCTTCCTTGCACGTCGGAATGTCATTCCACGACTGGGTATCGGTGACCTTGGTCTTATAGGCGATCCGTTCCTTGTCGAACACGCACAGCGCGCGGACCTGCCCTGCGCGCCAGACTTCGAGATTTTCCGAAGGGTTGTTGACGTTGGCCGCGGTGTGGTTGCCGACGAGCTGGGTCGCGGCCTCGCCACCCGATTTGTAGGGCAGGTACGCGAACTTCGCGCCGGTCTTCTTTTCCATGAACACGGTGAGGACGTGATCCTCGCGCTTCGAGCCGGTGCCGCCCATCTTGAACGGTGGATCCGCAGCCTTGGCCGCCGTGACGAACTCTTTCACCGACTTGTACGGCAGCGTCGTGTTGTCCCACAGCACGAATTGGTCCATCGCGATGACGGAAACCGGGGACAGGTCGCGCCAGTTGAACGGAATCTTGGCAGCCAGAGGCAGCATGTAGATCAGCGAGTAGGCGATGAGGACCTTGTTGGGATCGCCTTCACTCGACTTCATGTACATCAACGCCTCGGCGCCCGACGCACCGCCCTTGAGCGAGACGATCATCGGCTGCTTCATCAGATTGTTCTTCTGGATCGCGGACTGCATCATTCGCGCCATCTGGTCGGAGGCCCCGCCGGCGCCGGCGGCGACGACGATCTCGACGGGCTTCGTGGGCTCCCATGCGATGGTTGGCGCGCTCGTCAGCATGATCGCCAATGCGCCCGCTGTTCTCATGGATCTGTTCATTTCCTGCTCCTCCTCATAGCTGATCGAGTCGGCGATTCAAGGCCCTGACCCGCGTGGTCCCGGCGTCCCGACTTGTCCGTCGCGAAGTTCCTGCGTCCCGGATGATCGCGTTTTCGAAGTCGTCGGGTCGTGCGGCGCGCCGTTTGCGCCGTCATTGTTGTCTGGTTGCCGCTTTCCTTCAAGTACGATCAACGCGCCTGCGACAGCGGGTTTCCCGCGCGGAAACGGGGGCCGCGCCGACTGATCCTGTCCGGGTGCGCGAGGCCTCGGTCCACTTCTTCCAAGGGTTCGCCAGCCTTCACGTTCGGGCGGTCTCCGCGAGATAGTCGAGCGCCGCCTGCGTGCCGCCTTTTCGGTGCGGGACACCCGCGAGCGCGAGTCCCATCTCGACGCCGGCAAGCGCGCCGGCGAGCATCAGGTCGTTGAAATGCCCGAGGTGTCCGATGCGGAAGATCTTGCCGGCGACCTTGCCGAGCCCCTGCCCCAACGACATGTCGAAGCGCTCGAGAACGATCTTGCGGAAGGCGTCGGCGTTGTGGCCTTCGGGCATGACGACCGCGGTCAGGGTGGAGCTGTAGAGGGCCGGATCGGCGCACAGGATTTCGAGCCCCCAGGCATCGACGGCCCGCCGCGTGGCCGCGGCCAGCCGGTCGTGCCGCGCGAACACCCGCTCGAGCCCTTCGGCAAACAGCATGTCGAGCGCGGCAGCGAGCCCGTAGAGCAGGTTGGTCGACGGCGTGTAGGGGAAGAATCCGCCGGGGCTGGTCGCGAGCATCTCGCTCCAGTCCCAATACGAGCGCGGCAATTTCGCGGTCTTCGCCGCCGCCAGCGCCTTGGCGCCGATCGCATTGAACGACAGGCCCGGCGGCAGCATCAGGCCCTTCTGCGATCCGGCGACGGTGACATCGACGCCCCACTCGTCGTGGCGATAGTCGATCGAGGCGAGCGAGGAGATCGTGTCAACCATGAACAGTGCTGGGTGCCGCACGCGATCGATCGCGGCGCGGATGTCGGGGATGCGGCTGGTGACACCCGTCGACGTCTCGTTGTGCACGACGCACACGGCCTTGATCGTGTGGTCGCGGTCCGCGCCGAGCAGCGCCGCTACGGGTTCCGCCGGGACACCGTGTCGCCAGTCGCCGGGCAGGAATTCGACGACGAGCCCCAGCCGCTCGGCGAGCCGCTTCCACAGCGCGGCGAAATGGCCCGTCTCGGCCATCAGCACGCGATCACCCGGCGAGAGCGTATTGACGAGCGCCGCCTCCCAGGCGCCGGTTCCCGATGCGGGGTAGATGACGACGGCGCCCTCGGTCTTGAACACCTTCTTCAGGCCCGCGTGGACCTCCTTGCCGAGCGCGGCGAACTCCGGGCCGCGGTGATCGATCGTCGGCGCATCGATCGCGCGCAGCACGCGATCCGGCACGTTGGTCGGTCCCGGGATCTGCAGGAAGTGGCGGCCCGACGGCTGTCGGATGAGCGGGTTCATCGGCAAGGTGTCTCGGTAGCGCCGGCGGTCGCGCACGGGCGAGCGCCCGCGCGCATCGGGGCCCCATGCTACTCACCTTTCCGGTGCCGGGGCAAGCGGCCGGCGTCGCCGCCTCCCGATAGACTCTACAATCGGGCCCATGAGCAGCGGAGCGCCCCGGGTGTGCAAATGAGCCTCGATGCCATCCTCGCGCGCGCTGTTGCCGGCGAGTTGCTGTTCGACGCGGGCTCCCGCGGCCGCTACGCAACCGACGCGTCGATCTACCAGGTCGAGCCCATCGGCGTGCTCGTCCCGAAAAGTGCCGACGACGTGCGTGCGGCGATCGCGATCTGCCGGGAGCAGCACGTGCCGCTGCTCGCCCGTGGCGCCGGCAGCTCGCAATGTGGACAGACCGTCGGTGCCGCACTGGTGATCGACGCCAGCAAGTATCTGAACCGCATCGGCACCTTCGACCGCGCGGCGATGACCATCGACGTCGAGCCGGGCGTGGTGCTCGACCAGCTGAACGCATGGCTGAAGCCGCACGGACTGTGGTTCCCGGTCGACGTCAGCACGTCGGCGCAGGCGACGCTCGGCGGCATGGCCGGCAACAATTCCTGCGGCTCGCGCTCGATCGCCTACGGCAACATGGTGCACAACGTGCGCGCGATCGAGGCGATCCTCTCCGACGGGACCGAAGGCCGGTTCGGGACCGAGCGCGAGATGAACGCCGCTCCCCCGCGCATCGTCGAGCTCCTGCGCGGCCTGCGCGCGCTCGGTGACCGCGAGCACGCCGAAATCGAGCGCAGCGTGCCGAAGCTGCTGCGCCGGGTGGGCGGCTACAACATCGACGTCTGCTGTCCGCAGAGCGAGCGGCCGTACACGACGGACGGGAGCGTCAACTTCGCCCATCTGCTCGTCGGCAGCGAGGGCACGCTCGCATGGACGCGCGAGCTCACGCTGCAACTCGCCCCGTTGCCGGCGCATCGCGCGCTTGGCGTCGTCAACTTCCCGACGCTGTACAAGGCGATGGAGAGCGCGCGGCACCTGGTCGGCCTGCGGCCTTCCGCGGTGGAGTTGGTCGACCGGACGATGATCGACCTCGCCCGCGACAATCCGGCGTTCCGCGCCGTCATCGAGCGCGCGCTGATCGGGGAGCCCGACGCGATCCTGCTCGTCGAGTTCATCGGCGAGTCGCGCGAGGCTGCGCTCCGCGGGTTGCGCGATCTCGTCGCGCTGATGGGCGATCTCGGTCTTCCGGGCAGCGTCGTCGAGATGACCGACGCCGGGGCCCAGCGCGCGCTGTGGGACGTGCGCAAGGCCGGCCTCAACATCATGATGAGCCTGAAGGGCGACGGCAAGCCGGTGTCCTTCATCGAGGATTGCGCGGTGCCGCTCCCGCATCTCGCCGATTACGTCGACCGGCTGACGCAGGTGTTCGCGCGCCATGGGACGCGCGGCACCTGGTATGCGCATGCCTCGGTCGGCACGCTGCACGTGCGGCCGATCCTCGACATGCGCCGCGACGGCGCGGCCAAGATGCGCGCGATCGCGGAGGAGGCGGCCGCGATGGTGCGCGAGTACAAGGGCGCGTTCTCGGGCGAGCACGGCGACGGTCTCGTGCGCAGCGAGTGGGTCGGCTGGCAGTTCGGCCCGCGCCTTTCCCGCGCGTTCGAGGAGATCAAGGATCTGTTCGACCCGGCAGGGCTGATGAACCCGGGCAAGATCGTCCGCGGAACGCGGATGGACGATGCGACGCTGTTCCGCTTTCCGCCCGGCCATCGGACGCAGGCGCTCGACACGGCACTCGACTGGTCGGCGTGGAACGTGCAGAACGACGCAGTGACCGGCGCGCTGACCGCGCCCGGAACCGGTGGCGACCCGGCCCGTGGTTTCGGCAAGGCGGTCGAGATGTGCAACAACAACGGCCATTGCCGCAAGTTCGACGCCGGGACCATGTGCCCGAGCTACCGCGTGACCCGCGACGAGGAGCACAGCACGCGCGGCCGCGCGAACACGCTGCGGCTCGCGCTTGCCGGCAGGTTCGGCGCCGATGCGCTGGCGTCCGAGCCGGTGCGCGCAGCCCTCGATCTGTGCGTGAGCTGCAAGGGCTGCCGGCGCGAATGCCCGACCGGCGTCGACATGGCGAAGATGAAGATCGAGGCGTTGTATCACCGCCAGCGCGCGCTGGGGTTGCCCGCGCGCGATCGCCTGATCGCGAACCTGCCGCGCTGGGCGCCGTGGGCGGCGCGCTTGCCGTGGTTGGCCAATCTGCGCGAGATTCTGCCCGGCGCCGGGAAGATCGGCGAGGCGTGGTTGGGGTTCTCGGCGCGGCGATCGCTCCCGCGGTGGCGGCGCGACACGTTCCAGCACGATGCCGACGCCCGGCGCGAGGATGCCGGTACTGGCGCCGACGTCGTGCTCTTCGTCGACACCTTCGCCAACTACTTCGAACCCGAGAATGCACACGCCGCGCTCGCCGTGCTGCGCGCTGCCGGTCGTCGCGTCGCCGTCGCGCAGCCCGGCGCGGCCGACGACGAGCCGGCGCGGCCGCTGTGCTGCGGACGAACGTATCTCGCGGCCGGTCTCGTCGACCAGGCGAAGGCGGAGGCGCGGCGCGTGGTCGCGGCGCTGCTGCCGCACGTCGAACGCGGGGCGACCATCGTGGGCCTCGAGCCCTCATGCCTGTTGTCGATGCGTGACGAGTTCCTGACGATGGGTCTGGGCGAGGCCGCGCAGCGCCTGTCGGAAAAGGCCCTCCTCATCGAGGAATTCCTGGCGCGCGAGCATCGCGCCGGGCGCCTCGCCCTTCCGCTCGTCGCGTTGCCCGAGAAGCGCGCGCTGCTGCACGCGCATTGCCACCAGAAGGCGTTCGATGCGGTGGGCGCGACGCAGGCGGTGTTGGGTCTGGTCCCGGATCTTGCGGTGGACCTGGTGGAGACAAGCTGCTGCGGAATGGCGGGGAGCTTCGGCTTCGACGCTACGCATTACGACCTGTCGGTGCGGATGGCCGAGCAGGCGCTTCTGCCGGCCGTGCGGAGCGCGGCAAAGGACGTGCTGATCGTCGCCGACGGCACGAGCTGCCGGCACCAGATCGCGGATCTGACACGCGGCGCCGGAGCGCGCGAAGCGGTGCACGTCGTACGCGTGCTGGCGCGTGCGCTCGGCCAATAGGCCCGTCCGGACGTCGCCCCCCGTCCGGGATCGATGGTTGCACGATATTTGCTTGATTGCGCGGTTGGCGTCGCCTGCCGCGTGCCGGTCCGACGCCACCCGGACGCCCCATGAACTGGAATCCTGTCGACCCGATCTTTGCGCAAAGCCGCCGGACGCCGGAGCGCCTGGCGCTTCATGCCGATGGCGTCGAGCTCTGCTACGCCGAGCTCGTCCATCGCGTGGGTCGGCCTGGCGGCGGCGTTGCGTGATGCGGGCATCGGCCCCGGCAGCCGTGTCGGCATCCTCGGTTCGCGCAGCCTGTTCGCGGTCGAGGCGGTGCTCGCGGTCGCCTGGTGCGGGGCGGCCTATGTGCCGCTGGGATTGCGCTGGCCCGAGGAGCGGATCAGGACGACCGTCGCGCTGACCGCTCCCGAGGCGATCATCGCGGACGGGAGCGGCGTCCTGCTGCTCACCCCGGCGATGCTCGCCACCGCGAGCGTTCTCGTTGCACCCGAGCATCCCGCGGCCCGCGGGCTCGCGGGAGGCGCGGTGCGCCGCTGGCTGAGCGCGGATTCGCTGCCGGCGGTCGCCAGCGTCGCCGCTCCCGTAACGATGTCGGCGGACGATCTCGCGTATGTGATCTTCACCTCGGGCACCACGGGCATTCCGAAGGGCGTGCTGGTGGCGACTGCGTCGGTCGCAGCGTACCTCGCGGCACTCGCCGAGCGGAAGGCGATGACGCCGGAGGATCGCGCCTCGCAGTTCACGGAATTGAGCTTCGACCCGTCACTGGGCGAGATCTTCGTGCCGCTTTCCGCCGGTGCGTCGCTGCACGTCGTGCCCCCCGTCAACCGGGTCTCGCCCGCCCGCTTCATCCGCGAGCGGCAGCTCACGATCTGGGGCTCCGCGCCCGCGGCGATCGCGTGGATGCGCGACACCCGCGCGCTGCAGCCCGGATCGCTGCCGGGCCTGCGCTACAGCTCCTTCGGTGGTGAGCCGCTGCCGCTCTCCTCGGTTCGCGCGTGGCAGGCTGCTGCCCCGAACAGCGTGATCGACAATCTCTACGGACCGACCGAGGCGACGGTCGATTGCGCCGGCCAGCGGGTGGAGCCGGGTGCGACGCCGCTGGTGACACCCGGGCGCGGCGTGCTGGCGATCGGCACGCCGCATCCGGGGACCGAGCTCGCGATCTTCGGTCCGGACCGCCGCATCTTGCCGGCGGGCGAGGTGGGAGAGCTCGCGATCGCGGGCCGTCAGCTCGCGCTCGGGTATCTCGATGCGCCGGCGCTCACGGCCGAGCGCTTCCCGACGATCGGCGGCCAGCGCTGGTACCTCACCGGGGATCTCGCGATGCAGGACGCCTCCGGCTCCTTCCACCATCTCGGACGCTTCGACAACCAGATCAAGATTCACGGCCATCGCGTCGAGCTCGAGGAGATCGAGGCCCACATGCGGGCCGTCGCTGGTGCCACGCAGGTCGCGGCGGTGGCTTGGCCGATCGAGGACGGCGTGGCGCGCGCCATCGTCGGCTTCGTCGTCGTCGGCGCGCTGCCGGCCGGTCGCATCCGCGAAGCGCTACGCCGCCGCCTGCCCGCGCACATGGTGCCGAACGTGATCCACGAGCTTGCGGCGATGCCGCTCAACACGACCGGCAAGCTCGACCGGCAGGCGCTGATCGCGCGCCTCGAAGCGGGCCTGGCGAGGGGCGATGCCAACATCCGCTGAAGCGCTCGCGGCGACGCTGCGCCGCTACGGGATCGGCGTGCATCCGTCGGAGTGGCGCGTGCCTCCGATCGAGACCTACCCGCGCGTCGTAGCGTTCGCGCAAACCGCGGCGGGCAAGTTCGTGCTGTTCGCTCTGTTTGCGGCGCTGATGAAAGTCCTCGGCGCCGGTCCCTGGGCGTGGATCACGCTCGCTGCGGCCGTGGTGTCGCTCGCCGGGCGCTGGCGCCACCAGGTTGCGCTGATCTGCACCGCGGCGCTGCTTGCGCTCGCGCCGGGTTGGTTCGAGTACCGGGCCGTCTACGCCGCAGCGCAGCAGGAATCCCTCTACGAAACGCTGCGCTTCGGATATGTGCGCGCCGGGACGCTGCTCGCTTGCGTGCCGCTCACCGTGGCGGTGCTCTATCTCGCGCGGCGCTTTCGCGAACATCCGCTTGGACGCCGGCCAATCCTCGCGCAGCACGTTCTGTACGTCGGCCTGCTCGGGCTCGCGGCCTCGCATGCGCTGAGCGGTTTCCCGCACGTCGTGGCCTGGAGCCTGACCGCCGTGTTCGCCGCCTATTTCTGGTTTCTCGCCTATGCGCTGATCGATCAACGGCGCCGGCAGGCCCCGCCGATCCTGCTCCAGCTCGCGACGTTTCATCCGTTTTTCGGCGGGACGACGGTGCCGATGGCCAAGGGTGCCGCGCATTTCGCGAGCGTCGAGGCGGAAACGGAGGAAGAGCTTGCGGTGACGCAGCTCAAGGGTCTCAAGCTCCTCGCATGGGCGTTCTTCCTGAAGGTGCTGCTGTGGGCGTTTCGGAATGTCGTCTATGCAAAGCTCGGCGTCCCTCCGCTCGGGCTTGCGTTCGAGCGCTTCCTGAACGACGGGACGTCACCCGGAGCGCTGGGCGCGCTGAGCATCGTCGCGAGCTTCTTCGAACAGTTGCTGCTCATGGCCATCTGGGGACATGTGATCGTCGCGACCGCGCGTCTGGCCGGGTTTCGACTCTTGCGCAGCACATGGCGGCCGCTGTCCTCGCGCACGATCGCCGAGTTCTGGAACCGTTACTTCTATTATTTCAAGGAAATCCTGGTCAATGTCTACTTCTATCCGACCTATGTTCGGTGGTTCAAGCGCCATCCGCGGCTGCGTGTCGCGTTCGCGACCTTCGTCGCCGCGGGCATCGGGAACTGGTTCTTCCATTTCAGCCTGGAGAACCACCGGATTGCCCGTGACGGCCTCGGCGAAGCGATCAACTACATGCAGACCTACGCGTTCTACTGCGTGCTGCTGGTAGGAGGCATCGTGCTCTCGCAGCTGCGCGCGCATCGGCCGGATCGCAGCGCCGGATGGATGCGGCGACAGTTCATACCGTCGCTGGGCGTCGCGTTCTTCTACTGCTTCCTGTCGTTCTTCGACGGACCGCAGCGGCACGCGGCGTTGACCGATCACTTTGCCTTTCTCTTCGAGGTGCTGGGAGTGCGCAGATGGAACTGAACGAACGGACGAAGGTCAGGGCATTCATCGCGGAACTCCTCGTCGATCGCGACGACCATGCGCCGTTCGGCGATGCCGAATCGCTGATCAAGGCGGGGCGTCTGGACTCGCTCGCAGTGGCGAATATCGTGACGTTCCTGGAGACCGCTTTTGCGGTCGATTTCACCCGCGTGGAGTTCGACCCGGAGCGCCTCGATTCGATTGCGGAGATCGAGGCCGTGATCGAGGAGTCGCGGCAGTCCGGACGGTGACTCACCGGTCGCGGATGCGCGCGCGACAAAACCCGGAAAGATCGGTGAAGCCGAGCGCGAGCACGTACAGGCGATACGCGAGCGCGCTGCTGAACCGCAGCGAACGCGTCGCAAGCGCGAGCGAGAGGCTGCCGGAGAGGCGAAACACCGGGTAGAAGAAGCGCGCGCGCGAGGTACGATTTGCCAACAGGTAAACCCGGTGCCGCACGCGCGTGCGAGCATCACCGCCGCCGGCGAGCAGCGCGCTGTAGTAGCGGAACTTCGCCTCGCCGGCGCAGATCGCCAGCTGCCGCCATAGCGCGACGGGCATGTCGTTGTAATGCGTGGCGAGCGGCGCCGCAATGCGGTCGATCGCGACACCGCTATCGAGCGCGCGGTGGTAGATCGCGGTCTCGCTGAAGCGCAGGTAGCGCAGATCGAATCCGCCCAGCGCCTCGAACAGGCGGCGCGTGATCACGCTGCCGGCGCCGAGCGTGAACACGCCGTTCGCCGCCGCCCGACGTTCGTGGTGCAGGTTGTGCATCGAGATCAACCTACCGAGCCGCGATTCGCCGTGGTTGAGCCGCGGCGCCCAGGCGAGCGCGGTCGCCGGATGCCGGTCGAAGTGTGCGGCGATGTTCGCGCAGCAGCGCTCGTCCAGTACGGTGTGGCCTTCGATGAAGAACAGCACGTCGCCGGTCGAGTGTTCGTAGCCGGCCTGATAGAGGTGTATCTCGTTCGCGACGTCGCCGGGGTCCACTTCGGCGCGCACGAGCACGTCGCAGCGGGCGAGGAGGGCGGCGACGGCCGGATCGTCGGCGTCGGGCTCGGGGCCACGACCCGTCACGGCCACCACCTCGTACAGCTCTCTGGGGCACCGCTGGTGCAACGCCGATTCCAGCGCCTGCCAGCCGGCGTTCCGGCGATCGAACAGCGGCAGGATGATCGAGATCTTCATCGGTCCTGCCGCCGCGGTTGCGGAATTGCTGGTGCGCCTCCTATGCCGGGATGGATTTGGTCCAGAGCTCCATCCGCTCCGCGACCATCGTGCCAGTGACACCACGCACTGCCCCCGATCCCTGCAGATGCAACGCCGCGCGCATCATGTGGGTCTCCCACTCGGGGCTCGACAGCAACGAGTCGAGCTTGGCGCTCTCGCCACGGATCAGGAAGAACCCGTTGAGATCGCCGCCGTGAGCATTCAGGAACACCACATCGTACGATTGAATCGTCCCTTTCTGCTGCAGCGCGGTGACGTATTGCACGAACTGCTGAAAGTGCTCGCCGCTGACGCGCTCGCGGCCCGGGACGGAACGGTTCCAGGCGAAGAAGACGATGTTGCCGCTCATGAGGATTCCTCCGTGTCGGGATTGGTTGGTCGGCGCCGGACGGGCCTCGCCACGCTCTGCCGCCGCCGCGGGCTTCCCCCGTCAATCTCGTCCGGGTTGGCAGAGCATAGGTCCCGCGGCGCTGCCTTGGCAACCTATCGCCGCACGCCGGGGGTGTCGACGGGCAGCCCCTCCGCGCGCCACGCCAGGAACAATTCAACGTCGGTGAGTATTGGCGTGCCGGCCGGTGGCATCTCCGCGCGAATCCCGAACAGGCACGCGCGGATCCGACGCGACGCAGTCATACCGGCAGGCAGGCGGGCCCGAGCGGCGCAAAGTTCTTGTAGGTCAGGATGAATTCCCGGTGCCCAAGCGCTTCGGACTTCGTCGGCTCACCGTTGGCGACGCGCTCGACCAGATCGTAGATCTCGCGCCCGACCTCTGGCAGCGTCGCCTCGCCATCGAGGATGCGGCCCGCGTCGACGTCCATGTCCTCTTCCATGCGCCGGTACGTTTCGGGATTCGCGCAGACCTTGATCACTGGCGCGATCGCGGAGCCGACGACCGATCCACGACCGGTCGAGAAGAGAATCACCTGCGCCCCGCAGGCGATGAGCTCGGCGATCTCGGCGTTGTCGTTGATGTTGGGAAAGCCGAAGCGGACTTCGCCATCGGGGACGACGTCGAGCAGGTAGAGCCCCTTTTCCGGCGGCTCGATGCCCGGCTTGACGATGCCGTCGATTCTCGACTGTCCTGACTTGGCGTAGGCGCCGAGCGACTTCTCCTCGATCGTCGTCAGCCCGCCATCGGCATTGCCCGGAGCGAAGCTTGCATAGCCGAGCGTTGCGTAATACGCGGCCGCCTTGGCGACCGTCCGCTTCAGCTCGTCGCCGAGCGCCGGATTCGCGGCGCGTGCCGCCATCAGATGCTCCATGCCGATCAGTTCGCCGGTTTCCTCGAAGATCGTCTTCGCGCCGTCGGCGACGAGCAGGTCGAACGCGACGCCCATCGCCGGGTTCGCGGTGGAGCCCGATGTTGCGTCGGAGCCACCGCAGATCGTACCGACCGTCAGCTCGTCGATTCCCATCGGTACCCGCTGCCACCGGGAAAGCGATGGCAACGTCCTGTCGATCCAGTCGCGACCGACTGCGATCGTGCGCTTCGTCCCGCCGGTGTCCTGAATGCCGATCGTCGTCACCGGCCGACCCGAGTCCTCGATCGCCCGTGCGAGTCGCCGCCGGTCGAAGCCCTCGCAACCGAGTGACACCAGGAGCGCGCCGCCAACATTGGGATGCGTGCACAGCTTCTCCATCATCGCCAGAGCATAGGCGTTCGGGTAACAGCCAGGAAAGCCGATCAGGTGGACGTCGCCCTCGCCAAACGGCGCGGCGATCTCGCGGGCGACGAGCAGGTCGAACGCGACGGGTACGCGACGATCAGTACGTTGCGTATCCCCTTGCGGCCATCCGCGCGGAGGAAGCCTCGCAGCATCGCGCCTACTTCGGCAACGTGTACGTCGGGAGATAGTTGCTCTCGACGTTGTGCGTGTGCACGTGCTCGCCGGCTGCGATTGCGCGGGTCGCCGTGCCGATCGGGCAACCGTACTTGACGATGATCTCCCCCTCGGCGATCGCCCGCGCCGCGAGCTTGTGGCCGACCGCGATGTTGCGGGTGATCATGACCGACAGGCCGTCGAGAACGACGACGTCGCCGGCCTTGAGCGGGCGCAGCGCCACGGCGACGTTGTCCGGTGGCGATAGCTTCATCGCCAGGGGCCTCGTGCGGTCCTCAGAACTTGCCATACCGGTTGTAGGCCTCGACGGGATCCATGCCACCGACGAGCGCACGCCGCATCTCGGACTCGGTCGCGACAACCTCCTCGGTCCGGGCCACGACGTCCTCGGCGACGGCGCGCGGGATCACGACGACACCGTCGCGATCGCCCAGCAGATAGTCACCGGTGGTGATCGTGACCGCGCCGATCGTCACGGGTTCGCCATAGCGGTCCGGAATCCACCGCTCGACGATATCGGAGGGGGTGAGGAATGCGCAGAACACGGGGAAGCCCTGCGCGAGCACCAGGTCGGTGTCCCGCGACCCGCCGTCGACGACATAGCCCAGCACGCCGCGCGCCGCGAGCGTCTGCGCCGACAACTCGCCCATCAGCGCGACCTCGTGGTTGTTCGGCTGGCAGACGACCACGTGCCCCGCCGGCGCCCTCGCGAGCAGCGTGCACCAGCCGAGCAGCGTGTCATGGCGGGTCTTCGTCCGGTCGATGTGGCCCGCAACCGTCCACACGGGCCCGGCGAGCCGGGTGCCGGGTTCGATCGCCTTGATCGCATGGGGCAGCACGACATTGCGATGTCCCATCTGGCACAGCACGTCGTGGACGGCGCCCGTATAGCAGCGCACGAGGCGCTCGGTCAGCGTGGCCATGTCATCGCCCCGAATCACGTACCTGGTCGCGTCAAGGTCCTTTCCGCGCCGGGCAATGGTGCGCTTGCGCCCAACCCGGAGCAAGCCGCAATGCAGCAACGTGGCCGTTCAGCGGAACAGATCGAGCTGGCGAGCGTCGCCAGCCGATTCGCCAGCCGCAGGGGGCCGGAACCGCGTCGTGTCGAGTGGCTGGTCGCGATCGGTGTTGAGGCCGAGCCGTTTGCACGTGAGCGCGAAACGCTTGCGGATGAGATCCGCGAACTCGCCCTGACCGCCCATGCGCACGCCGAACCTCGGCTCGTTGTCGCGACCGCCACGAATCTGTCGGACGAGGCTCATCACGTGCGCCGCGCGCAGCGGATAGTGGACGTCGAGCCAGGCGCGGAAGAGCGGCGCGACCTCGCGCGGCAGCCGCAGCATGGTCCAGCCGGCATGCCTGGCGCCGGCCGCCGCGGCGGCCTCGAGAATTGCCTCGAGGTCGCGATCGGTGAGCTGCGGGATCACCGGCGCGACGTTGACGCCTACCGGCACCCCGGCGGCATGAAGCGCCTCGATCATCCGCAGACGGCGCGGCGGGGCCGGCGCGCGCGGATCGAGCTTGCGGGCGAGCTCGCGGTCGAGCGCCGCGATCGAGACGAAGACGCGCACGAGACCCTTTGCCGCCAGGGGGGCCAGGAGGTCGAGGTCGCGCTCGATCAGTACGCCCTTGGTCGTGATGGTCAGCGGATGCTCGCATTCGGCAAGCACTTCGAGCAGCGAGCGCGTGACCTTCCACTCGCGCTCGATCGGCTGATAGGGATCGGTGTTGGTGCCGAGCGCGATGGGGTCGCAGCGATAGCCGGGCTTCGCGAGCTCGGTGCGCAGCAGCCGCGCGGCGTCCGGCTTGGCGAAAAGCTGCGTCTCGAAATCGAGGCCGGGCGACAGATCGAGATAGGCGTGCGTCGGCCGGGCGTAGCAGTAGACGCAGCCATGCTCGCAGCCCTGGTACGGATTGATCGACTGCGTGAACGGAATGTCCGGCGATTCGTTGCGGCTGATGATCGTGCGCGCCGATTGGACGCGCACGATCGTTTTCTGCGGTGCCGGCTCGGCATCGCCATCGTCGGGTGCCGGGCCGGAGCTCCAGCCGTCGTCGACGGCCTCGCGCTGCTCGCGGCGGAAGCGGTTGGCCGGATTGAAGGTTGCGCCGCGGCCCTTGGCCGGCGCGGCTGGCGCCGCCATGGGTTCCGTCCCCGCCTCAGGCCGTGAGCGCGGCGTCCAGCGTGACCACGATCGACGGCGACAGCGCGCGCGAGATGATGCAGTTGACCTTCGCGTTCGACGCGATCTCCGCGAATTGGGCGGCGGTGATTCCGGGCACCTGGGCGCGCGTCATCAGATGGACCGCGGTCACCGTGGGCTTGCCGTCGACGGTGTCCATCGTGAGCTGCGCCTCGGTCTCGATGCTGGTCGCGGTGAACCCCGCGTTGTTCAGCGTGAACGAAACCGCCATCGTGAAACATCCGGCATGCGCGGCGGCGACGAGTTCCTCGGGGTTCGTCCCCTTGCCGTCGCCGAAGCGGGCCTTGAACGTATAGGGGGTGTCCTGCAGCGTCCCGCTCTGGACCGACAGCGTCCCGTTGCCCTGCTGTGTGCTTCCCTGCCAGCGTGCGGTTGCCTTGCGTTGCATGGCGGCCTCCCTTTCTGTTGCGGAATGCAGAGTTTATTCCACGCCGGCCGCTTGCGGCGAAGGCCGGGGACCGGCCACCCGCAGGGCGTAGAGCCACCGCCGGCGAACCAGCGATTTCTCGGCCTCGACGGCAAAGAAGACGACCGGGGACAGCGCGAGTGCGAAAGCGAGCTCGGGTGGAGTCAACGGATCCGTGTTGAGCACGGTGTTCATGAATGGGACATAGATCGTGGCCATCTGCAGGACGAACGCGAAGGCGACGACAACCGGCAGCAGCGTCAACTGCGCGAGCTCGGCGGTGGTCGGGCTCGACACCCAGCCGAGCGAGGACGTCGGAAGCGGAAAATGTGTGCCCGTACGGGGCCGGATCCGCAGGTGCTCGAGCCGCCCCAAGGCGCGAGTTGCCGCAACGTCCACCACGTCCCGTCAACGCCGTGCATCGTGGTGTCCGCCACCCGCGCTCGCAGCCACGCCCACCAGGCCCTGGTCCCCGCGAGCGCGTCCGTTGGCGGAACGGCGCACTCACAATTATGCGCTGCCGGGGCCGCCTTCACAAGAATCAGTGTGCGTTGTGGCGCCGACCGCGATGACCGTAGAATCGAACCGGAGCGCGGGGAGCGGTGGACGGCTCCGCAACGCCACGAACCAGGACGCGCGGATGACCAAACCCAGGACCACGCACTTCGACACGCTGTCGCTGCACGCCGGAGCGAGACCCGATCCGGCGACTGGTGCGCGCGCAACGCCGATCTATCAGTCCGCGTCGTTCGTGTTTCCCGACAGCGATCATGCCGCGGCGCTCTTCAACATGGAGCGCGCCGGGCATGTCTATTCGCGGATCTCCAATCCGACCTGTGCGGTGCTGGAGGAGCGCATCGCGGCGCTCGAAGGTGGCGTGGGCGCGATCGCCACGGCGAGCGGGCAGGCGGCGCTGCATCTCGCCATCGTCACGCTGATGGGCGCCGGCGCGCACATCGTCGCGTCGCGCGCGCTGTACGGCGGTTCGCACAATCTGCTCGACTACACGCTGCCGCGTTTCGGCATCGAGACCACGTTCGTCGATCCGCGCAGCCTCGATGCCTGGCGCGCGGCGATACGTCCGAACACGCGGCTCCTGTTCGGCGAGACGCTCGGCAATCCCGGCCTCGACGTCCTCGACATTCCGCGCGTCGCCGATCTCGCGCACGAGCAGGGGCTGCCGCTGCTCGTCGATTCGACGTTCACGACGCCGTTCCTGATGCAGCCATTCGCCCAGGGCGCCGATCTCGTGTTCCACTCGGCGACCAAGTTCCTGTCCGGCCACGGCGTCGTGATCGGCGGGTTGCTCGTCGACGCGGGTCGCTTCGATTGGGACGGCAACGCAGCGCCTGCCGCGGCGCGCGGCAAGTTCCCGACGCTGACCGAGCCGTATGCGGGATTCCACAACATGGTATTCGCCGAGGAATCGACGACCGCGGCGTTCCTGCTGCGCGCACGGCGCGAGGGAATCCGCGACTTCGGCGCGTGCATGTCGCCGTTCACCGCGTTCCAGATCCTGCAGGGCATCGAGACGCTGCCGCTGCGGATGCCGCGCCACGTCGAGAATACGCGGAAGATCGTCGCGTTCCTCGCCGGGGAATCCCTCGTCGAGTCGGTCGGCTATCCGGAGCTTCCCGCCCATCCGGACCACGCGCTCGCGCAGAAGCTGCTCCCGAACGGCTGCGGCGCCGTGTTCAGCTTCAATCTCCGGGGCACGCGGGCGCAGGGGCGCAAATTCATCGAGTCGCTGCGGATCTTCTCGCATCTCGCCAATGTCGGCGACGCAAAATCGCTGGTGATTCATCCTGCCTCGACGACCCATTTCCGGATGTCGGCGGAGGATCTCGCCCGGGCCGGAATCACCGAGGGCACGATTCGCCTCTCGGTCGGACTCGAGGACGCCGCCGACCTGATCGAGGACCTCTCGCGTGCCCTGCACGCGGCGGGGAAGGCGTGAGATGAACCGCCGGGCACTGAGATGCGGATGACCGTCGCCGGCAACGCCGTCTATGCATACACCGGCACCCGACCGGTGGATCCCGCGCTGCCCGCCGTGGTCTTCATCCACGGCGCGGCCGCCGATCACAGCGTCTGGGCGCTGCAATCGCGCTATTTCGCGCATCACGGCTGGAACGTGCTCGCCGTCGACCTTCCCGGACACGGCCGCTCCGGCGGTGCTGCGCTCGCGACGGTCGCGGCACTCGCCGACTGGATTCCCGCCATGCTCGATGCAGCCCGGATCGGCAAGGCGGCGCTGGTCGGCCATTCATTGGGCTCGCTCGTCGCGCTCGAATGCGCGGCACGGCACGCAGCGCGGATCACCAAGGTCGCGCTCGTCGGACCCGCGGCGCCGATGACGGTGGCCGAGCCGCTGCTCGCGGCCGCGCAACGCGACGATCACGTGGCCTATGAGCTCATCAACGGGTGGTCGTACAGCGCCGGCAAGCAGCTGGGCGGCAACACGGTGCCCGGCATCTGGCTGACGGGCAATGCGCTGCGGCTCATGGAGCGCACGCGCCCCGGCGTGCTGTACGCCGACCTGCTGGCGTGCCACGCCTACGCGGGAGCGCTGGATGCGGCCGCGAGTCTGCGCTGTCCCGCACTGGCGATCATCGGCGCCCGCGACATCATGGCCCCGCCGAAGAACGCGACAGCCCTCGTCGCGGCGCTGCCCGGTGCCCGGGTCGTCACGCTGCCCGATTGCGGACACGCATTGATGGCCGAGCAGCCGGATACCGTGCTCGACGCGCTCTGCGCGTTCCTCTAGGCGCCTGTCGGACTCACCTCCGTCGCATGCGTGAAAGTAAGTCCGACAGGGTCCAAGCGCCTGATCACGTCAGTGGAGAGGGCGTGAACAGGTGGTGATGCGATGACTTCCGACGAAGCACCCCCGCCGTCGACGATCCCCGGCGTGCGCAGTCTGTCGGCGACGGCGCCGCTCGGCTGGCTCGCGGCCGGCTGGCGCGACTTTCGCGCCCACCCGCTGCCGAGTGCATTCTATGGCCTCTGTTTCGCGACGATGGGCTGGCTGATCGTCGTCACGTTTCGCCATGCCTACGAGTACGTGTCGGCCCTCGTCACCGGCTTCTTCCTGGTCGGACCCTTTCTCGCGATCGGCCTCTACGACCTGTCCCGTCGTCGCCAGCGCGGCTTGCCGGGCTGGCTCGCGCCGACGCTCGACGCCTGGCGCCCAAACGTCGGGGCCATCGGCATGTTCGCGCTGGTGCTGGGTGTCATCCTGCTCGTCTGGGCGCGTGCTTCGCTCGTTCGTGTTCGCGCTGTTCTATACCGGAGAAATGCCGACCGTCGCCGGCTTCATCGGGCAGGTCTTCTCGCCCGACAACCTCGAGTTCCTGCTGGCATATCTGTGCGTCGGCGGCTTCTTCGCGCTGCTGGTCTTCGCGATCAGCGTCGTGTCGGTGCCGATGATGCTCGATCGCGACACCGATGGCGTCATCGCCGTGCTGACGAGCCTCAAGGCGTTCGCGGCGAACGTGCCGGCGATGATCGTCTGGAGCGCGATCATCGTGACGATGACGGCGGCCGGCTTCGCGCTGTTCTTCGTCGGCCTCGTCGTCGCGGTCCCGGTGATCGGGCACGCAACGTGGCATGCCTACTGCGCGCTGGTAGAGTAGCTACGCTCGCCACTTGATCGAGCAGCCGACCGACGGCTGCTGGATCGCAGGCGCCTTGCCGCCCCGCGCCACCTCCAGCATCGCAGCGAACAGCTCGCGCGCCGCACCCGGGTCGCTCGAGCGACCCGAGGCATCGAGCCGGCCGCGGTAGGCGAGCTTCAGGTCGCGGTCGAAACCGAAGAAGTCGGGCGTGCAGACCGCGCCATAGGTACGGGCGACAGCCTGCGTCTCGTCGATCACGTACGGGAACGGGAAGCCGTGCTGCGCGGCGAAGACCTTCATGTTGGCGAACGAATCGTCCGGATACGCGGCGGTGTCGTTGCTCATGATCGCGATGCTCCCGATGCCGTGCGCGCGCAGCTCGGTCATGTCGCGGACGATCTTGGCGACCACCGCCTTGACGTACGGGCAGTGATTGCAGATGAACATCACGACCGTCCCGGTGGCGCCGCGGGCCGACTCGAGCGTGTGGCGCTTGCCGTCGGTGCCGGGGAGATCGAACGGCGCGGCGGACCAGCCGAGCTGGCCGGAGGGTGTCGTCAGACTGACCATGGTGTCCTCGGGTCGAGGGTTCGGGATCGAAGGCGTCTCGCGACACCTGCGACCATGATAATGTTAGTCGGTCCGGCGCAGGTCATCCAGCGAATTCGCGTTGCCCGATGGCCCGAACGCGCACCCCGGTCGTGCGCTTGCGGTGAACGTCGTACGCCATTCCGATCCCGACCCCGATGCCTGTCTCGCCGCCGAGCCCGCCGAAGACGGCGCCCCGATTCCTGAGTCTCACGCCGCTCGCGCCCGAGCTCGCCGGCCGGACGATCGAGCTGGACGAATCCGTCGCCCATCACGCGACGCGCGTCCTGCGACTCACCGCCGGAACGGCGCTGACGCTGTTCGACGGTACCGGCGGCGAGTATCCGGCGACGCTCGTCCGCGTGGACAAGCGCGGCGCCAGCGTGCGTGTCGAGCGCTTCGTTGCAGTCGAGCGCGAGTCACCGCTCGCGGTCACGCTGGCGCAGGCGGTGGCGGCGAACGACGCGATGGACTATGCGATCCGCAAGGCGACCGAGCTCGGCGTGACGGCGATCCAGCCGCTCGTGACGGCGCGCAGCGCACCGATGCCGCCGGGGGCGCGCGGTGCGCGGCGGGTGGCGCATTGGCGGCAGGTCGTGGTCGCCGCCTGCGAGCAATGTGGTCGCAACCGCGTGCCCGACGTCTCGCCGCCGCAATCGGTCGGCGACTGGCTCGCAGCGTGGGCGGGAGGCGGAATCGTCCTGGCACCGGAAGCGGACCGCGCGCTCGCCGCGCTCGCGCAACCGCCGGCGCCGATCGCATTGCTGATCGGCCCCGAAGGCGGCCTCGACGCGCGCGAAATCGAGGCGGCGCGCGCACGCGGCTTTCGCGCGGCAGGGCTCGGGCCGCGTGTGCTCCGGACCGAGACAGCCGCGGCGGCGGGACTCGCCGTGCTCCAGTCGATGTGGGGGGATTGGCGTTGATGCGCGTCGGAATGGCGGTGGCCTGCGCCGTACTGGGGGCAGGCTGCGCGACGGTACCGCCACCGGAGCGTGGCGCTGCGAAGCAGTACGCGTTCGTCGTGCTGGGCGAGGAAGGCCGCGCCGTGGCGCGCGCGATCACGCACGGCCTGGACTGTCCGGAGATCGAGCTCGACGGGGTTGCCGCGCCCATGGCAGTGCGCGCGCATCCGGCGACGATCCTGCTCCGGCCGACGCGGAGCGCTCCGTCGGAATCGAAGCCGTCGACGTTTCCGGTGCTCGTCTGCGAGAAGCCGATTCCGCCCTCGACGCAGCGCGCGGTCATAGCCGGCCAGACACTTCGGCTGCCGAAGGCGAATCCGCAACGAATCGTCGTGCTCGGCGATACGGGTTGCCGGATCAAGACCTCGGATCGCGCGTTCCAGGCGTGCAACGATCCGCGCGAGTGGCCGTTCGCGGCCGTGGCCGACGCCGCGGCGAAAGCGCGTCCCGATCTTGTCATCCACGTCGGCGACTATCACTATCGCGAGAACGCGTGTCCCGCGGGCAACGCCGGATGTGCAGGCAGTCCCTGGGGCTACGGCTGGGACACGTGGGAAGCCGATCTGTTCGCCCCGGCGGAAGAACTTCTCGCTGCGGCGCCGTGGATCGTCGTGCGCGGCAATCACGAATCGTGCAACCGGGCGGGCCAGGGCTGGTGGCGCTTCCTCGATCCACGGCCGCTGGCGCCCCGGCAGGACTGCAATGCGGGCGCGGACGATTCCGTCGGCGACTACAGCGAGCCCTATGCGGTGCCGCTGGGATCGGGGGCCGGCGCCGATACGCAGTTCATCGTCTTCGATTCGTCGCTGGTCGGAACTGCGCCGTTGCCGGCGAACGATCCGATGTACATCAGCTATCGCGCGCAATTCGAGCGCGCGTTTGCGCTCGCGGCGCGCTCGCCGAACACGTTCTTCATGAACCATCATCCCGTTCTGGCGTTTGCGCCGAACCCGGCGGAGCCCACCCGCCCGTTCCCCGGCAACGGTGCGCTGCAATCCGTGCTCGGGACGCTGCAGCCGATCGTGCTCTTCCCGCCCGATGTGAAGGCGCTGCTCGCCGGTCACGTGCACCTGTTCGAAGTCGTGAGCTTCTCCTCCGGACAGCCCGCGCAGTTCGTCACCGGCAACGGCGGCGACCTGGTCGACACGATGCTACCGCTGCCGCTGCCACCCGGAATGACGCCCGCGACCGGCGCCGTGGTCGCCGGCATCGCCGCAACCAACCGGTTCGGGTTCATGACGATGGAGCGCGATGGCGGCATCTGGCGAATGGTCGCGCGCGACGTGAGCGGAGCGCCGATCACATCGTGCACGTTGTTCGAGCGGCGCGCGAACTGCGAGCCGGCGAATCTGCACTGAGCGCGCTCGCGGGACGGCCGGCGGTCGGCGCCGACCGGGACGTCAGGTCCGCGCGGGCAGCGGCAGCGCCGGCGTCCCGGCCAGCGCGAGCGCGACCGTCCGCAATTCATCCCAGACGTTGCCACGGCCGATGCCCTTCGCCAGGGCATCGAGCCGGGCGAGCGCGGCGACGAGCGGCGTGATCGCGTCGAGGCGCACACGCCGCGCCGCGCGTTCCATGGCGGCCTGCCGCTTGCCCCAGACCCGTGCCTGGCGGAGCGCCGCGGAAACAGGCGTGCCGGACGCCGTCGCCTCGATGATGGAGGCGAGTGCGTGGACGTCCTCGCCGAGTTGCCACAGCAAGAGCTGGATACCTTCGCCTTCCGCCTCGAGGGCGCCGACGATGCGCAAGGCGCGCACAGGCTCGCCGGCAAGCCATGCCTCCGACAGCTGGAAAACGTCGAAGCGCGCGACGTCGCCGACCGCGCGTTCGACCGCGTCCGCAGCAAGCTCGCCCGGGGGCAGCAGCAGGCCGAGCTTCTCGATCTCCTGCTTGGCGGCCAGCAGATTGCCCTCGCAGCGCAGGGCGAGAAATTCGAGGGTCTCGGAGGTCGCACGCTGCTCCTGGCGCGCGAGACGCGCGGCGATCCACGACGGCAGTTCGGTCCGCTCGAGCGGGAAGACGGCGATCGCGACGCCGGCGTCCGCGAGCGCCGCGAACCAGCCCGACGATCGCGTTGCGCGGTCCAGGCGCGGAAGCGTGACCAGCAGCGTCTGGTCGGGGTTTGCCGGCGTGGCACAGGCCTCGAGCGCCTTTGCGCCGTCGATCCCCGGTTTGCCGGAAGGGACGCGCAGATCGATCAGCTTGCGCGTCCCGAAGAGGCCGAGGTTCGCGTTCGCGGCCACCAGCGCGTCCCACCGGAACCCCGGCTCGACGACCAGCACCTCGCGTTCTTCGCAGCCCGCCTTCCGGGCGGCTGCGCGGATCGCGTCGCCGGCCTCGATCGCGAGCAGCGGCTCGTCGCCGTGCACGACGTAGATCGACGCGAGCGTGCGCGCGAGATGTGCGGCGAGCTGGTTCAGCCGTAGTTCCATCGCATTCGGATCATCACGAGCACACGCCGTCGACGCGGCGGGGGCGCTCGCCCCGGGCATGAGGCGCGTCGCGAACCCGCTTGGCTCGGTCCGGCAATTGCCCTAGCATACGCGGGAACCTCGGCAAAACGGACGCTCGTGTCCGTGCCGTCCGTGTTCGATCCCGATGCCCTTGCCACCGGCACGACCCCGCGCTCCAGCGGCGTACCGCCTGCTTGAGCCCGACGCACCCGGCCCGCTGCAGGGGCCCGAGTCGCGTACGCGCCGCGCTGTGTTGGGCGCCGTATTGCTGGGTGCCGCCTTCCTGCCGTGGCGCGACTTGCGAGCGCAGCAGAAGCCCAGGGAGTCGCGCATCGGCTTTCTCGCGCCCGGATCGTCGGGAACGCGGGTCTATGACGGTTTCCGCCAGGGTATGCGCGAGCTCGGCTATGTCGAAGGAAGGAATCTGCTCGTCCAGTGGCGCTTCGCGGACGGGGAGTACGAGCGCCTCGCCGGGCTTGCCGCGGAGTTGGTGCGACTCGACGTCGATGTCATCGTCGCGGGAACGACACTGGCCGTGCAGGCCGCCCACCGTGCGACGGCAACCATTCCGATCGTGATGATCGCCGTCCCGGATCCGGTAGGCGAGGGATTTGCAAAGAGCCTTTCCAGTCCAGGCGGCAACATCACGGGTCTGTCCAATATCGTGACCGAGGTCAGCGCCAAGCATGTCGAGCTTCTTCGCTCCGCGGTTCCCAGGCTGGCGCGCCTTGCCATCCTCATCAATCCGCTGAATCCGAGCGATTCGCTCATCCTGGAACAGGTGCAGGGAGCGGCTTATGCGCGGGGCGTGAAAGTCCTCGCGATCGAGGCGCGCACGGATAGTCAGATCGAGGCCGGATTCGGCGAAATGACGCGGGCGCGCACCGAAGCGCTGATCGTCACCGCAGACGCCTACTTCGATGTGCGGATGGACCAGATCACGAAGCTCGCGCTGAAGAGCCGCCTGCCCACGATATCCTCGAACCGCGACATGACTGCCGCCGGCGGCCTGATGAGCTATGGCCAGGATCTCGCCGACCACTATCGGCGCGCGGCCGTTTACGTGGACAAGATGCTCAAGGGCGCGAAGCCGGGCAACCTGCCGATCGAACAGCCGACCGTGCTCGAGCTGGTGATCAACCGGAAGACGGCCAGCGCGCTCGGCCTCGCCATCCCGCAGGAACTCTCGTTGCGCGCGGACAAGCTGATCGAGTGACCACCGCCCACCGGGCGCAGCACCGCCGATCCTACGGCTTGATCTGACCGCGGACCTCGCCGCTCCTGTGGGCGTCGCTGTGCATGTTGAAGTAGAGCTTGCCCGCCTTGTACGACTCGTACTGCGCATCGGTCAGCTTTGCACCGGCCGGAACGGCCCAGACGTTGTCGGAAACCTTGGCGAGCGGAATGATCACCGGTCCGTTCGAACCCGCAGCGCCCTCGTGGATGTGGGCCATGGTGACCGCCATGCCGGACACCGTCACCTTGCCGCTGACGGACTTGTCGGGGCCGACGGTGAGCATGCCGTTGCCGGTCGCCACGGTCGTCACCGGCGGGATCTCCTGCTGGCCGCTGAGCGCAACGGCGATCTCGTCGGCCAGCGCGACACTCGGATTTCCGACGATCCAGGCCGTCGCGACGGTCAATACGACGCGAAGGAAATGCATGCTCTTCCGCTTCTCCTCGTTCATCTGCTCGTCTCCTTGAAATGATCCTCAGGGCCGCGGGCCAGCGATTCCGCGCCCCATCCTTCCGGCATCACGCCGGGTTCCTTGCCGCCTGCAACCGCCGCATGATCTGCTGCACGGCGTCGGTCTGCATCTCCCGCAGCAGCCGAGATTCCTGGAATTCCCGCGCGAGCACCTCGGACTCGTTGAACGTGAACGACCGGCGCACGACGATTTCTCCTGCGGGCAGCCAGTCCCTGCCGTTCGCGTCGTGCAACGCGAACGTGACGCGCTTGGTGAGCTGGTATTCGCGCACGCGTCCGGCCCCGGTCAGCGACAGCACCTGCTTGTCGTCGGCGACGCCGGCGATGTCGAGTGTCACCTGCCCGGCGGTCGCCGTGTCGACGAGCGTGGGGCCGTTGCCTTCGAGCGTGCGCCGGAGCTCGCCGGCGAGCGGGGTGGCCGTCGGAGAATTGATGTAGAGGGTCGAGAACGGGTAGCTGACGTCGCCGCGCAGGTGGAAGCCGCAGCCCAGCGCGCCGGCGAGCCAGAGCCCTGCCAGCAGCCGGATGCAGCGCCGCCGAAGTGAGCCTCGCCCCGCGCCGCAAGCGACGCGATCGCTCGCCGCCTGCGCGCCGCGCTCATACGACGACATTGACGAGCCGTCCCGGCACGATGATCACCTTCTTCGGCGAAGCTCCGGCCGCGTGCTTCGCGACCTCGGCGCTCGCGCGGGCGGCGGCCTCGATGGCCGCGTGATCGGCGCCCGCGGGCACGCGCAATTTCCCGCGCAACTTGCCGTTGACCTGCAGCACGAGCTCGATCTCGTCCTGCGCGAGCGCGGCCGGGTCGACCTGCGGCCACGGCGCGTCGAGCAGGTCACCGCCCGCGGCGGCAAAGCCGAGGTCGTTCCACAGCCACCACGTGATGTGCGGAACGACCGGATGCAGCACGCGGAGCAGGATCGACAGCCCTTCGCGCGCGAGCGCCCCGGCGCCCGGCGCGTCGGCCGGCACCGCCTCGAGGGCGTTCAGCATCTTCATGCCGGCCGACACGACGGTGTTGTACTGGATCCGTTCGTAGTCGTAGTTGGCCTGCTTCAACGTGACATGGATCTCCCGCCGTGCCGCCGTGACCGGGGCGGCCGCAGCACGCCGGCCGCCGTCGCCCGCGTCCTGCCGGATCGCGTCGGCGCTGGCGTGCGCGTAGGTCCACAGGCGGCGCAGGAAGCGGTGGGCACCTTCGACGCCGGCGTCCGACCACAGCGCCGTGTCGTCCGGCGGGCCGGCGAACATCACGAACAGTCGGGCCGTGTCGGCGCCGAACTTCGCGATCAGCTGCTGCGGGTCGACGCCATTGCGCTTGCTCTTCGACATCGTCCCGATGCCGCCGTATTGGACACCCAGGCCGTCGGACTTCGCGGTCGCGCCGACGATATGGCCCTCGGCATCGAATTCGACGTCGACATCGGCGGGGGCGAAGTAGTCGATGCCCCCTTTCTCGGTGCGGCGGAAGAAGATGTGATTGAGCAGCATCCCCTGCGTCATCAGCCGCGTGAACGGCTCGTCGAACCTGACCAGGCCGAGGTCGCGCATGACCTTGGTCCAGAAGCGGGCGTACAGCAGGTGCAGGATCGCATGCTCGATGCCGCCGATGTACTGGTCCATCGGATTCCAGTAGTCGTTGCGGGCATCGACCATCGCCGGCGCATCGGGGCACGCGTAGCGCATGAAGTACCACGACGAGTCGACGAACGTGTCCATCGTGTCGGTCTCGCGCCGCGCGGGCTTGCCGCAGCACGGGCACGCGCAGTCGACGAAATCGGCGCGCTTCGCGAGCGGGTTGCCGGTGCCGTCGGGCACGCAGTCCTCCGGCAGCACGACAGGCAGATCCCTTTCCGGCACGGGCACATCGCCGCAAGCGGGACAGTGGACGATCGGGATCGGCGTGCCCCAGTAGCGCTGGCGGGAGATGCCCCAGTCGCGCAACCGCCACGTCGTCCGCTTCTCGCCCAGGCCCATTGCAGAGAGGTCGGCGGCGATCGCGTCGACCGCGGCTTCATAGGCGAGGCCGTCGTACTTGCCGGAATGCACGCACCGGCCACGCTGCTTGTCTTCGTACCACGGCTGCCAGTACTCGGTCGTAAAGGGCTTCCACGGGTCCCGTTCCGGCGTCGCATCCCCGCTTCGCGGGGCCGCGGCTACCCCGTCCATTTCGACGACCTGTCGTATCGGCAGCCCGTACTTCTTGGCAAAGGCAAAGTCGCGCTCGTCGTGTGCCGGGACACCCATCACCGCGCCGTCGCCGTAGGACATCAGCACGTAATTGCCGACCCAGACTTCGACC
This sequence comes from uncultured beta proteobacterium, assembly GCA_963783525.1. Lineage (GTDB taxonomy): Bacteria > Pseudomonadota > Gammaproteobacteria > Burkholderiales > Casimicrobiaceae > CAIWHR01. The sequence goes on from CAWAOF010000034.1 coordinate 102,472, forward strand.
GGATCGCCGGTCAGCGGATGCCGGACCGACAGGCCGGTCGGCATCCCCTTCTTTTCCATCGTCGCGAGGTCGGCTTCCATCACGCTGCCGCGCTTGCATTCGTCGACAAACGCGGCAAGTTGCGGATTGCTCCGGGCCGCGTGCGCGGCGAGCGGATGCTCGGCGGCCACCGCGCAGAACGTGACGCCCATGATCGTGTCGGCGCGCGTCGTGAATACATACATGCGGCCGTCGCCGACCTGCCGGCCGTCCGCGCCGCGGATGTCGTGCGTGAACGCGAATCGCACACCCCGGCTCTTGCCGATCCAGTTCGCCTGCATCGCCCGCACACGCTCCGGCCAGCCCGTCATCCGGTCCAGATTGTCGAGCAGCTCTTCGGCGTAGTCGGTGATCCGCAGGTAATACATCGGGATCTCGCGCTTCTCCACCGGGGCTCCGGAGCGCCAGCCACGGCCGTCGATGACCTGCTCGTTGGCGAGCACCGTCTGGTCGACCGGGTCCCAGTTGACGACTCCGGTCTTCTTGTACGCAATGCCCTTCTCGAGCATCTTCAGGAACAGCCACTGGTTCCACCGGTAATAGGCGGGATCGCAGGTCGCGATCTCGCGCGACCAGTCGATCGCGAGTCCCACCGCCTGCATCTGCCGTTTCATCTGGGCGATGTTGTCGTAGGTCCATGCGGCCGGCGCGACGCCGCTCTTCATCGCGGCGTTCTCGGCCGGCAGCCCGAACGCATCCCAGCCCATCGGCACCAGCGCGTTGTACCCCTTCATCCGCAGATGCCGGTACATCATGTCGCTGATCATGTAGTTGCGCACGTGCCCCATGTGCAGAATCCCCGAGGGGTAGGGCAGCATCGACACGCAGTAGAACTTCTTCCGGTCGGCGCGCTCGACGGCGCGATAGGCGTCGGCCGCCTTCCACGCGGCCTGTGCGGCGGCTTCGATTTCGGCGGGATTGAACGGTTTCATTGGGTTCGGGTGTCTCGGGGCGCCGGCATTGTGCACCGTGGGGTCGGAGGCGAAACTGCGGCGGCATCGCGCGAGCCGCAAATTATACCGTCGGGGGCGGGGCACCACCGCGCGCCGGGCGCGCATTCACGTGCCCGGCAGCTCCTGCGCAACGAGCGCATAGACGCCGAGCGAGGCGAACAGCAACGCCGCGGCGATGCGCACCGCCTTGAACGGAATCGTCTGCGACGCGGCCTTGCCGACCAGCACGACGGGAACGTTGGCCAGCAGCATGCCGAGCGTGGTGCCGAGCACGACGGCGGCGAGCGACGGGAACTTCGCCGCCAGCACCACCGTCGCGACCTGTGTCTTGTCGCCCATCTCGGCCAGGAAGAACGCCACGACCGTCACGCCGAAGACGCCCCAGCGCGTTGCCGGGGGTGGATCGTCGTCGTCGAGTGTGTCCGGCCGCAGTGCCCAGAGGGCGACCGCGAAGAACGACAGCGCGACGAACCAGGTCAGCACCTCGGCCGGGACGAAGGTCCGAAACAGGTTGCCGAGGAAGCCGGCGAGGGCGTGATTGGCGAGCGTCGCCACGAGAATGCCGGCGATGATCGGTAGCGGCTTCCGGAACCGCGCGGCGAGCACCAGCGCCAGCAACTGGGTCTTGTCGCCGATTTCGCCGAGCGCGACGACGCCCGTCGAGACGAGAAAGGCTTCCATGGGAGGAGGGTCGGAGAGGCTGCGGCCAGGGGCGGCGCCGGCGCCGCAAGCCTGCGCGCGTGGCCCGCAAGCGGGGATGCCTGCGCCTCCGGTCGGTGTTCGGCGGCGCGCGGGTAGAATTATACGGTGGGCGGGAACCAATCCCCCCGCGATCGACCCAATCGGGTGCCAACACCCGCTCACCCGCGATGATCCGCCCCCCTACGCCGCCCGTTGCCGCCTTCCGCGTGCTCGTCACGGTGGCGCTGCTCGCGCTTGCGCTCGGCGGCCAACGCGGGACCGGTGAAGACCGAGCACGTCGAAGCCGAGCTCGTCGCAGCGAAGTCCGCGCTGGTTCCTGGCGAGACCCTCACCGTCGCGTTGCGGCTGGCGATGGAGAAGGGCTGGCACACCTACTGGAAGAATCCCGGCGATTCGGGATTGCCGACGACGCTCGCCTGGAAGCTGCCACCGGATATCACAGCGGGACCGATCGAGTGGCCGGCACCGCGTGCGTTGCCGGCCGGGCCGCTCGTCAATTTCGGCTACGAGGGCGAGGTATTGCTGCCGGTCGAGGTGACGGCCCAGCGGACGTTGCCGACGGGTAGCACGGTCGTGCTGCAGGCCCGCGCTGATTGGCTGGTATGCAAGGAACTGTGCATTCCCGAAGGAGCCGATCTCACGCTCACTTTGCCCGTCGAGAAGGAAGCGCGTGCGGACCCGCGTGTGGAGCGCGCCGATCGCCGCCGCGCGTGCGGCGCTGCCACGCCCGCTCGCAGACTGGCAGGCGTCGGCGCAGGGCCGGGGTCAGACAATCGAATTGAAGCTCGTGCCGCCGCAGAGTGCGCGCAGAGGTTGGCGCGCTGCATTTCTTCCCGTTTGCCGAGTCGAAGATCGAGCCGTCGTCGCCGCAGACAGTCAGGCGTGAGGGTGCCGCCTATCTGCTGACACTGCCGGTTGCGTTCAACCTGGCTGGCGACTTCCAGCGCGTCGCCGGCGTGCTCACCGCCGCCAACGGTTTCGCGAACGCAGTGCATGCGGCGACGGTCGACGTTGCGCTGACCGGCACGGTCGTCGCGGGACCGAAGCCGGCACTGGCCCCGGCGCCGACCCTGAATCTTGCTCCGAAGGCGGCCGGCGAGGGCTTGTCGCTCGCGCTGGCGATGGTGTTCGCGTTCGTCGGCGGCATCGTCCTCAACCTGATGCCGTGCGTCTTTCCGGTGCTATCGCTCAAAGTCCTGGGTTTCGCGACGCATCACGACAGCAAGGCCACACTGCACCGGGAGGCGTTCGCGTTCGCTGGCGGCGTCGTGCTGACCTTCGTCGCGCTGGGTCTCGTGCTTGCTGCATTGCGCGCGGCCGGCGAGCAACTGGGCTGGGGCTTCCAGCTGCAATCGCCCGCCGTGGTGACGGCACTGGCCGCGCTGTTCTTCGTACTGGCGCTCAATCTGTCGGGCGTGTTCGAGTTCGGCCAGCTCGTACCTTCCGGTCTCGCCGCCTTCAAGGCCGGGAATCGCACCGTCGACGCGTTCGCATCGGGCGTCCTGGCGGTGGTCGTCGCGTCGCCGTGCACGGCGCCGTTCATGGGCGCGGCGCTGGGTTATGCGCTCGCCGGATCGACGGCAGTCACGCTGGTCGTGTTCGTCGCGCTGGGGATCGGCATGGCCCTGCCGTACGTGACGCTGGCCTTGTTCCCGGCCTGGCGGCGCCGGCTCCCGCGCTCGGGTCCCTGGCTCGTGCGTGTGAAGGAGCTGCTCGCCTTTCCCCTCTACGCGACGGTGATCTGGCTCGCGTGGGTGCTGGGCGCGCAACGCGACAACGACGCGGTGATCCACCTGCTGCTCGCGCTCCTCTGCGTCGGCTTCGCGCTGTGGGCGTGGCGCATCGTGCGCACCGGAGGCGCGCGGCCGTGGGCCATCGCGGGGGTTGCCGCCGCTGTCGCTGCGGTTGCGATCGCGCTGGCCGCTCTTCGCGCGCGGATGCCGACACCGCCGCGGTTGCCCCGTCAGGACGCTCTTCCGGGGTGGCAGGCACGCAGTGGCAGCCCTACACATCCGCCGCAGGTCGACCAGCTCACCGCAGCGGGCCGCACGGTGTTCGTCGATTTCACGGCGGCCTGGTGCGTCACGTGCCAGGTGAACAAGCGTCTCGTGCTCAATGCCGCCGACGTGCGCTCGGCGTTCGCGCGGAAGAACGTCGTGCTCCTGCGCGCCGACTGGACGCGGCGCGATCCCGAGATCACGCGGACGCTGACGGCACTCGGCCGCACCGGTGTTCCGGTGTATGTTCTCTACCATCCCGGCAGGGCGCCGCTGCTGCTGCCGGAGGTACTCTTGCGGCAAACGGTGTTGGACGCGCTCGCGTCGCTCTGACCCGCGCCGCGCAACCTGGTCAAGGAGGATTCGATGCGCCCACTCCCGCTTGTCCTTTCCACGTCGTTCGCGCTGATCGCGGCGCTCCATTCGCTGTCCCCGGTGGTCGCTGCCGCGCCCGGCGCCGCGGCGCCGGGCTTCACCATCGCCGACACCGCCGGCAAGCCGGTCAGCCTCGCCGACTATCGCGGCAAGTTCGTCGTCCTCGAGTGGACCAACCCCGACTGCCCGTTCGTGCAGAAGCACTACAACAGCCGAAACATGCAGGAGCTGCAGAAGGAGTGGGGAGCGAAGGACGTCGTCTGGCTATCGATCAACTCGACGAACGCGAATCACGGGGAATTCAAGAGTGGCGAGCAGATGGCGAGCTGGATGCGCGCGCAGGGGGCATCGCCGCGCGCCGCGCTGATCGACAGCACCAGCAGCACGGGACGAGCGTACGCGGCCAGGACGACCCCGCACATGTTCGTCGTCGACCCGGCGGGCAAGGTTGTCTACGCCGGTGCCATCGACGACAAGCGTTCGTCCGATCCGGCCGATGCGAAGGGCGCGCACAACTATGTGCGTGCGGCGCTCACCGAGGCGACCGCGGGCAAGCCGGTCACGGTGGCGAGCACCACGCCGTATGGCTGCAGCGTGAAGTACTGACGCTGCGCCCGGGCGATGGCGCGAGCGCGTCCAGTGTCGCCGCGGGCTTCGGGGGTGCCGACATCGGCGGCGACGCCGTCCGACGTGGAAAGCGCACGGGTCGTAGCGGTGTCCGACGGGCGCCGCCGTCGCGTGCGCCATGCCGCCGCCGTCGCGACGGTGCTGCTCGCGGCCTGCGGGGCGGAGCAGAACCGGCCGCTGCAGGGTTACGTCGAGGGGGAGTACGTGCGCGTCGCGGCGCCATTCGCCGGAACGCTGAGGGAGCTCGCGGTCACGCGCGGCGACACCGTCGCGGCGGGGGCACGCGTGTTCGCCCTCGAGCAGGAGAATGAGGTCGCCGCGCGGCGGCAATCCGAACAGCAGCTGCAGGCGGCGCTGGCGCGGCTCGCCAATCTGCGAACGGGCAAGCGGCCGGAGGAAGTGGAAACGGTCGCCGAGCAGTTGCGCCAGGCACTGGCCACCCGCGAACTCTCGGCCGCGAACCTCAAACGCCAGCAGCAGCTCTACGCCAGCGGCTTCGTCAGCAACGCGGCAATGGACGACGCGCGCACGCAGTTGAAGCGCGACGAGGCGCTGGTCGCGCAGCTGCAGGCGAGCGTGGCCACCGCCAAGCTGCCCGCGCGCAGCGAGGAGATTCGCGCCGCCGAGGCCGACGCGCACGCCGCGCGCGATGTACTCGCGCAGGCGGATTGGCGACTCGCGCAGCGTGCCGTCACCACACCGATTGCCGGCATCGTACACGACACGTATTACGTCGTCGGCGACTGGGTGCCGGCGGGCAGCCCGGTTGCCAGCGTGCTCCCGCCCGGTAACGTGAAGGTCCGCTTCTATGTCGCGGAAGCGGTGCTCGGGCGCCTCAGCCGCGGGCAGATGGTAACGCTCGCCTGCGACGGCTGTCCGGCGCCGGTTCCGGCGACGGTCGTGTTCATCGCCGATCGCGCGGAATTCACGCCCCCCGTGCTCTACTCGAAGGACAACCGGGCGAAGCTCGTCTATCTCGTCGAAGCGAAACCTGCGCCGGCGGACGCATCAAAGCTGCACCCGGGGCAGCCCGTCGACGTGACCCTTCCCGCGTCCTGAGCATGGCCGGTTCCGTCGCCGACGTTGCGACCGACACCGTCATCGACGTGCGCGGGCTCAACAAGAGCTTCGGCCGCCGCCACGTGGTCAGGGATCTCGCGCTGACGGTACGTCGCGGCGAGATCTTCGGCTTTCTCGGGCCCAACGGCAGCGGCAAGACGACCTCGATCCGGATGCTCTGCGGGTTGCTCACCCCGGACAGCGGCCTGGGGACGTGCCTCAGTTTCGACATCCTGCGCGAGACGAAATCGATCAAGCGCCACGTTGGCTACATGACGCAGCGTTTCTCGCTGTGGGAAGATCTGACGATTCGCGAGAACCTGCGTTTCGTCGCGCGGATGTACTCGATGGACCAGATTGGCACGCGGGTCGACACGGCACTCGCTCGGCTCGGCCTCGCCGATCGCGCACGCCAGCTCGCGGGCGAACTCTCGGGCGGGTGGAAGCAGCGTCTGGCGCTCGCCGCGTGCCTGCTGCACGAGCCGCAACTGCTGCTGCTGGACGAGCCCACGGCCGGCGTCGACCCGAAGGCCCGGCGCGACTTCTGGGACGAGCTGCACGGTCTCGCCGCGCGCGGGATCACGGTGCTCGTCAGCACGCACTACATGGACGAGGCCGAGCGCTGTCACAAGCTCGGCTACATCCTCGATGGCCAGCTGCTGGTGCAGGGTACGGCGCGCGAGGTCATCGCGAGCCAGCCGCTCGTCACCTGGACGGTCGACGGGCCGGAGCTTGCTGCGCTGGCGGCCCGACTGCGGCCGGTTCCCGGTGTCAACGAGGTCGCCGCGTTCGGCGCCGCGCTGCACATCACCGGTTCCGATGCCGCGGCGCTCGACGCCGCGCTGTCCTCGTTCATGGCCGAGCCGGGCCGCAGATGGCAGCGGATCGAGCCCGGGCTCGAGGACGTCTTCATTCACCTGATGCGTAACGGCGCGCGCCAGGCGCCACCCCCCACGCGAACGCACCCGTCATGAACGGCCTGTTTTCGTTCTCGCGCTGGCTCGGCATCGTCGGCAAGGAGTTCATCCAGTTGCGCCGCGACCGGCTGACTTTCGGCATGATCGTCGGTATTCCCGTGATCCAGCTCGTTCTGTTCGGATTCGCGATCAATTCCGACCCGAAGCACCTGCCGACGATGCTGCTCGACTTCGACCGGAGCGAGTTCTCGCGCAGCATCGGCGCGGCGCTGGCCAACAGCAGCTACTTCAAGTTCATCGGCGAGGCGACGAGCGAGACGGAGGCCGACCGTGCGCTGGCCACCGGTCGCGCACAGTTCGTCGTCACGATCCCGTCCGGTTTTTCGCGCGCGCTGGTGCGTGGCGAGCGCCCTGCCATGCTGGTCGAGGCCGATGCGACCGACCCCACCGCGACGGGCAACGCTGTCGCAGCGCTCGGCCAGCTGTCGCGCTCGGCGCTCGCCCACGACCTCACGGGGCCGCTTGCGCCGCTGGCCTCGGGACCCGGCGCGTTCGAGACGCTGGTGCACGCGCGTTACAACCCGGAGGCGAACACGCAGTACAACATCGTGCCCGGCTTGCTGGGCGTGATCCTGACGATGACGATGGTGCTGATGACCGGCCTTGCGATCACCCGCGAGCAGGAGCGCGGGACGATGGAGAATCTGCTGTCCACGCCGGCGACCGCGCTCGAGGTGATGACGGGAAAGATCATCCCCTACGTGATGATCGGCCTCATCCAGGTGTCGCTGGTGCTGATCCTGGCGCGCGTCATCTTCGACGTTCCGATGCACGGCAGCCTCGGCGTGCTGTATCTCGCCGTGCTGCTGTTCATCGCCGCCAACCTGACCCTCGGGCTCACATTCTCCGCGGTGGCGCGCAACCAGCTGCAGGCGATGCAGATGACCTTCTTCTTCTTCCTGCCGTCGATGCTGCTGTCGGGCTTCATGTTCCCGTTCCGCGGCATGCCCGGCTGGGCGCAGGCGATCGGCGAGGTGCTGCCGCTCACCCACTTCCTGCGGATCGTCCGTGGCGTGCTGCTGAAAGGCAACGCGATGGCCGACGTGCTGCCCGAGACCTGGCCGATCGTCGCGTTCATGGCCGCCGTGATGCTGATCGGGCTGCGCACGTTCCGCAGCACGCTCGACTGAGTTCGCCAGCCGGATCCATGGCGTCCGCGGGTATTTGGAGACCCGCCTGCCTTCGCGGTTAAGATCCCGGCTTCGACCGGGAGGAAAACGCATGGCACGGCACGAGGAAAACCGGCGTCTGCTGGAGGCGCTGCACACATTCGAGCGCGGCAAGGTCGTCACGGCCCGGGAGGCCGTGGCGCTGATCCGCGACGGCGACACGCTGGCGACGGGCGGTTTCGTCGGCATCGGCTTCGCCGAGAACATCGCGGTCGCGCTGGAGGAGCGATTCCTCGAATCGGCGAAGGAGGCGCCCGACGGCATCGGCGCTCCGCGCGGGCTCACGCTCGTCTATGCGGCGGGCCAGGGCGACGGCAAGGAACGCGGCCTCAATCATCTCGGGCACGACGGACTCGTCAAGCGCGTCATCGGGGGCCACTGGGGATTGGTGCCGAAACTGCAGGCGCTCGCGGTCGGCAACCGGATCGAAGCGTACAACCTGCCGCAGGGCGTGATCACGCATCTGTACCGGGACATCGCCGCGGGCAAGCCGGGCCAGATCTCGCGCGTGGGCCTCGGCACGTTCGTCGACCCGCGCCATGGTGGCGGCAAGATCAATGCTCGCACCGAGGAGGACCTCGTCACGCTGATGTCGATTGCGGGCGAGGAGTATCTGTTCTACCGCGCGTTTCCGATCGATGTCGGCATCGTGCGCGGCACGACCGCGGACCCGGACGGCAATGTCACGATGGAGCGCGAGGCGCTGACCCTCGAGGCGCAGGCGATCGCGATGGCAGCCCGCAATTCGGGTGGCGTCGTCATCGCCCAGGTCGAGCGGCTGGCCGAGCGCGCAAGCCTGTCACCGCGGCAGGTCAGGATCCCGGGGGTGCTGGTCGATTGCGTCGTCGTCGCCGAGAAGCCGGAATATCACATGCAGACCTTCGTCGAGGCGTACAACCCGGGCTTTTCCGGCGAGATCCGCGTGCCGGCCTCGATGGTGCCCGGGCTCGCGATGTCCGAGCGCAAGATCATTGCGCGCCGCGCCGCGATCGAGCTGCGGCCCAACAGCGTCGTGAATCTGGGTATCGGGATGCCGGAGGGCATCGCGAGCGTGGCGGCCGAGGAGGGCATCGTCGATCTGATCACGCTCACCGCGGAACCGGGTGTGATCGGCGGCATTCCGGCGTCGGGTCTCAATTTCGGCGCCGCGGTCAACACGCAGGCGATCATCGATCAGCCGTCGCAATTCGACTTCTACGACGGCGGCGGGCTCGACGTCGCATTCCTCGGCCTGGCGCAGGCGGATCGGGAGGGGAATCTCAACGTGTCGAAATTCGGCCCGCGGCTCGCCGGCGCCGGGGGCTTCATCAACATCTCGCAGAACGCCAAGACGGTCGTGTTCGTGGGCACGTTCACCGCCGGCCGGCTGGTCGTCGAGGCGCGCGACGGGACGCTCGCGGTCCTGAAGGAGGGCGACGCGCGCAAGTTCGTGGCCGAGGTCGAACACCGTACCTACTCCGGCAGCCAGGCCTGGAAGCGCCGGCAGAGCGCGCTCTACGTGACCGAGCGCGCCGTATTCCGGCTCGGCGCGGAGGGCCTGGAGCTCGTCGAGATCGCCCCCGGAATCGACCTCGAGCGCGACGTCCTGGGGCAGATGGATTTCCGCCCGGTCATGCGCGGCGCCCCGAAGCTGATGGATGCCGCAATATTCCGGCCGGTGCCGATGGGGCTGCGCGAGCGGATGCTCGCGATCCCGCTCGCACAGCGACTCACCTACGATGCGACGCAGAACGTCCTGTTCATCAACTTCGAGCGCCTGAACGTGCGCACGCCCGAGGATGTCGAGAAGGTCGGAGCCGCGGTCGAGGCCGTCCTCGCGCCGCTCGGCAAGCGCGTCTATGCAATCGTCAACTACGACAAGTTCGAGATCGCGCCAGAGGTGCTCGACCGCTACACGGCGCTCGTGCAGCACCTGGTCGAGCACTACTACTGGGGCGTCACGCGGTACACGACATCGGGCTTCCTGCGGATGAAGCTGGGCGACGCGCTCGCGCGCCGCGGCGTCGCGCCGCACATTTATGAGACCGGCGACGAGGCGCGCGCGCACGTCAAGGACGATGCCGGGTTCGCCGGATAGGTGCGCGCGCACTATTGACGGCAGTCAATGAGCGCCTGACGAGGTCGGCGCACGCTTCGGTGTGGCCGCCCGGGCGCGTCCTGGCCGGTGTTTGGGCCGCTGTTCGCGCCCGATCCCTGCGTGCTGTGTACGCTCCGGTCACGGCCATCGCGGGACGCGGAGTTCGCCCAGCGATTTTACGGAAGACGCCTGCCGTGGTGACCAAGACCTGGCTCGAGCACTATCCAGCCGGCATTCCCGCCGAGATCGACGCCGACATGTATCGCGTCCATCCCGGACCTGTTCGAGAAGATCGCGGGCAAGTATGCCGAGCAAGCCGGCCTGTCACAACCTCGGCCGCACGATGAGCTATGCCGAGCTGGATCGGGCCTCGCGCGACTTTGCCGCCTTCTTGCAGAAGCTGCCGGGCATGACCAAGGGCGAGCGTGTCGCCGTCATGGCGCCGAACCTGCTGCAATACCCGGTGGCGCTGCTCGGGCATCCTGCGCGCCGGAATGACGGTGGTGAACGTCAATCCGCTGTACACGCCGCGCGAGCTGGAGCACCAGCTGCAGGATTCCGGCGCCAGGGCCATCGTCATCGTCGAGAACTTCGCCAATGTCCTGCAGCAAGGTGCTCGGCAAGACGCCGGTCGAGCACGTGATCACCACCCAGCTCGGCGACCTGCTGCCGGCGCCGAAGCGCTGGATCGTCAATCTGGTCATCAAGAAGGTGAAGAAGATGGTGCCCGCCTGGCGCATCGACGGCGCCATCGACTTTCCGGGAGGCGCTCGCGCGCGGCGCGGCGACGTCGCTCGAGCGGGTCGCGGTGACGCGCGAGGACGTCGCGTTCCTGCAATACACCGGCGGTACCACCGGCGTCTCGAAGGGCGCGATCCTGACCCACCGCAACATCCTCGCCAATCTGGAGCAGACCGGCGTCTGGATCTCCGGCCAGCTTCAAGGAGGGCACCGAAATCGTCATCGCGCCGTTGCCGATGTACCACATCTTCTGCCTGACCTCGACGCTGTCGTTCATGAAGTGGGGCAGCCTGATCGTGCTCATCACCAACCCGCGCGACTTGCCGGCGTTCGTCAAGGAGCTCGGGCGTTGGAAGTGGAGCGTCATGACCGGCGTCAACACGCTGTTCAACGGTCTCTTGAACACGCCGCGGATTCGACCAGCTCGACTTCTCCGGCGATGAAGGTGGTGGTCGGCGCCGGCGCGGCGGTGCAGAAGCCGGTGGCCGAGCACTGGCAGCAGGTGACCGGACGCTACATCACCGAAGCCTACGGATCTGACCGAAACCTCTCCCGGGCGTCTGCGCCAATCCGCTGGACACGCCGTGGAACGGCAGCATCGGCCTGCCGTTCCCGTCCACCGAGGTGTCGATCCGCGACGACGACTTCAACGAGTTGCCGGCATGGACCGGCGATGGCGACATCGAGAGGCACACCGGCGAGCTCTGCGTCCGCGGCCCGCAGGTGATGAAGGGCTACTGGAACAATCCCGCGGAGACCGCCAAGGTGATGCAGGACGGCTGGCTGAAGACCGGCGACGTGGGCTACATGAATGCCGAGGGCTACTGCACGATCACCGACCGCAAGAAGGACATGATCCTGGTGTCCGGCTTCAACGTCTATCCGAACGAGATCGAGAGCGTGGTCGCGGCGCATCCGGGCGTGCTCGAATGCGGGGTCGTGGGCGTGCCCGACGACGAAATCGGGCGAGGCGGTGAAAGTGGTGATCGTGAGGAAGGATCCGGACCTCACGAAGGAGTCGGTGATCGAGCACTGCAAGGCCCATCTCACCGGCTACAAGCTGCCGCGCCACGTGGAATTCCGCGACGTCCTGCCGAAGACGCCAATAGGAAAGGTCCTGCGGCGCGAGCTGCGCGACGGGCCGGGAGTCGAGGCGCCCGGGCCGTAGCCGTGCCGCAGCGCGCGGGACGTCGATCCCGCGACACCGCGGCAGGTCGAACGCGAGGTGGCCGCCTACTTCGAGCTGCCCCCGGACTTCCCCGCCGGGGTTCGCTGCACTGTGCACGTTGACGTACAGGTTGCCCGCCTTGAAGCTCGCCATCTGCGCTTCGGTGAACTTGGCGCCGGCCGGGACCTTGTAGGTGTCGCCTTCCTTGGTCAGCGGGACGATCACCGGGCCGTTCTTGCCGGCGGGCCCCTCGTGGATGTGCGCGGCAGTGCCCGCAACGCCCGTCGTGCTGACGCTGCCCGAGATCGAGCCGTCGTTGCCGACGGTGATCGTTCCCCCGCCGCTGGCGGAGGTTGTCACCGGCGGGACCTCGTTCGCGCCGGACAGGACGACCTTGACGTCGGCGGCGAACGCCATGCCCGCGCTCAGCGCGCCGAACAGAAGGCCCGCGGCCAGGAGGCGGAAGCGGGCACGAAACAATGTGTTGGACATCATTGCATTCTCCGATGGATTTGTTGGGGGGTGTCCCGGGGGGTATCCCGGTGGCAGCGCTGCCGGGCTCAGCGATGTCGGCCCCGGCCGCGGCCGGGAAGACATCCTACCGTAAACAGCGACGGCGGCTGCATCTTCCAGGTCCGTTCGATCGTATTCGGCTCGCCGGGTGCCGATTACAATGTCGACTCCTGTTGCAGGGGCCCGCGGTGTCGCTCTCCACCTGGCTTGCGTTCTTCGTCGCGTCCTGGCTCATCAGCCTCTCGCCCGGAGCCGGCGTCATCTCGTGCATGGCCGCGGGGATGCGCTTCGGCTACCGGCGGGCATTGTGGAACATCCTGGGGCTGCAGCTCGGCATTGCGCTGACGATGGCGGTCGTCGCGGCCGGGCTCGGGGCGATCCTCGCGGCGTCGACCGTCGCCTTCACGGCGATCAAATGGCTCGGTGCGGCCTACCTCGTCTGGCTGGGCGTCGCGCAATGGCGCGCACCGGCGTTCGGCGTCGACGCCCAGGCGGCACAACGGGGCCTCGCCGGTACGCCGCGCGAGCTGGTGCTGCGCGGCTTTCTCGTCAATGCGACGAATCCGAAGGGCATCCTGTTCATGCTCGCGGTGCTACCGCAATTCATCGATCCGGCGCGAGCGCAGCTGCCGCAGTACCTGATCTGCGCCGCGACGCTCTTCTTCACCGATCTGGTCGTGATGAGCGCCTACACGGCGCTGGCCGCGAAGGTGCTGCGGGCGCTGCGGGAACCGCATCACGTCCGCTGGATCAACCGGACCTTCGGCGGGCTGTTCATCGCGGCCGGCGCGCTGCTCGCGACGTTCAAGCGCTGATGCGCGGCCGCGCAGAGGTCGCGCGTGACGGCGCATCGCCGGCCGAGGGTTTCGCCGTCAAAGCGCGAACGCGGTCTCCATCTCGCGCCGGAAGCGGACAGCCTCGTCCGTCGCGTCGACGACGACGTCGTCCCAGCGCAGCGTCGCGTGCGCGGCGACCGGGCGCACGAGCCGCGCGCCGTGCGCGAGGCCCAGCGGCAGGGCGCAACGCGCGAGCGAGTCCGCCGCCGGAAGCAGCCTGCCGTACACCGTGTAGCCGCCTTCGCCGTCCAGCACGACGCCCCGCGGCGAGATCGCGCTTCGCGGTGGCGACGACGTCGCCGTGCCAGTCGATCGCGGACCCTGTGGGCTCGCCGCGCAGGCCGACCGACGCGACGCTGACGCCGAGCTCGAGCCCGATCGCATGGTACGGCTTGTACATCGCCGAATAGCGGCCCGAGGGGTCGGTCGAGAAGCCGTACTCGCGGAAGCAGCGGCGCACGTAGTCCTCGCCGATCGCGTCGCCGGCCCGAAAGGTGACGTAGACGCCCCAGCGCAGATCGCGGAATACCGGCCGGCCGTCGCGCTCGACGCTGGAGATCACCTCGACCTGGCCGGCGTGGTGCAGTGACCCGCCTTCGTCGCGCGGACGCAGTACCCGCGGAAGGTCGTCGACGCCGCACGGCGGGAATGCGAGGCCCTCCGGCGCGGGCGCCAAGCCCGTGGCGTTCGCCACCGCGGCCATCTCGATCGCGCTCTTGGTGCCGTCGAGAAAGGAATTGAACATCTGCGCGTTGAAGTCGCCCGCCGCAACCATCTCGGGCGTGAAGCCATAGTAGGGCCACACGGTGTCGGGGGTCGACGCGTGATACTCCGGCAGATACTTCGTGCCCTTGCCGGCGGCGACCACCTCGAAGCCGGCAGCGCGACACCAGTCGACCATCTCGCAGATCAGCGCGGGCTGATCCCCGTAGGCGAGCGAGTAGACGATGCCCGCTTCCCGCGCCCGTCGCGCGAGGAGCGGGCCGGCGAGTGCATCGGCCTCGACATTGACCATGACGATGTGCTTTGCCTGCGCGCAGCAGGCGAGCGCATGGCGGATTCCCGCGGCCGGATTGCCGGTCGCGTCGATCACGATCTCGATTTCGGCAGCGGCGATGAGCGCGCGCGCGTCGTCGGTGACATGGGTGGCGCCGGTCTTCGCGGCCGCGGCGAACGAGGTCGCGGCAAAGCGCTCTGCCGCCCAGCCCGTGCGCGCGAGCGAGGCCTTCGCCCGATCGGGAGCGAGGTCCGCAATGCCGACGACGTGAATCCCGGGCGTGTGCTTCGCCTGTGCCAGATACATGGCGCCGAACTTGCCGGCACCGATGAGGCCGACGCGCAGCGGCCGGCCGTCGGCGGCACGCGCGAGCAACATGCGGTGGAGATTCATCAGCGCAGCGCCAGCGACAGTCCGAGCGGCACGAAGACCACGGCCATCATGTTGCCGACCAGGACGATCGAAGCGACCTTCCCGGGCTCCTGCCCGTACTGTTCGGCGACCATGAAATTGAGCACCGCCGGCGGCAGGCAGCCGAAGATGATGAGCAGTCCCTGCTGGGTCGGATCGAGGCCGAGGATGGGCACCAGCAGTCCCGCCAAGGCGAGCCCGGTCAGCGGGCAGACGAGCCCGCCGACGACACCGAGATGCCATTCGTCCCAGCGCACGTCGGCGAGCCGCGCGCCGAGCGAGATCAGCATCAGCGGTATCGAGGCGTCGCCGACCATCTTGATCGCAAGCATCAGCCAGTCCGGCGCCGGCGGATGGGCCAGCGCGAACGCGAAGCCCAGGAACGTGGCGACCACCATCGGATTCCGGAAGACCGGCCAGAACGCCGCGTGCCGGTTGACGATGTGCACGCCCAGCGTGAAGTGCGCCAGATTCGAGATCGTGAACAGCGTGACCATCGCCGAAAGCCCGGTCTGACCGAAGCTCAGATAGGCAAGCGGCAGCCCCATGTTGCCGCAATTGTTGAACATCATCGGCGGCACCCACGTCCGGTAATCCTGGTGCAGCAGCTTCGCGAACGGCCAGGCCAGAAGACCCGATCCCACGACGACGCCGATGCTGCCCGCGATCAGCGGCAGATTGCCGGCCATGTCGAAATCCTTGCTCGCCAGCGCGGAGAAGATGAGCGCCGGGACCAGCACCGTGATGTTGATGCGGTTGACCCATCCGAGATCGGGCTTCGCACGCCGCGCATAGAGCCAGCCGAGCGCGATGATCGAGAACACCGGCAGGATGATGCCGAAGATGCGGACCAGCATGCGCGCGTACCGACCTGCTTAGAGAATATAGCGGGCGAGGTTCTCGTCGCCGGCGATGTTCTTCAGCCGCAGATCGACGTAGGCCGCGTCGATCGCGAGCGTCTCGCCGGTGTGCCGGGTTGCATGGAAGGACAGGTCGTCGAGCAGGCGCTCCATCACCGTGTACAACCGGCGCGCGCCGATGTTCTCCTGCTTGTCGTTGACCGCGAACGCGATCTCGGCGAGCCGCCGGATGCCGTCCGGCCGGAAGTCGAGATGCACGTTCTCGGTGGCGAGCAGCGCCTGGTACTGTCGGACGAGACAGGCGTCGGTGGCCGTGAGGATCTTCTCGAAGTCGGTGACCGACAGCGACGCGAGCTCGACCCGGATCGGGAAGCGGCCCTGCAGCTCGGGTATCAGATCGGCCGGCTTCGAAAAATGGAACGCGCCCGACGCGATGAACAGGATGTGATCGGTGCGAACCATCCCGTGCTTCGTCGACACGGTCGTGCCCTCGACAAGCGGCAGCAGATCGCGCTGCACGCCCTGGCGCGAGACGTCGGCGCCGTGGGTTTCCTGCCGGCTCGCGATCTTGTCGATCTCGTCCAGAAACACAATGCCGTTCTGCTCGACGGCGGCGAGCGCCTTCGCCTTGATCTCGTCGTCGTTGACGAGCCGCGCGGCCTCCTCGTCGGTCAGCACCTTCAACGCGTCGGCGACGCTCATCCGCTTCATCTTGCGCCGCGCACCGCCCAGCTGCTGGAACATGCCCTGGAGCTGGCTCGTGAGGTCCTCCATTCCGGGCGGCGCCATGATGTCCATCTGCGGCGGGAGCAGCGAAAGCTCGACCTCCACGTCGCGCTCGTCGAGGCGGCCTTCGCGCAGCATCTTGCGGAATTTCTGACGCGTCGTCGAATCCGTCGGCTGCATGTCCTGGATGCTGACCTCGCGCGCCGGCGGCAGCAGCACATCGAGCAAGCGTTCCTCGGCCAGGTCAGCGGCGCGGTCGCGGACCTTGCGGGCCTCCGCTTCGCGCGTCTGCTTGATCGCCGCCTCGACGAGGTCGCGAATGATGGTGTCGACGTCGCGGCCGACATAGCCGACCTCGGTGAACTTCGTCGCCTCGACCTTGATGAAGGGTGCGTCGGCAAGACGGGCGAGCCGGCGCGCGATCTCGGTCTTGCCGACACCGGTCGGCCCGATCATCAGAATGTTCTTCGGTGTGATCTCCTGCCGCAGCGGCTCGGGCACCTGCTGGCGGCGCCACCGATTGCGCAACGCGATCGCAACCGCGCGCTTCGCGGCGTCCTGCCCGACGATGTGCTTGTCGAGCTCGCTGACGATCTCGGAGGGTGTCATGTACGACATCGTGATCCTGGGCCCATGAGGGTCCGGCTCCGCGGAACCGGCGTCCGCGGCATTCTACCGCGTGGTCCCGGCGCGCCCGGCCTGGGTAACGGTGAGGTTACCGGCTTCCGCGTGCGTCTGCCCGCCTCCGTCGCGCGGTGCCCGGCGCATGCGAGCGCATGCGATCTGGTCAGCGCCACGGTCATCGCTTATCATGGGCGCCCGCCGCGCGAATGATGCACGACTCCTGGCGCGGGCGGCGGGCGCGCGTCTGGTTGCGGAGGGGACAATGAACAATGCACTCGCACTGATGGCGATCGGCGCACTGGTTGTCGGCTGTGCGGCGATGGCACCGACGGGCCCCGCGGCGCTCGCCGACCTCGAGCCGACCAGGGGCAACAGCGCCAAGGGGACCGTGACTTTCACGCAGAAGGGCGACAAGGTCCTCGTCGTCGTCAAGGTTTCGGGGCTCGCCCCGGGCAGCCACGGATTTCACATCCACGAGAAGGGCGATTGCAGCTCCGGCGACGGGATGAGTGCCGCAGGACACTTCAACCCGCTGGGCAAGCCGCACGCACATCCGTCGACTTCCGACCGGCACGCCGGCGACATGCCGATGCTCGTTGCGGACGCCGCGGGCAACGCGTCGCTCACGGTCGAGCTCGACGTGATCACGGTCGGTTCCGGCCTGGCCGACGTGATCGGCAAGGGCGTGATCGTCCACAAGGACCCGGATGACTTCAAGACGCAACCAACCGGCAACTCGGGTGCGCGCGTCGCCTGCGGCGTCGTCCGCAGGTCGTGACCCTGCCCGTGCGCGGTCGGGGAGTCGGCGCGCTGTTGCTCCTCGAAGTCGCGCTGATCGCGGGGCTCGTTTCCTGCCAGACGGTCGATGAGGGATCGGGGGCGCCGGCGCGCCCCGGCATCGGCGCGCGGCTCCGGCCCACCGGCGGCAGTGCAATGATCGGCGGCGTCACCTTCTCGCAGGTCGACGGGGGAGTCTCGATCGCGATCAATCTTGGCGGAGGAACCCCCGGAGCCTGGCGCGTCGTGATCCATGCCAACGGCATCTGCACGTCGCCGAACGGCTTTTCCGCGGGACCTCCGCTGCTGCTGCCCGGCACCTCGACCCCGGCCGCGGTGGCCGTCTCGACCGATGCCGGTGGAATCGGCCTGACGTCGACGCGCCTGCCGGGCCTCACGCTCGACGGGCCGGACGGAATCCTCGGCAAGTCGGTCGTCGTGCATGCCGGGGCCGTGGGCTCGCTCGAGGCGAGCCCCGGCGTTCCGAACAACCGCGTCGCCTGTGGCGTAATCGAGCCGATGCGTTCGGTCATCTGATGTTCGGTCATCTGATCGCACGGCGTCGACGCTGCGCGCCGCGTCCCTGTTTTCCGGAGTCATGATGGGCTTTCTCGCCGGCAAGAAGATCCTGATCACGGGCATCCTTTCGGAGCGCTCGATCGCGCACGGCGTCGCGCGAGCGTGCTTGCGCGAGGGTGCGACGCTCGCATTCACCTACGTCAATGACGAGCTCAAGGATCGAGTCGTCCGCATCGCGGCCGACTTCGGCACGGCGCCGGTTCTGCCCTGCGACGTGACGCGGGACGACGACATCGACGCGCTGTTCGCCTCGCTCGCCGCCGAATGGGGCGCGCTTGACGGCGTGCTCCACGCGATTGCCTTCGCGCCGCGCGAGTCGCTGTCCGGCGATTTCCTGAACGGACTTTCGCGCGCCGCGTTCGCCACGGCCCACGACGTGAGCTCGTACAGCTTCGCGGCGCTGGCGAAGGGTGCGCGAGCGCTGATGCAGGGACGCGGTGGCTCGCTGGTGACGCTGTCCTACCTGGGTGCGCAACGTGCCCTGCCGAGCTACAACGTGATGGGGCTGGCGAAGGCGAGCCTCGAGGCCAACGTCCGCTACGTAGCCTCCTGTCTCGGGCCCGAGGGCATCCGCGCCAACGGCATTTCGGCGGGCCCGATCAAGACGCTCGCCGCGGCGGGCATCGGCGGCTTCACGAAGATCCTCCGCTTCGTCGAGAAGAACGCGCCGCTGCGTCGCAACGTCACGATCGACGAGGTCGGCAATGTCGCGGCGTTCCTGTTCTCCGATCTTGCGAGCGGGGTCACCGGCGACATCATCTATGTCGACAGCGGCTTTTCTACGGTGGCCGCCGGGCTCAATGAGGACTGACCGGCCACGGCCGCAATGACCGCGGCCGACGCGCGCTTCGACGCCGTCGTCATCGGCGGTGGTCACAACGGACTCACCTGCGCCGCCTATCTCGCCGGTGGCGGGCTCTCGGTGTGCGTGCTCGAACGCCGGAGCGTGCTGGGCGGTGCCGCGGTCACCGAGGAGTTCCACCCCGGCTTCCGCAACTCGACTGCGAGCTACACGGTCAGCCTGCTCAGTCCGAAGGTGATCCGCGACCTTCGGCTCGCGCAGCACGGACTGTCGATCGTCGAGCGCCCGTTCGGCAACTTCCTGCCGCTGCCTGGCGGCGGGTGCCTGGCGGTCGGCGGCGGACTCGAAGCCACGCAGGCCGAGGTCGCCCGGTATTCGCCCGGCGATGCGTTGCGCCTGCCCGCCTACTACGCGATGCTCGATCAGGTTGCGGACGTGTTGCGCGACCTCGTGCTCGCGACGCCACCCAACGTCGGTGATGGCATCGGGGCATTGCTCGACGCCTGGAAGGTCGCGCGGCGGTTCCGCGCGCTGGACATGGCCGGCCGGCGCGACGTCCTCGATCTGTTCACGAAGAGCGCAGGCGACGTCCTCGATCGCTGGTTCGAGTCGGACCCGATCAAGGCCGCGCTCGGATTCGACGCGGTGGTCGGCCACTTCGCGAGCCCGTACACGCCGGGCTCCGCGTACGTGCTGCTCCACCATGTCTTCGGCGAAGTGAACGGGAAGCGCGGTCAGTGGGGCCACGCACGCGGCGGCATGGGCGCGATCAGCGCGGCGATGGCCAAGGAATGTGCGGCGCGCGGCGTTGCGTTGCGCACGGATGCCGCGGTGGCGCGCGTGATCGTGGCGAACGGCCGCGCAACGGGAGTCGCCCTCGACAGCGGCGAGACGGTTGCCGCACGGCGCGTCGTTGCGAACGTCAACCCGAAGCTGCTGTTCGAACGGCTCGTCGCTCCCGAGCACCTGCCGGCGGACTTTCGCGCGCGCATCGCCGGCTACCGCTGCGGGTCGGGGACGTTCCGGATGAACGTCGCGCTCTTTGCGCTTCCCGACTTCCTCGCGCGGCCGGGAACGAGTGCCCAGCCGCATCACGCGAGCGGTATCGTCGTCGCGCCGTCGCTCGCGTACATGGAGCGAGCGTACTTCGACGCGAAGACGCGGGGCTGGTCGAGCCGGCCGATCGTCGAGATGCTGATCCCCTCGGTGGTCGACGATTCACTCGCACCGCCGGGAATGCATGTGGCGAGCCTCTTCTGTCAGCACGTGCATCCTGACCTGCCGACGGTCGCGCCGGGCCGCAGCTGGGACGCCGCGCGCGAGGCAGTGGCCGACCTGGTGATCGAGACCGTCGACCGTTTCGCGCCGAACTTCAAGGCAAGCATCATCGGCCGGCGCGCGCTGACGCCACTCGACCTCGAGCGCGAATTCGGGCTCACGGGTGGCGACATCTTCCACGGCGCGCTCACGCTCGACCAGCTGTTCTCCGCGCGTCCGGTCCTGGGTCACGGCAACTATCGGGCACCGCTCGCCGGACTCTACCTTTGCGGCGCCGGGGCGCATCCCGGCGGCGGCGTCACCGGTGCCCCCGGACACAACGCCGCGCGCGAAATCCTGAAGGACGTGCGCAGGCGGCGGTTCTGAAAAAAGTCGAAGTCAGCCGGTAAGCCGGGTTCTGTTACGGCGCTCGCGCGCTATGGCCGTCATTCCTCTAGGCGCACTGTTGCCGGTGCGCTCAAGCCACCTACCCGCGGACTAGACGAGCAGCCTGTGTTGCCAAATGCGCGTCCGCTTACTTGGTGTTGCTCCGGATGGAGGTTGCCGCGTTTCACCCGCCGCCGGCCGGTTTGACCCGGACCTGCGGCGACTCGTCTCTGTGGCCCTGTTCCTCGCCTTCGTCGTCCGTGCGAACGGCGACTTATTGCGGCCGGGCGTTACCCGGCATCCTGCTCTGCGGAGCCCGGACTTTCCTCCCCCCGGGTTGCCCCGGGCGGCGACGGTCTGGCTGGCTTCGAACAGCTAGGATACTTGAGTTTGGGCTGCGGGTCGCGATGCGAAGCGCGCCCGGCTCTGATTCGGCGCGCATCGGCGGCCCTCCTCGCCAAGCGTTCAAGCCACACGCCACTGCACGGTTTCGCCCGCCCGCAGCGGCACGACCTTGCCCTCGCCCCCCGGATACTCGAACGGCACGGTCCACGACTCGCGCCGCAGCGTCACTTTCTCGCCGTGGCGCGGCAGCCCGTAGAAGTCGGCACCGTGGTGACTGGCAAAGGCCTCCAGGCGCTCGAGCGCATCGGCGGCGGCGAAGGCCTCGGCATAGAGCGGCAGGGCCAGGGGCGCGGAATAGCAGCCGGCGCAGCCGCAGGCATTCTCCTTCGTGTGCCGCGCATGCGGCGCGGAGTCCGTTCCGAGGAAGAACTTCGGATTTCCCGACGTGGCCGCCGCCACGAGCGCCTGCCGGTGGGCCTCGCGCTTGAGGATCGGCAGGCAGTAGAAGTGCGGACGAATGCCGCCGGCGAGAAGCGCATTGCGCGAGTAGAGGAGGTGCTGCGGTGTGATCGTCGCGGCGATGTTCGCGGGCGCGCCCGTGACGAAGGCCACGGCGTCGGCGGTGGTGATGTGCTCGAGCACGATCCTCAAGCCCGGGAAATCGCGCACGATCGAGGCGAGAGTACGCTCGAGGAATACACGTTCCCGGTCGAAGATGTCGACGTCGGCGTCGGTGACCTCGCCGTGCACGGAGAGGACGATCCCTTGTCGTTCCATCGCGGCGAGCGCCGGATAGGCGCGGGCAAGCGCGGTCACCCCGGACGCCGAGTTCGTCGTCGCGCCCGCGGGGTAATACTTGACTGCGTGAATGATCCCCGACGCCTTCGCCCGCTCGATCTCCGCCGACACCATGTTGTCGGTCAGGTACAGCGTCATCAAGGGCTCGAACCGCGAACGAGGCGGCAGGGCGGTGCGGATTCGGTCGCGGTAGCTTTGTGCGGCCCCCGTCGTCGTTATCGGGGGCGACAAGTTGGGCATGACAATTGCTCGCCCGAAGACGCTGGCGGTCGCGGCGACGAAGTCGGCCATGGCGGCGCCATCGCGCAGGTGGAGATGCCAATCGTCCGGGCGCGCAAGCGTCAGTGTATGGCCGGAGGGTCGGGCAGACATGGAAAGACCTTGTTTTTCCGGGATTATACGGCGGGAGCCGACACCGGCAGGCATGCGCCGATCCATCCATGTCGCTGATGCTTGCCTGCATTGGACAGGTTATACTTACCGATTTAGTGCGGGCGGCGGCTGAGTTCGTCAGTCTGCGGCATTGAACCAAGAGGTCAGGGGTCCGTATGGCAGCGAAGCAAGCGATGGTGGCGAAGCAGGCAAGCGCGGGCGCGAGCCCCGCCAAGAAGGTCAAGGTCCTCACCGAGGAGGACCTGCTCAAGGCACCCGAGAAGGACTACATGAACGAGGCGCAGCTCGCGTTCTTCAAGCAGCGTCTGCTCGAACTCCGGGATCAGCTGCTGCAGAACGCCGACGACACCGGCGAGCATCTGCGCGAGAACGAGACGACGACGGACCCGTCGGATCGAGCGACGCTCGAAGAGGAGTACACGCTCGAACTGCGCACGCGCGACCGCGAGCGCAAGCTGCTGAAGAAGGTCGAGAAGTCGATCAAGCTGATCGAAGACGGCAGTTACGGCTATTGCGACGAGACCGGAGAGCCGATCGGCATCCCGCGACTGCTCGCGCGGCCGACGGCGACGCTCTCGCTCGAGGCGCAGGAGCGCCGCGAGCGTGTCCAGAAGCTCTACGGCGACTGACCGGAATCCGGGCGCGCTGGCGCCTACAGGCCGAATCCCGCCTTGTGCGTGTATCCGCCGGCCATGAAGAACAGCATCGGGATCGACAGCATCAGGTTGGCCCGTGACACGAGAAGCGCCACGCGGCGCGCCTTGTTCCTCTCCTCGTCGGTCGCCGGCTTCAGGCCGAGGACCTTTTGCTGGTTCGGCCAGATCAGCACCCAGACGTTGATCAGCATGATCGTCCCGAGCCAGGCGCCGATGCCGATTCCGGCAGAGCCCCTTTGCCAGGGTAAACGCGCCGACGAAGTTCCCGCCGAGGAGCGCGGCGCCGGCGAGCCAGGTCACCACGGCCGACCACCGGAAATAGAGGAGTGCCCGGGGAGCGATGTGCCGGGTGATGCCGGCTGCGGTGCCGTCGGCGCCGGCCGCTTTGAGCGCCGGAACCTGGACGAAATTGAAGTAGAAGAGCAGGCCGACCCACATGATTCCGGCCAGGAAATGCAGCCACCGAGCGAACGCGGGAACGAGCTCCATCGCCGTCGCCTCGGTCAGGTCAGGAAAGTCCTGGCGGCGACATAAAGAGCCGCCGTCAGGACCAGCCCGGAGAGGATCGTGCCCAAGAGCGAATCAAGCGGATTCTTCATCGTGCTCCTCCTTTGGTAGTGCACTGTACGTACGCCGCAGGTCATTCTAGCAATCGCGCATTTCGCCGGACCCGTTCGTTGCCGGGGCCCGTTGCCCTGCCCGCGGGCTGTGTCATTCGCGACCCATGGCGGCCCGTCGACTGCCGGCAACCCGACCTTGCGCTTGTGGGATCGCTATGACAGGAACATAATCAGTCGCTCGCGGCCAGGCACGGTCGGCACAGCCGTTTCTCCGTGGGGATGCGGCGTGGTTCGGCCCCCGGCCAGGCGATTCGAAAGCTCGATGGCGTTCTTTTTCCGACAACCGCCCACGAAGAAACCGGAATCCGCGACCCCCGAGGCCAGGCGCCGGACTGGTTCGCGGGCGGGTGCGGTGCGCGCGCCGTCGGCGCGCGAGCTGGCGGCGAAGGCGGCCAAGAACGGCGAGCGGCAGCAGCTGGAACCCTCGGGCGGTGACATCACGATCACGGGCGGAAGCCTCGGATCGCGGGTGCAGGCGACGTCAGCATTCGAGGTTGCCGAGGCGCACGCCGGGTTGTGCGCGGTCCTCGAGAACGCCGCGTTGCGTTTCGCGAACGGGCAGGCCGCGGAGGCGCGCGCGCTGCTCGAACAGGGGATCGATGACGACGCTGACACCAAACTGTCGCCGCTTGCCTGGCTCGCCTTGTTCGACCTGATGCAGCGCGAGGGCGACCGGGCGGCATTCGAGCGCCTGGCGATGGAGTATCTGGTTCAGTTCGAGCGTTCGGCGCCGGCGTGGGAGGCCACGACGAAAGCGATGGTCGCGCCGCGCTTGGTCGGTGGCAACATCGCGCTGACCGGGCGGCTCACCGCGGCATCGGCGACGCAGGTCGAAGGCCTGCGGCGCGCGATCGGGCGGCAGGCGCACGGGACGCGGCTCGATCTGCAGTCGGTCAACGGGTTCGACGACGACGGCGCGCGCCTGCTCGCCAACTCCCTGGCGGAGGCACGCCGCGCGCGCCTTGGACTGCAGGTGCAGCCCGGAACGAAGCTTGTGCCGGCCCTCGACGCCACGATCAAGACGGGTCGCGAGGCAGGCGAGGGTCCATGGCTGCTGTCGCTCGAACTGCTGCAATGGGCCAACGAGCGTGCGGCATTCGAGGATCGGGCGATCGAGTTCGCCGTGACCTTCGAAGTCTCGCCACCATCGTGGGAGCCCCCGGTGTCGACGATCGTCCCGGGCGATGCGGCCGAGACGAAAGTCACCGACGCAGGCGGCATCGGCGACTCGGAAACACTGGCGTGGTCCGGGGTGATGACGGGATCACTCTCGCCGCAACTCGGCAAGCTCGCCGATTTTGCCCACGGACGAACCGTCGTCCCGGTCGACCTGACCGAGGTTGAGCGCATCGACTTCGTCTGCGCCGGGGCGGTCCTCAACCTGATCGCGCGCATCGAGGCGCAGCAGAAAGCAGTCCAGATCGTCGGGGCCTCCCCGATTCTCCGCGCGTTGCTCCTGCTTATCGGCGTTTCTCCGCGGCACTTCGTCAAGAAGTCACAATAGCGTTTCGCTGGCTCGCGGCCGCCATCGGTGCGGAGGGAGCGGTGGACCGCGACGGGTCCGGCGCGATCGCCATCCTTCGGAGTTCGATTCCCGAGCGAACCGATCGTCACCGCGGCGAGCGGCGGTCTAGAGCGTAACGGATGGATATGGACACATTTCACGGCACGACGATTCTTTCGGTCCGGCGCGAAGGTGCGGTTGCTCTGGGCGGCGACGGCCAGGTGACACTCGGCACCGTCGTCGTCAAGGCGACTGCACGCAAGGTGCGCCGGCTGCACAACGATCGGGTGCTTGCGGGGTTCGCGGGTGCGACGGCGGACGCCTTCACGCTCTTCGAGCGCTTCGAGGCGAAGCTCGACAAGCATCAAGGTCAGCTTGCCCGCGCTGCCGTGGAGCTTGCCCGGGATTGGCGCTCCGACCGCATCCTGCGTCGGCTCGAAGCGATGCTCGCAGTTGCGGATCGCAGCGCGTCGCTGATCATCACCGGCACGGGCGACGTGCTCGAGCCTGAGCATGGCATCGTCGCGATCGGCTCCGGCGGACCCTACGCCCAGGCCGCCGCACGGGGCTTGCTGCTGCATACGGCACTTTCCGCGACGGACATCGTCAAACAGGCCCTGACGATCGCGGGTGAACTTTGCATCTATACCAATCAGCACCACACGATCGAGACGCTGGAGCGCGAGCCATGAGCGCCGCCGGGCCGTCCCAAGGCGCGAATTGCTCCCTCCCGGAGGGACGGCGCGCAGCGCCAAGGGTGCGCCCATGAGTGCCGGGAGCGCCGACTACGATGTGCTGATTGCCGGTGCGGGCCTCGTCGGAGTGGCGCTCGCGGCCGCACTTGCCGATGTCGGACTTTCCGTCGCGCTTGCGGACCGGGACGGCCTGCACGTGGCCGCCGACCCTGCTGCCGATGACGACTGGGACGCCCGCGTCTACGCGATCAGCCCGGGGAGCGCGGAGTTCCTGCGCGCGCTGGGTGCCTGGCAGGCGTTGCCGCCCGATCGCATCGCGCCGGTCGAGACGATGCGCGTCGAAGGGGACGCGCGCGCCCGACTCAATTTTTCCGCCTACGAGCTTGGCGAGCGTGCCCTCGCCTGGATCGTCGAGGAGCGCGCGTTGCGCCAGGCGCTGGTTCCGCTCGCGCGTGTGGCCGGCGTTGCGTTCCATGCTCCGTGCACGTTCGAGACGCTCGCATTCTCCGGGGCCACGGGCACGCTGCGCCTCGCCGATGGCGCTTTGTTGACGGCAAGGCTCGTCGTCGGCGCCGACGGCGTCCGGTCGTGGGTGCGCGAGGCGGCCGGAATCACGGCCACGGCGACCCCGTATGGTCAGACCGCGGTGGTCGCCAACTTCAGATGCGAACGCGCCCACCACGGGCGCGCGCATCAATGGTTCCTCGATGATGGAGGCATTCTGGCGTGGCTGCCGCTGCCGGGACGCCGCGTTTCAATCGTCTGGTCCGCTCCGGAGACCCTGGCGCGCGATCTGCTCGCGCTCGACCCGGAAGCGCTCGCCGTCCGGGTCGCGGAGCGCGGGCAATCCGCCCTGGGCGCGTTCGCGTGCATCACGTCCGCCGCCGGATTTCCGCTTCAGCTGGTCAAGGTTGCGAACCCGATCGCGCATCGTCTTGCCCTGGTCGGCGACGCGGCGCACGGAGTGCATCCGCTCGCCGGGCAGGGCGTGAACCTGGGCTTCGGCGACGCGCGGGCGCTCGCGACGGTGCTGCGCGACCGGGGATCGCTCGCCGACCCCGGCGCGCCGATCCTGCTCGACCGCTACGCACGATGCAGGGCCGGGCCGGTCCTCGCGATGCAGACGCTCACCGACGCCATGGCGCAGCTCTTCGGCAGCACGGCGCCCGGGCTGCGTGCCCTGCGCAACCTCGGCCTCACTGCAATCGACGCGCTGCCGCCCGCCCGGCGCCTGCTCGCACACGCCGCACTGCGCTAGACTTGCGCAGCAACACTACCGGAGACCTCG
Organism: uncultured beta proteobacterium; assembly: GCA_963783525.1. GTDB lineage: Bacteria > Pseudomonadota > Gammaproteobacteria > Burkholderiales > Casimicrobiaceae > CAIWHR01. The sequence continues at coordinate 129,424 of CAWAOF010000034.1, forward strand.
ATGAATTCCCTTTCCGCGACCGCGTTTCGCCGGCTCGCCCTGGTGCTCGCCGCTGCGGCCGGCACCATCTTCGCGACCGTGGCCGCCGCCGACGCACCGGGGGTTCCGAAGCGTCCAGCCGGCGAGGCGGCCACGGTGAAGAAGCTCCTCGAACAGAAATTCGAGGGGGCGAAAGTGACCAGCATCGCCAAGAGCCCCTATTTCGGACTCTACGAAGCGATGTTCGATGGCCAGCTCGTCTATACGGACGCCAAGGTGTCTTACGTGATCGTGGGCAACATCTACGACGCCAACACCAAGCAGAACCTGACCGAGGCGAAGAAGCGGGAGCTCACCCGCGTCGCGTTCGACTCCTTGCCTTTCGACCTCGCGTTCAAGCGCGTCAAGGGTGACGGCGCGCGCCGGCTCGCGATCTTCTCCGACCCGGACTGCCCGTATTGCGCGCGGCTGGAGCAGGAACTGAAGAGCATCGACAACGTCACGATCTACACGTTTCTCTTCCCGATCGATCAGCTGCACCCGGATGCAGCGCGCAAGTCGAGGATCATCTGGTGCGCGCCGGACCGGGTGAAGGCATGGGACGAGTTCTTCGCGTCGGGCGCCCTGCCGAGCAACAACGGCGACTGCGACAATCCCGTGGCGGCCACAGGCGCGCTCGGCCAGCAGATGCGGCTCACGGCGACGCCCACGCTGGTCTTCGCGGACGGATCGATCATTCCGGGCGCGGTTCCGGCGCAGCGGTTGGAGACCGAAATCAAGCAGGGTGAGGCCACCGCGGCACGGCTTGCGGCGACCAGAAAATAGGGACTGGCGGCGTACGCACGATCCACGGGCATCGGGAGGCATGGCGGATGGCGATCATCGATTTCCTGAAGAAGCAGTTCATCGACATCATCGAGTGGACCGACGACTCGCGCGACACCCTGTCGTACCGGTTCCCCGACGAGGACAAGGAAATCAAGAACGGAGCGCAGCTCATCGTTCGCGAGTCGCAGGTGGCGCAATTCGTCTACCTCGGC
>CAWAOF010000035.1:0-39900 GCA_963783525.1 uncultured beta proteobacterium
TCAGCCATCCTTCCGGAACTTCGTCAGCCAATACTCCATTTGTCTACCTGCCGCCTCTCGGCCACCGAGTCCGAACGACAGCGCCACGGCCACGGCGACTGCGCCGAACGTCAATAGAAACGCAAGGTTCACGATGTCGTCGGCGATGCCCATCGCGCGCAGTCCCATTGCGATCACCAGACCCAGCATGGCAACCCGGGCGATGCCGGCGAGGCTCTCCGAGTGCGTGGTGTCGGCGCGGTGAATCGCGTTGTACGCGACGTTAGCCAGCCAAAAACCAATGGTGAGGATCGTGCCGCCAAGGACGATGTTGCCGCCAAACCTTATGAATAGCGTGACGACATCGCGAACCTGGCTGAATTCGAGTCGGTTCGCCGCCTCCACGGTTGCGAACAGCATGGCGAAGAACAACACCAGCATCGACACCAGCTGCGACGGTTGCATGCCCCCGGCGAAGATGCCCGTGAGGCCAAGTTTTTCCGGCAGCGTGTCGAAACCCATGCCGTTCAATAGGCGTCCGAGCAACCCGGCGGCAAACTTGGCGACGTAGTAGGTGACAACGGAATCAGCGCCGCGGCAACGATGTTCGGAACGGCTGCAAACATCTTGCCCAACATGTCGGTCGCAGGTCTCGAAATCGCTTCGATCTTGAGCGCATCCAGCGCGGCGATCAGCGCCGGCACGAACACGAAGATCAGCACGAGGGTGCCGACGACTCGCGAAATGCGCACGGTCGGATCGAGTCCCAGGCGATGCGCGCCCTGATCGGCGCCGGCCGCGGCGAGGATGTTGGTTACCAGCCCCGCAAGCACTTTTCCAAGCAACCAGCCGACAAAGCCGATGACGAACGCAGCGACCACGTTCGGCAACATGTCAAGGATCTTGGTCACCATCACCTTGACGGGATCGAGTAGACCGCCCAGGTCGAAGACGTCAGGATCGCGGGCACGAACAGAAGAACTATCAGCCAGAAGAGCATGTTGCCGACGCTCGTGCGCATCGGCTGCATGCCGGCGCTGGCGGAAAGCTTTTCGTCCAAGCCGCTGGCATCGAGCGCACGCGTGACAATGGCACGCATCGCGACCGCGACGAGCCAGGCGAGGAGGGCGAGCAGAGTGCCCGCTACAAGGCGCGGCAGATAGGCGGCGATCTGCTTGACCAGAACCTCGAACGGCCCGGAAGCGAGCGCCAGATCGAGCGTGTTGAATACCCCGATCAGGGTGACAAGAATCGTCAGCCAAAAGGCTCCGGCAGAAACCCATGACTCCAGGTCGAGCTTCTGCTCGGTGGTCTGGGCTACCCAAATGTTGAGTCGCGCCAAGGCGAGCAGCCGCCGGACTCCGGCCCGCACGACGACTGCCACGATCCAGCCGATGATGAGGACAAGAATCGCGCCAAGAATGCGAGGCAGATTTGCACCGAGTGCAATTCCTAGCGAGCTACCTATGGCCGAGATATCCATGTTGCCTCCCCCATGAAAGTGTCAGAATCGATGACCGCAACAGGCGGACACCAGCCTGACTTCACGCTCTGGAGCGAACGCAACCCGCAATGACCGCTCCCGGGACGAACCGCAGTCTCAGCGCGACCGGAACCCATCATTGCCGGTTGGCATGATTATCGTCGCTCGCGGTGGCTGTCGCCACCACCGTCTTGGCCGAAGGCCATGACGATGTCATCGGCGATGAATGCAATCAGGAGTGGCAGATTGCGTGCGGCGCAAATGACACGAGGCCGGCTATCGTCTGAGCCCTCCGTGACATCGCGCACCACGGACCGGCCGCGGGGACGGAACGCGCTGCTTCGTGCCCGCGACCGTCGCGGGGAATATTTCCGCCTCGACGATCCGCGGGCCGGCCGCAAGGTGCCTTGCCTTTTCAACTTCCGGCTTACGGAAGTTCGGCGGTGGAACGTCTAGTTGTTTACAACCTTGCCGGTCGCCGGCGCCGGGTTGGAACCGGACGCCGCTTGCACCTTGATCGTGTAGCTGGCGTCGACGGTTTCGTCGTTCCGGTCAGTGCACGCATACACAGTGCTCCCTCGCCAGGGGTAGCAGAACCGTGAATCTTCGCTCATGAACTGACCCTTGGTGTAGCCCGGGACGTCGACCGGCCGGGAGCCCGCCTGGTCGACGAACCTGTACCCCGGAGTCGCCAGGTACCAGACGATCTTGACAGGCGCCGCTCGTCCCGTGACGGTTACCGTGGCCGGATCGAGGACGACCCGGTCTCCTTCGACGGTCACCTTGACGTTGCGGCACGCACCGTTCGGATAGCATGCGTCGGGCTGCGCGGGTGCCTGGGCGAAGACTCCAGGCGCGAGACCGGCAGCGAGCGCGAAGGCCGAAACAGCAGGCAGGAATGCAAATTTCTTCATTGGTTTTCTCCGGAAAGTTGACTCGAAACGCCGCACAGCAGTGGGGCAACCTATCCCGATATTTGACGCTTGCTCTCCGCCGAGCCTTGACCTTCGTCAAAGAGCGGCATTCGTCGCAGTCCGGACGACGCGGACGAGGGGGCAACCTTGATCCTCACGGACATCGGGATCACGTCGGTTTCTCCTGGTCCTGCCCGGGCGTCTCCGCCTCGCGGCGGGCCGCCACCCAGCCCATGAAGATCTGGTAGCCCAGCGCCAGCAGCGTCGCACCGACGAACATCCCGAGTATGCCCTGTGGCCGCCATGCCGCCGAGCGCGCCGAGCAGGATCACCGGCATCGGCGCCTCGACGCCGCGACCGAGCATCAATGGCTTGAGAACGTTGTCGGCCATTCCGGAGACGAAGATGATCGCCGGTGTAGATGATCGCCGCGACGGTCCCGTAATCGCCGCTCCACCAGATGTAGCCGATGGCCGGCAGGGTGACGAGCAGCGCAGGCACCTGGGCAATCCCGAGAACCAGGACGATCATCGCCAGCGCGCCCGCCCACGGCACGCCGGCGACCAACAGACAGAGGCCGACGATGATCGCCTGAATGAAGGCGACGCCGATCACACCCTCGGCGACGGCGCGGATGGTGGCCGTCGACAATTTGGCGAATTCCGCGCCGCGCGCGTCACCGGCGATGCGCTGGAAGATGGCAAGGCTGCCGCGGGCTGCCGGCTTGGCCGAAGGCCATGATGATGCCGGCGATGATGAATGCGGCGAGGAACTGGAGCAGCCCGCCGCCGATGCCGGCGACGAAGCCGAGCGCCGTCTTCGCGAGGTCGCCGATCTTCGGCTGCAGGCTGTGGATCAGTGCAGGCAGGTCGGTGGACGCCGCCGACCAGATCGCATGCAGCTTCTCGCCGACCACGGGCCACGTCGCGACAGCGTCGGGCGGGGCCGGGATCTCGAGCGCGTTCTCCTGCACGTCGATGATCAATTGATGCACCGAGTCGCCCAGCGAACTCATCAGCACGGCGGTCGGCACGACGATCAGGGCGATGCCGAGGAGGACCAGGATCGTCGCTGCAAGCCCTTGCTTCCCTCCGATCTTGTCCGCAAGGTACTGGTGCAGCGGATAGAGCGCGACCGCCAGAATCAGGGCCCAGACCATCAGGGTCAGGAACGGCGCGAAGACCTGATAGCAAAGCATGACCAGCGCCAGGATGAGGCCGGCACGGATGAGCACGTCCAGCAGCCCGGACGTGTCGCGTTGCCCCAATTCGGTATCAATCCTGTCGTGCAGACTCATACGGGACTCCCATCGCAGACTTCGCGCGTCGAGATCGACAGAGCACTCCGGATCGTGAGCGACTCCGGGCCGTATGGCGCCGACAAGGATGCCGCGGCACCAGCCACGATCGACGCGATCGATCGCCCGTCGTGCGACTCCGACAGCGCGCGCAGGCTTTGGCCCCTGAGGCCGCCTGCGGTCAAGCGGCAGCCTTCGCACTGCGGCGCGGGCCTCAGTTCAGGTCGCTGTCCTTGTAGTACTTGGTCCCCTTGGCGGTGAGCTCGAGCGCCAGGCCTTTGTCGGTGACCTGGTAGATCCAGACCCCCGGCGACAACCGCAACCGCGCCCTGGTAGGCGGCACCCTTGTCGTCGGCCTTCGCCGCCGCGGTCGCCTGCCCGCCGAACTCCCAGCCGGAGTTGACGAAGTTGTTCAGGGCTGCGTCGGTCTCGAACACCCAGACGACCTGGAACTTCTTGGCGCCGAAACCCAGGCCGGCCTGTATCTCGGCCATCTTCATGTACGTCGTGGCCTTGGTCTTGTTGTTGACCGCGATGCCCTTGCCCGAACCACCCCCGGCAACGAGGATCTTCATGCCGAAGTTGCTGAAGGCGGCGTAGCCGGCAGCCGACTCGACGGCCTTGCGCGCCGACGGCGCTGCCTTGTAGACCGCGGCAAGCGCATCCTGCCCGGCCTTGCGTACCTCGGCCTGCTCCTTCGCCTTGTCGGCGCCCGAGCGCGATGCCGGGCGCGGCCAGCGCGAAAGCCATTGCCAAGACCATCATGCGACGATTCATGCTCCCTCCGCTTCAGTGGGCTTGTGCGCCTCACCACCCGGCATTACGACGTAGCGAAACTGCGCAACAGCCCACCGCGTGCGCAATAGCGCCGGTCCCGGGTAACACACCCTTGTTGCTGTTGCAGAACGTCTGGCGAATGCGCCAATATAGAATGTCCAGCGGGGCGCCGCAACAGTCTATTGATAACAGTCTATTGATTCTTGATCGCAGTCAATACAAACAGATGCTCAACTGGTCAAATGCTTCTATCCTGGCCGGATCGGCGTGATTGCAGGATTCGCCCGAGCGCTCCTGACGCATCGGTTGCCGGCAAGAGGATCGAGTGGTTCGAGCGCGATGTCGATCACGTTTCACAACCCCACTTCCGGTGGCGTCGATCCTCGAGCGCGGCCGGAAACAGCTTCGATCGTGGCGAAGACACCGCGCCGCCCGTACGTGCTCGAGAAATGTTCTTCAACCCGGGAGATAACCATGGTACGAAAGATTCTGGTGCTCGGCCTGCTGGCAATGTCGCTTGCGGCACCGAGCGCCCATGCGCAGACTGCGCCGGCCGGCGCTGCCGCGCCGGCAGCGAGCGCCGTCGATCCGGCGTCGGTTCAGGCGCTCAAGGACATGGGGGCGTTCCTGCAGACGCTGAAGCGCTTCCACGTGGCGACCGAGGTGACCGGCGAGCGCGTTCTGGCCGACGGACAGAAGCTGCAGCACACGGCGACGGCCAAAATGGATGTCGAGCGCCCGAACAAGATACGCGCACTGATGCAAAGCGCCCGTTCCGAGCGAGAGATCATCTACGACGGCAAGACGGTCACCCTCTATACGCCCGCGCAGAAGTATTACTCGACGGTGGAGTTCACCGAGACGATCGGCGGGCTGATCGACAAGCTGGAGGAGAGGTATGGCGTCGAGCTGCCGTTGTCGGATCTCTTCCTCTTCGGCACGCCGGCGGCACCGCTCGACAAGATCGAGTCGGCGATGAATGCCGGGCAGGATTTCATCGACGACGATCTCTGTGACCACTACGCATTTCGCCAGGGCAAGATCGACTGGCAGATCTGGATCGCCACCGGCAGCAAGCCGTTGCCGCGCAAGATCGTGATCACCAATCGCGCCGACGAAGCGCGTCCGCAGTCGGTCTCCCTGATCGACTGGAACCTGAAGCCGACCTTCAAGGACTCGGTGTTCAAGTTCACGCCGCCCAAGGGCGCGACCAAGATCGAGATCGTTCCGCGGAAGACCAAGTAGAGGAGCGCCATCATGAAGAGATCGTTCGGAAAATTGCCTGCGGCCACGGTGGCCATCCTCGTTCTGGCCAGCTTCGCGCATGGCCCCGTACGCCGATGCCGCGGGTGGCAGTCGCGGCGGTGGTGGTGGTGGCGGCGGCGGTGGCGGCGGCGCGCGTGCTGCGGCCGGTGGGGGCGGTGGCGGCGGTGGCGCTCGTGCTGGCGGTGGAGCGCAAGCGGGTGGTGGCGCCCGGCAGAACGCGCAGGTGAACAACAGCAGGGCCGACGCGCGCACCAACAACGTCCGGAGCACCAGCGTCAACAACGTCAACGTCGACCGCAACGTCAACGTCAATGTGAGCGGCAACAACGGTTGCTGCAACGACGGCTGGGACAACGACTATCACCCGGTGGCGACGGCGGCAGCGGTTGGCGCGGCGGTTGCCGTGACCTCGGCCGTCGTCGGCTCGATGGTGCGCACCGTGCCGCCAGGCTGCGTGCCGGTGAATTACGGTGGCATGGTCTACCAGCAATGCGGTGGCACCTGGTATGCCCCGCAGGGGTCGCAGTTCGTCGTGGTCAGTCCGCCGTATTGATCGAACGCCGCCCCGGACAGTTCAGTACGGATGCGGCCAGCGTCCGCCCAGCTTGTGCGTGAGCTCTTCCGCAGTGTGGGCGACGATCGGGCCCAGCTGGCGGATGCGCTCGTCGGGCAGCCGCGACGATGGACCGGCGAGCGAGATCGCGCCCAGCGGTTCCGCATGTTCGTCGAAGATCGTCGCCGCAACGCAGCGTGTGCCGGGGGCGTGTTCCTCGTCGTCGAACGAGTAGCCGCGGTGGCGGATGACTTTCAGCGCGGCCCACATCGTCTCGGGGGCGACGATCGTGTGCGGGGTGATCCGCGGCAGTCCCTTCACCTTCAGGATCGCGTCGATCTGCTCGTCGGGCAGCGCCGCGAAGATCGCCTTGCCGACACCCGAGGCGTGGAGCGGCACGCGGCTGCCGAGCTTGACGAGAATGCGCATCATCTCGCGGCACTGGACCTGCGCGATGAACACGGCCTCGGTCCGGTCGAGGATGGCGAGGTTAGCGGTCTCGCCGGATTGCTCCATCAGCCGCCGCATGTAGGCGTGGCTCTGGGCGACGAAATCGCGATTGGCGAGAAACCCGGCGCCGACGGTGAATGCCTGCAGGCCGACATACCAGAGGCCGAGATCGCCGGCCTGGTAGACGTACTCCATCCTTTCGAGCGTCGACAGCAGCCGGTGCGTCGTCGATGGCGGAAGGTCGACCCGTTGCGCGACATCGGTGAGCGTGATGCCGCCCTCGGCGCGCGCCAGCGCCTCGAGGATGCAGAGGCCGCGGGTCAGGCTCTGGACCTGACCGGCGATAGCGCCGGGTTTCGATGGTGTGCGACCGCGGCGCGGCGGGGTCGTGAAGCGGTGGGGCATCGCGGTTCTGTCCGGTCGCGCGACGCTACGCGAGCTTGAGGTGTGGCGTGACGGCGACGAGTTCGCCGGCCAGCTCGATCGCGTAGTGCGCGCCCAGCACGGCGTCGTCGGTCAATACGCTCTCGCCGCGGGCGTAGCCCATGCCGATGGCCCTCCCGTGCCGCCGGCTGTAGCCGGTCGACGTCAGCTCGCCGACATTCGCGCCGTTCATCAGAATGGGCTCGCCGCCCCAGGGAAAGACTGCGGGGTCGTCGAACGTGAACATGACCAGGCGCTTCCGGATCCCGCCGGAGCGCTGTTGCGCGAGCGCTTCGCGGCCGACGAATGGTGTCGGCTTGTCCATCTTCACCGCATACCCGAGCCCCGCCTCCCACGGTGTATCGTCGGGCGAGAGCTCGGCCCCCCACGCGCGGCGCCCGGCTTCGATGCGCAGCGCGTCGATCGTGTAGTAGCCGGCGTCCTTGAGGCCGAATTCGGCGCCGACGCTCCACAGCGCGTCGTAGAGCGTCACGCACTGATCGCTCGCGACGTAGAGCTCGTAGCCGGGGCCGCCGACATAGCTCATCCGCGCCGCGCGCACGCGCGCATAGCCGACGTCGATCATCCGCGTCGCCGCGAACGGGAGGCCGGTCGAGGACAGGTCGTCCGGCGAGATCCGGGCGAGCAGGGCTTCGGCCCGGGGACCCATCACCGAGATCACCGAGTAGGCGCTGGTGACGTCGACGAGGGCCGCATGCTCGCCATCGCGCAGCGCGCGCTCGATCCAGTCAAAATCGCGGGTCGCCTGCGCCGACCCCGTGACGATGAAGAACTCGGTGCCCGCAAGGCGCACGATCGTCAGGTCGCTCTCGAAGCCGCCGCGCGCGTTGAGCATTGCCGTGTAGACCATCCGGCCAACCGGCACGTCGATCTCGTTCGCGCAAAGCCGCTGCAGCACGGAAAGCGCGTCGCGGCCCTTCAGCACGAACTTGGAAAACGACGTCTGGTCGAACACGACGGTGTCCTCGCGGCAAGCGCGCTGCTCTTCGAGGACATACGGCAGCCAGCCAGGGATGCCGAGCGTGTAGGGCGGGGCCGAGGCGCCCGGGGGGAGGAAGTAGTTGGCGCGCTCCCAGTTCATCTTGCTGCCGAACACGGCGTGCTTGGCGGCCAGACGATCGTACAGCGGCGAGCGGCGCAGCGGCCGCACGGTCGCGAGCTCCTCGCGCGGCCAGCGCATCGCGTAGTGGAGGCCGAGTGACTCGACCGTGCGGTCGGCGAGATGTCTGCGATTGGCGTGGAACGGGGCAAAGCGCCGCGTGTCGACGTCCCACAGGTCGAGCGGCGCTTCGCCGTGCACGATCCATTCGGCGACGAGTTTCCCGGCCCCGCCGGCATTGGCGATTCCGGCCGAGTTGAAGCCTGCGCAGACGAAGTATCCCGCGAGCCCGGGCGCTTCGCCGAGGATGAAATTGCCGTCGAGGGTGAAGCTCTCGGGCCCGTTCAACAGCAGCTTGACCTCGGCGGTTTCCAGGCACGGGGTCCGGTGGACCGCATTCTGCATCAGGATCTCGAAATGATCCCAGTCCTCCGGCAGCAACTGGAATTCGAAGCCGTCGGGGATCGGATCGACATTCCACGGCTTCGCCTTGGGCTCGAAGCCGCCCATCACCAGCCCGCCGACCTCCTCCTTGTAGTAGAGGTAACCGTCGGGATCGCGAATCACCGGCATGTCGGGCTTGACGCCGGGAATCGCCTTCGTCACGAGGTAGAAATGCTCGGCGGCGTACAACGGAACGGTCACGCCCGCCAGCTGCCCGAATGCGCGCGCCCATTGCCCTGCGCAATTGACGAGGGTTTCGCAGGTGAGCGCACCCTCGTCGTCACCCGCTTTCCAGCGCACGCCGGCGACCCGGCCGGCGGCAGTATCGACATGGGTGACCTTGACGCCTTCGACGATCGTGGCGCCGCGCATGCGCGCGCCCTTGGCGAGCGACTGCGTCAGGTCCGTCGGGTTGGCCTTGCCGTCGCCAGGGATCCACACGGCGCCGGCGAGATCGTCGGTGCGCAGGATCGGCACCATCTTCCCGGCCTCGGCAGGGGAAATGAACTCGAATTCGATCCCGAAGCTCTTCGCGCGTGCCATCTGCCGCTTGACGAGCGTCAGCCGGTCGGCCGTCTTTGCGATGTTTAGGCTGCCGCACTGCTTCCATCCGGTCGCGAGGCCGGTCTCCTTCTCGAGCGACGAGTAGAGCTCGATACCGTAACGGCTCATCCGCGTCGCGTTGCGCGTCGCGCGGGTCTGGCCGACGAGCCCGGCGGCGTGCCAGGTCGTGCCGCAGGTCAGCCTGCCCTGCTCGAGCAGCACCACGTCCTTCACGCCCAGCTTGGCGAGATGGTAGGCAGTCGAGACTCCGGCGATGCCGCCGCCGACGATCACGACACGGGCATGGGTGGGAAGTGTGCTCACGGGATTCGCTGTTCCGGATGCGACCGTAACCGCGGTCAAAGCTTCAGTGCGGCGACCCCGGCGACGACGCTTGCGGCTCCGGCAAGCCGAGGGAGGCCGAATCCTTCCTTGAGCCAGATGGCGCCGATCAGGGCGGCGAAGAGCACGGACGTCTCGCGCAGCGCGGCGACCGCCGCCACCGGCGCGCGCGTCATCGCCCAGAGCACGATCGCATAGGCGCCGAGGCTTGCCGCGCCGCCGATTGCGCCCCTGCGCCAGCCGCGACCGATGTAGGCAAACGCCTCGCGTCCGCGCCGCGCCCGGATCCAGAGCAGGAACGGGATCGCCTCGAGAAAGGTGAGCCACGCGACATAGCTGGCCGCGTTGCCGGAAGCGCGCGCGCCCGCGCCGTCGACCAGGGTGTAGATCGCGATGATCGCGGCGTTGGCGAAGGCGAACGCGGCGGCGGCCGGCGGATGCGGATTGCGGCGCACGAACGCGATGCTGACGATCCCGGCGCAGATCAGCAGGATGCCGAGGGCGACCTGCGCGGTCGGAAACTCGCGCAGGAAGACGATGCCGAGCAGAGCGGCGAGCAGCGGCGCCGTGCCGCGCATCAGCGGATACGCGAACGACAGGTCGCCGGTGCGGTACGCGTGCGCCAGCGTCACGTAGTACGCCCAGTGGATGACCGCCGAACCAACGATGAATTTCCATGCCGAGGGGTCCGGGAGCCCGGTGAGCGGGAGCACGACGAGGCCCCAGGCCGAGGAGCCGGCCACGACCGTTGCGGTGTCGAGCAGCGCGTCGCCGCCCGGCGCAGACTTGAGCAGCGCGTTCCAGCCGGCGTGCAGCAGACCGGCCCCGAGCACGGCGAGCGTCACCCCGAGCGTGAGTTCACTGGCGGGCATCGGGGCTGGGTCAGTGCCGCACGGCCGCCCGAACGGCACTGTGCGCCCACTCGGGAGGCAGCGAACGACGTGAGCGCGGAGGCCTTTCATCAGGCGGCGTGTTGCGGCACGGTATCCGGTTCCTTCAGCCGGGTCTTTGCGAGCACCCCCGCGTCCTCCAGAATCGGATAGGCGATCGAGCAGAAATGCGAGTTGATCCGCCGCAGGTCGGAAATGAGATCGAGATGCAACGACGAGGTCTCGATGCTTTCGACCGTCTGGCCGGCCAGCCGCTCGAGATGCGTGTTCGCGTACGCGCGCTCGAGGTCACGGAACAGTACCTTCTGCGCGAGGAGCTCCTGCGCACTCTTCAGGTCGCCGTTGAGGAACACGGCCAGTCCCAGTCGCAGGTTGGCGATCAGGCGCGTGTGCAGATCGCGGATCTCGTGCAGGCCGGCCTCCGAGAAATTGCGCCCCTTGTCGATCTTCTTGTCCTCGATGTCGGTGATGATCCGCTCGATGATGTCGCCGACCTGCTCCATGTTGATCGTGAACGAGACGATGTCCGCCCAGCGCCGGCCTTCGCGCTGTTCCAGCGCCTCGCGCGAGATCTGTGTCAGGTAGAGCTTGACCGCGGTGTAGAGCTCGTCGACGACGTCGTCCATCTTGCGCAGCCGCTCGGCAAGTGCCCGGTCGTTCGTGTTGAGCACGGTCATCATGCCGTTCAGCATCTGCTCGATCACGTCGCCGATGCGCAGCGCCTCACGCGCGGCGCAGGAGATCGCCAGCGCGGGGGTGTCAAGCGCGGACGGGATCGAGGTGGCGCGGCTTCGCCGGGTCGTCGCTCGCGGGCTTCGCGGGCAGCAGGCGCTCGGCGATGCGCGCGATCGGCGCCGTGAAGAACAGGAAGGCGACGGCCAGCACCACGTTGAACGCGAGATGGAACAGCACGACTTCCTGCGCGGCGCCGAGCGCGAGCCGGTCGATCGGTGGCACGATCAGCGGCACGAACGGCACGAGGACGACGAAGCCGATCAGCTTGAACAGGAAGTTGCCGAGCGTCACCCGCCGCGCCTCGGGGGGCGAGTTGAACGTCGACAGCATTCCCAGGATGCCGCTGCCGAGGTTCGCGCCCAGCACCAGCCCCAATGCCACGGGCAGGCCGATCACGTTGAGCGAGGCCAGCGTGGCGACGAGCAGGACAACGGCGAGGCTCGAGTAACAGAGCACGGTGAGCACTGCCGCCACGAGCATGTCGAGCAGCAGATCGCCGGTGAGCGAGGCGAAGATCACCTTGACGCCTGCGGCCTGCACGACCGGCTTCGCCGCCACCGAGATCCACTGCAGCGCGAAGATGATGAGTCCCAGCCCGATGAGCACGCGGCCGAACCGGCCGATCCGGTCGGCCTGTCGCGTGAGGAAGAGCACGACGCCGACGAAGATCAGCAGCGGCGCGAGCCAGGACAGGTCGAAGGACAGCACGACGGTGACGAGCGAGGTGCCGACATCGGCGCCGAGCATCACCGCCAGCGCCTGCGCCGTCGCAATCAGCCCCTGTCCCGCGAACGCGGCGACGATCAGCGCCGTCGCCGTGCTGCTCTGGATCAGCGCCGTGATGCCGGCGCCGGCGAAGAATGCGTTGAGGGGCTTGGACACGCTAGCGCGCAGGAAGCGCCGCAGCGAGCTCCCGAACAGGCGCAGGATGCCCGAGCGGACGATGTGCGTGCCCCAGACGAGCAGCGAAACGCCGGCGAGGAGGTTGAGGAGCGTCTGCATGACGCGACTATGCCGTTCCGGCTTCGACTGCGCAAAGCCCCGCATCGATGATCGCGAACGCCGCGTCGAGCTCGTCCTGAGTGATGACGAGGGGTGGCGACAAGGTCAGCACGTTGCCCTGGCCGACCTTGAACGACAGGCCGTGGGCAAGGCAGTGGTACATGACCTGCTCGGCCTCGCGCTGCGCCGGGCGACCCTCGCGCGCGAGCTCGATTCCGAGGAGCAGTCCGATCCCGCGCACCCCGGAAACGAGCGGATGGCGGCGGGCGAGCTCGCGCATCCGTTCCAGCGCCTGTGCGCCGAGCGCGCGCGAGCGTTCGAGCAACCGCTCGCTCTCGATCACCTCGAGGGTTGCGAGCGCGGCGGCGCAGCCGACCGAGCTCTTCTCGTGCGTGTAGTGACCGAGCGCGCGGTCGGCGGCGACATCGAGGTCGCGCCGGGCAATGAGTGCGGCCATCGGGAAGACGGCGCCACCCAGACCCTTGCCCAGCACGACCATGTCCGGAACGATGCCGTAGTGCTCGAATGCGAACATCCGGCCGGTGCGACCGAGGCAGATCGGTACTTCGTCGAGGATCAGCAACGCGCCGTGCCGGTCGCAGGCGTCGCGGACGATCCGGTAGTAGTCGGGCGGCGGAATCTGGACGTCGGTGCAGCGCACGGTTTCGATGATCACCGCACCGATGTCCTCTTCCTTGGCGAGCACGTAGTCCAGGTACTCCGCGCATTTCGCGGTGCACGTCCCGCCGCAGCCGAAGCGGCACGCACCCGGGTCGCACGGGGGAGCATGCTCGGTGCCGGGCAGCAAAGGGCCCATGTTCTTGCGGAACACGGCCTCACCGCCGATCGAGATCGCGTCGAGCGAAGCGCCGTGAAAACTGTCCCAGAGCGATAGCGTCTTGTGGCGGCCCGTCGCCAGCCGCGCGAGCTTCAGCGCCATGCCGATCGCCAGTGTGCCGCCGGGCGCGAAGAGCACCTTGCCGAGCGGGTCCGGCGCGAGCGCCGTCAGCTTCGCCGCGAGATCGACGGCCGCCCGGTTGGTGAAGCGCCGCGGCGAGAACGGCAGCACGTCGAGCTGCTGCTTGACGGCAGCCATCACGTGCGGATGGCGGTAGCCGACCTGGTGGACGTTGTTGCCATGGAAATCCATCACCCGCCGGCCCTCGACGTCGGTGAGCCAGATTCCGTCGCAGGAGGCGAGCGCGTTGAAGCAGGGCGTCGACAGCGACTGGTGCAGGAAGCTGCCAGCGTCGGCATCGAGCAGCTCCCGCGTGCCGGCGTGAATGTGCGTCGCCTCGAACGCGTGGCGCAGCGGCGACGTGTTGACGTCACCCTCGGCGGACGCGTCGGCGACGCGCTGCGATTCGCTCATCGCATCACCATGGCAACGAATACGTCTTGGTGTTCGTGAAGCTCTTCATCGCCTCCTGCACGCCCTCTTTGTATCCAAGCCCTGAATCCTTGATGCCGCCGAACGGCGTGAGCTCGAGCCGGTAGCCCGGGACCTCGCGGACGTTGACCGATCCCACGTTGAGCTCGGAAACGAACTTCGTGATGTAGTCGAGTCGGTTGGTGCACACGGACGACGAGAGCCCGAAAGCCGTCGCGTTCGAGATTCGGATCGCCTCGTCGATGTCGCGGAAGCGGATCACCGGCGACACCGGCCCGAAGGTCTCGTACTTGACGAGCGGCATCGCCGGCGTGACCTGATCGAGAAGCGTCGGCGAATAGAGCGCGCCGCGACGGACGTTCCCGTGCAGCAGCCGGGCTCCGAGGGCGAGCGCTTCGTCGACCCGCGCCTCGAACGACTTCGCCGCCGCCTCGTCGATGACCGTTCCCATGTCCATCGCCGGATCCATCGGATCGCCGTACGTCCAGGCGCGGGTCAGCGTGAGCAGCCGTTCGACGAACCGGTCGGCCACGGCCTCGTGCACGAGCATCCGCTTGATCGCCGTGCAGCGCTGGCCGGAATTCCTGTAGGACCCGGCGGCCGCGAGCGCCGCCGCCTCGTCGAGGTCCGCATCTTCCATCACGATGATCGGGTCGTTGCCGCCCAGTTCGAGGACCTGGCGCTTGTAGACGGCCTTCGCGGCGATGTACTTGCCGATCGGGACGCCGCCGGTGAACGTGACGAGGTCCATGTCCGGATTCGTCAGCATCTCGTCGGCGATCTCGCGCGGGTCGCCGGTGATCACCGAGAACATCTCGCGGCGGCAGGCCGGCCTCGTAGAGGATGTCGGCGAGCAGCAGCGCGGTCAGTGGCGTCTTCTCGGTGGGCTTCAGCACCATCCGGTTGTTGGTCGCGATCGACGGGGCGACCTTGTGCGCGACCTGGTTCAGCGGATGATTGAACGGCGTGATTGCGGCGATGGCGCCCAGCAGCGGCTCGCGCAGCGTATACACCTTGCGCTTCTTGCCGTGCGGGGTCAGATCGCAGGAGAAGATCTGGCCGTCGTCGTTCAATGCGGCGTTGCCGGCGAAGATGAACACGTCGCAGGCGCGGCCCGACTTCATAGAGAGAATCCTTCTTGCAGATCCCGCACTCGGCCGTGATGAGATCGGAGATCTCGGCGGTCCGGCCGCGAATGATGTCGGCTGTCCGATGCAGGATCCGGAAGCGGTCGTGGCGCGTAAGCACCGGCTTGTAGCCCCGGGCGATGGCAAACGCCCGCCGGACGTCCTCGACCGTGGCCTTAGGCACCGTGCCGACGACGCTCCCCGTGTACGGATTGCGCACATCGATCGTTCGCGCGCCGCCGACGAGTTCGCCGGCGATGCGCATCTCGGCGCGCAGCACGCCGCCATGCCGGAGATCCTTCAACTCGGCCATCATGTTCATCGCGACGGGCCCGTCATTGCAGATGGTTGAGCGCGAGGTCGAAGGCGTCGAAGTTGCGCCACCGACGCCCGGGCGGCAGGGCCGCGGCCACGCGGTTGGCGATCAGCGGCACCTGCTGCTCGGATACGCCGCCGTGCGAGCGCAGTGGCGCATCGAGTCCCGACAGGTCGTGCCGGTCGCGACTCGTTCCGATGACGGTCAGCCGTTCGGCGACGACGACGAGATCGCCGACGCGGTCCTCCGGCAGCTCGAAGCGCGCGCAGGCTTCGGCGCGGGGCAGGACGATATCGATGCCCGGCAGCGCGGCGATCCGCGCCGCCGCGTCGGCCACGGCGACGGTCGCGGAGAGGTACACGGTCGCGAACGAGCCCAGCGCGCCGTGATGGACGACGTAGGGATCGGTGATCGGCAGGATCACGCGCGTCGCGCCCGCAGGATACGCGTGGTCGAGGATGTCCTGCAGGAAGACGATGTTCGGCCGGCCGAACGCGTCGGTCTTGGCGTTCATGCCGTGGTCGGCCGTCACCACGATCGTGCGCGCCCAGCGCGTCCAGCGCGGCGAGATACCGATCCAGCATCGCATAGAACTCGTTGGCGGCGCCGACGCCGGGAGCCGCCTTGTGCTGGACGTAATCGGTCGTCGACAGATACATGACGTCGGGTCGCTTCCGCTCGAGCAGCGCTGACGCCGGCCGCGAACACGAATTCGGAGAGCTCCGCGCTGTAGACGGATGGCACCGGCATTCCGACCATCGCCGGCACGCCGTCGATGCCGTTGTCCGTCATGCGTCGCCTCGCCGGCCTTCTCCGACGAGAAGCAGATGCCCGCCATCCGGTGGCCGAGCAGTGCCCGGAGCTTGTCCTTTGCGGTGACGACGGCGACCTTGGCGCCGGCGCCGGCCAGGGCGGCGAGGATGGTTCCGGCGCGCAGGTACTTCGGGTCGTTCATCATCACCTCGGCGCCTGCCTCGCGGTCCCAGAAATAGTTGCCGCAGATGCCATGCACCGCCGGCGTCGCGCCGGTGACGATCGACAGGTTGTTCGGGTTGGTGAACGACGGCACGACGCAGTCGGCGGTGAGACAGGTGCCCGTCTCGCGCAGTGCGGCGAGGAAAGGCGCGCGGCCGGTGGCGATCGCCTGGTTGATGTACTCGGGCTCGCAGCCATCGACACAGACGATGACGACCGGGCGCGCCGGCCAGCGGTACGTGCGCGCGTTTACGGTGATCGACGCGGGGCTCAACGGGACTTCCTCGGTGATCGGCGGGGAGCGACGACGGCCGTGGAGCGCGCACGGTGCATGCGCTCGCGGCTCGCCATCACGTGATCGTAGAGCGCACGGCCCGCCGCGGCCGGCTGCCCGGCCGCGATCTTGTCGACGATATCGCGGTGCTCGCGTGACGACACCGGCAACACGCCGCCCTGCGCGAGCGTCGCGTGCCGGAACAGTCGCAGCTCGTTGACGAGCCGGCGGTAGGTGACGAGCAGCTTCGCATTGCCGGCGAGCTCGACCATCCGGTCGTGAAACTCGACGTTGGCCGCCAGATACGCTGCGACATCGCCCCGTGCCGCGGCTCGCTCCATCCGCTCCACGCGGCTGCGCAACTCGCGCACGCCTTCGGGCGTGACGGTCTGCGCGAGACGGCGGCCGACGAATTCGTCCAGCACGGCGCGGAGCTCGTAGATGTCGTCGGCTTCCTCGACCGGGATCCGGCGGACGAACACGCCGCGGTTCTTCTCGAGTTGCACGAGACCCGATTCCTCGAGCGCGCGGAAGGCCTCCCGCACCGGCCCGCGCGACACTCCGAGTCGATCTGCGATCGCCGCCTCATTGAGCTTGGTGCCGGCGGGGAGCTCGCCTGCCACGATGATCCGCTCGAGCTCCTGCTGCACGAGCGTCGGCAGCGATTGCGACTGGACGAGCGCGATCGCGTCGGTACTCGGAACCGAGGGCGCGGCAGGACTGGCCGCGGGGCCGGGCCGCGCCGACCGTGACGCCCGGCCGCCGCCGTTGGCGCCGGTGGAAGTGGACTTCAGCATCTTGCCTATTGGACTCGGATCGGTGTAGATTGTCAACAATCTACAAAGAGGGGCGGGCCATCATGGGCAACTTCGCGCGCGATCCGATCCTGCTGACACCCGGTCCGCTGACCACCTCGCTCGCCACGAAGGTGGCGATGCTGCGCGACTGGGGATCGTGGGACGCCGGCTTCAACACCGTCACCGCCGAGGTGCGGCGCAAGCTTCTCGACATCATTCGCGGGCACGACAGTCACGTCTGCGTCCCGCTGCAGGGAAGCGGAACCTTTTCGGTGGAGGCTGCGGTCAACACGCTGGTCCCGCGCGACGGCCATGTCCTGGTGCTGATCAACGGTGCCTACGGCGCGCGCTTTGCGAAGCTCACGCAGATGATGGGCCGGCGGCTGTCGACCTTCGAGACCGCCGAGGATGTTCCGACGACCCCGCAGGACGTCGACCGGCTGCTCAGGGCGGATCCCTCGATCACGCACGTGGGTCTCATTCACTGCGAGACCTCCACCGGGATCCTCAATCCGCTGCCCGAGATCGCCGCTGTCGTCGCGCGCCACGGGAAAAGCCTCATCGTCGACGCGATGAGCTCGTTCGCGGCAATCGGCATCGATGCCCGCACGACGCCCTTCGACGCCCTGATCGCGGCATCGGGCAAGTGCGTCGAGGGGCCGCCCGGCATGGGCTTCGTCTTCGCTCGCAGGAGCGTGCTCGAGCGGTGCGCCGGCAACTCGACATCGCTCTCGCTCGACCTCTACGACCAGTGGGCCTACATGGAGAAGACGACGCAGTGGCGGTACACGCCACCGACGCACGTCGTCGTCGCGCTCGATGCGGCGCTCGACCAGCTCCTCGCCGAGGGCGGTCAGCCCGCGCGCCTCGCCCGCTACACGAAGAATTCAGAAACCCTGGTCGGCGGCCTCGGCGAACTGGGCTTCGAGCTGTTCCTCCGGCCGGAAATCCAGGCGCCGATCATCCTGACGTTCCATGCGCCGCCCGATCCCGGCTACAACTTCAAGGATTTCTACGCGCGCGTCCGCGACAAGGGTTTCATCCTCTATCCGGGCAAGCTGACGCAGGTCGAGACGTTCCGCGTCGGCTGCATCGGTGCCGTCGGCCCCGACGAGATGCGGCACGCCGTCCATGCGGTACGCGACACGCTGCGCGAGATGGGAATCCGGCAGGTGCGACGGCTGCCGGCGGCGGCGCCGCGCGCCGCGGCCTGAGGTTGACGACCCGCGCCGGGGACGCCGCGCCACGGCGCGACTAATGGCATCAGCGCGGCATCAGCCGGGTGGGGCGCCCGGACCCTGCGGCGGGAGATTGCGGAAGATGCACGCGAACGAAGTTGCGTTCGACGTGCCGGGCCCGAGGAAGCCGGTGAGGCCGTCGATATAGGCATCGCGCGCCACGGTGCCGTAATAAAGCCGCGAGGTCATGTCGAGGAAGTACGAGTAGTTCGTGTCGTTCGTTGCGGGGTAGCGCAGCCATTCACCGACATCGGCGCTGCCTATCATCAGCGGTCGGCAGCGGGTTGCGATCGTGTCGAGATACGCGTTGAATCCGGTAGCCTGCCTGTTGTTGAGCGCGTCGGGCGCACAGGCGGCCACGGCGACACCGATGGCCAGAGCAAGGCCGATCCGCCCGATACGGGCGCGGTGCCGGATTGCAGCGTATCGTGGTTCTGACATGCATTTCCCCCCAGGACCGACCGCGGCGGATTCTAGCATCCGGACTCGGAGGTATCGGTTGCGGAGGGTCGCCTGGGCCGCCGCTCACCGGCAGCGCGGGATGCAAGGTCACGACGACACGCAATCCGGCGGATGCCGCAGCGCCTCGAGCGCAATGTAGTCCGGCGCGTCGGGTGCGATCGCGCCATGGCGGAGGAGGCAGTCGAGAATGACGAGCGCGGCGTCCGCAGTGACGACGTCCGATCCGCTGCCGTTGGCGATGAGTGCGCGCGAGCTCGCGCAACGGAACCAGCCGATGCCCGACTGACTTCGCCGTCCTGGCCCGCGGGGACGAAATCGGGGGCAAGCCACAGGTCGTGGACGAAGATCGTCTCCCGCTGCAGCCCGTCGGGCTGCTCGCGGCAGATGTGGACCGCGCCGGCGGGCTGCGCCAGCGTCGCGGTGTTCGCGGCGACCCCGGCTTCCTCCCAGGCCTCCTTGATTACGGTAGACGCCACGGTCTGTCCGACGGCGACGCCGCCACCCACGAGGTTGTCGAGCATGCCCGGATCGATCGGCTTGTCCGGGCTGCGCCGGGCGATCCACATGGCGGTCTCGCCATCGCGGCGGACGAGGCCGTTCACGTGCGCCGCGTAGGTGCGGATCCCGAAATACCGGGCGGCGGCGCGCTCGAGCTCGAACCACGGCGGCGCGCCGAACGTCGGCGAAACGACGTAGCGCTCGTCGCGCCACGCCGTGAGCAAGCCGTCGGCCGCGAGTGCGCGCGCAACGCGCGCGAGCGCATGGCTGCGCGCCGCGGCCGTCGTCGATTCCCTCGGCAAACGCTAGGCCATCGTCGCGCACGGCGAACACGTCTGCGCATGTGGCCAGGCGGGCGGCACGCGCGCCGTCGAGCCAACCCGCAGCGGCCCCCTCGACCCACAACGGCCGGTAGCGTCCTTCCGGTCGCCTCAGCTCGTGCGCTAGTCGCGCGCGCATCGCGGCCAGGGTGTCGTGCGGGATCATCATCGCATTCTAGTGGCCAGCGGCCGAACGGGTCCGCGGAACGGCGGTACGCATTCGGGTAGAATCCGCGGACTTCGCAACCATCGAGAAAGCCCTGCGCCACGCGGGCCCCGAACACACCCATGACGGCCCGGATCATCGACGGCAAGGCGCGTGCCGCGCGGCTCGCGGCGGACATGGCTGCCCAGGTCGCGGCGCGCGTGACGGCCGGAAAGTCGGTGCCCGGCCTCGCGGTCGTACTCGTCGGCGACAATCCGGCCTCGCAGGTCTACGTCCGCAACAAGCGCCGCATGACCGATGCCACCGGCATGCGCTCCTTCGCCCACGATCTTCCGGCCGCGACTGCGCAGGATGACCTGCTCGCGCTGATCGATTCGTTGAACCGCGACCCGGCCGTCAACGGCATCCTCGTCCAGCTGCCGCTGCCATCGCACATCGACAGCGAGCTCGTAACCGAACGCATCGACCCGCTGAAGGACGTCGACGGCTTCCACCCGTGCAACATCGGTCGGCTGGTGCTGAAGCGGCCGACGCTGCGGCCGTGCACGCCGTTCGGCTGCATCACCCTGCTCAAGGAGACCGGCGAGGACCTCGTCGGCAGGCATGCGGTCGTGATCGGCCAGTCGAACATCGTGGGACGCCCGATGGCGCTGGAGCTGCTGATCGAGCGCTGCACCGTCACGATCTGTCATTCGAAGACCCGCGACCTTCCGGGGCTCGTGCGACAGGCCGACATCCTGGTCGCTGGCATCGGCCGCGCCCGCTTCGTGCAGGGAAGCTGGCTCAAGCCGGGCGCGATCGTCATCGACGTAGGGATCAACCGCGATGCCGGGGGGAAGCTCTGCGGGGACGTCGACTTCGCGTCGGCGAAGGAGGTCGCGTCGTGGATCACACCGGTGCCGGGCGGCGTGGGGCCGATGACGATCGCCACGCTGCTTGCCAACACGCTGCGCGCGGCGGAATTGCAGGACCGTCGATAGCGTCTGCGTCGGCGCCGAGCGCGCCTCAGCTGCTGCGCAGATGCCAGGCCTTCGGTCGGGTGAAGGTCTGGATGCCGTAGGTCGACAGTGTGAGCCCGATGCCCGAATGCCCGAGGCCGGACCAAGGGAGCCGGGGGCTCACGCGGTCACAGCAATTCCAGTAGACGCTGCCTGCGCGCACCTGGGCAAGAATTCTGCGGGCACGTTTTGCGTCGCGCGTATAGACGCCGGCGGTCAGTCCGTACTCGGTGTCGTTCATCTGGTCGACGGCCGCTGCGTCGTCGGCGACCGCCTGGATCCCGATGATCGGGCCGAAGCTTTCCTCGCGCATCAGCGCCATCGAATGGTCGACGTCGGTGAACACCGTCGGCTCGAACCAGTTGCCTCTGCCACGGACCACGCTGCCGCCGACGTGGAGCGTCGCCCCCTTCTTCTTCGCATCGGCGACCTGCTTCCTCAGGACATCGAGTTGCGGCCGGCGCGTGATCGCTCCGATGTAGGTCGCCTCGGCCATCGGATCGCCCATCCGGTAGCCCTTGACCTCCGCGACGAACGCAGCGACGAACGCGTCGTGCACCGATTCGTGAACGTAGATCCGCTCGACCGAGCAGCACGACTGCCCGGTGTTGTAGAACGCGCCGTCGGCGATACCCGCGGCGGCGGCCTTCACGTCGACGTCATCGCAGACATACACGGGATCCTTGCCGCCGAGCTCGAGCTGGACCTTGATCATCCGGCGCCCGGCGGCCGCGGCGATCTTCGCGCCGGTCGCGTACGACCCCGTGAAGAACACGCCGTCGACGGCGGTGCGCACGAGGGCCGCGCCGGTCGCGCCATCACCGACCACCGGGACGAACACGTCGCGCGGGATGCCGGCCTCGTGCAGCATCTCGGCGATGTGCAGGCCGGTCAGCGTCGCGAATTCGGAGGGCTTGTAGAGCACGGCGTTGCCGGCCACGAGCGCCGGCACGAACACGTTGCTGCCGACGAAATACGGGTAGTTCCAGGCCGAGATGTTGGCAATCACGCCGAGCGGCTCGTGCGTGATCCGCTCCTCGAGCTTCTGGTTCGCGTCGGCGAAGACCTTCTCCTCGCGCAGGGCGCGCGCGGATTCGGCGAGGAAGAAGTCGATCCGGCCGAGCAGCCCGTTCAGCTCGTTGCGCGACTGGCGAATCGGCTTGCCAACCTCCTGCGTCAGCGTCCGCGCGAGCGTCTCGTGCATCGCGCCGATCCGCTCGCGGAACTTCGCGATCGCCTCGAGGCGCCTGCGCAGCGGAACCTTCGCCCAGCGGAGCTGCCCCGCACGGGCGACCTCGTACTTGCGACGCACCGTCGCTGCATTGTCGGCGGCGAGGTTGGCGATGACGGTGCCCGTGGCGGGATTGGTGATCTTCATCGGGACTCCGGTGTCACAATGCGTAGGCGGCGGCGCGATGCCGCGCGGCCGCGGCGAGGAACTCGTCGAGAATCGGTGTGTCGTCGATGAATGACGGATCGTCGGGCGCGTGAAATTCCGGGTGCCACTGGACGGCGAAGACATAACCCGGCCCCGTGTAGCGAATCGCTTCGACGACGCGATCGGGCTCCGACCAGGCCTCCACGACGAGGTCGCGGCCCAGGCCCTTCACCGCCTGGTGATGGATCGAGTTGGTCTTGACGAGCGCGGTGCCTGGATACAGGCGGGCGAGGCCGCTTCCCGGCAACGATCGACGTCGCGTGGCAGTTCTCGGCGTAGCTCGCCCAGTCGCGGTGATTGAGCGTGGCCGGCGCCTGGGTCCCGAGATCCTGGTACAGCGTGCCGCCCTGCGCGACGTTGATCACCTGCGCGCCGCGACAGACGCCCAGCACCGGCTTGCTTCTGCGCCATGAACGCCCGCAGCAGCCCGATTTCGTAGTCGTCGCGGATCCGGTCACCGTTCCACTCGGGCCGGAGCGCCTTTTCGCCGTAGGACTCCGGGCAGACATCGGAGCCGCCCATCAGGACGAGGCCGTCGAGCTCCCCCGCGTAGGCGGCGAGCGTCGCCTTGCTGCCGGCGCGCTTCGTGCGCCCTTCCGGCGACGGCACCATGAACGCCAGCACGTCGCGCTGCATCAGCCAGTGCGCGACGTTCTGCTCGATGTACTGCAGCGTCATGCCCTTGAAGATCGGGCGCTTCGGATCCTCGTGGAAGAAGCAGGCGGAGATGCCGATCTTGAGCATGGCCTACCTCGGTGCCCGCACGGCCGCCACGAAACTGAGGGCACTGTGCGCCCCCCGGGGGGCAGCGAACGCAGTGAGCGTGGGGGCTGTTCATCCTATCGCCTCGGCGAAGATGCGCTCGAAATCGGCGCGCGTGCACGGACGAGGGTTGGTCTGGTGGCAGGTGTCGTGGATCGCCACGTCGACCAGCGCCGGAATGTCGGCGCGGGTTACCGGCCGCGGCGACTCGAGCGCGCCGAGTGTCGCCGGGATGCCGAGCTCGGCCTTCATCCGCGCCAGCCAGTCGATGAATGCCGCTGCCGCGCGCGTCTGCGGCCATGGCACCCGCGTCCGGGAACGCCGGCGACCCGCGCGAGCTCGGCCATCTTCGCCGTTGCCGCCGGCGCGTTGAAGCGCATCACGTGGTCGATCATGATGCCGTTGGCGAGCCCATGATGGAGATCCGCCACCGTCGACAGTGCGTGCGCGCACGAGTGCACGGCGCCCAGGTCCTTCTGGAAGGCGATCGCGCCCATCATCGAAGCTCATCAGCATGTCGCCGCGCGCATCGAGATTGCGGCCGTCGCGGTACGCGATCGGCAGCGCGCGCGCCGCGATGCGCACGCCTTCGAGCGCGATGCCGTCGCACAGCGGATGGTAGGCGGGCGACAGGTACGACTCGACGTTGTGGGTGAGCGCGTCCATGCCGGTCGCGGCGGTGATCGCCGCCGGCAGGCCGAGCGTGAGCTCGGGATCGGCGAACACGCATTTCGCGAGCAGCCTCGGCGAGAAGATGATCTTCTTGACGTGCGTGACGTCGTCGGAGACCACGCTCGAGCGGCCGACCTCCGAGCCCGTGCCGGCAGTCGTCGGCAATGCGATCCAGTGGGGAAGGGGACGGCCGATGGGCCGCACGTCGGGATGGTCCCACGCATACTCGAGGATGTCGCCCGGGTGCGTCGCCATCAGCGCGATCGCCTTGGCGACGTCGAGCGCCGCGCCGCCGCCCAGGCCGATGACCGCGTCGGCGCCGTGCGCCTTGTACGCGGCGACGCCGTTCCTGACCTGGCTGCGCACCGGGTTGCCCCAGATGTCCGAGTAGACCGCGACGTCGAGGCCGGACAGCGTCGCCACGAACTCGCCGAGAGCAGCGGCAGCGGCGCGATTCCGCGATCGGTGACGATGAGCGGGCGCGCTGCACGTCCTCGGCCCTGAGGTGGTCGGCGCGAGCTTGCGCGCGCCGGGGCCGAAGTGGATCGTTGTCGGAAAGCTGAAACGCGAGATCGTCATGATTGCGCCAGATGAAGGATCATGTGGTTCTTGCCGAAATAGGTGTCGCCGACGCGTATCGCGCGGGGCTCGATGCCGAACGAGCGAAATCCGGCGCGCTCGTACAGCGCCGCGCGCTGCCGCATTGGTCTCGGTCACCGTCAGTATCAGCTGCTCCAGGCCGCGCTCGCGCCGCGCGTTGTCGACGAGCATGCGCGAGCAGCGCTGCTGCCCGATTCCGCGCCGCGCATGCTCCGGCGCGACGTACATCCCGAACACCGTCGCCTTGTGCCGGTTCTTGGTCCGGGGCTCGCGGCCCATGCCGAGCACGCCGACCAGCTCGCCGCCGGCGAACGCGCCGAAGATGCGCTTCGCGCGGCTCCGCGCGGCCAAGGCCGCGCGAGCACCGACATCGATCGGCTTGGCCTGCTTCCTCCTCGTAACTCGACGTGAATGCATCGGGGTGCTCGCGCAGTCCGCGCAGCCGAAGCGCGCGATAGGCGATGGCGTCTGGCGGGTCCGAGCCTCCGGATTGTCGATATCCAGATGATCTCAAAATAGCGCTTCATCTCCCAATCGGTGACGGCATCGAGCCATTGCCGCCACTCCCATTCGCGCGTCGCCGCGTAGTGGTCGACGAAGTCGTCGCCGAACCAGTCGCGGGCCAGAGCCGAGTCGCGGAAGATGCGCGTCGTCTCGATCAGCGTGCGCGGCGCGCGCGGAATGTCCTCGGCGCCCTGGTTCGTGCCGTGGATCGGCTTGGCGGTGAGCTTCAGCTTCTTCTCGACGCCGTCGAGACCGGCGGCGAGCACGGCGGCGGCCGCGAGATACGGATTCATGTCGGCGCCGGGACAGCGCGTTTCCAGTCGCGTCGACTTGGGTGACGCCGAGAGCACGCGGAAGCTCGCGGTCCGGTTGTCGAGGCCCCAGGTCGGCTTGACCGGCGCCCAGAAGCCGTCGACGAGGCGCTTGTAGCTGTTGATCGTCGGCCAGTACATCGGCGCGAGCTCCATCAGGCTCGCGACCTGTCCGGCGAGGTAGCTCTCGAACAGCTTGCTCATGCCGTTGCGGCCCTTCGGATCGTGGAACAGATTCTTCCTGCCGTCGGACATCGACTGATGGATGTGCCCCGAGCAGCCCGGGAAGGTGCTGGTTCCACTTCGCCATGAAGCTCGGCATGATGCCGAAGCGGGCAGCCGATCTCCTTGGCGCCGGTCTTGAACAGGATCGCGCGGTCGGCGGCCTCCAGCGCCTCGGAGAACAGGATCGCCGCCTCGTAGACGCCGGGGCCGGTCTCGGTGTGCAGGCCTTCGATCGGCACGCCGAACTCGCCCATCTCGGTCATCAGCGCGGCAAAGAAGTCGCGGTTCGCGTTCGCGCGCAGCAGCGAATAGCCGAACATGCCGGGCGTGATCGTGGTCGGCGCGACGCCCTTCTTGTCGGCCCACGACTGCGGCGTCTCGGCGAAATTGAACCACTCGTACTCCATGCCGCACATCGGCACCAGGCCCGAGCTTTTCGGCGCGCTTCAGCACGCGCTTCAGCACCTGGCGCGGGCAGATCGGCAGGGGCACTTCCTTGCCGCCCTTCTGTGCGACGAACTCGCCCAGGAAGAACGGCACGCCGCCGTCCCAGGGAACATTCCGATAGGTGCCAAGATCGATCTTGGCAAGGACGTCGGGGAACCCCTTGTGCCAGCCGGTAAGCGTCGTGTTGTCGTAGGTGACGTCCATCATGTCCCAGCCGAAAACGACGTCGCAGAAGCCGAAGCCGCCTTCGGCCGCGGAATAGAACTTCTCCTTGTGGATGTACTTGCCGCGCAGGACGCCGTCGATGTCGGAAACGGCGACCTTGACGCGATTGCCCGGCGCGTCGCGGACGGCGGCGATGACCTTGGCGGCCGACGATGGGTTCGGCATGCGTTCCTCCGGAGCGGGATCGGCTGTTCGGGCGCGTGTTCCAAATTTCAGATTTGCAGCGCGGCTGCAGCCTGGCGCGCGCCATGGCCCGCACGCGGGCGCGGTCCGCCATTCTAGCGCAGGCCGGCGGCGCCGACCCGCGATGCGCGGCGGTGGGATCCCTCGGTGGGCCCTTGCTGCGATGCCTGCTGTTAGGATACTGGCACGGTGGGCGACGAACAGATACGCGCAGCGCCAAGGGTGCACCAATGAGCCCCCTTGCGGCGCTCGTCGCGCTGCACGCCGCCGTAGCCTTGTTCGGTTTTTCCGGTCTGTTCGGCAAGTGGCTCGAACTCTCGCCGGTGGCGATCGTTCTCGGGCGAACCGCCATCGCGGCGGCGGCGCTCGGCCTCGTGCGCCTGCACGCCACGGTGCGCACGCCGTTCGAAGCCCGCCTCGTCGCAAACGGTGTCGTGCTGGCGCTGCACTGGGTGAGTTTCTTTGCCGCGGTACAGGTCTCGACCGTGGCCGTCGGACTTCTCGGGTACGCGAGCTTTCCGCTGTTCGCGCTGCTCCTCGAGCGTTTGCTCCTGGCGCGCCGCTTCGACCGGCGCGAGGGCGCGACGGCGGCGCTGGTCACGGCCGGGCTCGCGTTGCTGGTACCGGAGTTTTCGCTCGCGAATCCGGTCGTCCGGGGCCTGGGCTGGGGGCTGGTCTCGGGATTCACATTCGCACTGCTGGCGGTGATGAATCGGCGGTGGACCGCATCGCGACCGGCGAGCGACATCGCGTTCTGGCAGAACGTGTTCGCCGCGATCGTGCTGCTGCCGTTCGCCTGGTCCAGCCCCTTCGCGCTTGGCGCGCGCGAGATCGTCCTGCTCGTCGTGCTGGGACTCGCGTGCACGGCACTCGCGCACACGCTGTTCATCCGCGGCATGACGGCGGTGAGCGCGCACACGGCAAGCGTGGTCGCCGCGCTCGAGCCCGTGTACGGGATCGCGCTCGCCTTTGCCATCCTGGGTGAGGCGCCGGGCGCGCGCACGCTCGGCGGTGGCGCCCTGATCGTCGTCGCGGCCGCCATCGCGACCCGGCGCGCGGGGACGGCTGCGGTTGGCTCGCGGCGGTCGAGTCTGTAGCATCACGGTTTCCTCACCGAAGAGATCCTCCGCATGCAGATCGGCATCGTCGGACTGGGCCGCATGGGCGGCAACATGGCGCGGAGGCTCGCGCGCGGCGGCGTCGAGGTCGTCGGCTACGACGCCGACGCGAAGTCGTCGTCGGCGCTGGTGGCGGAAGGCGTTCTAACCGCGGCGCCGTCCCTCATTGCGCTCGCGAAGCAGCTGAGCGCCCCCAGGATCGTCTGGCTGATGCTGCCCGCCGGACGCGTCACCGAGCTCGCGGTGGAGGAACTCTGGCCCGAGCTCGCGCGCGGCGACGTCATCGTCGATGGTGGCAATGCCAACTACAAGGATTCGCAACGTCGTGGCGCCGCACTGGGGACGGCGGGCATCCGCTTCGTCGATTGCGGCGTCTCGGGCGGCGTCTGGGGACTCGACAACGGATACGCGCTGATGTTCGGCGGCGACCCCGAGGCCGCGCGGCTCGTGGAACCGTACGCGAAGGTACTCGCCCCGGCGCCCGACGCAGGCTGGCTGCATTGCGGCCCCTGCGGCGCCGGGCACTTCGTCAAGATGATCCACAACGGGATCGAGTACGGAATGATGCAGGCGTACGCCGAGGGCATCGCCCTCGTCAAGGGCAAGACCGAGTTCGGCATCGATGTGGCCGCCGTCGCCGAGCTGTGGCGCCACGGCAGCGTCGTCCGTTCGTGGCTGCTCGACCTCATCGCCGAGTTCCTCGGGCGCGATGTCGAGCTGGCCGACATCGCACCCCTCGTCGCCGATTCGGGCGAAGGGCGCTGGACCGCGCAGGAGGCGATCGAGCAGGGGGTCCCCGCGCCGGTGATGTCGCTCGCGCTGATGATGCGCTTCGCAAGCCAGGGCAAGTCCGATTATCCGGGCAAGCTGCTCGCGATGATGCGGCGCGGATTTGGCGGACACGCGGTGGAGCGGAAGGGCGGCGAGCGATGATCGTGGTGCTGATGGGCGTGTCCGGGGCGGGCAAAACCGTCGTCGGACAGGCGCTCGCCGCGGATCTCCACTGGCCCTTCTTCGATGCCGACGACTTTCATCCGCCGGCCAATGTTGCGAAGATGGCCGCCGGCACACCGCTGACCGACGACGACCGCTGGCCCTGGCTCGACCGGATCTGCGCCGAGATGGCGGCAATCGAAGCGCGCGGGGGAAGCGCCGTGCTCGCATGCTCCGCGTTGAAGCGGGCGTACCGCGATCACCTCGCGCGCGCGGGTGATGTGCGCTTCGTCCACCTCAAGGGCACGTTCGAGATGATCGCCGCACGACTCGCCGGTCGCGCGCATCGGTACATGCCGCCGACGCTGCTGGCGAGCCAGTTTGCGACGCTCGAGGAACCCGACGCCGCCATCGTCGTCGACATAGCCGATTCCGTTCCAGACCAGGTTGCGCGAATCCGCACCGCGCTCAGGACCGAAGGGTTCCCCGCGTGAGCGCCGACGGGCCGTCCCAAGGTGCGAATGGCTCCCTCTCGGAGGGAAGGCGCGCAGCGCCAAGGGTGCACTCTATGACCGCCGACAAGCGCAAGCCCGCCACGCAGGCGGTTCATCTGGGGCGCGATCCCCGCAAGTTCATGGGCGCGGTCAATACCCCGGTGTTTCGCGCAACCACGATTCTGTTTCCGACGGTGGCCGAACTGGAACAGGCGCGGCGCGGCGAGTATCCCGGCATCGGGTACGGGCTGCACGGGTTGCCGACCGTCACCGACCTGCAGGACGCGGTCGCCGCGATCGAGGGGGCGCATGGTGCGCTCGCGGTGCCGTCGGGGCTCACCGCGACGACACTGCCGCTGCTCGCGCTCACCCGTGCCGGCGACCATGTCCTGGTCACCGATGCCGTCTACGGTCCCACACGGCGCTTCTGCGACAACCACCTGGTGCGAATCGGCGTCGAGGTCAGCTATTACGATCCGCTGCTCGGTGCCGCCATCGAGCGCGAGTTCCGGCCGAACACGCGCGTCGTGTTCACCGAGTCGCCGGGATCGCTCACCTTCTGCATGCAGGACATCCCGGCCATCGTCGCGGTCGCCCACCGGCGCGGTGCGCTCGTCGTCACCGACAACTCCTGGGCGACGCCGTTCGGCTTCCGCTCGTTCGAACACGGTGTCGACGTTTCGGTCCACGCGGCAACGAAGTACATCGGAGGGCATTCGGACGTGCTGCTGGGGCTCATCCTCGGCAACGAGTCGACCTTTCCGGCATTGCGTCGGTTCTGGACCGACATGGGCGTCACCGCGTCGTCCGACGACTGCTTCCTCGCCTTGCGCGGCTTGCGCACGCTGCCGCTACGGCTCGCCCGCCACGTCGAGAGCGCGCTCGCGGTCGCACGATGGCTGCAGACGCGGCCGGAGGTGCGCGAAGTGATCTATCCCGCGCTGCCCGGATCGCGTGGCCACGAGCTTTGGAAGCGCGATTTCGTCGGCGCGTGCGGGCTGTTCGCCGTCGTCCTCCAGCCGGTTGCCAGGAAGCGGATCGACGCCATGCTCGATGGGATGCGATTGTTCGGCATGGGCTGGAGCTGGGGTGGCTTCGAGAGCCTGATCATTCCGATATTCCCCGAGACGGTGCAGACCGCGACCCGCTGGGATCCGGGCGGCCCGTGCCTGCGCGTCGCGATCGGTCTCGAGGACCCGGACGATCTCATCGCCGATCTCGCGGACGGGTTTGCGCGCCTGGCAGGGTAGCCGGCGCCCCCGATCTACCGGGCGTCGTCCGCGCCCAGGTAGACGGCCTGCACCGTGGGGTTTGCCCGGATCGCAGCGGGAGATCCTTCCGCGATGAGGCGTCCCCGATCGAGGACGATGATGCGGTCGGCATGACCGAACACGACGTCCATGTCGTGCTCGGTGAACAGCACTGCGATCTTCTGTTCGCGCGCGAGGTCGGCGGCGAGCTGCATCAGGCGGTTCCGCGAGCGAGGCGACATGCCGGCGGTCGGCTCGTCCATCAGCAGCAATCGCGGGTCGCCCGCAAGCGCCAGCGCCAGCTCGACCCGCTTCGCGTCGCCGTAGGCGAGCGTCGCGCATCCCGCTCCGGCGAATTTCGTCATGCGCACGCGCTCGAGCAGCGCGTCGGCCCGATCGCCCATGCGATCGGTCGCGCGCGCCGCGACGCTCTCATGGACGTCGGCATGCGCGAGCAATGCGAGCTGGACGTTCTCGCGCACGGACATCGAGGCGAAGGTCGCGGCGACCTGGAACGTCCGGCCGACACCCAGCCGCGCGATGGCACGCGGCGGCAATCCGTCGATCCGCGAGCCCGACAGCGCAACGGTCCCGGCATCGGGCACGAGCTGGCCGTTGACGAGATTGAAGCATGTCGTCTTCCCCGCTCCATTCGGCCCGATCAGCGCGACCAGCTCGCCGGCAGCCACGGTGAACGACACCTTGTGGACGGCATCGATCCCGCCGAAGGCCTTCGACAGCCCGTCGACGCTGAGCACCGGATGGGACCGACCGCCCCCACGCTTGCGGCTGGCGCTGCCGCGCTCATCGCCGCCTCCGGGCGAGCCACTGTGTGATCGTCCCGCCGATCCCTGTCGGGAAGGCGATGACGGTCAGCAGGATCGCGGCGCCGAGCACGAAGCGCCAGTACTCGGTGCCGCGTGCGAGCGTATCGGACAGCCAGGTGAAGACGGCGGCACCGAGCAGCGGACCGGCCAGCGCATTGAGGCCGCCCAGCAACACCATCACCAGCGCGTCGACCGAGCGCGGGATCGCGAGCGTTTCCGGGGAGATGCTGCCCTTCGAGAACGCATAGATGCCACCGGCGAGGCCCGCGAAGCCGCCGGCGAGCACGAACGCGGTCCATTGTGTCCGGCGCACATCGATGCCGATGGCCGCGGCACGCATCGGCGAATCGCGGCACGCCCGCAGCGAATAGCCGAGCGGCGCGTGGGCAATCCATGCAATGGCCAGGAGCGCGCCGGAGACGAGCGCCAGCGTGAATCCGTAGTACGCCTGCTTGCCGGCGAGCCACGCCGACGGCCACACGCCGACCACGCCGTTCGAGCCGCCGGTGACGGCATCCCATTGAAACGCGATCGACCAGACAATCTGCGCGAACGCGAGCGTCAGCATGGCAAGGTAGACGCCTGACAGCCGCACGCAGAACCAGCCGATGACGAGTGCGCCGGCGATCGCGGCCGCCGGCGAGGCCGCGAGCGCGAGCTCCATCGGGACACCGCGCTTCACCGCGAGCGCGGCGGCGTAGGCACCGAGGCCGAAGTACGCGGCATGGCCGAACGACGCCATGCCGCCGGTGCCCATCAATAGCTGCAGGCTCGACGCGAACAGCGCGAATACGAGGACGTCGGTCGCGAGCACGAGCCGATATTCGTCGCCGGTCCAGGGCAGCAACGCGGCGAGTCCGAGCGCCACGAGCGCTCCGAGCGCGGCGCGCCGCCCGGGTGGCACGACGAGCGCCCGGAATTCGGCGAGCGGTGTCGTCGGCAGCGCGGCCGGCGCAGCGCCCATCAGGCCGTAGGGCTTCAGCACCAGCACGACCGCCATCACGACGAATTCCGCGACGAGGGTGAGCTTCGGGAACGCGATCGCGAGTCCGCCGGCCTCGACGGTGCCGAGCGCGATGCACAGCGCCTTGGTGAGACCGATCAGCAGCGACGCGACGAACGCCCCCGGAACCGAGCCCAGCCCGCCCACGACGGTGACGACGAACGCTTCGGCGATGATCGCGAGGTCCATGCCGAGGTTCGCCGGCTCCCGGGGCAGTTGCAGCGCGCCGGCGAGCCCCGCGAGCATCGCGCCCAGCGCAAAGACCGCGGTGAACAGGGCGCGCTCGTTGACGCCCAGCGCGCTTGCCAGCACCCGATTTTCCGTAGCGGCGCGAATGAGCGTGCCGAAGCGGGTGCGCTCCAGGAGCCACCACAGCGCCAGGAGGACGAGCGGACCGACGACGAGCAGGAACAGGTCGTAGGCCGGGATCACGCGACCGAAGATGGCGACCGCGCCGGCCAGGCCCGGAGCGCGCGGGCCGAGCAGGTCTTCGGCGCCCCAGAGCGCAAGTGCGGCATCGCGGACGATCAGCACGATCCCGAAGGTGGCCGCGAGCTGCAGCAGCTCCGGTGCCGCATAGATCCGCTTCAGCAGCAGCGTCTCGATCGATGCACCGATCAGCGCGACGATCAGCGCGGCGACCACGACCGCACCCCAGAATCCGAGCGGACCACGTCCCAGCACGCCGACGAGCGTGACCGCGATATAGGCGCCCAGCATGTAGAGCGAGCCGTGCGCGAAGTTGACGACGCGCGTCACGCCGAAGATCAGCGTGAGCCCGGCGGCGACGAGGAACAGCGCCGAGGAGCCGGCGAGGCCGTTCAGCAGCTGGGCGAAGAACGAGGCGAGCGTCAATTCGCAGGCCGCATCCGCCTGATCGCGTCGTCGGATGGGAGGAAGTTGCCGCCGTCGGCATAGCGCCACTCGACCATCACGCCCTTGCCGTCCTTGACCGCCGTGCGGCCGACGTACGCGCCCATCGTCGACTGGTGGTCGACGGCGCGGAAGCTGACCTTGCCGAACGGACTATCGAACGTGAGCCCGCTCATCGCCGCGATGAGTTTCTCGGTGTCGGTCGAACCCGCCTTCCGGATCGCGGCGGCGGCAGCCTGCACCGTGCTGTAGCCGACCACGGATCCGAGGCGCGGATAGTCGTTGAACTTCGCCTGATAGGCCGCACGGAAGCGCTTGTGCTCCGGCGTTTCGATCGCGTACCACGGATAGCCGGTCACCCACCAGCCGACGGGCGCCTCATCCTTCAACGGGTCGAGGTACTCGGGCTCGCCGCCCAGCAGATTGAACACCGGGCGTCCCTTGAACAGGCCGCGCAGCTCGCCTTCGCGGACGAAGCGCGCGAGGTCGGCCCCGAACAGCGACGAGAAGATCGCATCGGGCTTCGCATCGAGCAGCGCCTGCACGACTGCGCCCGCTTCGATCTTGCCGAGCGGCACGGCCTGCTCGACGAACTCGATGCCGCCCGTCTGCAGCGCGATCATCTGCTTCTTGAACGCGGCAGTGGCCGATTGCCCGTATTCGTAGTTGGGGTAGACGATCGCCCAGCGCTTCTTCCCGAGCTTCGCCGCCTCCGGCGCGAGCATCGCCGTCTGCATGTACGTCGACGCGCGCAGCCGGAAGGTGTAGCGGTTGCCGTTGTCCCAGACGATCTTGTCGGTCAGGGGCTCCGCGGCCAGGAACAGCACCTTGCGTTGCTTGGCGAGGTCCGCCACCGCGAGTCCCACGTTCGACGCGAATGTCCCCATCAAGATGACGGCCTTTTCGCGGGAGAGAAGTTCCTCGGCCACGCGCACCGCATCCCCGGGGTTGCCATTGTCGTCGCGCGACACGATCTCCAGCGGCCGCCCGAGCACGCCGCCGCCTGCGTTGATCTCGGCGAGTGCCAGGTCCATGCCTTTCTTGTACGGCTCCAGAAAGGCCGGGAACACCTTGTAGCTGTTGAGCTCGCCCAATCGGATCGCCTGCCCGAGGGCCGGCAGCGGCACGGCACCGACCGCAGCGATGGCGAGAGCGGCAATCAGGTGGGCAAGGCGCTGGATGCAGGTCATGACATCTCCGTTGCGGTGGTTCAATGGACTATTGTCCCCCGGGGTGGCCCTCAACGGGTGGCGGACCTTGACGGTTGACCTATCCTTAGAACCATCGCACCTGACGGGTTCCTGTTGCGAACGGTAAAATCAACCGTTTTGCCCACGTTTCGTCGAGCGGCGCCCGATGCGGCCCGACGAGAATGTCGCTGTCGCGACCGCTCATGTCTCCCGATACCCGACGCCCGCTCCGACTCGCGCACGACCTCGCCTTCGCCGATCTCTACACGATCGAGGGCGCAGAACGCCTGGACCGGAGCTTCGGTGCCCATTTGCGGTCGGCGGACCCTGCGCTCGCCGCTCGCCTTGCAGCCGCGCGCGAGAACCCCGATGCGCTTGACCGCAAGGTCGAATCGGAGCTCCTGATCGCGCTGGGGCCGCATCTCGAGGACTTCCTCGCCGCCTTGTTCGCCATCGAGGCGGAGGTGCGCGCACTCGAGGCGAGGCACCACGAGCTTGCCCCCCTCTATGTGGTCAAGCGCCTGTTCGTCCAGCGCAAGGCGATGAATACGCATCGCGCGGACGTTGCCGCGACTTTCGAGGGTCCGGCGCTGCGGCGCGAGCTGGAGCGTGCATTGGACGGGCCGTTCACGGAAGTCGGATTCGCCGCCGCCGTGACGCGGTGGCAACAGGACGAGGTCGCGCACGCGGCGGAACTCGATGTCGCATTGCGCTACGCCGCCTGGGCCGCGCACACGGCCGACGGGCGCGCAGCACACCGGGACGGCGTATTGTTTCGCGCGCCCCGCAAGCTCGACTATATGAAGCTCGTCCCGCTCGAGCAGACGCAGGTGAGCGGCATCGCCGCCTGGAAGCTTGCCGGCGGCCACGTTCGGCGGCGCGAGGGATTCGCGCTGACCGACCGCGGCATGGACTTCCCGCGCGCGCTCGATCAGTCGCACTACTGCATCTGGTGCCACGAGCAGGGCAAGGACTCCTGCGCGCGCGGCCTTCCGGAGAAGAAGCCGGGCACCGCGGGGCCCGTTGAGAATCCGTACAAGAAGAGCCCGTTCGGCGTCACACTCGCCGGTTGCCCGCTCGAGGAAAAAATCTCGGAATTCCACAAGCTTCGCGCCGACGGCTGGCCGCTCGCGGCGCTGGCGATCATCTGCGTGGACAACCCGCTGGTCGCCGGCACCGGCCACCGCATCTGCAACGACTGCATGAAGTCGTGCATCTATCAGAAGACGGACCCGGTCGACATTCCACAGGCGGAAACGCGGATCCTGAAGGACGTGCTCGCGTTGACCTGGGGCTTCGAGGTCTATTCGCTGCTCACGCGCTGGAACCCGCTCGACCTGCGCCGGCCGCTGCCGC
The DNA here is from genome assembly GCA_963783525.1 of uncultured beta proteobacterium. Classification (GTDB taxonomy): domain Bacteria; phylum Pseudomonadota; class Gammaproteobacteria; order Burkholderiales; family Casimicrobiaceae; genus CAIWHR01. The sequence goes on from CAWAOF010000035.1 coordinate 35,191, forward strand.
GCGCCGCGACGGGACGGCGAGCGCTCGTCGTCGGCATGGGGCCGGCCGGGTTCACGCTCGTGCATCATCTGCTGAACGATGGCCACACGGTGGTCGGCATCGACGGCTTGAAGATCGAGCCGCTCCCGCCGACCCTTTCCGGGGTGACGGCCCACGGCGAGCGCGTGCCGTTCGAGCCGGTGCGCGACGCGGCGACGCTTTCCGAGCCGCTCGACGATCGCGTGATGGCGGGCTTCGGCGGCGTTGCCGAATACGGAATCACCGTCCGTTGGGACAAGAACTTCCTGAAGGTCATTCGCCTGCTGCTCGAGCGCCGCGACCGGTTCGCGCTCTTCGGCGGCGTGCGCTTCGGTGGCACGCTCGACACGGAGAGTGCGTTCGCCCAGGGCTTCGATCACGTCGCCGTTGCGGCGGGCGCGGGAAAGCCGACCGTGCTCGAACTGCCGAACGGACTCGCGACCGGCGTGCGTACGGCATCCGACTTCCTGATGGCCCTGCAGCTGACGGGCGCCGCGAAGACGAATTCCGTGGCCAACATGCAGCTTCGGCTGCCGGTGGTCGTGGTCGGCGGCGGACTGACCGCGATCGACACCGCAACCGAGGCGCTTGCGTATTACCCGGTTCAGGTCGAGAAGATCCTGTCGCGCTACGAGGCGCTGGTCGCGGAAGCCGGACGCGACGCGGTGGAGTCCGCATGGACCGCGGAGGAGCGTTCGATTGCCGAGGAGTTTCTCGCGCATGCCCGCGCGCTGCGCGACGAACGTGCCGCCGCGGCGCGCGAAGGTCGCGAGGCGCGCATCGTCGAGCTGCTGCAGGGCTGGGGCGGCGCGACGATCGCCTATCGCCGACGGCTCGTCGACAGCCCGTCGTACACGCTGAACCACGAGGAGGTCGAGAAGGCGCTGGAGGAAGGGATTCGCTTCGCCGAAGGTCTGACGCCGCTCGCGGTCGAAGTCGATGCGCATGGCCATGCCTGCGCGCTCCGCGTCTCCCAGCATCACAACGACGGCGATGGCGTCTGGCACGAATTCGGGCAGGCATCGCTGCCCGCACGCGCAATTCTCGTCGCCGCCGGGACGCAGCCCAATACCGTGCTCGCGCGCGAAGACGCCGGGCACTTCCAGCTCGACGGCAAGTATTTCCGGTTGCTGAACGAGGAGGGCCGGCCGGTACACCCGGTCAAAGGCCTCGCCAAGCCGGAGCAGCCGGCGGTGCTCACCGGCATTCGCGCCGACGGCCGCGCGACCAGCTTCTTCGGCGACCTGCATCCATCGTTCCACGGCAACGTCGTCAAGGCGATGGCCAGTGCCAGGCAGGGCTACCCGATCGTGTCACGCATGTTGGACAGGGTGGCGCCGGCGTCGAGCGAGGACGATGCGCGTTTCTTCGATCGATTGAACCGCGAGCTCCGCGCGACCGTGGTCCGCGTCGACCGGCTGACGCCGACGATCGTCGAGGTCGTCGTTCGTGCGCCCACCGCGGCGCGACGGTTCCGAGCCGGGACAGTTCTACCGGCTACAGAATTTCGAAACTTTGGCGCCACTCGTCGACGGCACCCGCCTCACAATGGAAGGGCTGGCCTTGACGGGCGCGTGGGTGGATCGCGAGCAGGGGCTCGTCTCGACGATCGTGCTGGAGATGGGCGGCTCGTCGGACCTCTGCGCGTTGCTCAAACCCGGGGAGCCCGTGGTGCTCATGGGACCGACCGGAACGCCGACCGAGATCGCGGGCGGCGAGACCGTCGTTCTCGCCGGCGGCGGCCTCGGCAACGCCGTGCTGTTCTCGATCGGCGAGGCGTTCCGCCAAGCGGGATCTCGAGTGCTCTACTTCGCCGGCTACAAGCGAATGATCGACCGCTACAAGGTCGCCGAGATCGAAGCCGCGGCCGACGTCGTCGTCTGGTGCAGCGACGAGGCACCGGGCTTCACGGCAACGCGCCCGCAGGATCGTGCCGTCGTGGGCAACATCGTCGAGGCGATGACGGCGTACGCATCGGGTGCGTTGGGCGCCGCGGCGATTCCCTTTTCCGCGTGCGACCGGCTCATCGCCATTGGCTCGGACCGGATGATGGCCGCCGTCGGCGCCGCGCGGCACACCGTGCTGGCGCCTTATCTCAAGCCGGGACATCGCGCAATCGCGTCGATCAACTCGCCGATGCAGTGCATGATGAAGGAGATCTGCGCGCAGTGCCTGCAGCCGCACAAGGACCCCGACACGGGCAAAGTCAGCTACGTCTTCTCGTGTTTCAATCAGGATCAGCCGATTGATCTCGTCGATTTTCCGGGGCTCGCGGCGCGCCTCACGCAGAACGCGGCGCAGGAAAAGGTGACGGCGCAGTGGATTGGACGGTGCGTGCGCCAACTTTGACTGCCAATCCGATCCCGCGTTGATCGTTGCCGCCAACGCGACCCCGGATCGTTCGAGTTCCCTGACCGTGCCGTTCTTCCGCCTCTTCGGACTTCCGCTTCGGCACCGTCCGCACTTGCCGCCGATCGACCCGGTCGGCGTCAGCCAAACGCTCACCGAATCCGCGCAGCTCACCGTTGAGGCGCTGCTGGCGCGCCTCGATTCCGGCAGCGAGGGCCTCACCAACCACGACGCGGCGTTGCGTTATCGGGCCTCCGGTCCCAACAGCATCACCGACCATGAACACCTCGACCCGTGGCGGCGGCTGCTCCCGATCCTCGCGAATCCGTTGTCCCTGCTGTTGCTGGCTCTCGCGATCGTCAACTGGATCACCGGGGGGCGCGAAGGCGCCGTGGTGATCGCGGCGATGGTGGTGCTGTCGTCGCTCCTGTCGTTCCTGCAGGAGTTCCGCTCGAGCAGGGCCGCGGAGGCGCTGCGCGCGCTCGTGCATACCAAGGCGTTGTTGCGACGCCGACTCCGGCAGGAAGACGGCACCTTTCCCGCGAGCGGTCATGCGGTGCACGTGCCGCTGGCCCACATCGTCACCGGAGACATCGTGCTGCTCAATGCCGGCAACCTCGTTCCGGCCGACGTGCGGGTGATCGCGGCGAAGGATCTGTTCGTCAACGAGGCCGCATTGACGGGAGAATCGCTGCCGGTGGAGAAGCTCGCCGAGCCAATCGCGGCGGTGCCGGCGCCGCTCGAGGCGCGCAACCTTGCTTTCATGGGCACCTATGTCGCGAGCGGCACTGCAACCGCGGTTGTCGTCGCGACCGGCCGGACGACGTATTTCGGGGCCATTGCCAGGGCGGCGGGTGCGCCACAGCAACCAACGAGTTTCGATGTCGGCATCCATCGCTACCTGTGGCTGATCATCCGCTTCATGCTGGTCATGGTACCGGCCGTGCTGCTGATCAACGGCCTGACCAAGGGCGACTGGATGGAAGCGCTGGTGTTCGCGATCGCGGTCGCGGTCGGCATGACTCCGGAAATGCTCCCGATGGTGATCACGGTGAATCTCACCAAGGGTGCGCTGGTGATGGCGCACAGGCGCGTGATCGTGAAACGGCTCGCGTCGATCCAGAACCTCGGCGCGATGGACATTCTGGCCACCGACAAGACGGGAACGCTCACGCAGGATCGTGTCCTGCTGGAGCGCCACGTCGACATCTTCGGCCACGAATCGCGACGGGTGCTCGAATTCGCGTGCCTCAACAGCTTCTTCCAGTCCGGCATGCGGAACCTGCTGGACCAGGCGGTATTGACGCACGCCGAGCTGCACACCGATATCCGCTCCGGCGTGGGCTACGTCAAGATCGACGAGATCCCGTTCGACTTCGAGCGAAGACGGATGTCCGTCGTGGTCGGGACCGCCGATGGCACCCGACACTTCCTGATCTGCAAGGGTGCGGTCGAGGAGATCATCGCCACCTGTGGGCAGGCCGAGCGCAGCGGCGCCAGCGTGCCGATCGAGAAGGGTCACGAGGACGAGCTGCGCGTGGTGACGCGGGAGTTGTACGAGGACGGCTTCCGGGTCATCGCGGTCGCATTCAAGGAATTGCCGCCGGGACCGGCGACCTACGAAGCGGCGGACGAAGCCGCCCTCACGCTGCTGGGCTACATCGCGTTCCTGGATCCACCGAAGGAGACGGCGGCCGTCGCCCTTGCTTCGCTGCGCGATTCCGGCGTGGCCGTGAAGGTGCTGACGGGGGACAACGACGCGGTGACCCGCCACGTCTGCCGGCAGGTGGGCCTGCCGGCCGATGTCGTGCTCCTGGGACCCGATGTCGATGCGCTTTCCGATGCCGAGCTCGGTGCGCGCGTCGAGGCCGCGACGGTCTGCGCGCGGTTGACACCGCAGCAGAAAGCCCGGGTAATCCGCGCCTTGCGCGCCCACGGGCATGTCGTCGGGTACCTCGGCGACGGCATCAACGACAGCCCGGCCCTGACCGCGGCCGACGTCGGCATCTCGGTCGATACTGCGGCCGACGTGGCCAGGGAATCCGCCGACATCATCCTGCTGGAAAAGAGCCTGCTGGTGCTCAACGACGGGGTCCGCGAGGGCCGACGCGTGTTCGCCAACGTCACCAAGTACCTGCGGATGGCGGGCAGCTCCAACTTCGGCAACATGTTCAGCATGATCGGCGCGAGCGCCTTGCTGCCGTTCCTGCCGATGGCGCCGGTGCAGATCCTCGTCAACAATCTGCTCTACGACGTGTCGCAGACGGCGCTCACCACCGACCAAGTCGACGCCGAGTTCCTCGCGCAGCCGCGGCGCTGGGACGTCAGCGGAATCGGGCGCTA